>CAZFST010000068.1:0-2784 GCA_964522015.1 uncultured Fusibacter sp. | reverse complement strand
GCAAGCCCGACCCCAGCGTCTTTTCCACGGAATACAACCGGGAAGGTATCCGGGTAGGCACGGCCGTCTGCCTGATGGTGCGCAAGGCTACTCGGGACGAGAACCCCGGGGTTCATTTTCGGCAGTTTTGGGGGGCCACCAAAAGGGCCGACCTGCTGGAAAGCCTTAAGGAGCAAGATTTCGAAACCCAGTATCAACCAGTTAACCCTGAAAAGAGCAATCGTTTTTCTTTCCGCCCGTCAGAAGTGGCGGCCCACTACTTAGAGTGGCCTAAATTAACTGATTTATGCTCAGAACCGCCAATACAAGGAATGGATGAAGATAGAGCAGGTGCACTGATAAGTTTAGACCGGAACGATCTGTCTATTCTTATGAGGCAATATTTTGACAGAAATGTATCATGGGACCAGTTTGTTCTGTTGGGCACGGGCCTTTCCCGAAAGAGCGCTGCTTTTGAACCAAAGAACATCAGGGAAGAAGCTCAAAAAGAAGATAAATTCGTTGCCTCGAACATTCGCCGTTATCTTTTCCGTCCTCACGATAATCGCTGGTGCTATTATTCTCCTATACCAAATGTTTGGAAACGATCTCGTCCAGAATTATACAAACAATGCTGGCAGGGCAATGCATTTTTATTAACCAGGCCCTCAGGTGTAGCAAGCCCAGAAGGGATACCGATTTTTTTCACCCGTAATTTAATGGCGCGTGATTGCATGAAAGGCCATGCCATCGCATTTCCTATAAGGCTCATGTCTCTTTACGCAACCAATGCCAACAGGAATAACAAACAGAATAACTTTTTCACAGTTAATGAACCGAATGAATCTGATTCTACAGCCAATCTCTCCCCCGCGGCCCGGTCTTACCTGGCCGCCCTGGGCCTTCCGGACCCGGACGCCGACCCCGAAACCGCGGGCCTTATCTGGATGCATGCCCTGGCCGTGGGCTATGCCCCGGCCTACCTCACGGAAAACGCCGACGGCATCCGCCAGGACTGGCCCCGGATTCCCCTGCCGGACACCCGGGAAGCCCTGGAGCGTTCCGCGGAGTTAGGCCGGGAACTGGCCGCCTTGCTGGACCCGAAAACCCCGGTCCCGGGGGTAACCGCCGGCGCCATCCGGCCGGAACTGAAATCCCTGGCCGTGATCTCCAAAGTGGGCGGCGGGGTCCTGAACCCGGACGCCGGGGACCTGGCCCTGACCGTGGGGTGGGGCCATGGCGGCAAAGACGGCGTAACCATGCCCGGCAAAGGCAAGGTGATCACCCGGGACTACACCCTGGAAGAATCAGTGGCCATCCGGGAAGGCGCCGCAGCCCTGGGCCTCACCCTGGAGCAGGCGCTTTCGCATCTGGGGGGAACCACCTGCGACATCTACCTGAACGACACGGCCTACTGGTCCAACATCCCGGCCAAGGTCTGGGGCTACTACATCGGCGGCTACCAGGTCATCAAAAAATGGCTCAGCTACCGGGAACGCGATCTCCTGGGCCGCCCCCTCATCTTGGAAGAGGTCCGGGAAGTCACCCACATGGCCCGGCGCCTGGTCGCCATTGTGTTGATGGAACCGGCCCTAAACGCCAACTACCAGGTCTTGAAAGATTCCTGCTACCCCTGGACCAAAAGCTAATCCCCTACCATGACCGGACCGTGGTTTTTATACCTGGATGAAAGCGGGGACTTAGGGTTTAATCCCGACAAGCCGGGCCGGTCCCGGCACTTCACCATCTGTATCCTGGCGGCTGGATTTGAACCCGCGAGCTTGCCTAATTGGGACCCCCTACCACCAACCCCGGCTCAGGGGGAGATCGCCCGGGAGAAAGCGAGTAACGCTTTTGTAGAGGGCAATCTGCCGTCTGCCCTCACCGGAAACCGCACCGGCCCCACCACTCAGAACCCGGTGGCCGGCGCCGTCGAGAGCACCAAGGACTTGATTCCTCTCCTGGAGGGTGTGAAAGATGCCAGAACCGTTGCCGGAAAACAACTCGGTAGGCAACCAAGCGTCCAAGCGGGCGTTACTCCAACTAAAACTCCGTCCCAGCCCCAACCCTCACGACCTGTATCTCCTGCAACTCCTGGACTGGTGGAGGGAGAAGGAGATGTGGACACCGAAACCGGGGTCCCCGGGGGAGGAACTGCTGGAAATGTTGGACAACGTTCTGGACAGGACGGACAAACCCAACCTGGTGATGCGGGTATTCGAGGGGACAGCGACAGAGGAACCGTCGAACCTGGTACATCTGTGCAGCCAGGCCAAACCCCCGTCAGCCCTGGAGATCGCACGGGAGGCGTGGGAACAACTAAACGATTGGATGATGGACAACAACATGTAACCATTGAGGCTAAAGAAGCCGAAGAAACCAAGGGGGCATTCACTGATTCCGTCTGTAAGGAAACCCACGTCAACCCCGGTTTTTCTCTGGAAGAAATACCCGGAAGTGTAGGCGCCGCCTGGCAAAGCAGCCATATTTTGACAACGGAGTGCAATAAAATCGGATTTAATTTTGACAAGGAATTATTATTTGAATTATTTTGAATTATTCAGAGTTAATTAAAATGGTTCATCCGGTTTTCGCGTACTTTTTGACAAGAGATGGTTTTTATCCTCGTTCCCAAGCTCCCGCTTGGGCAACACCTTTAAAACCCTCCAACACTCCCGACAGTCCCTTCCTCCGCCATTCCCAAGCTGTTAGAGCCGCTTGCCTCATATCGAGTTGCTGGCAAAGAGATGTTAAAACGTAGCGACTGTCTTTCAAGTCAAGGTCCCTGGGTGACAAATTGGTTCC
>CAZFST010000067.1:0-2849 GCA_964522015.1 uncultured Fusibacter sp. | reverse complement strand
TCCAATTCGTGTTGTGCCTGGTATGGCTTATCTTGAATGACACCCATGGCTCGCAGCCGCCGGCTTGCCCAAGACATAAATGTCCTGCGCCAAGTTTTCACAACAATTTCAATACCAGTCAGTAAAGTGTTGTAAAGCGTCAGAAAGATGCCACCGGCTAGAAATATAGCCCCGGCATCAATCAATAATCGAAACGGACTCATACCTGCTCCTCCTGGGAGACCCTTTCACGTTCCGGTCTGGTCCAATAACCACGCGGCGGTTTGGATATACCCAATGCTCGGCAACGTTTTTCAACCGCCTTATCTGAAACACCGTACAAGCTGGCGATCTGGGTAGTAGGAATTTCCCAAACCATCTGGCGTAATTCTTCCGGATCAATCTCAAATTTACGCGATGCAAGTCTGCGGCAGGTGTCATTGTGGTAAACACGCCGGTTTTTTTGAGAGGGAGGAACTTTGAAGGGCAACCCACAGTATGGACAATGCAAAATCGCTGAATTTCCCCGAAAACGGTGAGCTAGTTTCGACAGGGTCGTAAGCACCAGATTTTCACTAGCTAGGTTTTGAGGATTTCCATCCCTGTAAATGACAATCTCTCCAGGATGCAGCCACCGCCCTAAACAGAGCGACATCAAGTGCCGGCTTAACATCACCATTCCATCTTTACGAGCTAGAGGATGCTGAGGGTCTTTGAATTCCTGCTGCCCGGTTTCAGGGTTGGTGATGGATTGAATGTTTCGCTGATAATCACACGGTTCCATATTCACTCCACTCATTTGGCAGTCAGGAGATTTTCCTGGTTGTTTTCTGCGGATAGAATTTGCCAGCACAGGAAGCCGTAATAGGGATAGGTCGGCGGTTCCCAGCCATAGCGGATAAACCCGTTAGATAAACCGGTTCCCTGGTCATCGAGCACGAGCATGGTGTCGATCATCTGGGCCAGACGACAATAATTAGAATCGCAATCCTCCCAATACACCCCGTTCTGGGTGACATAATCACCCTTCAATTGGACTGCTATCAATTGGCTTTCCCGAATGGGTTGAGAAGTCAGGGAATATGCAGGCTTTCCTGCAAATTGGATTTCCGTCGCTGCCCAGGTAAAGCTCAGATCACCATCCGCTTCGAGGTAATAGACTTTAACTAAACTGAATGGTTGGATGAAATCAATTTGCTTGGTCTCACCTGCCACTCCGTAGAACCGCCAGGTTCGTTCATCTCGAATAAACCGCAGACCCTGCCAGGGAGCGTTCCGTAATTTGTCTTCCAGCTCCTGCTTTGTTCGATTAACATCCTCCGAAACCTCGACTTTTATAGGTGTTGGATCCACCTTCATAGAAGCATTGAGATTCACGAAAACAAAAACCAGGCATCCAACAAATAGAATGAGTGAAACTATAATAAGAATTGTTTTGAAAAAGCGATTCATTAATATCCTTTCTAATAAATTCAGTATTGTGTTTTGCAAATAGGTAGCAAAGAAAACCACACCTTACTCTTCTTATGAAGAGGCGATTGAAGCGTCGAAATTATTTTGTAGTACAATTGTTCTGTGATTCGCACGTATAAATATCTCCTTCGTCCTTCTTCTGAACAAACTCAAGCCCTGAATTTCCTGTTGTGGCAATCCAGGTTGGTCTATAACACCGCCTTGGAGCAGCGTATTACCACCTATCAAAAAACAGGTATTGGGATTGGATACACAGCCCAGTGGGCACATTTCCGAGATTTGCGTCGAGTTTCCCGAGAAACACTTGGGAAATTGAATGCATCCAGCTTGCAACATATGTTGCGCCGCCTGGATAAGACTTTCCAAGCGTTCTTTCGTCGTGTGAAAGTTGGCGAAACCCCAGGTTTTCCACGTTTCAAAGGTCACAATCGCTTCAAGAGCATGGAGTTCACTTACGGAGACGGATGCAAGTTGCGCCAGAAGGAACAAGGGCGTATGTGTTTCTACATCCAGAATGTAGGTGAAATACGAATTTGCTATCACCGCCCTCTCCCAAAAGGGGCTATTCTGAAGCATGTCGTCATCAAACTGGTAAATTCTCGTTGGTATATTTGTCTGATGCTGGAAATCCCAGAACAAACGAGGGTTCATCAAGGAACTGGCCATCAAGTTGGAATCGACATGGGGCTGAACAGTCTTCTGGCTCTCTCTACTGGAGAACTGATCGGTAATCCCCGATTGCTCGAAAATAATTTGCAGAAGTTTCGCCGATTGCAGCGACACGTATCTCGGCAGAAGAAAGGCAGTCACAGACAAAAGCAGACATACACAAAGATTAGTGACTTGCATGAAAAAATCACCAATCAGCGAAAAGATTCTCTGCATAAAATTGCTAATCAACTGGTTAGAGATCATGACCTGATTGCTATCGAAGATTTGAATTTGAAGTTTATGATCCAAAACCAACACATGTCTCGTTCTTCGCATGATGCGGGTTTGGGTGAGTTGCGTCAATTGCTTGAATACAAAGCGGAAGAGGCTGGTGTTCAAGTATTGGCTGTCAACGCACGCAACACCTCCCAAGTGTGTAGCATGTGTGGTGAGATGGTTCATAAGGGTTTGAGTGTTCGTATCCATCAATGTCCTACCTGTGGTTTAGTTATTGACCGGGATGTGAATGCAGCACGGAATGTTCTTGCTCTTGCGCTTCAAGACCCGCCTGGACGAGGCGGTCAAGCGGTAACGTGGGCGGTTGCGCCGAGCGTTGCTTGAAAAACTGATGTCTTTAATCATCAGTGATCGTCACCTGCTGATAAGCCAGCTCAAAGATAGGGATATTCTTTTCACCTTCTGCCCGGTAGAGATAATCCAAACGATAATTCCCGGTCGCATCAATT
>CAZFST010000066.1:0-3076 GCA_964522015.1 uncultured Fusibacter sp. | reverse complement strand
TTTAATGTTTTCTTTTTTTAAGGACTGAAAAAGGGTTATTTTTTCAGTGGCCTCCATCATGGGTGGTTTTGTTTTTTGATCTTCTAAATGTTGCTATCTTCGTTGAACTGACTATCAATGTACTGTGCAATTTCATCTGCTACTAGTTTTGAATACTTAACAGCCTCAACCACCGTCCGTGCACCTGTTACCACATCACCTGAGGCAAATACACCTTCTAGGGTTGTGGAGCCTGTTTCATCAGTTTTCAAAAGCCCCCGTTCATTGACTTCAATGCCTTTTGTCGTTGAGACAATATTGGCTTTGGGTCCTTGGCTAACGGCAATGATGATTGAATCCGATTCAATTAATTCTTCTGTCCCCTCAATAAGACACATTTCACCATCAACAAGTTCCGTTTTAATAACATAAACCCCGGTTTCTTTCAGTTCAAGAGGCGCCCTAAAGTGTTCAAAGACAACCCCATCAATTTTTGCATATTCCACTTCATATTGCCTTGCTGTTATAGTGTCCTCACCTAGTCTGTTTAGGATCCGCACATGTTTTGCGCCATTACGCAAAGCCGTTCTTGAAACGTCCATGGCCACATTGCCAGCTCCAATCACAATCACTCTGTCCCCCAGTTTATAGACCTCTGGGTTTCGTAAATAGTCGATGGCAAAGTGGACATTGCCAAGGGTTTCACCTTTAATATTCAATTTATTAGGTTTCCAAACCCCAGTACCAATAAACACAGCATTGAAGCCATCCCTAAAGAGCTCTTCCAGGGTTAAGTTCTGCCCGATTAAGGTGTTGGGTCTGATGCGAACACCAAGTTTGATGAGGTTTCTCTGCATCCGGTCTAAAATACTCTTAGGTAGTCTAAACTCTGGAATGCCATAACGCAATACCCCACCTATTTTCTCGTTTGATTCAAAGAGAGTGACCTTGTAACCCTTCATAGCCATGATAAATGCAATGGTGATCCCCGCTGGACCCGAACCGATGATCGCTAAATGTCCTTCCCGCTTTAGGGTGGGTTTGAGCTGCAAATTTTCGTGACTATAGTCGGAGATATAGTGTTCTATGGAGCTAATTTGAACGGGGCTTGACTTGATGCCCAGTATACAATTGCCCTCGCACTGCTTCTCGTGGGGACAAACCAAGGAACAAACCAGGGTTAAAGGATTGTTTTCAAATAACCGCTGACCGGCTTCGTGAATCTGGCCATTTAAAAGTTGCTTTATCATTTCAGGGATGGCGGTTTCAACTGGACACGCCCCCACGCATTTCGGATTCTTACACTGTAAACAGCGCTTTGCTTCATGTATAATGTGCTTTCCCATTCTTATGCCTCATCTTTCATAACCATTCCACTGATTCACAACCCCCTCCGTAGGGGGTCTATTTATTTTAGCACAAAGTCCGGTTGGCGCCAAGCCTTGTTGGTAAATTGCGAGCTGCTATCCAGTTAAAAAATTACAAGCACATGAAACGGTTTATTACTTCGACTGTCTAAATACATTGCTTTATCCGCTCAAAAATGGTATAAAGACTAAGTAGGAGGCGTTGACAACATGGATATTTCTCAAAAGCGCGATCAGATTCTCAATGGTAATATACAAAAGACTATGCTCACAATGGCAGTTCCCGTCATGGCCACCAATTTGGTGCAGACGGTTTATGGCTTAGTCGATACTTTTTTTATTGGCAAGTTAGGAACCACGGAAGTCGCCAGTGTCCAACTGGCATTTCCAATTACATTTTTAACCCTATCCCTCGGCATGGGAATGTCAATCGCAGCCACTTCAATGATTGCTCAGTATACCGGACGCCAGGATACCGCTGGTGCTAAACGGGTAGCTAGTCAGATACTAGTGGTCAATTTAGTATTGTCAGTGCTTCTAGGGATTCTTGGCATTATATTTCTGGAACCCTTGCTACATCTTATCGGAATTAGCGATAGTCTCTTCCATTATACGTATCAGTATGTGCTGATCAATTTGATTGGCTTACCAACCCTCTTTCTAATGTTTGCCTATAATGGTATTAGAAACGGCAGTGGTGATACCCTAAATCCCATGATACTCAATGTCAGCGGGGTTATTCTCACCATAATTTTAGACCCAATTTTCATTTTCACACTGAATATGGGCGTTGCAGGCGGCGCCTGGGCCATGGTGGTCTCAAGGGGCTTATTTACAGCTTATGCCATGTACCGGATGTTTGCAAAACCCGGTGAGATGCAACTTCATCTCAAAGATCTTAAACCAGTTTGGCAAGATGCAAAGTCTATACTGAAAATCGGTTTACCCTCTTCTTTTGGCTCCGCCATGGAGGCCATTGGCTTTATTGTGATGAACATGTTTATTGTGGATCTAGGTGATATCACGATTACGGCTTTCTCTATAGGCAACCGTGTCAACGGGTTGATACTCATGCCTGCCATGGGTATCGGAGGCGCCCTTGCCACCATCATTGGGCAAAATCTAGGCGCTGGACAAATTCAAAGAGCAAAGAGTGCTGTCAAATCAGCAGTGGTACTGGCCACACTCTTATTGACCATCGGTGGCATTCCCATGATTCTTTTTGCAACCCCAATTATGGGTGTTTTCACAGGTGACCCCGAGGTCATTAGACAGGGTGCTTACTACCTTGTTCTGATCACTTTATCAATCCCCCTTATGGGTTTCTTCAACATCTTCACAGGGACTTTCCAAGGTTCAGGCCACACCATGATGACCATGTTTATGCAACTTGGCCGCTTATGGGTTCTTCGAATCCCATTGATCTTGGTATTTAAGCAACTGATGCCCGGTAGCCCTGATGCCATCTGGTACAGTATGATTCTCTCCAACTTTTTAACATCAATTATTGGATATATACTGTATAAAACGGATAGATGGACAGTGCCTGTTATAAAAAAGCAAAAAACTATACTTTAAGGATTTGGTACATTGAGCAAATTCAAAATGCAAAAAATGAAAGCCCCCAAGGTCAAGACCTTGGGGGCTTTTTTAGTGCTGCGCGTACTGGACTTTATTCCTGACTTTAGGAGTAACTACACATAAAATCGCGGAAACGGTTGAAAAATAGA
>CAZFST010000065.1:0-3109 GCA_964522015.1 uncultured Fusibacter sp. | reverse complement strand
GAATTTTCTAATCCTACAAAAAATAATATTTTTTGTGAGGAGGATGATTATTTTGACGAGGTATCGGTTCTAGAGGTGAGAACGGACCCAGGGGAGCTAAGTGAGGAGGAACTCGATCTCCTGGTGGCCTCAGACTTTCCCAATCGTACTGGACTGAAGGATGTGGTCAGGGAATGTGCGTCTATATTCACTGCCTTGAGTCCAGCAGACTATATAGAGGTTCCACCAATCGCGTTGGAACTGAAGCCCGGATATTCTTTCAAATCCTTTCACCCACGGCGCGTGAATCCAGCGATTCTTGCAGCATTACAGAAGGAGATTACAACGCTGCAGGAATTGGGGTATATCTACCCCACTACTAGTCCAATGGCTAGTCCAATAGTAATTGTCCCTAAACCTAATGGGGACATAAGATTATGTGTCGATTATAAGATTTGGCTCAATTCTATCATTGTTGAGCCTCGGTACCCATTACCGTATGTCGATGACATACTTGGTCGGCTTGCCGGAAAAAAATATTTTTTCAAGCTTGACCTGAGTCGTGGATTTCATCAGTTGAGGATTTCTGATGAATCACAATATCTAACAGCCTTTATTTGCCCTCTTGGTACGTTTGCCTTCACTAGATTACCGTTTGGTATATCTTCTGCACCTATGATTTTTCAGTCAATTATGGAGCAAATTTTGGCTCCTGTTCGTGATGAGATTGCAGGCAATCTTATTGATGACATTGTGGGCGGTGCTGATGACGAGCCTACTTTATTTCGGCTACTTCGTAAGGTCTTTAATTTGCTTAGGGAGTATAATGTGCACCTATCAGTGTCAAAATGTCAGTTGGGCAGCACTTCTATGATTGTGCTCGGCCATGTGGTGTCCTCTGAAGGAGTCTCGATGATTCCTTCAAGAAAGGAACATATATTGAGCATTCCAGCTCCTACTAATGTGCGTTTATTGCGTCGATTTATTGGAATGACGAATTATTTTAAGCGTTTCATACCGGATTATGCAACTATCATACAGCCGTTGACTAAGGTCACAAGTGGCTTTTCTTGGAGTTCTGAACAAGAGCAAGCATTCCAGAAAGTTAAGGAAGCAATTGCTGCCACGACGGTGCTATTCCATATTGATTACACTTTGCCGATAGTACTTCGTGTTGATGCAAGTACCTATGGAGTTGGGGGTGCCCTCCTTAACGTTCTTCCGGGAGGAGAAGAGAGAATCATTCAATTCTTTTCAACTGCATTCTCGGGAGCAGCTCAGAGATGGTCGGTGATTGAAAAGGAAGCATACGCCGCGGTATATGGCATGCTTACTTTGGCTCCTTATTTGTGGGGTGTCCACTTCTTTCTTGAGACAGATCACCGCAATTTAATGTGGCTTTACAAGGCCACGGCTCCCAAATTAATTCGTTGGCGCTTGCGCATTCAAGCGTTCAACTTTACGGTGCGCCATATTCCTGGCGCAACCAACATCTTTGCTGATGAGATGTCCCGTGTTGTGCGCTCATCTGCTTCTGATGAAGTACAGTTGTTTCCTGTACAAGTTCTTTGCCGAGGGGAGTCTGTTGCAGAAGACCCTTCCGAGCTCCTAAGTCGTTTTCATTCTGAAGTATCGGGTCATCTAGGCCTTCGTGCTACACTGAGTAAGCTTCGTCAGGCTGGTTACTCTTGGTCTACGATGCACGATGATGTTCATGCTTTTATTGCATCTTGTCCGATCTGTCAGAAGATTCGAGGCGTTGATGATCAGCCACCTGCTCCGACGCTTCATCGTCATACATTTGAGCCCTTTGCTTGTGTCGCCGTAGACACCGTTGGTCCTCTACCAGTTGCTGAGGACGGCTCTAAGTATATCATCGTGATTATCGATGAATTTTCGCGTTATACGTTGCTTTTCTCTTCCAAATCCACATCCGCTTTGGAAGCAGCTCATGCTTTGCATCAGACCACTGGTCGCTTTGGTCTCATTGGTTCCATCATGACCGACCAGGGAACGCAATATGCAAATGCTATTCTCGATGAATATTGCTCTTTCTGGAACATATCTAAGCGTATGTCTCTTCCGTATCGCCCTCAGGCGAATGGCATTGTTGAGCGTGCTAATCAAGAGATAATGCGCCACCTTCGCGCTATTGTGTTTCATCGCAGAGTTATTGATCATTGGCCAGTGTATCTTCCAATGGTTGAACTTATTGTTAATTCGGCTTATCACTCTGCTTTGGGCACAGCCCCTTTTCGTATCATATTCGGTGATTCTATATCCCCTCAGCGTGGTCTATTGACGTGTTGGGATGCTTTGTCTCACAAAGACTCTCAGTCTATTCCAATCACTGACTATGTTCGACAACTTTCTGAACAACTTGAAGCTGTTGCTGAAGCTTCCCGTTCTCATCAATCACAGTCTTGGGATTCTCGTCGTCTTAAGAATTCGAAGACTCCTCGCCAGTTTGCCGTTGGCGACTTTGTTTTGGTCAGCTACCCTTCTCGTCCGCCTTCCAAGCTGTCTCCTCGATGGCGTGGTCCGTATCGGGTAGTCGAACGCAAAAACAACACTTATACAGTAATTGATCTTGTTTCCCAGCAGATCACTTACTTCGATGCCAGTCGAATCATCCCGTGGCATGACCGTTCCGATCCCATGTCTGACTCTGCTACAAACACTCGTTACGATGCCGCCTTGCGCGATAATGATGAGTATGTCGTGGAGAAAATTGTGGATCATCACGGTAATCCTTCTCGTCCAGCTTCTTTGGACTTCCGCGTCCGTTGGTTGGGCTATGCACCTGAAGAGGATACCTGGCTTCCCTACCGTGAGGTGAAGGATCTCGCAGCCTTGGACGAATACTTGGCAGCTCATCCTGAACTCAAACTTTGAGGATTTCGGTCCTATCATATTTTCATACTTTGGAATAATACTTTTAATAATATCAAGCATCATATTAATCGTAATAGTAATTGTCGAAGCCGTTCTTGTCCTCAAACTTTGTCGAAGTCGCATGCTGTGAATGCGCGTGAAGAAATCACCAAATGGATTTAAGCTTTTGGGTGGGCAGCCTGTGGTGTCTAGGATATTAGTAGCTTAAATCATTTGTTGTTGATATATTTATTAT
>CAZFST010000064.1:0-3216 GCA_964522015.1 uncultured Fusibacter sp. | reverse complement strand
TCAGTTAAATGAGGCGGTAATCATTGAAACAAGAAGCCCCCACTTCTATAAGTGGGGGGAGCATGTCACATAGGACGCTACATCGACATTCTGCAAACAAAAGGCTATCCGAGATTAAATGAATACGTGACATATGGCAACGCTCTTTGGGATAAAATCAAGGATTTGCCGCGGGGTTACTGTCACTGCGATATGCACGATGGCAATATACGAAAAGACACTGATGGCAAGTTGTTTATCCATGATTTTGACACATCCTGCGAAGGCTTTCCAATGTATGATGCAACGTTGATATGCGATATGACGAAGTATTTCGATTTTGATCAGCGCAATTTTGACAAGTCAAATGAAGTACTTTCAAGATTTGTACCGGAATACAAGAAATACAGCGACCTTAGCCAAGTCGAATTGCACGCCTTTCATGATCTAATAGCGATACAGCATTTCGCTACGCAAGCAACGGTTATGGAAATATTCGGTTTGGACTGCATAGAAGAAACGGATATGGATAATCAACTTGACTGGTTGTACAAATGGCGCAATCAATGTGATACTTCTATAGGCAATCAGCAGTCTAAGCTTGCAACCAGCCTGCACATGCAAGGTTAAGTGAGGTAATTGAATGAGAAATGCTGTTGAATGGTACACAAAGAAGAAAGTCATTGAACAACACCAATTGACTGGTGGATTTTCATTTGAAACCTGGCTTCTAACACTTGAAAATAATAGTAAGATGATTTTTAGAACCGGTAAAGACACCGAAGTTGAGAACGGGAAAAAGTTTATTGTGTCAGATATATTTGAGAAAGAAGATTTTTTCTATAAGACAGTCAATCGCATGTTTCCCAATAGATGTCCAGAGATTTATGTGATTGACAAATCAAAAGAAATATATGATCAGTCATATCAAATTATGTCCTTTGTTGAAGGTGTATCATTAGATAAATATTTGGTAGATGTTACTGAGGTCAGTATGAATAAGATATTTAGACAAGTGGGTAAATTGACTGCTGAAATAAACAGCATTGAGATTAATAGTACTGAGAATAATGATTCAGTAGGATTTTATCAATCAGAAAAATGGGAGCTGAACTTCAGAAAAAGATTGATTGAAAGAATGGCACCGCTATTAAGAGATAATATTTTGACAGTGTCAGAAGAAAACCTGTTATTATGTCGGCTTTCTGGACTAAAAGCTGAAAAAACGAACTCGCTTTTACATCTGGATATGCGACTACCTAATATGATTTATAATAGCGGAGAAATTCATGTGATTGATGCAGAAAATTGCGAAGTCGGAGATCCATTATATGAGTTAGCGATTGTATCTGTAGCCGGATTGCTTGACAATCATTTTCTTGATGGCTATAGAGAGGGATGCGGTTATTCAATTGACTTGTATAACCCGCTCTTCAAGTATTATCAATTTGAGCGTCAAGCTGCATTGGTTAATCTATTTAAGAACATTATTAGAAACGAATCATTAACTCACAGAGTAATGAATGCATTTGAAAGATTAAAAAGAGAATTGGTTTAATCTAACTCATCATATCGTCGCTGCAACCCTTGATGCACTTAAAAATTCAGGAGAAAAAAGTGAACACTTATCAGCTCAAAACTAACTTCAAAGAAGACACACAACTAAGAGCAGCCTTTATCGCCCTTTCTGTCCAAGTATTCGATTTGGACTTTGAACCTTGGTATCAGTCGGGGGCATGGGATAATACATACCAGCCATTTACTTATTTTGATGGTGACCTAGCAGTGGCCAATGTGTCTGTAAGCCATATGACACTGATCATCAATGGGCAAACCATTAAGGCCCTACAAGTCGGCACGGTGATGACTCACCCGGATTATAGACGTAGAGGGCTTGCCAAGTCATTATTCCAGGAGATTTTCAGCATCTATCCACCTGATCAGTACCAATATTTTCTGTCAGCGGACGACCAAGCCATCCCTCTCTATCAACTGATGGGTTTCGAACATTGGACAGAGTCAAGTTTTGAGGTAAATCTTGAGCCAAGTTTTGAAGTGAACCTTGCGTCAAGTTCAGAGCCGTCGGAACACATACAACCAAACCCGCAACCGCCAGAAATCCAAGCACCGAAGGTTACAATCACGGCCCAAGAATTAGTGGCCCTCAAGCAAGCGAAACCTCTAAGTGATGCAGCCCTTCAAGTGGTGAACGACGAGGCGATTTTGAAATTCTATTATGTCATGGGCTTTAGTCAGAATATTTATCAAGTCATGAGTCCAACCGGTGAACCCATGGGAAAAGCCCTTCTGGAAAGTGACGGTACTCTGTTAAAAGTGTATGCCCTCTACCAAAATCTTAGTGAAATCGAACTTGTCATAGCCGCGCGCCACTGGGGGTTCACCCGTGTACAGTTTATGTATACCCCATGCAAAGAAGTTCTTGAAGGTTTGAAACACCACACATATCATCTTGAGATTACAACGGACCCCAATAGTCAGTGGATGATCCATCAGGGTTATGAACATCAACAAGCGCCAATGCCAAAGTGGCCTAGCCAAGTCAGATTCCCCAAGGTTTCTCAAACCTAAAACACTCATTTGAAGGTCATACTTAGGAGATACTATGAAAGTGAAACTGACTATCATTGAAAGTCAATGCCGTGGTAACTACCATAAGAAGGGTGACGTTTTCTTTGTGGAAGACGTCTGTCCGCCTTTATGTCACGAGCTATGGCAAAACATATACCCCAGTGTCTACACATTATTGAATAATGGAGATCTGGATATAGGTAACACAAGAGGCAAGACCTTTACGCTGAGATGTCCTGATAATGGCAGAGTATTGATTTCCGGTGAAATCTATTTGGAAGATACCGGACCCGATGAACTTTAGATTTCCAAAGGGGGTTGTACACAATCAGCTGGCCCTATCATGGGTTTAGGTTTCAGGAAAAAGATAGAATAGTCATCTATGGAAGTGAGAGCACAATATTAGTGCATGACAAAACAAGAATATGCAGAGAGAGTCATGTTAGGGACCTATGAGGTCTAGCCGCTCTCCCAAGAGACGTGTAGGACAGTTCAGAAATATAAATCGCATTTTGATATCCTTAGAAGGGGAAACGGTCATGAGTGAAAATAAGAAAGTCATAGAAGTAGCACTAAGCATCATTGCAGTTAGTTTAATAACTCAACTTTCGCACACCAATAACCCCAGCAATAGCTTGATATGGCTAG
>CAZFST010000063.1:0-3310 GCA_964522015.1 uncultured Fusibacter sp. | reverse complement strand
GAGCGCGATCTCGGCCAGCTCCTCGGCCGTGGGGTTCGGGTTCACGGCGCAGTCGCCGTAGACCAGCACGCGGTCCTTCAGGCACATGAAGAAGACGCTGGAGACGATGCTCGAGCCGGGCTTGGTCTTGATGATCTCAAAGGCCGGGCGGATGGTCTGCTGGGTGGTGGTGATGGACCCGGAGACCATGCCGTCGGCGTGGCCCTTGTGGACCATCATGGTGCTGTAGAAGGTCGGGTCGAGCATGCGGTCCCGGGCGTCCTCCTCGCGGATGCCCTTGTGCTTGCGCAGCTCATAGTAGGTCTGCACATAGTCCTCGTAGTTCGGGGACTTGAGGGGCTCGACGATGCGCACGCCCTCCAGCTCCAGGCCCAGCTGGGACATCTTGTTGCGGATGTCCGCCTCCTTGCCGAGCAGGGTGAGGTCCACCACGCCCCGCCTGAGGAGGATGTCCGCCGCGCGCATGATGCGCTCGCCCGTGCCCTCGGGCAGGACGATGTGCTGCTTCAGGGTCTTGGCCTTCAGGATCAGGCTGAACTCGAACATCTTGGGCGTCACGGTGGTGGGCTTGGCGGCCACCAGCTTGGTCCGCAGCTCGGCCATGTCCACGTGCTCCTCGAACACGCGCAGGGCCGACTGGATCTTGTTCTGGTCGCCGGGCTCGATGCGCCCGTACAAGTCGTAGAGGATGCGCGCGGTCTTGTAGGTGTGGCCCTGGGCGATCAAGATGGGGATGGGCGCGCCCACCCAGCCCTCGATGAGCTTACGCACCGACTCCGAGGGATCGAGGCCGCCGGTGAGCAGAATGCCCGAGATGTCCGGATAGTTGGTGGAGAGCCGGGAGGCCAGGGAGCCCAGGATGATGTCCGAGCGGTCGCCGGGGGTGATGACCAGGCTGCCGCGCTCGATGTAGTTGAGGAAGTTGCCCAGCTGCATGGCGGCGATGACGTAGCTGTCCACGAGGTTCGAGAGCATGTCGCGGCCGTAGAGCACGCGCGCGTCCAGCCACTTGACCACGTCGGCCACGGTGGGCTTGCCCAGGCGCTGCTCCTCGGGGATGACGTAGATGGGGAAGCATTCCGGGCAGCGGATATGGCTGCGCAGCTCCTCCACCATGCCCGCCCCGTCCACGTCCTCCACGCGGTTGATGATGGCCGCCAGGATGTCCAGGCCCTTGTCCTCAAAGGACTCAACCGTCAGCAGCGCGGAGGCCACGATCTCCTCCTGGGTCTTCTTCTGCGCATTGCAGACGAGCAGCACCGGGCAGCCCAGGTTCGCGGCGATGTCGGCGTTGATGTCGAACTCAAAGGCCGGGTCCGAGCCCAGAAAGTCCGTGCCCTCGCACAGGATGAAGTCAAAGCGCCCCTTGAGGGAGTTGAAGTCGTTTAAGACCTTCTCCAGCAGGGCCTCGTGCTGGCCCTGGTTGATCATCTCCCGGGCCTTCTGCATGGTGTAGGAGAAGGTCTCGGAATAGCGCATGTCCAGGTTGAACTGGCTGAGGACAAGGTTGATGTCGTGGTCCTTGGCCGTGGCCTCGGAGGCGTTGATGATGGGCCGGAAGAAGGCCACCTGCCGGATGTCCCGCAACAGGAGTTGCATGAGCCCCAGCACGATGGCGGATTTCCCGCTGCGGGGCTCCACGCCGGTGACGAATAAGGTGTCTGCCACGAATACGCTCCTTGGTTTTGATGCCCTTCCATGGGGCTCCCGGCGGCGGCGTGCTGGGGGGGTGGGGGCGGGGGCCCGACGCCGGGAGCTGACCTCGCTAGAGTGACTCTGCGTAGATCTCCATGGGGTGCCTCACGGCGATCCGGTCGCCGGAGCGTGAAAGCATGTCGGAGATCTGCAGCATGCAGGCAGGACAGCCCGTGGCCACCACCTGGGCGTTTGCGCCCACGATGTTGTCCCGTTTCTGCCTCCCTATATTGGCTGAGATCTCCGCATGCTGCAAGGTGAAGCTGCCTCCGCAGCCGCAACAAGCATCAGAAGCGTTCATTTCCACCACAGCATAGGCCGGGTTCATGCGCAGCACGGTGCGCGGCTGGACCGAGACGCCGAGGGATTTTTTGAGGTGGCAGGGATCGTGCACCGTGACGCTTGCCGCGCCCGGCCTGGGCTCCGGGGGCGTCAGGCCCAGGCGGTCGGCCACAAAGGCGTTGACGTCCACCACCTTGTCCGCCAGCTCCGCAATGCGCTGCTGGTCCTTGGCGCTCATGCCCGAGGCCATGGCCGGCCAGATCTTCTTGAGCGTCGAGGTGCAGGTGGCGCAGGGGGTCACCAGGGCGTCGAACTCGCCCTGGGCGAAGACGTCCAGGTTGGCGCGCACCAGCTTCTCAAAGCTCTGGCGGTCGCCCGAGGACAGGGCCGGGATGCCGCAGCAGGCCTGGTTTGCGGGCAGATATACGCCCACGCCGTGGTGCTTGAGGACCTTGAGCACGGCCTGGCCCACGCGGGGAAAAATCTTGTCCGCCAGGCAGCCCGGGAAAAAGGCCACCTTGAGCCCGCTTGCGCCAGCCGGGGTGTCCAGGCTGGGCACCTCCTTGTGCAGCGGGGTCTTGGCCAGCAGCATCAGGTGGCGGTCGCCCAGAAGCGGCGAGAGGAACTTGGAGCAGGACGAGCCGATGATGTCGTTCACCGGGGTGGTGAACAGCCCCTGGAACTTCCCGGCCACGCCGAGCATGGTGTTGAAGAGCTTGGGCTTGGTCAGCAGGCCCCGGAAGATGGCCTGCTTCACCTTGGACAGGCCCAGGTAGCCCGTCAAAATGGTGCGGGCCTTGAGGAAGATGTCCAGGGCCTTGACCCCGCTGGGGCAGTTGGCCGCGCAGGAGCCGCAGAGCAGGCAGCGCATGACCTTGTCCTGCACGCCCTCGGGGTCCTTGACCATCTCGCGGGCCAGGCCCTCCAGCAGGGCTATCTTGCCGCGCGCCACGTCGGCCTCGCGGCCGGTCTCGGCGTAGATGGGGCACACGGCCTGGCACATGCCGCAGCGCATGCAGCCCACCAGCTGGTCGTCGAGTTCGCCGAGCAGGCTCAGCAGTTCTTTCATCTCGGCCATGGCGACTCCCCCCTACTCGCCGATGATCTTGCCGGGATTCAAGATGCCCTTGGGATCAAGGGCCTTCTTGAGGCGACGGGAGAACAGGATGGTGGCGCGGCTGGTTTCCTTCTCCAGATACTTGCTCTTGGCCAGGCCGATGCCGTGCTCGCCGGAAAGGGTGCCGCCCAGGGCCAGGGCCACCTCGAAGATCTCGTCGATGGCGGCCTCCACGCGGTGCCACTCCTCCTTGTTGCGGCGGTCGGTGAGGATGGT
>CAZFST010000062.1:0-4161 GCA_964522015.1 uncultured Fusibacter sp. | reverse complement strand
GGCACGTGCGGTTCTGATGAGGAGCTTGGGCGGCAACGCCCTTGTTTACTCAAGACGAGCGAGTTGCGAATCATAGCGTGAGAGTGAACTGAATCCTCTTGAGATAAGAGTAATTTTGGCTTATTAGTAAGTTGTAGAACCCTGTTTGCAGCATCCTTTATAAATATACGAGGTATCCATGAAAACAATAACCGTAGTCGCTGCCATTATCAGATTCAATAATTTGATCCTGTGCACTCAGCGTAATTTCAGTAAATATGATTACATCTCTTACAAATACGAGTTTCCAGGTGGTAAGGTGGAAAGTGGTGAAACCGAAGAGGCGGCTCTGCTTCGGGAGATTCACGAGGAGCTTGAGCTGGATATTTCTGTGGACCAAAAGTATGTAACGGTGGATCACGCCTATCCAGATTTTAGGCTTGTGATGCACAGTTATTTGTGTACAGCAAAATCTCAGGATTTGATGCTTAAAGAGCATGTGGCTTTTCAGTGGTTACCGGTTGAGCGCTTTAGTGAGCTTGACTGGGCTGGTGCGGATGTGCCCATTGTTGAGGCACTGGTACGGGATACTGCTGATGTTTCTGATGCTGAGAGTGAGGGCATGTTATGGAAGTAAGGTCGGTTCTGCGTAATTCTTTAGAGACTGGGTTTATTGGTAGGGCTCACGAGTCTTATTCTCCTTATCAGCCCCAGCTAGTGGTCAATAGCAAACGAGCCAATACTAAGATTTTGAGCACGATTCTTAGGGAGTTAAAGACCTGTGAATCCTTTATTTTTTCGGTGGCATTTTTGACCACCAGTGGTGTAGCGGTCCTTTATAATTGCCTAGAAGAGTTGGCCCAAAGGGGGGTTAAGGGGCAGGTACTGGTTTCCCAGTATCAGAACTTTACCCAGCCAGATGCTCTGGTAAGGCTTGGGCAGCTGCCTAATATTGAGCTGCGTATTGTCACCGAGGGTGATTTTCATGCCAAGGGTTATATCTTTAAACATGATACCCATTATAGTTTAATTGTGGGCAGTAGCAATTTAACGGCCAATGCCCTTACTAGAAATAAGGAATGGAATTTACGGGTGACGGCTCTTAGTGGCTCAAAGATTATCTTTGAAGCCTTGGAGGCCTTTAAGTCTGAATTTGAACAGGCGCCGGTTGCGGATGCCGATTTTATTCAGCAGTACAGGGAGATTTATCAGGCCCAGCGCAACTTTACATATCAACAGTCTCGGGTGGTGGCGCGGTTAGCTGCTCGGTCTATTGTCCCTAACAAGATGCAACAAGAAGCCCTTAGCAATTTGGTGGCCCTCCGTGCTGCTGGAAAAGACAAGGCGCTTTTAATATCCGCAACAGGAACCGGCAAAACATTTTTGTCGGCTTTTGACGTGCAAGCCTTTAAACCAAAACGGATGCTGTTTTTAGTCCACCGTAGAACCATTGCCAATAAGGCCATGGAGAGTTATATTCAAATTTTTGGTGACAAATATAGTACAGACCTTTTTAGTGGCAGTCGTAGAGAAGGTGACAAAGACTTTGTGTTTTCAACCATTCAAACCATGAGCCGTGACGAGAATTTATCACTCTATGATGGGGCTCACTTTGATTATATTGTTATAGATGAAACCCATCGTGCAGGTGCTGCCACATACCAAAAGATCCTGCAGCATTTTAAGCCTAAGTTTCTACTTGGTATGACAGCCACCCCAGAGCGAACCGATGGTTTTGATATCTTTAACCAATTTGACTACAACATCGCCTACGAGATTAGGCTTCACAAGGCCCTTGAAGAAGAGATGCTCTGTCCCTTTCACTACTACGGCATTACAGATATCCAGGTGGACGAGAAAGAACTGGATAAAGAAGCTGGATTTTTGAAGCTTGTTTCAGAAGAGCGGATTAACCATATCATTGATCGGTCCCAAAAGTATGGCTGCGATGAGGGGCGTATCAGGGGTTTGGTGTTTTGCAACTCCAATAAGGTCAGCGTCGAACTGGCCCGGGCCTTTAATCGAAGGGGTCTTTATGCCCTGGCCCTTAGTGGGGACAGCTCTGAAAGTGAGCGAGAAGAAGCCATTGAGCGGCTTGAGAGCGATGACCCTGAGAGGCGTCTTGATTATGTATTTTCAGTGGATATTTTTAACGAGGGCGTTGATATTCCAAGGGTCAACCAGATTTTAATGCTCAGACCAACCCAATCGGCCATTGTGTTTGTGCAGCAGCTAGGCCGTGGACTTAGAAAAACAGATGGCAAAGAGTACCTCACGGTGATTGATTTTATTGGCAATTACAGCAACAACTATTTGGTGCCCATTGCCCTTTACGGGGATGCCAGTTACAACAAAGACAACCTTAGAAAGTTACTGGCAGGGGAGAGCGAAGTGCTCCCAGGTGCTTCTACGGTGAACTTTGAGCGTATTGCCAAAGAGCGGATATTTGATGCCATCAATAAAGCTAAGATGTCAAGAAAAAAGGATTTGGTTAATGACTACACCCTCTTGAAGTTTCAACTGGGCAGGTCTCCCATGATGATGGACTTTGTCAATCATGGCAGTCGAGATCCCTACCTTTATGTGGACTACAGCCGTTCTTACTACAATTTTGTGGCCCAGCAAGAACCTGACATTGCAAAGACTCTGGCCTTAACCCCTACCCACACCCATCTTTTGTCCCTCTTTTCAAAGGAGATTGCCAACGGTAAGCGGGTGGAAGAAGCTGTGATGGTTCAACTCTTGATTGACCAGGGGGCTGTGGATTTAGAGGCGTTGAAGTCATCTATTTTCAACGCCTACAAGTATGTGCCAACCCATAAAACCCTCTTGTCTGCCGTGAATAACGCTAACTTTTTATTTGTTACTGAGAACAGCACCCCTGCCACACCAATAACCCCATCTAATCATTCTGAGTCTGAGGCAAAAGAGAAGGCCTCTAAAATTAAGGTGGGGCTTAAATACAATTATCATTTAGTGGAGATGCGCCATGATATGGTGGTCTGTACCCCGCAGTTTTTAGAACTTTTGGCCCATGATGGTTTTAAGCGGTACTTGCTGGATGTCTTGGCTTATGGGGTTCATGTGTTTTCTGATGGCTATGATGTGGCCAATTGGGTGGATGGGTTTGTGCTGGCCCGCAAGTATTCTCGCAAGGATGTGTTTCGCATTCTCAATTGGGATGAGAATCCAGTGGCCCAAAATGTTGGGGGCTATATGGTTAGTGGGGACAAGGCCGATTGCGCGGCCTTTATCAATTATCACAAGGATGAGAGTATTTCGGCAACCATTCAGTACGAGGATGCTTTTGTGGACCGGGGTCACTTTGATTGGATGAGTAAGTCTAAGCGCAGTGTTACCAGTCCGGATGTGGTGGCCATTACTGGGCATGTGGCTCTTGGGATGCGGATTCCCTTGTTTGTTAAGAAGCACAACGACGAGGGGCAGGATTTTTATTATATGGGGGATATGGCGCATCTTCCTGGTAAGGTTTGGTCTGTGGTGATGGCCGATGGGAAAACATCGGCGGTGCGTATGGGTTTTAAACTGAGTCATGGGGTTGAGGCGGGGCTTTATCGGTATATTACGGATAGGGGTTGAGGCGTAATAGAACACTCGTTCGCCATGGTGATATGTGATATAATTCGGTTCTAAGGACAATCGGGTGAAAGGATGTGAATTAATATGCTAGAGCTTCAAAATCAATCGGTCATAGATGAAATCAAACGAATTCTAACCGAATCTAGAGAAAAAGTTGCACGAACCATAAATAATGAACTTCTATTAGCCTATTGGAATATAGGTAGAATTATTGTGGAAAATGAACAATCTGGTTCTCAAAAGGCTGAATATGGCAAACAATTGTTAAAATCATTATCTAAAGAGTTGACAAGAGAACTTGGGAAGGGCTTTTCAGTTTCAAACTTACAATATATGAGACGATTTTATCTCGACTATGTAAATCAACAGACACTGTCTGTTAAATTGACTTGGTCACATTATTGTGAACTGTTAAACGTATCAAATCAAAATGCGAGATCATTTTATCAGCAAGAATCGAGTAACTCAAATTGGTCTGTACGTGAATTGAAAAGACAGATTGATACATCACTCTTTGAGAGACTTCTACTCCTGACTTTAGGAGTAACTACACATAAAATCGCGGAAACGGTTGAAAAATAG
>CAZFST010000061.1:0-4311 GCA_964522015.1 uncultured Fusibacter sp. | reverse complement strand
ATTACACCACAAATGGCACCGTACCAAGCGCAGTAAATGGCACAAAGTACACAGCAGTCTTTAATATCAGCACAACAACAACGTTGAAAGCCATCGCTATTGATCCAGCAGGAAATGCCTCAGCAGTGGCCACAGCCACTTATACCTTTGATAATGTGGCACCTACACTCACGATCACGCCAGAGACGAAATCTTTTACTAATCCATTTACAGTCACTTTGAAAACAACAGATGCAACAGCTAGTATTTATTACACCACAAACTTAAAAGCGCCAACTCCAGTTAGTGGCACATTGTATACCACACCTATTAATGTGAGTACTACAACAATTATTAAAGCCGTCGCGATTGACCTCGCAGGTAATGCATCAGCGCCAATCTCCTCATGGTACACTTTTAACGCGTGTGCCGAGTCATGCCAAAGTGAGCAATGTGGACAAGGTTGTTCTGGCTGTCTATCATCAAATCAAGAGGTAGCATATGCAATGCCAAATCCAATTGAGACAAAAATCACTAGTTCACCAACACGGGCAATAAAAAAATCAATAAAATCAGACAATTCTCAAACATCACCCTATTCATCTCCAGTATCTTTTGCTATGATGGAATCACCACCCAGTTCTGTTAAGGTGACATCGTCACTATTCACGTATGATGCCAACGGCAACATGCTAACAGAGGTGACAAAGACATTTGATCAACAAACCCAACTTGTGACGGAAACCAAGACAACAACACAGGTTTGGGACTCACAAAATCGTTTGATCGCTTCGCAACCACCAGGCAAATCCCTGACATTTAAGTACAATGCCCAGGGTAACCGAGTGGAAAAATCAGTGGACGGCATCATCACTCGCTACCTTTACGAGGGCAAGCACTGCCTATTGGAGCTAGCGGTTCATAACGCCACACTTACCAAGAACATCCGCGGTCTTACAATCTTAAAGCGCAATGTGACAGGCAAAGAACTAAGTTACTTCTTCAACGCCCATGGCGACGTCACAGCCCTATTAGACAGAAACGGCGCATTATCGGGCCGCTACGACTACGATGCCTTTGGTAATTTGACAGAGGAGACCGATGGTCAGGGGAACCCCTACAAATACGGGGGCTACGAACATGACAGTGAGAATGGGCTCTACAACTTAAAAGCACGGTACTACAGTCCAAAAGTAGCGAGATTTATCTCTGAGGATACTTACAGAGGCCAAAGAGATAATGGACTATCCCTGAATCTGTATACGTATTGTCATAATGAGCCGGTTAGGTATAGTGATCCGAGCGGTCATAGAGAAGTGATTGATACGAAGAAGAATGGGCAAGTTGTGGTGGCCAAGCCCACAAAACCTTCTACAACTAAGGCTATTACAGGAAAGCAACTTCAACAATCTGTCCAAAAGGTCATGAGCTTAGTCAAAGTTGCCAGTGGTATTATCAAGTCTACTGCAAAACAAGAACGACCGGATCGGACAAAAGACTCAAATGAAGTTATAACGCCAAAGATTAAAATCTCAACAACAAGAATGGTTTCATCAGGTAAAGGCCATGGTATAGGCCCAACTTATGCAACTACATCTCAATGGGTTAACAAACCCGAAGGCAATTACAGTGGTTATTCAAGAACAACTCTACGCCAAGGCACTTTGTATTCCATGCCTGTGTCGGATGAACATGTGATGCAGAGCACAGTCGCGGCGGGTGTTGGCATGGCAGTAATCGTTGCACCGATAATACCTGGAATAGTTGCGGCAACACCATCGTTTATAAGTGCATTGCCAGCAGTTGCACCACAGTATATTAACAACATCATTTCAAAACCTGATTTTGCACTAGATTATAATCTTATGATCAAGGATATCAGTGAGGGGAATTATGTTGCCTCTGCAGCCGATGTAGCCTTTCTCGCAATGGGTGGCATAGCGAATCCTCATGTGGATGATATTGCTCGTGCTGCTAGTGAGGGTGGGGTTGATGATGTAGCGAAAACTGCTTCTCAGCAGAAAAACTTTAAAGTAAATAGCAAATATGATCGTCCCGAAATAGAAACGTACAGCGGCAAAGCAGTTAGACCGCAAAATGCTACTGACGATTGGGACAAGTTTCTTGGAAATAACCAGACGGATATCGATCCGTTTACTGGGCAGAAATCTCCAGATAGAATATGGTCATCTGATGGAACTCGCAGTATAAGATTTGGAGAACATGAAATGAGTGGAATGGGGACAAAGAATTTTCATTATCACTTAGAAACATGGTTTGATAATTTAGTTGAGAATATTGTGCAGAGGGTGCAAAAACGATGAGAATAATAATTGAGAGTTTAAACGAGAATCAACCTGGTGTAATCACTGTATTTGGAAGAACAAAAATAGGATCTATCAAGGGATTGTGGAAATCTAAAGATGCACCTCTGTTGAATGAGGAGTATGATGTCGAATTATCACTGCCAATGCTTTTAGGAAGTGATGTTAGTGTTGAGAATGTATCTCTTTCGCCTCAAGCTGAAGTTAATTCAGATGAGACATTGTATCTTCGTGGAACATGTGAGGTAATTGATGAAGATGATATTTATGTCGTTAGATTCGATGCCAACTGGATTGAGATGCTTGAGATTGAAAACACTGATATCAACGTGAGCGATGTTATTTCATTCACGGTGAATGTTAACCAAGTAGAAATATTTCCTATAGTCTAGCAGACCAACTACCAATTTGTTCACCTAGAAAACACTTAGAAAGTGGCTTGTACTAGCGGTTTTCGGGTTTAGCCGACCAGCTACTTGACACACAAAGGGATCATTTCGACCACGTCATAAGCAGCTTACAAACGTCGGCATTGCCGGCGTTTGTGCTTTGTCGCAGGCGCAAGGCGACCACGCGGCTTTATCCTGCACCGTAATAATATTCAGAGCAGGCAGTGGTTTTGCCCTAAAAAGGCGAAGTGGAACGCTCGCCAAATTCGCCTCGGTTGCATAGGCGAGCAGTAACCGAAGGTTACGACCAGCCCCAAACAGGCGTTTCTCATCGCCAGTGGTATCTTTACTCCACTTGGGATGAGAAAACGCCACACGGGGCGAACGTGTGCGACCGGTGGGCAACTAAATTCTTAAGCCAGTAACGGCAATGCTTTAGTCTCAACTAGCTGAGTGGCTGCTCATGAATCACTCGGTCACAAAGCCTCAAATTCGCCTTTGATGATCCTCAGTGACATCCTTGCTCGACTGAGGACTAGAAAATGCGACACAGGGCGAACGTGAGGCACACAAAAGCAAGATAATCTCTTAGCATAGTGATGGCAACGGTTTAAGTTTTAAAACAGCATTACTTCTCAGCTAAAAGTTCTGACCTTGATCAGCTAGACTAAAAGTCATCCCTGCACCCCCTCGGTTCATGGTGAACCCACCCTTGACGACTCTTTTTGACTGTGGTAAACTGGGACGCAACTGGGGGGTTTAAGGGGGGCGACGGTTTCTCAAAAATCCTAGCTGGACTGACTAGAACTAAAACAATAATTATCAATCAACAGCAGAGAAGAAAAAGGTTTTAATACTTTTCTTTATCTGCTGTTATTATTTTTTGAATCATAGTGTTTTCAACATTTTCCTCAAAGTTTGACTTGTAATCGAGCTGAACCAGAGTTAACATCACACACACGACTTCGTGATAGATAAATCTATTTCCAGAAGTTACCTGTTTCTGACAGGGTGTACTCTTGCTACGGAGACTGGTTCTCCTAGACCCAATAATACTTACCCACCCTTGTCCCCTTGGTTGTCAGAGGATGTAATTCCAGGAGAGAGACTTATCAGTTGAGGTTGTAGTTCGGTTGCCAAACAGGAGGACAATGTTGAATGAATAAGCGTAAAGAAGACCTGATTTATGTGGGCATAGACCTGCATAAGGAATCCCACACCGCAGTCATTTTAGACTGTTGGAACACAAAACTCGGCGAAATTACCTTCGCCAATACACCAGCTGAATTTCCTAAGCTGATAAGAAAAGTGAACAAATTCTGTACCGAAAACAAAGAACCTGTCTATGGTTTAGAGAATGCCTACGGCTACGGTCGAGGGCTAGCAGTGTGGCTTATTGCCAAAGGCTTGATGGTCAAGGATGTAAACACATCCCTTGCTCACAGACAAGCCAAGTGCCGAGCCATGTACAAAAAAAGTGACAGTGACGATGCAGAAGCCATCGCCCTTGCCACCATTAACATGCTGTATACACTGCCAGATGCCTGTCCGAACGACGCCTATTGGTCCTGACTTTAGGACTTATAATGCCTAAAATGTAATATCAAGCCCCGAAAATT
>CAZFST010000060.1:0-4805 GCA_964522015.1 uncultured Fusibacter sp. | reverse complement strand
CAGTCGGTAGAGCAGAGGACTGAAAATCCTCGTGTCGGTGGTTCGATTCCGCCTCCAGGCACCACAAAAACACTACATTCAAAAGATGTAGTGTTTTTATTTTTTGACTTTGTATTTTCAGTGCTTTTGCCTTCGAATCTTACAAACCCATATGTCACCTGAAAAACACTACCTTCAAACCATGATGTAGTGTTTATAATTTTTGCCTTTGTTTTTTTATTGCTTCCTACTTTTAATCTTACAAACCCATTTGTCACCTGAAAACCACTACATATGAAACGATGTAGTGGTTTTAATTTTTTTGCTTAATAATGACCTTGCTGTATTTCTTTTTTGTCATTATTAACTAGTGGCATTGACACTGTTTGTATTACGACGTATAATACAAACGAGACACCGATACATAATCAGTTCAACTTAAAGGAGGTGGTGGGAAGTGATTATTCAGCTATATTTTGAAAGTGACGTGCCGATTTATTTGCAGCTAAGAAATCAGATTGTCAAAGGCCTTGCTCAGGGCACATTGATTTTAGGCGAATCACTTCCAACGGTCCGGCAAATGGCAGATGATGCTGGCATCAACCCAATGACGGTCAATAAAGCCTATGCTTTACTAAAGCAAGAAGGGTATATCGTCATTGATCGCAGACACGGTGCAAAGATTGCCCAGGTCTTACCAAAACGCACCGAATTCTCTGAGTTGATGGCAGAAGAGCTTGCCCTGATTATTTGCGAGGCAAAGCTCAGTGGCTTGTCCGAAGAAGCCATTCTCGATAGGGTCAAAACCATATATAGACAGTTACTTTAGGGGGTGTACAAAGTGCAATGGATTTTATGTATTACAATGGGCATTTGTCTCATGTCGATTTACTTAAACAGCAAGGGCCTCTATTCTCAAAAAACGCACCAATACTTAGGCATTCAGCTCAATGAGTCACTGCTTGTAAATCCGGATGTGAGTCAAATCTTAAGTGACTATCAAAAGAATCTCAAACGGTGGTTAGTGGTATCCATCGTCAGTATCCTGCCAATTTTTTTCTTGAGAACCTATTTTGCAGTGACCTTTAGTTATTTGATGGCATGGTTTATTGCTGTCCCAGTGATACTCGTTAGGTGGCAGATTATTGGTGGTGAGGCGCTAAAGCGCATCAAGAGGGAAAAGGGATACTATCAAGAGACACGAGCCAGTGTCATTGTGGATACCAAAGCCTCTGAAGCAAAGATTAAAGGGATGCCAGGGATTGAGGCCCATTTGATAGCAATTTTATTAGGGGTTTTGCCCTTGATGATATCTGCCAATCAAGATAAAGTGATGGCACTGGTAATCCTAGCCGTTACCGTAGTGACAACCTCAAGCCTTTATTTTGCACAAGTTCAAACCAAGAGATCAAAAAATCAGGTTTATACAGCTGATGCCCAGTTGAATATTGAACTCAACGGTTTTAAAAAGCGTGAGCTCATGTATTTGTACGCAGGCCTTTCACTTTTTCAGGCGTTGATCAATATCATGCTCTACTTTATCTTAACAGCAAACCAATCAGCTGTGGGAAACCTGATGGTTGTACTGGGTATCGCTTGTCTAGTTCCTGTCTTGGCTATTTTCATCTTACAGTGGCATCAACAGCGGCGGCTGGAAAATAGACTTGCCAATCAAGAAGCTGGATCACTGGAGGCCGTTTTAACGGATGAGGAATGCTACTGGTATGGGGGTATGTTTTATATTAATCCCTATAATCAAAAGACCTTCGTCAATCGTAAGGCAGGGATTGGTTCTACAGTTAATCTGGGCAACAAACGTGGCAAGTTAATGACATATGGAACCATCGTCTTCACTGGTTTATTAATTCTGCCACTTTGGGGTATGATTATATACGATGAAGTAAATGCACCAAAGTTTTGGGTTGAATCAGGGACGGCCCATATTGAAGCCGGCCTCTATGGGGAGACCTTTGAGGTTGATGCCATAGAATCCCTCGAATGGACAGAAGATATAGGGCCAGGTATGAAAACCAATGGTTCGGCAACAGATCGTTATTCAAGAGGACATTTCAACCTCAATAAGTACGGTCAATCAGAACTCTATATTTTCTGCGCAAGTAAGCCCTATTTAGTCATAAAACTAGCCAACAAAACCTTGATTTACAGTGGTTTGAAACCAGAAGAAACAAAAGCCATCTACAAATTATTAAATAATTGAGCGACACCTCGCTTCAAGCGAGCGAAACTTCGCTCTTTTATAACTCTTGATCACAGAATCAAACTTAACCTTGGAGGTATCACATGTCTAGTTTAAAACAAACAAATCAACCAAAACGGAAAGAAGACTTAGGTAGGGCAAAAAAATGGACGGCTCTTGCCATGGCAGCACTTTTAGTATTTGGCATAACAGGATGTCAAAAGAAAGCGGCAGTAGAAGAGAAACCAGTAACAACCACGGCACAAGAAACACCAGCTGCAACCAGTGAAGACAAGGCGAAAATTGCAGAGCTTGAAAAGCAGGCCGAGACTTTTTTAGAGGATTTTCTAGATAAAGATTTTGATGGGGTTTTGAGTAAACATACCTTTACAGAGAAAATGAAAACCGCCTTTACAAAGAAGGTCATTGAGGATATTTCGGCAGAACTGATTCTTGGATATGGGGTTTATGAGTCTTTTAAAGGGACCATTAGTACCTTAAAAGACGGCCACTTGATTGTGAGTATTGGTGTTGCCTATCCAAATCAAGCCATTGTTTATAATGTGACTTTTGATGGTACAGGAGCTGTTGCAGGTTTTCACTACAGTGAGATTGAAAACTTTGATGCCTTTACCAACGCTGTGAAAGATAAGGAAGTTCCATTTGTGTCGGCATTTGAAACAGTGGCCGTTGATTTTGGCCTTGAGGGCTTCATGTTAAATGGCACCCTGACTTACCCAAAAGGGGAAGGTCCTTTTCCGGCAGTGGTTTTGGTCCATGGGTCCGGTCCTAATGACCGTGATGAGACAATTTTAGGAAATAAGCCTTTTAGAGATTTAGCTGAGGGACTTGCGGCAAAGGGGATTGCAACTCTACGGTATGATAAACGGACGTTGACTTATCAGAAAATGCTTCAAGATGCCAAGGTGGCTGAGAGCTTTACGGTTTACGACGAAGTGGTTGATGATGCCCAGTTAGCTGTACTGGCCCTTGCAAAGCAGGCAAAAATTGATGGCAAAAAAATTGTGGTTGTGGGTCATTCACTTGGGGCTAATCAAGCACCGAGAATTGCTCAGGGTAAAGACAGTATTGCCGGAATTGCAATGCTTGCAGGTAATGTGACTCCAATTCAAGATATTATGCTAAAACAGTATCAGTACCTTGCAAATTTAGATGGTAAGGTTGAAGCCCCAGAACAGGATCAGATTGATGCTGTGGCAAAGGTTGTTGAAAAAATCAATTCACCAAGTTATTCAAAAGAGACACCTGTTAATGAGACCTTTGGTATCGGCTTTGCTTATTGGGATACCCTCCGTCAGTACAACCCCACTGAGATTGCCAAGACGTTGACCATTCCAATGCTTGTCATGCAAGGAGAGAGAGACTATCAAGTAACGGTGTCTGAGTTTGAAATGTGGAAAAAAGCCCTTGGAAATCAGGCTACTTACAAACTATATCCAGGTTTAAACCACCTATTTATCACGGGTGAAGGTGAATCCTCACCTAAAGAATATGAAAATGCGGGCCATGTTTCACAAGATGTGATAGATGACTTAGCTGAGTGGATTAAAACCTTAAAAGAATGATGAGGTGATGACAGTGATCAAGCCAAATGGCAGAAAAGTAAACCCGACACAACGGCTGATAGTGGATTTTATTTATGTTTTTTCAGGAATGTGCATTTTGGCCTTTGCCATTAGTGCCATTCTTGCCCCTAACAATCTGATGACAGGGGGTATTACAGGTATTTCCTTGATTCTTGAGGAATGGCTTGGGATTTCCTATACTTGGTTTTATTATGCCCTGTCACTGGCCACCCTCTTAGCCACCTACATTTTTTTAGGAAAGCGTGAGGCAGGGAAAATCATATTGCTGTCTATTTCCTTTCCCATGGTGCTAATGGTCTTTAGTATGATCAACTTTAATTTAACTGAGAATGATATGTTTTTAGCATCGGTTTATTACGGTATTGTAGGTGGACTGGGCGTTGGCTTGATCCTTAAGCGGGGCTACTCTTCAGGGGGTAGCGACTCCATTGGTAAAATCATTCACAAACGCTTATACCCCTTTATATCAGTGAGCTTGATTATCACCACAATCGATGTGATGGTGGTAATTGTCTCCATGTTGGTGTTTGACATCAAAGTGGCTCTTTATGCTTTGATTACCCAATTTGTATTTTTAAAAGCCATTGAAGTGGTGCTGTTTGGTTTAGGACAAAACCTGATGAAGCTCGAAATCATCAGCAGTGCCCAAGATGAAATTGAGGACTTTATTTTACACAAAATCAAGCGGGGCATCTCAAAGTACAAGATTATCGGTGGCTATACCAACCAGGAAAAAATCAAAGTGGTGACCATTTGTTCCCCTCGGGAATCCATGTTGATTAAGCAGTTTATTGCCCAGGTGGACGAAGATGCCTTTGTGGATATTTTAGCCGTTAGTTCGGTATGGGGAAAAGGGCTGGGATTTGATTCCCTCAGTGACGAAGAGTAAGGAGCAACCTAAATGCTGATTCTTAATGAAGTTAGTAAGGTTTATTCAAATGGCAAATGCGCTGTTGATCACCTAAACCTTAACTCAACTTTCGCAGCATAAAACCAATCTGAAAGCATTTAAAATATAACAT
>CAZFST010000059.1:0-6567 GCA_964522015.1 uncultured Fusibacter sp. | reverse complement strand
CTTTGCTCAAGAGGAATCAGTTCACATTTGCGCTCTGATTCGCAGCTCGCACCATAACTAATTATACCATATTATAGCGCACATAAATAAGAGCAAACTGCTGAATTTTCAACAGTTCTAGAATATTTATCGGACCATTACTTCTGTATGTGGATCTTCTTGAAAAGGGTCTAAACCATCAAGTAGCCAGTTGAACTGGCACATTGAAAATGCCGTACATTTCTTGGTATCGGTTGGTTTAGGCCACTTAAAAAACCCAACCTCGAGTCTTTAATAATATGGCCCAAAGCCATTATGGTCCTATACAAGAATCTTAATTTTGTTTCGGTCTTTATTACAAAAGGCGAAAAGCTCACAGGAAAATGGATCTAAGTCAAAACGATACTTAATAATGGCAGCTAAACCATCGATATGATTTCTTATATCGATGGAACCACAAGTAACATAATCGCGTTTAGCTTGGTGTCCTTCTAAGAACATTGCCTTAACACCTCCACAAGAACTCTTAGTGAGTTTGGTTTGATATTCTCTGGAACATGGATCTTAAAAATACTTATCCCAATTATCCACTGAACAATCAAACCACTGTGAACGCTTGAACACGGCTTCCACATCTGCGACTTTGACTTTACTGTGGGATGCCATAGCGGGAGAACTAATCCAAGAAATGCCCCTAGATTTTTTCTTTACGGTACCCTATTTCAACTGTGGTGCATTATAAAAATTATGGTCGCGAATTGCCTGTGAAAAAATTTTAAACGAACCATAAGCAACGTTATTTTAAACGCACCATTCTTTTACCGTTAACCCGTTATTTTTTGTTCATTTAAGAGTCGGTTCTTGTCTTCAATTGTTATTTCAAACTATAACTCAGGCTAAATCAGCCTTATTAGGCTGATTATCTCGTGATATTTGAATACTTAAAACGAACGCTGCTCTTGATGTTTACGTTGTGATTGGGTAGTCTACCAGGCGCCCTCTAACATGTGAACAACTCTAGGCATAGATATCATTTTTATTGCCCTATTACCGATACTGCTCCGGGTACGCTTTGGGCAATTGTCTCTATACACTAGATACTTCAACATATACAAGTTCAATTTTTCATACGTTAACTGGTTACGATACTGCGATTGCATATCCAAATTCCAGGTAACTTTTTATTATTCAATTATATCCGCTTGGCAGTACTGACCCGCAGCTTAAACTTCTACAACTGTTCATTGTTAAGATGTTCACTTTTTGATAGTAACGCATCTTAAAATTTAGACCTTCTTCTTTTCAGAAGTGTTCTTGTAGTGTATTATAGTGATATAGAAAAAAACACTGCAGAAATGACTCGTACCATAATTAAATTCTGTCAATATTTTTTTGAGCGTGTACCTATTAGGAACAATATCTTTTAACAATCTATAGTTAATTTCACCAATTTTATTTCTACCATTCCATTCCTCTGTGATAATTCAACTAAAAGCGATAACATTCAATAAAACACCAAATGGTCCTACTATTAAACAACTATTACATTATCTATTGTCGGGGGATCATAAATGTTAGAGAAATTCGAAGATTTTATGTTTGATATAATTGGTCTTTTCCTTCCAGGGCTTGTTTTTACTATTGTCTTGCTATTACCATTGACTATATTCGATTTCAGTAACGGCATAAATAAATTAGTAGTAAGCAACCCAGCAGGTGCCTTTCTAGAAAAATATACAGATAGTCATTTAATTCTCATATGGGTGTTCATTCTTGTATGTTATTTGTTAGGGCACGTCATAAAAGTGTTTTCAAAATATCCATATAAAATTGGTCAAATACTATTTGACGATGGTTTAAATAAATTATTACGTACGTTGCTTACTGCCTTCGAAAATAGTCTAAGATCTATGAAAAAAAACGAAAACTTTTGCCTTTTACTCTATCTTATTGATGAAAAATATAGAAAAGAACTCTCAGGTAATTCTAAGAAACACCCTATACTTGATTACATTGTCACGCTTGTGAAATTTACCAAAAGTATTTTCTCTGATATTTTGGAATTCAAAGTTGAAAGTTATTATAAAGATAATGAACCCATAAAAAAAAAGGTGATTGAGAAACTTAACAAGAGATACACTATCGAATTTCCAGATAAATGGTATAGTATTTACAAGATTTCAAATGTAATTGTGACACAGCAAGGTTTGAAGACTTTAACATTTAAATTTCTTGCAAAATATAATTTTTACCGCTCTCTTTCCTTTATTTTTATTTTCAACCATTTTTATTTGATCTATATGTTTTATACATACAAAAAATCGTTGATTGTCACTATAAACACATTCCACCTAATCCTGATTATAAATGCAATATTTTGGTTGACTTTCCACGATAAATTTAAGCGTTATTGGGTTTTATGTGGAAACGAAACATTAATGAGTTTATTTAACTATTTATGCGCAGAAAAGGAATAGAAAATATGAAGACTAAAAATAAAGAAATTCTATTTATCGATACAGAAACTGGAGGGCTTGATCCACTTCAAAATAGCCTTTTATCAATAGGTTTAATTGCTTGGAAAGATCGAAGTATTATTGCTACGAAGGAATTATTTCTCCGACACGAAATCTTCAAGATATCACCAAATTCATTGCTAATTAATAATATCGATTTAATCCGTCACGTCGAAAAATCAATTCCCGCATTAAACGTAATAGAAGAAATCATAATCTTTTGCGATACTTTTTTTGAGAAAGATATACCAATAGTAATTGGTGGGCATAATACGAACTTTGATATAGGATTTCTTAAAGCTCTGTTTCAAGAATACAATGTGAATTATAGTAAGTATTTTTCTCACAGAAGCATTGATACAGCCTCAATACTCAAATTCTTATTTTATTCTGAATCATTAGATGTAGATTGTTCATCTTCAGAGGTTGCGTTTGAATATTTCGGCATTAGAGTAAACGGCAGACACACCGCACTTGGAGATGCTGAAGCTACAACTCAATTATTTAATAAATTGATAGATCATATTGGCTAATATTACTGTAACTTCTGCAAATAAAACGGATCAACTCCTTAAAAACAAAAGGGTTGATCCGTTTTTAATTTTTATGAGCGTTGTGATACATTTTGGTAGCCATGGACAGGTGGTTCAATCATATCACCTGTCATTCAGATGTTGAAGATTGCCTATTTCCAGTTTGGCAGACATTCAGACTAGAAAAGAACCTATACAAAACTTGCGCTCAAAGGTACAATCCGGAAAATTTATTTTTGAAGTAAGCTACGATCGAGGTATTATGTTCTGATGTTATTGTATTGACCTAATGACGTTTCACCTTATTTTTCCGAATCGCCTTTTGTACTTTTTCCCACTTTAACATAGGCAAGGGGCGTTTACTGGATTTCCGTTATCCCTGCTTCAAAATCGACAATGTGTCATGGGAATCATATGGTACAAGGATTAAGTTGTCGTAAAGTTCTTATACGATTTCTCCATCCTTCCTAGTGATTAACATAAAGGTTGTTGGTGTGGGAACTTCTATCTCCATCGGAATTCAACAGATCCACTTATACATTTGTGTTTTTCCCATGACTTCATTGAAAGCTTCAAAACTAACGCACAGATAAGCTTTTATAACCATCATTCTTATATACACACGAACAGGGACTGTGGGTCTACCCAAAGCAATGTGATATTGACATACAATTGGTTCCACAACGATAGGATTTTTCAAAAATTGATAAATGCGGGACAATTCTTTCGTCGTTTCAAACCCGTTTTTTGGATTAATTCTTCAAATAACATGGGCTGATTCAAATCAGGATAATCAAGTATTAGCATTGGTTAGAGTCCTCTAAGTTTCTTTCTTCCTTATCGATATAAATTCGACATAACTCCTAGAATTCCCTTTTGAATATCATGTTTTTATAAGTTATTTTTAAAAAATTTTCAGATCAATCAAGTTAACAAATTATTAAGTTCCAGTTGATGTTAAATGTATAATCCCTCTACTTTGTAGCTCTTAAAATACACAACCAAGAAAATATGAAATCAAGCTGTTTCCCATCTAGTCATGTCAACTACACGTGTTTGGTGCCAACTTAAGAATCGGCAATGCCCAGTGTCCATTTTATACTAAGTCGCGTTAAGACTCAGCTTCCATTACATATTCCAAAAACAACCTCTTATCAAACCCGCCACGATTAACTCTTTTCTCGTTGGCTAGGTCAACCAACTGCTCAAAGTCAATACCATTTACAGTAGCAAGTGCCAAAACGACTTCTAAAATATCTGCAAGTTCTTCAGTATTACCGCTTCCCAACCATTCGTTAGATTCTTCTGTTAGTTTGCTATTTAGCTCTTTAAGATATTCCTCGTGTTTAAGGACGCGTACAGTCGGTATTTTTCCAGTCGCTTCAATGATTTGTGGAATTTTATCTCTAATGAGTTTATTGTAAGAGATTTTCATGTGTGGCTCCTATGGTCCTAATAATTTCAGCTGTCTACTATCAGCGAAACATATCGCTTAGTAGATTAGTGAGGGATTTTTATTATTACTCATTTTCAAACTAAAATCATATTCTTTGTGCTTGCTCCACACAAATAAATCAGCTTATAAAAAGACGTTTTGCATTACTACCAATCACACTTGTCGCTGCAGCATCAAAACTGCCACCGATTACACCACCCACAAGTGGCAACATTTTGCCTAGGTTTACTACCCCTTTAGTCCCAAATTTGGTGATCAATCTAAAACCTACAGCTTGGTTAATTCTAGTTAGGGTTGAACCTGAAATTTTATTGATTGCAGTTTTAGATAATTTTGTAGCGAGATTAATACCAACATTTTTCAATATATCTTTGGCTTCATTCCCAGTCAAGCAAACATAAACATATGTTTTTACTTGGTCGTCTCTAACATCATAACCGCCAATATATGCAATTGCAGCAATCATACGCATTTGTACATATAGTACGCTGGCTATATTCGCAGGTATTGCAACGGGTAATGTAATGATGCCACCCAATCCAGTTATAAAACCAGATGTTGCACATTTGGCAATTTGCCATTTAATTAAATCATCAACTGCGATTTCTTTGCTTTTACTTTTCTTTAAATACCCCTCTGCGATTTCTATTGCACTATTAGTGCCTGGTATACCATCAATGGCTTTCATATATATCTTATCCAAAAGTTTTATTGCTGTTGAAGGTGTCATGTCGCTATTGATGATCTCTTCATCTTGGGTATCGCAACTGTCATCCTTTGCTTCTTTTGTATCTTCATTCATCTTGACATCACTGGCATCTTCATTATGTAAATCATAAGTTTTAGTTTCCATAAAATCCTCCTAATATATTTAACATTATATTCAAGTCTATTTCTCACTTGAGTGAGCAGCCAGCTATGATTGTTCCAGTATGATTTATAAATTAGATACAGTACTCACTCAAACCGCCTCAACCAAGCCTCCAAATAAACCCGATCATTATTCCCTTCATTCTCATACCCTTCAGAACACAAATAATACTGCTCCCCATGGGTTTTAACCGTCCCGACCAGTAGCGCAGCGGTCTATTATAAAGACCTGCAGCCTTTAATAACAAAGGATACTAATAATCAAACACACGCTTACTGTACTCAGCAGTTTGCATCTTCGCAATTACATCAGCGATAACCCTATTCTCAACCAGCAACCAAGTCAACGACCCTCTTGCAAGAGCATCAATCTTTTTACTAGCCGTTTTTTCTATTTGCGAAGTCCACGGTGTAGCGTTTGTCTTAACAGACCCACTACCCAAATAATCCAATTGCAAATGACTTGCCTTAACCATCAGCTCACTTTTACTAGCTGCATACGCAGTCTCACTGAGTTGCTTAACTTCTGCGTGCCTGCGCCACTATCAACCAATATCGCCCCTAAATAGAGTCCATGATCCGTAATGGTACCATAAAAATCAACCCTCGATGATTTAATCAGCATAGTCCAATGCACCAAATCATTTGGTAATGCTACATTATGTATTTCCCAAACCCCACGTGACACCTCACTCCGAAATGCTTCCAACCGCTTGACCTGTTCTGCATTTGGCAGCGGCGGTCTATCCGTCAACGGGTGATCCACCAAAGCATACATCTTAGTAGAAATTAGCACCGACTCACTGCTGCCTCTTCACTTACTGTCATCATCAAAATTCATCTCTAAATGGAAATATCCAGTCAAGCCCCCCTCCTTATAGGCTTATAACAACCCAACTGACTCAATAGCACATTGGAAATATCACTTCAATATCTAAGTTTGCATGCCGTCAAACAATCTTGCGATTCAATAGCCATAGTCAGGCGACACAATACACCACCTGACAAGCAGAGTAGACATTGCAGATTTTCAGCTTTAGAATCGGCACTATCTAATAGACATGTTGCGCAACGTTTCTTTTATTGTCGCTGGTTTCGATTTATTATATGAAAAACTCCTTTACTAGATGCATTACCTTGTGCTGATATTAATTACATCCCGAATTATTCATAACGATTCTAAATTAGAAGGGATCCCATACAGAGATACCCC
>CAZFST010000058.1:0-6688 GCA_964522015.1 uncultured Fusibacter sp. | reverse complement strand
GTAAGCCGGCGGATAGAGAAAAACAGAGGCATCGCATTTGATAGCAAGTCTACGCCTTGTCATGGCATTTGCATTAATGAGGCAAATACCCCGCCAACGCACGACATTTACATTAATGTAATGCTCTGCTAAAAAACAGTGAAAAACAGGGCCGGCTTAAAAAAAATCGGCGAAGAAGAGAAAAGCTCAGAGTCCAGCACTAATTTATTGTCTTCACCTTGTCATGGTATTTGCATTAATGGGTCAAATACCCCGCCAAGGTTCGACAATTTTATATGCCTTGCGTTATGCTGGAAACCAGAGAAAAGCTCAGAGTCGCCGACAAAATATACATTGCATAACAACGCTCTAGCGATATAAGCTTTGTCACGCCCCTTGCATAATCTGGGTCAAGGCTCGCGCCAATCCGCTAAGGCGGCCGCTTACATCGCTAGTGCTTAAACGTTAGCAGACATCTATAGGATTTAAAAGCGGTTATGAGATACTTAAAAAACGAAAAAATCAAAAACAGGATTTAATTAAGGAGCAATTCCAATGGGTGTTGAGTATCGAATTGTCAATAAAACCAAGAAAGAAGTAGTATCTTTCTTCCGAATACCAGCAAGTAAAGCTAGAGAGCTAACAGGAAACCCAATAGCAGCAGCAATCACAACTTGGTATTTCATAGAAAACCGGAATGATGTAATAAGGTTTTGTTCAGATGAAGAGTTTTACAGGATAAGCAACGATTTAAGCTTTTCAGATTTTGTAGATGTGACTGATAAAATAATAGACGATTTAATTAAGAATGAAATACTTGAAGATAAAGGGATAAGCATTTTGGACGAAGAAGAACCGGAATTATATTATCGAAATCTTGTAAACATATGGATGAAAAATTGAAGGGATATAGACGTCTGCTAACAGAGCTCTAGCAATATAAAGTTTGTCACGCCCCTTGCAACAACTTGGAGGCAAGGCTCGCGCCAATCCGCTAAGGCGGCCGTTTACATTGCTAGCGCTCAAAACGTTAGATAACATAACCCTTGAATGATTGAAATACATAATTAAAGGACTAAAATGATGATAAAAGAAGATGTAACGAATTTAATCCTGGATTTGATGTATCCTTTTGATCCTATCTCCTATGCGGGGTATGGATCGAAATATCAAAATGAAGTTCAAAAGGCAGAAATGGATAGTTTCTTAGAAATTGAAGATAGATGTATAGATAATTTTGTTAAAATGAATGAGCCGTACGTTTTAGTAGATACTTTATTAGATTTACTCGATCAAGGTCCAAGTAATAACATCAACATCAACAAAAGAGAAGAATGGGGTTATTATATTCAAGTTTTATTGGTTAAAATAGGTTATTTAACATCAGACTTGTTAATCAATAAGCTTGAGAAGCATATGTATAGTTTTAAAGAAAAACGAACTTTTATTATTGAGGTGTTAACATCAGTTTGTAACAAACCTTCACATGATGCGGTTTTAAGAATCGTCAAAAATAATGACGATCTATCCAATTATGAAATTGAACTGATTAAGGACTTTGAAGATTCAATGAAAGTTCGAATTCTGGTTTGACGAAACAAATCAGCGCAGTATCAAAACAAGTAAAAAAAGGTTACGTCATCTAACATAGCTCTAGCAATATAAGCTTTGTCACGCCCCTTGCAATAACTTGGTGGCAAGGCTCGCGCCAATCCGCTAAGGCGGCCGCTTACAGTGCTAGCGCTCAAAACGTTAGGCAAAATAATTTCAGGAGGAAAAGATGGAACTTACAAAATACAATTTGATTAAATGCGGGTACTTTCCAGAAAATCTTCCTCAAAACGTATTTACCACAAAGAATCTCATAGTACATATTAAAAAGGGATTTAATGTTTTTTCGGATTTAGAAAAAAATCTGAAAGCAATAAGTGTAAGATCAACACCTTGTCATATTATTTCTTGTTATAAAAATGAGATGGAGCGAAGACTTGTTTCTGTACCACACATTGAAACCTTCATGATTTTAACCAAGGAAATTGAGACGAATAGAATAAAAATAGATGATATGTTTTTTAAGAATACACATTCTTATTCTAGTGATGTAAAACCATATGAAATAGAAGGTTATGAAGTTCGGTCAAATTTTTATAAGAATTATTTAGAGAGAACAAGCTATTCTTTAGGATTCAAATATTTACTCAAGATTGATTTAAGTAAATGTTACGAAAATATATATACACATAGCTTGACTTGGGCAATGCTCGGAAAGGAAAAAGCAAAGCAAGAGTACAAAAAGAATGAGAGAGATAGATCTAAGGATTATAAGCAGTATGATAAATTTGATTCTAAAGTAAGAGCTGTTAATAATAATGAGACAAAGGGTATACCAACTGGACCATTGACTTCAAGAGTTATCTCGGAAATTGTTTTGACCGAGGTGGATAATGAATTAAAAGCAATTCATCCGCATTTTAAAAGGTATGTGGATGATTATAACTTCCTATTTAAAACTCAAGCTGAAGCTGAAATATTTCTACCTAAGTTTCAACGAGTATTATATGAATATAAATTGCACATAAACACTGAGAAAACAGAAATTCAAAAATATCCATATTCAATTAATCATAATCTCAGTGTAGAACTCGGGAAGTATGATTTTGTCAAATATGGTTACCTGAACTATATTGAGCGATTTAACGAGTTATTCCTACTTGGAAACAAAGGTGCTCTGAAATTTGGATTAAAAGTTTTGAAATCACATAAAATACCAGAAAAAGAAAAGGAAATTGTGCAAGCTCATTTAATAAATCTAATGATATCTTACCCCAATTTATCCGAATATGTTTTTAAAATAACTGAACTAAATGATTTTTTCGTTTCAAAGAGAATTAAGGAAACAATGAATACTTTATTATTCGAAAGTATTGTTAATAGTCATGATATTGAAATGATTTGGATAATGTTATACATGATTAAATTTGACATTCGTATTGAAGCAAAAACTATTTGTTCTATTTTAGATAAAAAAGAAGTTTTTTCTTGTATTTTAGTACTAGATTATATCTACCAAAATAAAATGTTTAAACTCGTAACGATTAATAGTGCAATTGATAATTTAAAAAGTGAATTACAACAAGAAAGTATATATGGCGATAAGTGGCTATTAATTTACGAATCTTGCTTGAACGATTGGATTAAAGGTTTGAAGGAAGTTGTAAACAAAAGTAAATTTTTAAAGTCAGCACTTCACAATAATATAAACTTTTATGAAAGCCCAAATAAATAACTTCGCCTAACAGAGCTCTAGCAATATAAACTTTGTCACGCCCCTTGCAATAACTTGGAGGCAAGGCTCGCGCCAATCCGCTAAGGCGGCCGCTTACATTGCTAGCGCTCAAAACGTTATGCAATATAAGAAAAGGTTTATGGTTAAAGGTTAGCTTCTATCAAAAGGTTAGCTTGATCCCATAAGCCGGCGGATAGAGAAAAACAGAGGCATCGCATTTGATAGCAAGTCTATGCATTGTCATGGCATTTGCATTTATGAGTCAAATGCCCCGCCAACGCACGACATTTACATTAATATAATGCTCTGCTAAAAAACAGAGTAAACACGGCCGGCTTAAAAAAATCGGCGAATTAGAGAAAAGCTCAGAGACCAGCACTAATTTATTGCCTTAACCTTGTCATGGTATTTGCATTAATGAGTCAAATACCCCGCCAAGGTTCGGCAATTTATAGAACTTGCCTTATGCTGGAAACCAGAGAAAAGCTCAGAGTCGCCGACAAAATATACATTGCATAACATAGCTCTAGCAATATAAGCTTTGTCACGCCCCTTGCATAACTTGGGTCAAGGCTCGCGCCAATCCGCTACGCGGCCGCTTACATAGCTAGTGCTTGACCGTTATATGATATTCAAAATAAGAAAATACAAAGGTGAGAAAAATGAAATTCAAGAAAATAACTGTAGTAAAATCAAATAATGAACTTCTAAACTATGATGCACTTGAAAGATATAATCATGATAGCAATCTTGAGGATCTAAAAGAGTATGTTGAGAAGTTTATAAGCCTTGAGATTGATAAGGACTACGAGGTTGCTTTGAGAGTACTAAAATGGGTTTCTCATCAATGGACACACGATGGAATGAATGATGCAAAAGGACTATCTTCGCTTGAAATATTAAAAGAAGCACATGGAGGTATGAGATTCAGGTGCGTCGAATATGGAAAGGTAACTGCGGATATCTTGAAATCTTTGGGTATTATTTCGCGAAGTGTTGGACTCAAGACTAGCGATGCTGCTTATGGTGGACTAGGAAGAGGTCATGTTGCAAGTGAGATTTGGTCAAATGAGTTGAGCAAATGGATTTTCGTTGATCCTCAGTTTTCAGTATATATCGAAAGTGATGGACAACTCCTTAACTTTATCGAGATGTATAGATTAGTAAAAGCAAATACTTTCGATCTGAGGAACATCGTAGCTGATGAGGAAATCGCAAAGAAAAGCAACATGACTATGGATCAGTTCAAGAAAAACTACGTGAACTTCATAACAAATTATACTGGCAGTATTGATACATCAATTAATTCAAGCAAAAATATAGCTCATATGGTACTCTTACTGGATTGCGAAAAGGAAATCCTAACCTTCCAAGGGATGCCTGGACAGGCCTTTGTACCTACGAGAAGTATAGAGCAATTTTATATTGAACCGAACCGAACATCCTTATCATTTGAGTTTACTGAAAAATTAGATTTTATGAAGATTATTAAGGAAAGGGACATAGTTGATGAGGAGAGCTTTTTGAATAACATGCACTATTTAGCGGCAAAGCCAAATTTTCTTATTAAGTGTTCGCATAATATGCCAAACTTCTCTCACTTTGAATACTCATGTAATAATCAATCATGGAATATCATTGAAGGTTCTGATTTTAATCTTTCACTTACAAAGGCTAGAAATCAGTTAAATGTAAGAGCTGTGAATAAAAGAGGATTAAAGGGTGTTCTAACAGTAGTAGAAATTGATTACGTTTAATATTGAACATCATATAACAGAGCTCTAGCAATATAAGCTTTGTCACACCCCTTGCAACAACTTGGAAGCAAGGCTCGCGCCAATCCGCTAAGGCGGCCGCTTACATTGCTAGTGCTCAAAACGTTATACGATATTCGCAAAAAATCAAAAATCAAAGAAAAGGAAAACCACATGGATTTCGAAATCGCTCCATATACTGGTGCCGGGAAAATCAAACTTGGCATGAATAAAGAAGAAATTAAAAAAGTAATGGAAGAAGTACCAAGAGAGACCTCAAAAGCAGCAGATAAAGTGCTTACTGACGTGTTTTCGTGTTGCTTTGTATATTATAATAATTCAGGAATTTCAGAAGCTGTTGAATTCTTTGAACCTTCAATGCCAACTTTCCAAGGAATCGAATTGATGATTGAGTCATTTGAAAATGTAAAGCAGAAGCTTATTTTTTTGGATCATAATTTAGAAATTGACGACACCGGTTGTACTTCATATAAATACGGATTTGGACTGTATGCTCCGTTTGAAGTTGTTGAAAGTGTTATCATTTTTGAAAAGGGATACTATGATTAAGAGAAAAACGAACATCGTATAACAGAGCTCTAGCAAAATAAGCTTTGTCACGCCCCTTGCAACAACTTGGAGGCAAGGCTCGCGCCAATCCGCTAAGGCGGCCGCTTACATTGCTAGCGCTCAAAACGTTATCAAACATGTACTCAAACAAAAGGAAAAGAGATTTAGTTAACTGAGGCTCAGTGCCAACAAACTGTATTGATTAGATAGCTTACTGATACTTAAAATACTGAGCACCAGGAGATAATCAAAAGCTACATAATTAACGCTCGACGGATAAAAGCTAAAAGGAAATTATGCTACGCACTAGAATTTAATTAATATTGCTCAAGTCATTAAAATTGGGCACTTCGGTTAGTCTTGAGCATGGTTTCACTTGGTTTACCTAATGTGATATAAAGAAATGGTAAGGAATAAAAGAAAGAAGTAAAGAATTAGGAACGAATAGAAGCATTAGAAGCGATTTAAAAGCAACATAGATTTGGAAGCAAAAAAAGAAATGGAAATAGAATACACGTTTGATAACAGGGCACCCCCAATACAACCAGCTGTCACGCCCCTTGCAAAATCGTGCAAGGGATCGCGCCAACTACTTGCATCGTGTGTGCCCGAAGCGTTAGATGAAATTTGTATGAAATTGAAAAAAAATCTGCTGTAGAAAACGTAAAGATGAAAAACACTTAAATACATAAGAAAGTAAAAAATGGAGGGAAAGTGATCCAGTATATAACAATTGATGATCCTATTCAGGATCCACTTAATGATTGCGTTGAAGTAACAATTAAAATCAAAGGTAAAAGAAAACGTTGGTGTTTCTTCGTGACTGCAAAATGGTTAAGTAATTGCATTACGGGGATGGATCCTAGCAAAAGTATTTCTAAAGGCTCTTTGGAAATGACTCAAATTACTTACCTTAGTGAAACTGTGATTAGTGATGATGGAGAAAAATTTCAATATATCGGTGTTCCACATATGATAATTGTAAATGAATTAAATCCTATTGTGATTGAAAAGACAATAGAAAAATTAATGAAAAATAACGACTTATTAACTCAACTTTCGCAGCATAAGATAACCATATAAGCGTTGAAATTTTAAC
>CAZFST010000057.1:0-6692 GCA_964522015.1 uncultured Fusibacter sp. | reverse complement strand
ACCGTGCGGAGCACAAATGCTTTTAATTCACTTAGGTATAAAACCCTTACCGTGCGGAGCACAAATTGGAATAATATGATTGCTAATTGCAAAAGCTCACTCAGAGCGCTGTTTTTCTAACTGATAATTTGGCAATTTCATTTTACTTTTCATGTTTTCATTCAATAAGCCACCTATCATATAACGTTTTGAGCGCTAGCAATGTAAGCGGCCGCCTTAGCGGATTGGCGCGAGCCTTGCTTCCAAGTAGTTGCAAGGGGCGTGACAAAAGCTTATATTGCTAGCGCTCTGTTATCTGCAGGAGCAATATGATTCCAATTGCAAAATTTGCATTTTATTTTTATCTAATTGCTGCTAGCTTTTTAAACACTCTTACAGTTGCAAACATGTTTTTAAAGATAATTCCACTAAACTTCTTCTTATTTCTTCTCTACTAGACCACCGACGTGAATCCCATTCTACGCCACTGAGATCATCGCCACCAAATAATATTTGTCCCAATGTAACATTTCGAAATTTTGAAACTGCAAAAAATGCAGCCGTTTCCATTTCCACAGTGACACATCCCTCTGAAACACGAAGCGCAATTTTATCTTCTGTCTCTCTGTAAAATGCATCAGTTGTCCATGTTTTGGCTTTAATGTAAGGCACGTTTTCTTTTTCAAGCAAATCAACAATTGTAGTTAACGCATGAGCATCGCATTCTATCTCTCTTGAAGGTGCTATATAGTGGTAAGAAAGACCTTCATCCCTAACTGCCGAACAGGGTACTACTAAATGCCCTACCTGAATTCCCTTCTGTAATACACCGGCTGCACCGCATACAATAAACTTTTTGCAGCCCATAACAATCAGTTCCTCCAATAAGGCAGCTGAACCAGCCGCGCCTAAAAATCCTTGCACAAGAGCTATGGACTTACCATTATATTTTGTTTCGTAAATAGGTAAATTAACTGTAGCTGAGTAAAATGTCCCCACTTGATTTAATTTATTGGAGTGCAACATTTCATAGATTACGTCTCCAAAGAACGTTATGACACAGTATTCTGGGACATCAATTTTTGCTGTCAAATTTGATGGATTTATTTTTGCCTTTGGACTTGGATCAAATTCTAAAATCGGATAGTCACGTTTCTGTAACATATGTTTTTTCTCCTATCGCATTCTTTCAAAGTTTTTTGAGTGATAAATTACATGTGCGTAAAATATCCTCTTCAATCATACTGGTTAAAATCATAACCTGATCACCCCCTTTAAGTGGATTTTGAGTTTATTATTTTTTCCTTTTCGTTTTTTTATGTATTTTTGCTCTTGCAGATAACGCCCAAGCACTAGCAATGTAAGCGGCCGCCTTAGCGGATTGGCGCGAGCCTTGCCCCAAGTTATGCAAGGGGCGTGACAAAGCTTATATTGCTAGAGCTATGTTACACGATGTAAATTTTGTCGGCGACTCTGAGCTTCTCTCTAGCTTCCAGCATAAGGCAAGTTCTATAAATTGTCGAACCTTGGCGGGGTATTTGACCCATTAATGCAAATACCATGACAAGGTGAAGACAATAAATGAGTGCTGGACTCTGAGCATTTCTCTTCCTCGCCGATTCTTAAGCCGGCCCTGCTTTTCTCTATTTTTTAGCGGAGCATTACATTAATGTAAATGTCGTGCGTTGGCGAGGCATTTGACTCATGAATGCAAATGCCATGACAATGCGTAGACTTGCTATCAAATGCGATGCCTCTGTTTTTCTCTATCCGCCGGCTTACGGGATCAAGCTAACCTTTTGATAGAAGCTAACTTTTAACCATAAACCTTTCCTTATATTGTGTAACGCCCAAGCACTAGCAATGTAAGCGACCGCCTTAGCGGATTGGCGCGAGCCTTGCCCCAAGTTATGCAAGGGGCGTGACAAAGCTTATATTGCTAGAGCTATGTTACACGATGTAAATTTTGTCGGCGACTCTGAGCTTCTCTCTAGCTTCCAGCATAAGGCAAGTTCTATAAATTGTCGAACCTTGGCGGGGTATTTGACCCATTAATGCAAATACCATGACAAGGTGAAGACAATAAATGAGTGCTGGACTCTGAGCATTTCTCTTCCTCGCCGATTCTTAAGCCGGCCCTGCTTTTCTCTATTTTTTAGCGGAGCATTACATTAATGTAAATGTCGTGCGTTGGCGAGGCATTTGACTCATGAATGCAAATGCCATGACAATGCGTAGACTTGCTATCAAATGCGAGGCCTCTGTTTTTCTCTATCCGCCGGCTTACGGGATCAAACTAACCGTTTGATAGAAGCTAACCTTTAACCATAAACCTTTCCTTATATTGTGTAACGCTTCGGGCACACACGATGCAAGTAGTTGGCGCGATCCCTTGCACGTTTTTGCAAGGGGCGTGACAGCTGGTTGTATTGGGGGTGCCCTGTTATGCGCGGTACATTTCTCTTCTAATTTCGTATTTAAATATCCTTTATTTCCTCTAGAACATTAAGAGGTAGCCACCCTAATTCTTGTGTGATTGAATGTTGACACCAGACCCATCCATTTAGCTTTTCAATCACTTTCACTAATTCACTAGGTTGGACACTCAATTCATTTGCATTGTAATCCTGCGTAGCAGTTCCCTTCTCTGTTTTAGATTCTAATTCTATTAATTGCTCAGGTACCCATCCTTTTTTCCCTGATTTAGTTGAAATGCAGGACATCCAATTATTCCAACCTTCGGGACCAACATACCGTTCAAGGACTGTGACAAAATCTCCTCTATTTAATTGGATTGGATCAGGATAATTACTTACATGTTCCTTTATCACCAGGTAGTCCATAAGTTTTTCCTCCCTTGCTTTTCAAATTGCCTTTTATGCTTTTCAATTCTGCTTTTTTATGTATTGTGCATAACGTTTTGAGCGCTAGCAATGTAAGCGGCCGCCTTAGCGGATTGGCGCGAGCCTTGCCTCCAAGTTGTTGCAAGGGGCGTGACAAAGCTTATATTGCTAGAGCTCTGTTAACTGAAGTACGATATTTTCTAATAGTATTTTACTTGTTTTGTCTTCAAATCAAAAACAAATGATCGAGTATCATTTTTACTTCTATATAGTTCGTAACCTTTATTATCATAAATAAAGGAGATCGGTATTGAAACTCCACAATTTTGATAAGAACCATCTGAATGACTCGCTCCAATGAATATGCAATTATTTTGTATGGCTAATTTCTGGGCTCTACTTGACCATTCACTAAATTGTTCTTCACTAAACATTCCCACACCAATTGGGTTAAAAATAATATCAACGTCACTGAAATCAATATTTTCAAGGAATATTTCACAGCACAACATGTAGCCAATCTTTATTTCATTTACTATTGCTTTTGAAGGTTCTAATAATGGTCCTTCAAGTAATGACTTCCTTCTTTGAAGAACAATTTCTCCACATTGATTGATTACTACTGCATGATCTTTGTTTTTTTGATTCTCGAGATAACTTGAAACAATTGGTTTAGTGTGCAATCTTGATAATTGCTGACATTCAACTAGTAGTTCTTCGTTACTGATGTATCCTTCTGGAAAGAGAACGAAGTCACATTCTATGCTAGCAATTTGCTCTTTCAGTGTTTCAATGTCGTTACTGCGTTTTGCTTGTGTTATAAGTATTTTCATTTCTTTTTCTCTTTTCAATTTAATCGTATTTCAGTTAACGTTTTGAGCGCTAGCAATGTAAGCGGCCGCCTTAGCGGATTGGCGCGAGCCTTGCCTCCGAGTTATTGCAAGGGGCGTGACAAAGCTTATTTTGCTAGAGCTCTGTTATGTGAAGGAAAATTATAATCAATCACTTCGATAAAGTCTATAATACTTTGATTACTTAGCATTTGATTCAGGGCTAACACGTGAACACTTGCTTTTGCTTTCAACTCATAATTCATTTCATTCTGCGTAATCACTCTAAACGTGCTCGGTTGAATTAAATCACTGCTACAGTCAATAATCCTCGGATCTCTAATAACACTTAAAGGCAAATATATAATTCCTTGTGTTTCATTCGAAGGACAAGGAACATTGGAAATTATTCCCCAAAATAAAACTGTAGATCGCTTTTCATTTCCTACAACCAAAGCAGGTACTATTCCATTCACTCTTATATGTACTTCTTCTAATTCAACGCTTTCCCAACTTCTTTTATAGAAGCATTTAGTTGAACTTAAAACCTCTATGTTGGTTGATGCTTCTTCAAATATTTCTCTTTCTAACGCTTCTAAAATTGTTTCACCATTCTCAATATGGCCACCTAATCTTGTAATTCCAAGATATTCATTAGACTTATTAGGTCCTATTGAAAATATGAATTGTTCTTTATCGAGAATAAAAGCTCCAACCGTTTCTACGTTTTTTAGTATTTCTTCTTCCATAGTTTTTCCCTTCATTTTCTTTCACATAACGTTTTGAGCGCTAGCAATGTAAACGGCCGCCTTAGCGGATTGGCGCAAGCCTTGCTACTAAGTTGTTGCAAGGGTTGTGACAAAGTTTATATTGCTAGAGCTCTGTTAAGTGAAGTTTGTTTTGTTTTCCAATATCATCTGTTTTTTATCTTACATTCTTATATTTTTGTAATTCAAGTTATCATCAATTTCCATAAACAACTCATCAAACTTTGATAGTTGCAAATTTGCATATTCAAGATCCCCTAATCCCTGTAATGCCATATCTAGATTTCCGATTATCGACATTAGCACCCTTGCTTTAAGTATCATGAAGAATTCTTGCTTGTCAGAAACAAGTTCAGTATCATCAAGTACTGACTCGGTAATTGGAATTTTTAAGCCGTTGAACAAGACAATATTGGCAAGCATTGATGACACATCCCAATATCTAGGCATTAACGAGACATCTTCAAAGTCCATCCAAATCCAATTTTCAACAGCAGGATACAGATTTCTAATGTGAGCATCACCATGTGAGGGTACTAGATCTTTCTCATCTATACTAGTTATAAAACGATTTACGATTTCATATTGGTCTAAAAGTGTCTTATAGAGCAAGCCATCCATTTTATTCAAGCTCAAAGCAGATTCTTGTACTTTATTCCATACTCCTAAAACTGGCAATTGTCCTGGATATTTTAGCATAGTTGTAACTAAGTCTTTTATCGCCACAATTAACACTTCGGTTTTTATTTTTCCGCGAACTGTTTTTTCTTCGTACCACCATAATGAAAACCAGTGGCTATCGCACTCATGTGGTCCAGGATGAATACTCTCATATGGCCGAATAACAGGGATTCTATTGTTCTTCAGGTAATTGGCAACTGCAATCTCCCTGATAATACTTTCTTTAATTTTTTCTGTCTTGCGACCATAAACAGCAACTTTTACAACAACATCATACGGGTACAAATGAATTATCAGATTTGCAGAATCACTAAGTATTCTCGGTTCAACAGCAATCAGATTGTAAGTTTCTGCAAACTCTTTTATTTCCTTTAGAATATTGTCAATTTTCAAGGAAGCTCCTTTTGATCTGAAATATAGTGTGATATTTGAATCTTGTCGGTTTTATAACTAATTGTGGCAAATTGCTATTGCCTTAAATCCATCAACAGTCTACTCCTTGAGTCTTTCAATCTTTTCAGCCTAGGTTGTACAATTCCATATAGCAAATTTCACTTAACGTTTTGAGCGCTAGCAATGTAAGCGGCCGCCTTAGCGGATTGGCGCGAGCCTTGCCTCCAAGTAAATGCAAGGGGCGTGACAAAGCTTATATTGCTAGAGCTCTGTTAGCTGACGTATGGAATTGCATCTACTGCACAAAGTACAAAAATATATGTTTCATTTTCTACTCTTGACCATGAATGTCTTCTAGAAATTTAGTTTCGAACTTACCACAATTAATATCATGAAAAACTATTTCGCCAATTTTAGGGTTTAGTTTTATAGTACTTAATTCACTAATTGGAACCCACTTGCAACCGGTACTTACAGATGAGCCATCAGGGGCAGAGTCAATAACTGATCTCATAGCTATATCATAATTCTTGTTAATCTCACATTTGAACACATGACTTAAAGCACCTCTTTTACCATATACAAACTGGTCTCTAACAGGGTTGTACTCATAAATGTATAGAAGATTGCCGACTTCCACTGTATAGCCCGATTCTTCATAAACTTCCCTCTTTACACAGTCTCTCAAAGTCTCACCAAGTTCAAGTCCTCCGCCAGGTAGATTGTAGTACTCACCATCATTGAACTCGTTTAAAAGAATGTGTTCATCATTAATAATTATTGCTCGCACTGATAGTCTGTAATCACTCATGAAGGCTCCTTAAAATAGGTTATAAGAACAATGTAAAATCAATTACAATTATTCATTTGGATTATGGCATTCTTGTCTTTAATTTCTTTAATTTCTTTAATTTCTTTAATTTCTTTAATGTCTTTAATGTCTTTTCATTCATTCATTTAATCACCATATGTCAGCTAACGTTTTGAGCGCTAGCAATGTAAGCGGCCGCCTTAGCGGATTGGCGCGAGCCTTGCCTCCAAGTTGTTGCAAGGGGCGTGACAAAGCTTATATTGCTAGGGCTCTGTTAGATGAAGTTTGTAATTTCGATTTACTCAATTATTGATTACATCATTATGGTGCTTCTTAATAACTCAACTTTCGCACACCAATAACCCCAGCAATAGCTTGATATGGCTAG
>CAZFST010000056.1:6941-8752 GCA_964522015.1 uncultured Fusibacter sp. | reverse complement strand
ATCCGGCAATTGCATCCGCAGTTTGAGGGGTAGGGCACCAGAACAGGTCGGTGCGCACCAAAATCGGATGTTTTGCGGGTATCTACTTATTGCAGGGTGGAATCAAAGGGCTTTTTGCGTGGCATGCAACGTGCTCTCCATGGATGCATGAGCACTGATGTACGCCACCATGAATGAGTCCCGCGGCAAGTTGGCATTGGCCGCCGCCAGTGAAGGGTTGTCACCCTGCCTGTCGGAGGCGATACGCCACAGCACGTCGGCCATGGCCCTGGAGGCAGCGGCTGGATTTGGCCGCTGGTGGTTTGATCCCATTGCTTCGCAAATCGTGTTGTCTGAGGTGGCCGCCCAGTACCTGCATGTGGAAGGCGGCTGCCATGAACGGCTGGATGGCTGCTTCCTCTACGTCGTGGCGGACGACCTGTTGCCATTGATCGCCCAGTTCTCCAAAGACGCACCCCAGACGGATGTGCTGGATTTTCGTGTCATCGGCGCACAGGACGGCATGCACTGGCTGCGCATGAAGCGCCTGCCACCCGGTTGGACGCACTCCCCGGTGCACTGCGGCATCCTGATGGACATCACACCCATCAAGCACGCCAGCATGCGCGAGCGTCTGGGCTTTGAATTGACGGAATTCCTGGGCGGCTCCCATCCACTGGGTGATGCGATCACCAATGTCATCCAGCTGATCTGCAAGAACCTGGGTTGGGACTGGGGCGCATATTGGGCGATGGAGCCGACGCCACAGGGCGCGTCGCGCCTGGGCTGCAAGTACTTCTGGCACCAGCCGGAGCTGGATCTTGCTGCTTTTGGCATCGAGAGCACGGCCATGCTGCTGGCACCTGACGAAGGCCTAGTGGGCAGCGTCTGGAGCAGTGGCAAGGCCGACTGGGTGGAGGACATGGTCAATGACCAGCGCTTTGCACGGCGCACCCAGGACCGGGCGTGCCGTCTGTGGTCCGGGTATGTGTTTCCGGTGACCTATGTGTCGGCCGATGGCCAGCAGCACAGCCCCGGTGTGCTGGAGTTTTACAGTTGCCTGTCACGCCAGCAGGAGGCGCAGTTGCCCAAGCTCTCCTCCACCATTGGCGCACTGATCGCGCAGATGGCGCGGCGCCTGGAGCAGCAGGCCACGATGCAGTACCTGGCCCAGGTGGACGATCTGACGGGCTTGTCCAACCGCAGCCACTTCCATGAACAGCTGGCCGGCGCGTGCGAGGATGCCGCTGCCGCCCGGACCACGTTCAATCTGGCCTTTATTGATCTGGACCGATTCAAACCCATCAACGATGCCTTTGGGCATGAAGCCGGCAATCAGGTGCTGCGGGAGTTTGCCCAGCGCTTGCGTGCGCTGGCGCCCGCCGGAACCGCGGTCGGACGCTTGGGCGGTGACGAGTTTGCGATGCTGTTCAGCAGCGAGTCGGATGCCGCCTGCGCCGCACTGGTGGAGCGCATCCTGCTGGCCGCGCGTACGCCTTTTTCCTATGAGGGTGTGGAACTGACCGTGTCGGCCAGCGTGGGGGTGAGCACCTTTCCGCACTGCGGAAAGACCTGTCCCGAGCTGTTGCACAGTGCGGATGCGGCCATGTACCGCATCAAGAACAATGGCCGCAATGGCTGTCACTTCTTCTCGGTTGGCAGTTCGGATGCGTTGGCACAGCAGCAGTCATTCATTGCATCGCGCCTGGCGCTGGAGACCGACCTGCACCACGCCGTGCAGAACCAGGAGATGTTCCTGGCCTACCAGCCCATCTTCAACACGGTCAACCGGCGCCTGCATGGGCTGGAAGCGCTGATACGCTGGCGACGTG
>CAZFST010000056.1:1636-6841 GCA_964522015.1 uncultured Fusibacter sp. | reverse complement strand
AACACGGTCAACCGGCGCCTGCATGGGCTGGAAGCGCTGATACGCTGGCGACGTGAGGACGGCAGTCTGGTGTCGCCCGATGTCTTTATTCCGATTGCTGAGCAAAGCCACCTGATCGTGGACATTGGCAAGTGGGTGGTGGCGCAGGCCTGCCGTGATCTGGCTACGTTGCGCGCCGCACGGTTCAGGGACCTCACGGTGCACGTGAACATGGCCGCTTCGGAGTTTGCCAGCAGCACCTTGCCGGCAGAACTGCTGGCGCAGGTGTCCGCGCTGGGGCTGGACCCGCGCAGCCTCACACTGGAGTTGACCGAGGGCATGCTGATGAAGCGTCCCGATCAGGTGATACCGGTGATGCGCGCCATTCGCCAGCTGGGCTTTGGCATCAGCCTGGACGACTTTGGCATGGGCCACTCGTCACTGGCGTTGCTGAAGAACCTGCCGATTTCGTCGCTGAAGATCGATCGCTCGTTTGTGCGCGACCTGGCGCAGCAGCGCAATGACCGCGCCATCGTCAAGACGATTCTGGACCTGGGGCGGCACATGGGGCTGGAAGTGATTGCCGAAGGGGTGGAAACGGCACCCCAACTGGAGGTGCTGCAGCAATCCGGGTGCCGCCTGATCCAGGGCTTTCTGCTGGCACGGCCCATGACCCTGGCCGATTTGCTGGCGAAGTTCGCGCCCGGCGGCCAGACCCATTCGCTTTCTGCTTCGGTTCCATTGGCACTTTGAAAGGGAGGACTCCATGTACCTTGACGTCATCGACCGCTCTACGACAGCCAGCACGGCGCGCCAAGCCGCACCATCGGGTGAGCTGTTTGCCACTTACATCAATCTGTCAGGACGGCGCCGTTTCACATCGCAGCGTGTGGTGTTGTATGCGGTGCTGGCGGCGCGCCAGACACCCCAAGCGGCCGAGGTAGCCCAGGAGGCACTGAAGCTGTTCTGTGATGCACATGCCACGCTGCTCAAGGGCGTGACCGGTGCGCCCGGGCAGGTGAGCCCTGCCTTGCACGAGGCGTATTTCGGCAAGCCCCAGGGCAACAAGGTGATCATGGACTTCATTGGCCTGGCCGAGCGCGTGTTGCACGCGATCGAGGCGCAATGGCGCCATCAGCTTCCGGTGTTGCTGGATGAACTGGTCCAGAGCACTACACCGCTGCTGGCCACACTCAATAGCATCACGGCGATTTACGAGCAGGAAGCACGCAGCCACGCCAAGCAGGTGGAAAGCCATTTGCATGGCGCCATCGACGAGATCAAGTCCATCTCCAAACAGGCGCAGGTGGTGGCGATCAACGCCCGCATCGTGGCAGCGCGGGCTGGCTCGGCGGGGCGCGAGTTTGCGCTGGTGGCGACCGAGCTGATATCGATCACCAGCGACATCGAGACCATTCTGCAAACGGCCATGGCCAAGCCGGCCTAGCCGCAAGGTGGCTCAGTTCAGAGCGCGCACATACACCGCGTCAAAGGCGTTGCGCTGGATGTCCTGCAGCGTGGGCGAATGCCCGGCCCATAGCACCAGCACCGGGCCTGGCAGGTCCAGGGTCTGCTCCAGGCTGCGGCACAGTGTGAAGCGGTCCTCATCGGCCATGCCCGGCAGTTCCAGGAACAGGATGTAGCAGCGCCGATAGGCAAATTCCTGGAGCGTCTTGCGCACCAGCCAGGCTCGAACCACGGGCCTGCAGCGGGCCATGGCGGAATGGAACTCGCCCTTTTCAAAGTCGTTCAGGTCGTGGCGGGTGATGGACTGGAAGAACGGGGTGTCGGTCAACTCTTCCCAGGCGCGCGCTTCGGCTTCATCCGCCTGCCGGAGGCGTTCGCGCCAACGCTTGAGGGCCTGCTCATCGCCATAACCTTGTGCAACGGCCCTTTCAAGGGTGCGCACCGCCGTGCGACAAGCCCACCAGCGGTGGGCGGCACTGAGTTCGGCCAACTGGGCCAGGCAGTCCAGTTGTGCGGACTCCTCATTGTCCGGCAGGCATTGGGCCAGACCGCGCAGGGCGCCCGCATGGCCTGGGGTGAGCTGCAAGGCACGCTCATAAGTGGCGCGTACGTCGGCCTTGGGGTCCAGGCGGCGTTGCAGGTCACCCAACTGGGTCATCTCGTCGGCGTTGTTGCGCCGGATGCTCGCGGTCAGGGTGTCAATGCCCACCTGTACCCGGCGCAGGTAGGCATGGTGCAGCTTCCAGTCGGTGGCGTTGTCTCGGCTCCACTCCTTGTCAAAGTGCGCAAGCCATTTGCTGCCTGTGCTGCCCAACAGTTCCAGGGCTGGGCGTGTGGACCAGGTTGGAACCTGCCGATGGACCCGCAGTGCCTCCAGGCGGTCGCGCAGCACGGGGTGGGTGTCGCCCTCATCGCTGAGTTGTATCAGTGCTTCACGCAGTGCCTCGCGGGCGAACTCGTCGGACAGTGGCTGCGCCAGCAGGGTGCGCATGGCACCAAACGGCCCTACCGGTTGGGGGCTGTTGGCTGCGGCACTCCAGTGCAGGGGCCAGAAGTGCGTAGCCAGCCAGTTGCCCTTGATGGCGATCTCGGTCAGCGCGGCGCCCGCCACTTCGCGCGTGACCAACTTGCCGGCAATGCGGTCGGCCTCGAACTCATCCTGGCGCGCCATGGCGAATGTCCTGGCCAGAAAGCGGGGGAAGTACCAGCGCAGGAAGGCTTGCGTGGCAGCCGCCATGAGGCCGGTGTCACCGCGCATGCCATGCTCCAGCTTCATCCAGCTCAGCCGGGTGCGGTAGATCCAGGCGGCAAACTGGCCGTGCCCGCCGCGCAGGTGGCCGTATTCGTGGGCCATGACGGCCAGAAAGCGCGGCCGGTCAATGGCCAGCAACAGGGGCAAGCCGATGGTCAGGTAATTGGTGGCGCCGCCAAACAGGCCCCAGCGGGGTATCTGGCTGATGCTGGCATTGAAGCTGCTGTCCAGCAGCACATGGTGAATAGGCGGCCCCTTGATCTTCTTGCGGATGCGCTCCAGGGCTTCAAACAGCGCAGGAGCGTCGGCTGGCGCCAGCGCAGTGCCGGTGGGCGCTTCCAGCCGGAGCCAGAGCGCGCGCAGGCTTGTCCACAGCAGGCCGGCGGCGGTGATGAGCAGCACGACGTGGTAGCCCTTGATGCGACCCTGTACCATGGCACCTGCGGCCCAGACCAGCAGGGCCACCGCCAGCACGAAGCAACCCACCACCCAGAGATAACCCAGGGCGGCAAAGCCTGCCACGCTGCGCCGGTAAGCTTGGCTGTTGTCCGCGCTGGCCTGTTCGCTCACGTGTACCAAATGAATGAAGTCTGCTCGTTCCACGGTCGCCCCTTAGAAACTGGGCGCTATCTTAGCCGTGTCGGCGAGACGCCTGCGCGCTACCGGCGTCGTTAAGGGATGCGCATGTCCGTCTGGATAATCAGCGAATCAATTGGGAGCAGGCCTGTGACGTCTGCTGGGCCACTCTGGCATCGGGAGACATTGTGAGCAGTACATTTTCCAACTGGCGTTCGGTTCGCAAATGGGAGTCCAGCTTTGCGCACAAGCTGCGGCAGCGCCGGACTCTGTGGCTGCACGGCTTATGGATTGGCCTGATCACACTGGCGGTGACCTGGGGTGTTTCCGCATTGCAGTCGGCATGGGGCGTTGACTCGCTGGCCGTGCGCTATCTGGTTTCCCTCGGAGCGGGCTACGCCGTCTATCTGGTCATCTTGCGCATCTGGGCCGCTGCGCTGCTGGGGCGTGTCCATGCGGATGGGGGAGATCTGTCTGGCATGGATTTTCCCGACATGGGTGGAGGCGGTTGCGCCAAGTCTGAGCTGCCATCGGTTCACAGCGGAGGTGGTGGCGACTTTGGAGGGGGTGGTGCATCCGGCGACTACGTGGTTGATGTGCCGGGCGTGCCTGATGGCGTCGTTGATGCGGCGGGTAGCGCCATCGAGGTCGCGGCAGGCAGTGATGAGGCGGCCATTGTGGTCGTGCCGGTGGTTGGCATATTCCTGATCGCATGTGCGCTGGTCTTTGGCGCGGGTTCCCTGGTGCTGCTGTACTTCGGCTGGGAGGTCTTGCTGGCGGTTGCCATCGAGCTGTCTTTTTCCTATGCGTCAGCCCGCGCGGCGGTGCGGGTAACGCGTGCCGGCTGGGCCAGTACCGCCGTGCGCCTGACCTGGAAGCCGCTGGCCGGTGCGCTGGTGTGTGCCGTCACACTGGGCGCAGTTATTGACCATTTTCTGCCCAGTGCGCATACCCTGCCCCAGGCGTTGAAAGTCCTCAAGGCGCAGCTTCAGGACAACAGATAGGGGTGAGCGGCATCGCCTTGGGCTAGGCGTCCAAGTCGTCCGCGCGGCGGTTTCGGGAGCGCTGAACCAGCAGGGTGATCAGCAGGGATGCCGCTGCAGATCCGGTCATCACCGGGGATGCCAGCAGCAGTTGCGCGAGCCCATCAACGGCGTGGACGCTGACCTGTTGTACGTGGTTGACCAGCGTGATCACGTCACGGGCCTGCACGTTCTGGGCATCTTCCACACGTACATGCAGGTCCGGCCAGCCGCTGCGAAACCGGATGCTGGCAAAAATGCCATTGGCCACCGCAACCAGCGAGAGCACACCCAAGGGTTTGATCAGATGCTCCAGCAGGCGCCGCCGTTCAGCCGGTGGTGCAATTTCATAGACCTGACCCACCAGTTGTGCAATCGCGGCTTCGGATACCGGGGTGGTGGCTGATTCCAGCGCCGCGCGTGGCGGCTGAGGGATGGTATTCATGGGATTCTCTCCTTGGTGGTTTGCCACCTGGGGCACCCAGCATACGTCAGAGAGTGGTCCATCCCGTTTCTGCGCGGTGTGGAAATGCAACGCGATGTAAATGGCCGGATGAAAATGGAAAAAGGGCGCCAGGTTTCCCTTGGCGCCCCGAACTGACCAGCGGCTTGCAGTGGGTTACTTGGCTGCTGCTTCTGCTACAGGCTTGACAGCCGCTTTCTTGGCTGGTGCGTGCTTGGTCTTCTTGGTGGCTGCTGGCTTGACGGTATTGCCGGTGTCTGCTGGTGTGGCAGCAGCCGGTGTAGCGGCAGGCGCAGCCACGGTGGCGGCTGGTGCAGGAGTCGTCTTTGTAGCAGCTACCGGAGCTTGCGCAAAGGAAGCGACGGCAGCGCCAGACAAAACGGTGACGGCCATCAGGGATTTGATATTCAACATGGGTTACTTTCACTCAGGAACGACAGTCGCAT
>CAZFST010000056.1:0-1536 GCA_964522015.1 uncultured Fusibacter sp. | reverse complement strand
ATCAGGGATTTGATATTCAACATGGGTTACTTTCACTCAGGAACGACAGTCGCATAAGCTCCGACCATCTCGAGCGCCCCGACTTGTTCGTCAGGCTTGTCCCTGCAACGCCAGGTTGCTGCGAACGTTGACCCTGTTTACTTTTGCTTACCTGTTGGTGGAGCCAGCAGTTTTACGGTGCTCTCGTCCGCCTTGCCTGCGAAGAAGGTAGCAAGAGCTTGCTGGAACACGGTCTCAGAGGGCGATGCAACGGAGAACAGGGTCATGCACGAGCGGAACTTCATGTCGTCCGGCGAGCCCAGAATCTCGTAGGCATTGGCATTTCTCTGCACCAGCATCAGCTTGGTGCATTCGATCAGGCGGGCTCCCAGAAGCGGGTGTGCAATATAGGCCTGCGCTTCGTCCATTGATGCGATGCCGTAGTACTTGGCCATCGGACTGCGGCCCAACTCCTTGAGCTGGGGAAAAATGAACCACATCCAGTGTGTTTCCTTGTGCCCCATCGACAGCTCCGCAACGACGGTGTGATAGACGGCGGCCTGGGCTTCGACAAATCGCGCGAGGCCCTGAGTGGAGTGGTTCATGAATGCTCTATGTGTGTCGTGCTGCCCTCAGTAAGACGGAGGGGTGGGGGCAACCTGCTGCCAACCCTCGGGGCAGTACTGGGTGTAGGGATAGTACTGCCCAACCGACTTGCAGAAATACCAGACGTTGGCTGGTTGGGGTGGCGGCGAGATCACGGCGGGGGGCGCGATGTAGGCGGGAGCGGGCTGCACGTAGGTGACCGGTGGAGGCACATACGTCGGTGGCGGGGCGACGTAGGTTGGGGGCGGTGCACTTTGCTGGCTTGCCGCGGCGCCTATCACCGCGCCGGCCAGACCCAGGAAGAGCAAGGGTGCAACCCAGCCGGAATCCGCGTGGCGACCCTGCTGGTGGTGCCGGTGCCCACCGTGTGGGTAGTACCCCCTGCGGCCATCGGCAAGGGCACTGCTGCCCATGGCGATGATCAGTAGCGCTACGGTGATGGATTTCGTGATGGTCTTCATATTGGGCCTCCGCCATCTTGGGATAACGCTTGAGACCGCTGGCGGTTGACAGCCATCCCCAAACGGGCGAGTGAGGCCATCGCCAAGAACCTTGTACGCCACCTGGCGTATTTCGGGTTTGGCCTTGTCTGCCTACAGTCAATCCATCGTTACGCACAAGTGGCCGGCACAGTCGGACACCGCGCAGCGAAGTTGGTTTTCTTTTACTTCGGAAGGTCACACCCATGCAACGCTCCAACTCTCGTCGCTTTACGCTGAAGGCACTCACCGCTGCCGTCGCACTCACTACGCTGACCGCCGTGCCAGCGTTTGCCGCTGACACCATCAAGGTCGGCATTTTGCATAGCCTCTCCGGCACCATGGCCATTTCGGAAACTGTGTTGAAAGACACCGTGCTGATGGCCATTGACGAAATCAATGCCAAGGGCGGCGTGCTGGGCAAGAAGCTCGAACCCGTGGTGGTCGACCCGGCCTCCAACTGGCCGCTGTT
>CAZFST010000055.1:0-10963 GCA_964522015.1 uncultured Fusibacter sp. | reverse complement strand
GGTATCTCTTTATGGGATCCCTTCTAATTTAGAATCGCTATGAATAATTCGGGTTGATATATAATAAAGCGATATTTAATAAAGCAACTGGTATCACCTCTATGATAAACCGGCTTTCTACACCTATCATAACAATTATGACTATTTCCTACAACAGTTAAACCCTCCTTTATTATTACAATTAGAACATTGTTTTTATTTTGTCGCTAGGTATGTCAGTATCTAGAAGGTAATCTATGAATTCATAGAATGGCTTATAATCTCAACAATGAAAAAGCAAAAGGGACCATGGTGAATGCGCCCTTTTGCTTTCTGAATTTATAGTCACTTTTGCAGTTGTCTCACTCAAAGTCCCTTAAAATTAGCCAACTAGGATCCTATCAGCGACTAAGAGCCGCCGTCAGTCTTTCTAGTGCTGTATCCAACTCAGCCGCTGTGATATTGAGAGGTGGCAAAAATCGCACTGTTTTAGGGCCTGCACCAATCAAGAGCAGGTTTTCTGCCAGTGCATGGCTAACCACTGTTGGGGCATCTTTACCCTCAGGACTTAGTTGAATACCAAGTAAAAGCCCTGAACCTGTTACACCAACAACATTTGGATGCTGACCCTTGTCAAAATAATCCTTTACCTTTTGGCCCATGTTGGTGACGTGGTTTAGAAAATCATCGGTGGCAACGATATCAAGAACTGTATTGGCAACGGCGCAGGCCATGGGGTTTCCCCCAAAGGTTGACCCGTGGTCCCCTGGTTCTAGGCAATTGGCTGTACTATTTACAAGGGTGGCCCCAATTGGGAAGCCAGCACCTAGGCCTTTTGCAAGGCACAGAACATCGGGCTTAATGCCAAAGCTTTGGTGATGGAAGAGGGTGCCTGTGCGGGAAATACCGCATTGGACTTCATCAAAAATCAAAAGCGCTTGATGCTGGGTGGCAAGGGCTCTGGCGGTGGCAATAAAATCAATATCAATGGGATTAACCCCGCTTTCCCCTTGAATGGGCTCCATGATAATGGCGCAGACGTCATCGGACATCAGGCGAGTAAGGTACTGAATATCATTAACAGGGCATTCTTCTGTATCGGCCATAAGTGGTAAAAAAGGTGCTTGATAGTTGACGTTGGCTGTGACGGTGAGGGAACCAAGGGTACGGCCATGAAAGCTGCCAGAGACGTGGATGATTTTAGTTTTATAGGCCCCCATGCTCTTGCCATACTTACGGGCGATTTTAAGGGCGGCTTCCACGGATTCTGTGCCACTATTGGATAAAAATACGGCCTCAAGCCCCGACATGTCGCATAGGCTTTTGGCAAGTTTAAGCTGGGGCTCTGTAAAGTAAAGATTGGAAACGTGCATCAATTGATGACTTTGGGCTAAAATGGCTTCTTTTATGGCAGGGTGCTGATGGCCAAGGGCATTGACCGCAACCCCAGAAACACAGTCAAGATAGGTGTTGCCCAGGTGATCTGTGAGCCAAACCCCTTGGCCGCTGATAAACTGAAGGTCGTGACGCTTGTAAGTTGGCATTAGAAATTGCTGATTGATTTGCATGGTGTCTCCTCTCGATAATTGCTATTGATATCATGGTTATAGTCGGTAGTGATATGATCTGTAAAAACAGTGCCCATATCATGACTGCCGTAGGCTGCAAACAGTAGAGCCCCTGTCATGGCGCCGTCTATCAGGCATACTTTATTCACTTGTTTTTCTAAAGCTTTCAGGCAGTGCTGGACTTTTGGAATCATCCCGGAATGGATGACACCGCTTGTGATCAGGTGTTGGGCCTCTTGGGGGTTAAGGGAAGGCACCCGGGAATTTTTATTGCTGCCGTCCATATAAACCCCGTTGGTGTCGGTTAGCACAATCAGGGCCTGGGCACCAATACTTGAGGCTACAAAAGCAGCCAGTTCATCGGCGTTGATATTAAGACTTTGCCCACTGGCATCGCAGGCTACAGAGGGTAGAATGGGCACTAAATCAGCCTCCAGCCAGCTCTTAAGCACATCCACCTGTAAGGATTCTGTGCTCCCCACTAAGCCCCAAACCGGGACCCCATCTGGGGTTCTTTTTTGTGTGGCTAAAACCGGCACATCTGAAGCCGTTGAAATTATTGGTACCTTGAGGCCTGCCTGTTGACAAGCCTGCCTAAGCTGTTGATAAACTTGTCCAATCAAGACGTTTTCCACAAGGGGCATCATCTCTTTTGTGGTTTGCCTGTAACCTTCGATGACGACTGAAGGCAGCTGGGCTTCATTTAAAGCTTTTGAAATATGGGGGCCGCCACCGTGAATAACGATTACCTTTTGACCGGTTTCTCTGAGGGCTGCAATATCTTTTGCAAAGTTAGTAAACCTTTCTGGATGGGTTAAAAGACTCCCACCGACTTTAACTACAAAGCAAGTTTTGTTTTTTAGTGACATAGTGATACACCCTCCTGAACAGATACATGAATCATTTATTAATCATTTACTCATAATTATACACATAAAATAAAATATATCCACTAAAACAACATAATTGTTGCATAGTTATTTTTTATTATGCATATACATACTTGCAATCAAGAATTGCAGAAGGTTGTGACGGATGACGCGCCGTGTCGCCTCGTTGGTATAGCAATAAAAAACAGGCTCGCCACATTTTAGTGGCGAGCCTGTAAGTGTTTTTCGGTTGAGGTCTCGTTTGTCACTTTATGACTGATTCTCGATAATTTCTAAAAATTCGGATGCTGTGACGACTATCGATTCTTTCGGAAAATGCTTGATATTCCCTGTTACCAAGTGCCCATTAACATGGACAGCTACTTCGTAAAATATCTTGTCATCCTCATCTGTAAATTCAATCGGCAGTGGCTTTGGCACAACAGAAAAACCAGACTCTAGAATATACTCAAGCACCTTATCGATAACCTTCGGATTGAATTTAAACTTGGGCCTCTCTAAAACATCTTTGTACTCAGCGATGATGTTACTATCAAAACACATAATGACATTGCCATTTAAGACGCGACCAAATACCCTTGCAAGTGCACCTTTTGGGGATAGCAAAGCTGACACAAGAATACTCGTATCAAGAACGCGTGAATCATGTTCTGCGTGCCTTTCGAGATTGTTCAATTTCTAACTCAATCTCTTCTTCAGTCATTTTAGCATTGCCATTAATTACTGAGGCTAATCTTAGTTTGTTAGTCGCACGCATGGCCATGGACTGTCTTACGCTAGAGAGAACATCTTCCATGTTTTCCTCATCAATCTCAGTTATCAGTGCACTTGGCTTACCGTTATTGGTGATGATCAATTCGTGAACTTCCGAGAGTTTTTCCCAAATTTGCTTGGGTTGCGTTCTTAAATCCCTGACTGTATAAAAATTCATATCAACACCTCGCTTCATCTTATTTGGTGATGTCATTGTACAACTATGGTACACAATGGTCAACAATTCGGGGTTGTTTTTCATGATTCACGGTATTAAACACACTGACTAGACGCTAAAAGGAGGTCGCTGTTTCATTCAAAACCTCATAAATATACACTTATTTAAAAAAATATCCACTGAAACAACAAAAGAGTTGCATAGATATTTTTTATTATGTATAATCATACTCATGATTGGAGGGTCTCATATGAAAATAGCAGTTCTTGGCGCCAGCGGTTACGCGGGGCTAACACTAATCCATTGGCTTTGTCGTCACCCCGAAGCAGAGATAAAGCTCATCACATCCAACCAATATGCAGGGGATGCCTTACACTCGTTGGACGGTCGATTTTATAATCAGATGCTACCCCTTCTCAGTCAACATGAGCGTATCATCGACCAAATAGATGAAATTGACTTTATATTTTTGGCATTGCCCCATGGTGTGTCTAAAACTTGGGTTGAAAAATTAAGACCCTATGGTAAACCCCTTGTGGATTTGAGTGGGGATTATCGCTTGGATGCCAAGACCTATCAGGATTGGTACCAGGAGGAGCACTTGGATCTTGTGGGCCTTGAAATGGCTCATTATGGTTTGGCGACGCTTTTTGAGGTCCCTAAGGGGCATCAGTTAACAGCTAATCCTGGGTGTTATCCAACGGCTAGTATTTTGGCCTTGGCGCCACTTGTGAAAGCCGGGCTCATTGATTTAGAGTCCATTGTGATTGATGCAAAATCTGGGGCCAGTGGGGCTGGCAGAAGTGCTAGTATCTCATCCCTTTACTGTGAGGTCAACGAAACCATTCGGGCCTATGGGGTTTGTGCCCATCGCCATACCCCTGAAATTGAAAAAATTCTTAGCCGCTTGGCAGATCAACCGGTGATGGTGCAGTTTACCCCCCATTTAGTGCCCATGCAGCACGGGCTTTTGGCCTCTTGCTATGCAAAATTGAAGCGGGTGATGACAGAGGCTGAGCTACTAGAAATTTATAGGGATTTTTATCACGATAAACCCTTTGTGAGGGTGATTGAGGGGCTACCTGAGACCCGCTGGGTGATTGGGTCAAATGATGCAGATATTTCAGTGAGAATAGATGGGCGCACAGGCAGGGTTATGGCCTTTTGCGCCATTGACAATACAGTGTTAGGGGCAGCGGGGCAGGCCATTCAGAATATGAATTTAATGATGGGCTGGCCACAAACTCTAGGACTAAAAACGGGAAAAGAAGGGTGATCTAATGACAAATCAAACGACAAATCAAATAGAAAATCAAACAGAAAATCAAACGACAAATCAGACTACTGGACAAGTGATGAGTGACAATATAAAGCAGCAGGGGATACAGGGTTTTAAGCCAAAATATGATGTGATAACAGTACCGGGTTTTTCATGTGCTGGGCTCCATTCAGGGGTAAAGCGAAAGAAAAAGGATCTTGGGATTGTCATTTGCGACGGGCCAGCCAATGGGGCTGCGGTATTCACCCAGAGCATTACCAAGGCAGCCCCTGTGATACTAAGCCAGCAGCACCTCCAAAAGCACAAAGAATCAAGTGAGCCCACCAGCATTTCCGGGCTCCGTGCCCTCCTTGTCAACAGTGGCAATGCCAATGCTTGCACCGGTCCCCAGGGGATGGTGGATGCCAAGGCCATGGTGGCCCTAGCAGCAGATGCGTTTGGTATGGCGCCGGAAACGATTCTGCTGGCATCAACTGGCGTTATCGGGGTGCCAATGGATATGGTGAAAATTGCAGATGGGATAGGCCAGCTGCCAGGGGCCATGACCAAGGACTTCTTGCCCTTTGGTCAAAGTATGATGACGACGGATACCTATTTAAAGGTGGCGTCCCTCAAGGTTGAGATAGGGGGGCAAGTGGTCAGTCTTCTGGGCCTTGCCAAGGGATCGGGGATGATTCACCCCAATATGGCCACAATGCTCGGCTTTATCTTTACAGATGCTCCAGTGGCAACGGCGTATTTGCAGTCGGTTCTCTCTGAGGCCAATGCCCAAAGTTTCAATATGATCAGCGTGGATGGGGATACGTCTACTAACGATATGGTGGTGGCCTTGGCCAGTGGTCAAGCGCCGATTTCAGAAATTTCGGCGGGGTCCCAGGGGGCAGGTACCTTTAAAGAGGCAATCTCAGCAATTTGCGAATCATTGGCCATTCAAATTGCAAAAGACGGAGAAGGGGCCACTAAGATGCTTGAAGTGCAAGTGACTGGGGCCATTGAGCTAGACCAGGCCCGTGCAGCAGCTAAAGCCGTTGTCTCCTCAAGTCTTGTGAAGGCCGCATTTTTTGGCCAGGATGCCAACTGGGGCAGAATCGCCTGTGCCCTTGGTTATTCCGGGGCTAAGTTTTCACCAGACGATTTAAGCATCCACTTTGAATCCCGAATGGGCTCGGTCACCCTCTTAGACACTGGAAAACCCACCAACTTTGACGAAAACCATGCCTTTGAGGTACTCCGTGGAGAAGTAATTCAAATCGGTATCGACCTTGGTGCTGGTGACCACTGCGCAAAGGCCTGGGGCTGTGACCTGTCCTACGACTACGTTAAGATTAATGGTGCTTATCGCACGTGATAGTTGATTCGCGGGAAAATGGATTGACTGTGGTAGCTATTTGCTGAAAATGTTCTACGAAAGTGAGAACTGACCAATATAAAATAAAGGAGTCTACTTTGAAAACGATAAAGAGCAAACAGGATAAAGTGGTTTTGGCCTATTCCGGGGGTTTGGATACCTCTGTGATATTGACTTGGCTGAAAGAAGAGTATCACTATGATGTGATTGCAGTCTGTGTGGATGTGGGTCAGACCGATGATTACGAGGCCCTTAAAGTGAAGGCCCTGAAAACTGGGGCGTCAAAGGCCATTGTGGTGGATGCGGTGGCGGAATTTGTCAGCGACTATGCCTTTTGTGGTTTAAAAGCAGGGGCTGTTTATGAGGGGGACTACCTTTTGGGGACAGCATTTGCAAGACCTTTAATTGCAAAGGCTTTGGTTGAAGTGGCCCTTAGCGAAGGGGCTGTGGCCATCGCCCATGGTGCCACTGGAAAAGGCAATGATCAGGTTCGTTTTGAAGCGACCATTAAAGCCCTGGCGCCCCAACTGGGGATTATTGCCCCTTGGCGTGAGTGGTCCTTTAAATCCCGTGAGGATTTAATGGCCTATGCTTCAAAAATGGGGATTCCGGTACCAACTACCCCAAAAGAACCCTATAGTCGTGACGAAAATATTTGGCACCTTAGCCATGAGGGTGGTGATTTAGAGGATCCTTGGTTTGAACACCCGGAGTCCCTCTACCAACTCACTGTTAAAAGCCTTGAAACACCACAAAAGGGACAGGCAATCACCATTCAATTTGAAAAAGGGACCCCTGTAGCTATTGACGGGGAGGCCCTTGAGCCAAAAGACTTATTGACCAAGCTCAACCAACTTGGGGGAGCCCATGGGATCGGCATTGTGGATCTTGTGGAAAATCGATTGGTGGGCATGAAGTCCAGGGGGGTCTATGAGACCCCCGGTGGTACCATTCTTTATAAGGCCCATGGGGCGCTGGAAAAACTGGTGCTAGACCGTGACACCTTGCATTACAAACAAACCGTGGCCATTAAATACGCGGAACTGGTCTATAACGGCCTTTGGTTTTCACCACTTAAAACAGCCCTAGACGGTTTTGTGGATCAGACTCAGACCTTTATGTCGGGGGAAGTCAAACTCTTACTGCAACACGGCCAAGCCCGGGTGATAGGCAGCCAATCCCCCTATAGTTTATACAGCGCCGAGTATGTCACCTTTGGGGAAGATGATGTTTACAACCAAAAGGATGCCCAGGGCTTTATCAACCTCTTTACCCTGCCACTTAAATTAAGTGCCCAGGTACAGGGGCGGGTGCAGGTGCAACAAACAAGTTACGCTCAGGACGAACTTTTGAAAAAGAGCGCCATATGACACAGCAACCGCAAAAACTTTGGGCAGGGCGGTTTACCTCAGGTCAAAATTCTGACTTTGATACCTTCAACGCCTCCATTGAGCTGGACTATTACTTGGCCCAGGTGGATATTGAAGGGTCAAAGGCCCATGCCACTGGACTTTGCCATATCGGCATCTTGAGCGAAAGTGAGCTAAATAGAACACACGTTGCACTGGATGCCATTGCAGGAGCCATTGACAGTGGTGCGGAAATTCCGCTACCCCAGGACGAAGATGTCCATATGTGGATTGAGCGACTCTTAACCCAAGTAGTTGGGGATTTAGGCAAGAAAATTCATACAGGGCGCAGTCGGAATGATCAGGTAGCAACGGACATGAAACTATGGCTACGTTTAAAAGTGAATGAACATAAAGGGGGCCTAGGGGAACTGATTGCCGCACTTGTGGCACAGGGGGAGAAGCATCAGGGGACTTTGATGGCAGGTTACACCCACTTGCAGCAGGCCCAACCCATCACACTGGGCTTTCACCTGTTGACCTATGTTGAAATGCTCAAGCGGGATGACCTAAAAGCTGACCAGATGCTTGTGCATCTGGGGCTTTGCCCACTGGGTAGCGGTGCCTTGGCAGGTGTCCGTTACCCCCTGCCAAGGGATCTAACCGCTACTCAGCTTGGATTTGATGGGGTTGTACCCCATGCCATGGACGGTGTCAGCGACCGGGATTATGTGGTGGACTACCTTTATTGGGTTAGTGTGGTACTTGGACATCTTAGTCGTTTAAGCGAAGAGATGATTTTATGGAGCACCCAGCACTTTGGGTATTTGACTTTATCAGATGCCATGACATCTGGCAGTAGCATTATGCCACAAAAGAAGAATCCTGATGCCTGCGAATTGATCCGTGGAAAGGCTGCCGTTGCCATTGGCAGATTGACGGCTATGCAAGGGGTTCTTAAAGGTCTGCCCCTGGCCTATAACAAGGATTTACAAGAAGACAAGGAACTGATTGCTCTGGCAACTCGGGACTTATCATCATCCCTTAGGGTGATGACGGGCATGCTTGAGGAAGCCACATTTCATCCTGAAGTGATGCTTAGAGCCCTGCAGATGGGTTACGTGAACGCCACCGATCTTGCTGATTGGCTTGTTTCAAAGGGGGTTACTTTTAGAGAAGCCCACCATTTAAGTGGTGCCATGGTTTTAGAGGCCATCAAACAGGGGGTGCCTTTAGAGGCCCTTGCCCTAGAGGATTACCAGAAAGTATCACCGGTTTTCACGGAGGAAATCTATGAGGCCCTAGCCTATGAAAGTTGCATCAAAAAGAAGACATCTTCTGGGAGCACAGCATATGTTGAAGTGGAAGGGATGCTAGACGTGGCTAGGGAGTGGTTAGGGAGCGTTTAGAGGTGTTGCCGCACAACACTGCACAGGTGTTGCCGCACAACACTGCACAGGTGTTGCTGCACAACACTGATTACTAGAATAGCAATTTAAATCGTGACCGTTAACACAGACTACAAAGTGTTAACGGTTTAATTATTTTGATGTTGTAACAACTAAAATAACGAATTTAATATTCAAATGAGCACCTATTTGATATAATGATAATAGTTATCACGGCAAATTTCATTATTTATATCAATACTGCTATAAAAAGCAGGTTATAAATGTTGATTTTGCTATCATGTAGCTGGGGAGGTGGAACGTCGACAAAGCAGAAGTAAAAATGGAAGCGCTATAACTATGAAGTGCAAATTTTCATTGCAAATCAACACTTAAACATGTGTAAAGACGAAATCACACTTTACGGGGATATTGAATAACAATAATAATCATCTGTATCCGCAAGATGGCGGATTAGAGATTCGAACAGTACTGAAATGAGATTGCGCTATGATTAGTGAAACTGATTGTTCCCAACATCGAATTTCAATATAAGAAACGGAGGGCTTTGGAACGAAATCTCAACCATGAGTTAGTCGTTTCCAATACCTTATTATTTACTTGTATCTCTCAATTCCGATGTGCGACATTGACAAGGAGAGAGAAATGAAGAAAAAAATGAATAGAATTTCTGCACTACTATTAATTTTGCTGCTGCTGGTCACTAATATGACCAACATTAGTTTTGCAGATGTGAACGAATCAGCAAATAATGGGTTAATAACTGAGGTTAATCAAGGGATTAGCCTAGATGGTCAACTAGCAGCATTGGCTGAAACATTAACCTTGCAAGAACCAAGTGTTTCAAAAGTTAACGGCAGTTATGAAGTGATCTATCGTTATTTACCAAAGTCATATTTAAAAAATGGTGAATCTGTTGAAATCTTTAAGCATCAAACCATTGCTGCTTTTAGTGAAAATGTCATAACAGAAGCTACCACTGGTATGCGGATTGTTAAGGTGATTGTACCTGAGGAACGGGTCAATACAGAACTGACATTATCTTTTGTGATTGATGGCACTCAGGAAATGACGAATGCCTTGTTGTTAGCTCCGAACGTCTCGGAAAGCAGCCTTTTATTAACCGCAAAAGAGGAGCCTTATATTCACCAGAGTCACAAAGAATTTAAGGTTACCCTAACGCAGCAGTCTGAAAAAGCTATGACCGATTTAACACATACCAGTGTAATCGAACCTATTAATGGTGATTTTAGTGATTACAATGGTTTATTGTTTGGAAATCACACTGCAGTTGGTGGAGATATTGAGGGAAGACTGGCTGTCTTTGGGGATTCTACAATCAAATCTTTCACATATGGTGCAGCTTTTAGCAACCCTAATGCCATTGGTTTTGCTTTGACGGATTCTTCGTTACCTTCCATTATTTTAGGTGGAAAATTGTTTTATGAAGTGAGTCAAGTGCCAGTCATTAACGGTGGTAATTTGATTGTTGCAGCTGATGGAGATGTCACTAATCAAGTCAATTTTGTGAAGGGGAAAAAGCTGGTGTACGAGAAGGGTGCGATTACGTCGTATCTGGAAGTACTTAAAGCTCAGGCCTTAGGCCATATGACAGAGTTGACAAAGTATGCTGATAGCCTTGAGCAAACAGGTCGATATCAACCGTCACCTCTGAATAAGAATGTGATGATTTACAAGTATGGTTCTGGAGCTACATTAAAAATTTCAGAGTTCAATGTTCCAGATTATTCAACTGTGGATTCGTTTGTGATTTACTCAGATGCAACAGAAATCACGTTCGGTAGTGGTGCTATGCTTTACAAAGGCGGCATCATTAATACAAATGGGATCAATGATCCTACAATGAAAGCACTTTGTGGTAAGATTTCTTGGGTATTCCCCAATGCAACAAAGATTACAGTTAGCGGATATGGCGTAGTTGGTTCTTTCTTTGCACCTAATGCCATTGTTAACGGTGCAGGTGGTGGCATCAATGGCCAGCTAGTTGCTAAGGATTTAAACCAAAGTGGTGGTTTTGAACTGCACAACTTTTCATTAAGACCGCCAACACCACCAACTACGACCACGACTACTGCAACAAACACTGAGGCGCCAACGACGACAACGACGAAGGCGACTACAACTACAGAGTCGCCAACAAAGGCAACCGAGGCGCCAACAAAGGCAACCGAGGCGCCAACAAAGGCAAC
>CAZFST010000054.1:0-11876 GCA_964522015.1 uncultured Fusibacter sp. | reverse complement strand
TCTCATTATAACTTAGAATTTAATTTTTGTGTCTCACTCTATGGGTTCATTATACTCCGTCTTAGCAACATTAAGAACATCAACGCCACCTGTCTTTGCCTTTCTCAGCAGTTCCTCAAAAGGGCCCGGAATCTGAACAGGCACGAACTTAATCCCGGTGAGGCTGCTGATTTTATTGATCCATGCCCCCATAATCCCCTTGAAGCTCCCCTCACCATAATATTCATAGGGCAATGCATTGTTGGTTATACCAACACGGACCTCATGCTTTTCGTCTAACCAGGCATTTTCTTCAGGTGTCAGGTTTAGAATCTTTCGGTTGAATAGTTGTTGAGCTTCATTCTGATACTGCTTGATCTGCCCATCATAATTCGTGCGAATAAATTTATCTAGAATTCCAGCAAGCAGTTTGTTATCCTTGCTCACTGATAGGGTCATGTCTGATGTGATGTTACTAAGAATCAGAACTAATCTTATATTTGGGTATAGACCACGGTAATTGTACAGAATTTCAGATCCCTCTGTAACTATAGCATCCACATCTCCAAGGTTTAGAGCTGCAAGCAAATCAGCATTTGAAGGATATGGTACTGAATCAAAAGATATTATTCGGGTATCGGTCTTTTATTGCAGTAACTATATAACCTCCTTTTAAATATCCAATTTTCTTATCTTAAAAATCTCCCAACGTACGATAATCCGAATTTTTGATTGTAAATATTACGTAAGGATATTTCTCTATCGCTTGAGTAAAAGACATGAATTTCAGACGTTCTTCCGTTACGTTTGCACCAAAAAGAATGTCCACGGTGCCTTTACGTAATCCTTCATATACTTGATTCCAATGCTTATCTCCGATAATTTTTATATTCAGCCCCAATTGCTGCTTCATGAGGTCAACCATAGGAAAAAGATATCCCACACGTTTTCCCTGATAGATAAAATAGCTGATTCCTGAGTCTGGCTCAAGACCAAGGCTGAACGTACGATTGCGATTATCCTCTAGCCATCGCTGTTCTTCCAGTGTAAGCGCAATATTCGTACCGCTATGTGATCCCATCATCAACCCGATAAGGATCATGAGTAACATTGTCACTATCAGGGTCTTATTCCGCATTTATTTCACCGCCCTCATCATTATCTCTTGTAATAAGTTCTTTTTTATTAATACCCAATATTCTCGACATATAAGCTAGAAAATTATTGTGTATAAGGATACATATACATAAATGGTGGTTGGTGGAACTTCAATGCAACAACTTAACTTTAATGAATTTATTAACTTTCAAACTGTATGGGTCTTATTTGATTACACAGATAATCTAATAGGTATGGCACTAAAGCAACGTTAGCTTTCATGTTCGGACTTAACAATAAGAATCCACACATCTTACGATGTGTGGATTTTAACTTTTTTGTTAATATCGATGGAAAGAAATGTTGTTAAGATTCTTTTTTATTTCCAGAAATGAGACACCATCTAAAGCTAGTAGTGTCTCTTGATATAGTGGGTATCAGTAGAATAGAAACCTCATAAATCGTGTTTATTGAAAGACCTACTTAAGTAGCTACTCAACGGTCAGCCATTCGTGCTAATATCAAAGCATAGACACAGTTGGCCCAGCGACGACTGGAGGATTATAGATTGATGATCAGAACTAAGTTGAACAGACCAATGTTAGGGCCACAAACAATCCTGAGAGACAGTGTGATGACATCTCTCGATCAAGGCATCAAACGGCGATTGATCCTTATGGTTGCAGGGCCTGGGTATGGAAAATCCACTGCTGCTTCTGCTTGGATGGATCAAAAGCAGAAAATGGGAACCCGGGTCGTCTGGTTGTCACTTGACGTAAACGACAATGATCCTCATCGCTTTATGAGATACCTAACCACAGCCTTGGCCACTAACCTTAAAGGCCTTGAAGCGGTGATGGATAGCCTTCGATCAGGAGACTTGGCTCAACTCGAATGGGTGCTTGACGAATGCGTCTTTGCCATTGAGCAGGGGACAGAGGAAGAGATGCTGATTCTGGCACTGGACGACTATCACCTGATCCAGGATAATGATGTGCATGAGGCGCTAGATTATTTGGTTAGACATAGTCCGGAGACTTTTAAAATTCTGATGATGACACGGCAACGTCCCGATTTGCCACTGGCACTGTACCGGAGCCGTGGCTGGCTTCATGAGCTGGATGAAGCGCTACTAGCCTTCGACGATAACGAGTCGGAGATGTTTTTGAAGGGCTTGGTAGACATTGAAAGTAGAAGTAGTACTCCTGCTGCCTTGACTACCCTTATTAAACGGACAGAGGGATGGGCTGCAGGCATTCAGCTGGCAGCTTTGACCCTGCAGCCTAAGGGAGGGGTACATTCGAAGCTGTCAGGAGATGAATCCTCACAGGAAGACTCCCTCCTTCTAGCGATCAATGCCTTTACAGGCAGTCATCCCTTTGTGGTAGCGTACTTGACCGAACAGGTTCTCACCAGTTTGTCCCGCAAAGAAAGGCTAATCCTACTCTGTGCCGCTCTGACGGATCGATTCTGTACAGAGCTGGTGGCAGCGCTACTAAAACCATTCGGTGAAGCCATTGACAGTAATGATTTGGTGAGCTTTGAAAGCAAGCATTATTTTGTAATCCCGCTGGATGAAGGCCGGAGATGGTTTCGTTTTCATCATCTCTTTTTGGATGTTTTACGGAGCCAGCTGGAGAAAGCCTTGGGAAAGGGTGGGGTAGAATATGGGGATTTATCCCTGGAGAAGCTTCACTTGGAAGCAAGTCGATGGTTTGAAGAAAATGATTGTGAAATCGAAGCATTTCAACATGCGACAAAGGCAGGGGATATCGATCGCGCAGCAATGTTGCTGCAGGTCGGTCAGGTGCCCCTGGTGTTTAGAGGCGCAACCCGCTTAGCGCTAAACTGGCTTGAGTCCCTATCGCCGAAGGTACTGGATACGAGACCTTGGCTTTGGGTTTTAATGGCCTCTGCGGACTTTTATCTCGGCAGAATGGGCCAGGTGGCAAGACGACTTCAGGCAGCAGAAAAGGGTATCGAGCTGTTAACAGGAAAGGTTGAAATAGATTTTGACCCGCTTAAAGGGCACATAGCATCGGTGAAGGCGGTCCTTTACGCAGTCCAACATGATAGTGATAAGGCAGAGGTGGAAGCTCAGCTGGCACTAAAGCTGACTGAAAATGACAGCGTGGGAGTCAAGAGCTCAGCCTTTTGGGCGCTTGGTTATGCCAAACTGTTAAGGCATGAGTACGGCTTGGCTGAGGAATACTTGGGTGAGGCCAAGTGGCTGAGCCAGAAGTTAGGTCCAGTGAATATTTGGTTGTTGGCTTTAATTGGACTAGGGAAAATCAAGCAAGACAACCTCTCCTATGAGGCGGCGCTAAGGTACTACCATGAGATCTTAGAATTTAAGGGTCATAAGGCCTACCCAGTCACTGTGGATGCTTATTTAGGAAAGACTCAGATTCTGATGAAGCAGGGCAGGATGAGTGAGGCAGAGGAGCTGATCAGGGAGGCATTACGGCTGGTAGGGCTCATCGACCGCACGGACCGAAAGGTGCTTTGCCAGATGGAAGAGGTCAAGCTGATGGCTGCCAGGGGCGCTTATCGTGATGCCCTAATCAGGCTTGAAGGGATCGAAAACCAGTGCAAGCAGGAGGGATATAGCCACCGCCTTGAGGAAATTGCCTACGAGCAGGGAAGAATTCTTTTGAAACTCGGAAACATCGCCGCTGTGGAACTAATGCTCAAGCTGCGATATATGGAAAAACTTGATTTTCGATTGAAATTAGCTAAGGGAGAAGCAAGACAGGCCATTGAGTTGGCAGAGCCTTGGATTGAACAGGGAATGGCGCTTGGCATGCAAGAACAAATCTTAGAGGATCTGATTCTCCATGCCCATGCCTGCTACAGAAATGGGGCGCGGCAAAAGGGCTTAGAGTCCTTGCAAAGGGCGGTGGCCCTGTGTCATCAGAACAATTGCACCCGTCCATTTGCAGAAGCAGGGCTCGGGATGATTGATATGATAAGGGATTCAGAGTTGGAGCTGATCTATCCGGCCTTTATCACAAAAATTCTTAAGGTTTTGGAAGTCAAGGAGCACCCTGAGATTCAGGAGGGCGTCGAGTCATTGACACCGCGGGAGCTGGATGTTTTAAGGCTCATAGCAGATGGCATGTCCAATGAGGAAATCGGAAATCAACTGTATTTGGTGTTGAGCTCAGTCAAGGGCATCAATCAGAGGATATTTGGGAAAATGCAAGTGGAACGGCGTACTGAAGCAGTGGCTAAGGCCAAGCAGCTGGGTTGGATCACGTGATAGAAAAAGAGTGGAGGAAGTTTATGAAAGCAGCTATATGTGAGAAATATGGATCACCGGATGTCCTTAAAGTTAAGGAGGTTCCCCTACCACAGGTGCAAGCCGGTGAGGTTCTGATTAAGGTTATGGCAAGTGCGGTAAATACAATGGATGTACGCTTACGGAGCTTATCTGTGGGTCTACTTATGGGAATTGTGATGCGATTTGTTATGGGGTTTAGCAAACCCAAACAGCCTATTTTAGGTGCTAATATTGCAGGTGAGGTTGTTGGGCTGGGTGAAGGGGTTGAGTCCTTCAAGATTGGGGACCAGGTCTTTGGCGTGACGGGAATGAGTTTCGGTGGCCATGCCCAGTATATAACCATGAAGGCGGCAGGGGCCCTTGTCCTCAAGCCTAAAAATGCCCTTTACGAAGAAGCGGCGGTGCTCCCCTTCGGAGGCACATCGGCTCTGTTCTTCCTAAGAAAGGCGGAAATCGGAGGAGGTCAAGACGTCATGATCTACGGCGCATCAGGTGCTGTGGGAACGGCGGGGGTGCAGGTGGCCAAATACCTAGGCGCCATGGTGACAGCGGTCTGCAGCAAAAAGAATTTTGATCTCATTGGGAAACTGGGGGCACAAACCCTTGTTGAATATCAAAACGACGTCTACAAAAAAACAGATAAGAAATACGATATTATCTTTGATGCCGTGGGAAAAATCAAGAAGTCTAAGGTTAAAAAAATGTTGAAGCCAGGCGGGCGATTCATTTCCGTGGATGGCTATGGCATTGCAAGTGTGCGCAAGGCCGACCTGCAGCTGCTCGCGCAGATGTATGATGAGGGCAAGTTAAAGGCAGTTATCGACCAAACCTTCACCCTTGACGACATCGCCGCAGCCCACCGATATGTGGACCAAGGAACGAAGACGGGCAACGTAGCACTTTTAATAAAACACGATTAAACAGACGAAAAGACCGCAGTGCGGTCTTTTTTATGATTTTATTGGCTGAGGCATCGATTATAGAACGAGAATTCTCGGTTCTTGAGGCCATTGATGAAAGCTTGCTCCGAGGAAATGAAGAGGATTTGTGAAGTCTTTATGAAATCCTATAGTTGAATTGTTTTTCTAGCAAACACCCTATTTGCAGCATGCTTATGCGCTACACCACCTGAGTTGCAGTCGAAGATATATTCGGAGCATTCCTCAATGTACCAGTCATCATAGAGGGTAAGTAATTGTCCAGATTTCCAGTGTTGGGAGTGACTTTTCTTTCCAGGCACCTCATGAATAAAGGGTTTATCAACAAGGCAGTGCATGGCGTTAATGCCACCTGTTTGTGTGTATTCTTTATAGTTTTGAAAGATCTCACTTTTAAGTTCGGGCTTGATGTAATGCAGGACGCCACTGGAAAACAAGATGTCAAACTTTTGTTCTAGCCTGTAGTCCCATAGATTGGCCTTAAATACGTCTACATAAACCTTGGCTTTATCGGCCAGCCTTTTGGTCTTTTCAATGCCGGCATCTGAGATATCAAAGGCGCTTACATTATACCCACTTCGGGCAAAAAAAACGGCATCTTTGCCTTCGCCGCACCCAATGTCCAGGAGTTTTAATGGTCGGGTTGGTGGCATGAGTTCTAGGACTTTTAAGCACATGGTTGAGGGCTGAACGCCCCAAAAGTAAGCTTCTTGATTGTACTGCTCTTCGTAGTATGAGCGGGGATCAAAGTTATGGGCATAGCCCATGATCTTGTCGATACTGACACAAAGAATGGATGCTAAGCAAGGGAAAAGGCCGACGTCGGGGGATGAGTAGCCATTTTCCCACTTGCTGACCGCTTGGGATGTGATGTTGAGTTTGGTTGCAATGTCCTCTTGGGTAAATCCTTTTTCCTTGCGATACCGTGCTATATTTTCGCCGATGATGTTTTTCATGAATTCGCCTCTACTAATATTTCAGGATTTGACCAGTTAGGGTTTCGTAGCATTCCAAGTACCTTGATTTTACAATATCGATAGTGGTTTGTGGTATGGTTTGGGGGACTTTTGTGGCGTAACCATTGGTTAATAGCCAATCCCGCAAGTATTGTTTGTCTAGGCTGTCTTGAGATTTACCAACTTTGTATTTTGAGAGAAGCCAATAGCGACTGGAATCTGGTGTCAATACTTCATCAGCCAGTACCAGTTGGCCCTGTTCATCTAAACCGAATTCAAATTTGGTATCCGCTATAATAATGCCTTTAGTAAAGGCGTAAGCGGCGCATTTTTCATAAATCTCAATTGATTTTGACTTCAATTTTTCAGCTAAATCAAACCCTAACAATTCAATGGTCTGTTCAAAGGTTATGTTTTCATCATGAGCTCCAGGGTGAGCTTTTGTTGAGGGTGTAAATAATGGGTGAGGGAGTTTTTCGCTTTCCTTCAGACCCTCAGGCATTGGTGTGCGACAGGTTTCACCACACTCAATGTAGTTTTTCCAGGCAGAACCAGACAAATAGCCTCGAACGATACATTCGACAGGTATAATCTCTAGTTTTTTTACAAGCATGGTCCGACCGCGAAAGGTCTCATTTTGAAATTCCGCTGGAAAATCTTCTGGTTTTATGGATAGGATGTGGTTTGGTACAATGTCTAAAACGTAGTTAAACCAAAATACCGAAAGTTGGTTCAGTATAATTCCCTTTTGTGGAATTTCGGTTGGAAGAATGCGATCAAATGCGGAAATCCTATCGCTGACTACCAGAATTAAACGCTGATCATTGACTTCGTAAATATCTCTTACCTTACCACTGCCTATTTTTTTCATGGTATAATCCCTTTCTCAATATGCTCCGTGGCACTGGCCATTGCTAGCATTATATTAAATTAAGGGATGATGAATCAATAACCGGATATTTGATATTATTATAAAAAACAACCATTGGTTGGTTTTCCTGAATGAATTTCGTCATATCGAAATCCATCGCATCTGAGCGCTTGATATTTCGATATAAAGAATTTTATTTATCTAAATTCAAGCGCATAATATAATCTCGCTCTGTTTCTCCAACTACTTCAAAGCCATTTTTTTTATAGAGTTCAATTGGGCCCATAAATAACATAAACTCATCTTTGGCAGATTTTATTGGAAATGCTTCAATGCCCATAAAGCCCTCTGCTTTTGCATCTCTAATAATGACTTCGAGCAATGAGCTGGCCACACCTTTTCGCTTCATTTGCGGAGCAATCGCGAAACAATAAATTGATTTGATTTTATCATCTAGACTTTGATCCCTTGGTATAGCGCTCATATATGCTTGCCATCCCATACTATGAACACATTTCAATTTAGTATTGGCATTGCACCAACCAACAACTTTATTATCTTCATAGGCCAAGTATCCCTGCAATGTCCCCTCATTGATATATTGCTGTGCAAGTCCTTTTCGCTTAAAAGCTGTTGAAAAATCCAGTTGATCATCCTGGCTTGCACTGACCCAGTTTACACAATAGCATTTTTCTTCGTTTGGATTATCGGCATGAGCATCCATTTCAAAAAAATAGAAGAAATCATTTGCCAGTTCTGGCCGTAGTCTTTTAATTTCAATTGCCATCATTATACCCCCATGTTAAGTTAATTTAGCCTTCGATAGGTGTTTATCTCTCTACTTACTATACATTACACAGGACAAAATGCACAACACCTTCACGCACCAAATGAATCAAGGGATGACATCTATTGGGGCTTGTTATTTCGAGTGATCACATGGAGAGATCCAGACACTATCTAACACAGAATAATTTGGAAGCTGCTTTGATTTGCTTATCAATGTAAATGGAATTATCTGAGTAAAAGCGATTTAATTAGAAATGCCGCAAGAGCTTAGTTCTTAGACCTATTACCTAATATCTAAAACAGAATGAGAGCCCTAATGGTTTATGTTTTGACAAGTTAATCAGACTTTAAGACAAGTTAGCTTGCTTTTATGACAAGCTAACTTGACAATACCTCGCTACAGATGTATCATAAAGCCATGGAGGTGGTTTATTGGACGACCAGTTGATTTTTAAAAATAAACTTAAACTAGCTCGGGTGGAGAGAAACCTCTCACAGGAACAGCTAGCAAACCTAGCGGGTGTATCTCGCCAGACAATCAGTTCAATTGAGACGGGACAATATAGTCCAACAGCGAAGCTTGCATTAATGCTATGTCGGAAACTTAACAAGACTTTTGAAGATGTTTTTTATCTCGAGGAGGAGTAAGCCATGGAGAAATCGGAATCGCGAAATTCAAAGAGAAAATCTAAACGTGATCAAGTACCCCTGTACGGTCAAGTGGATGAGCGCACTATACAAATCGTTAATCAGGGCGATGCATATATGGGTAGATTTGCGGTATTCGCAATTCTAATAGACGTCATGGTGAGAGGTCTTCCTCACAACCTAGCCTTTATTCACGACAATTGGGACCTTATGGGTATCGTAATTATAGGGGGCTGTATCTCCACAGTTTATCAAATAAGGAACAAAGTACTCCTTAAAGATAACCGTTTAAAAAGCTTCACATTTATTGGCGGTATGATGGCATTATGTGCAATTTTAGCATTTGTTGTCGTACGTCAGTTTTTGTAGTAGCCACTAGTAAAAGTGAAGGTTAAATGGACTGTCGCCCAAGATTCAGACTAATTGTGCTAAACTAAGGTTATTGGAGATGCTCCAATAGCCTTTTATAATAGTCAAAGTATATTATGGATTGTGCACCAGACTACACAAAATGCACAGCACCTAGAGGCAGCAAATGCTAAACTCATTCTGGGAGGTGAGGACATGGATTGGCAAAAGCAAATGAATCAAGCGATGGCCTATATTGAGTGTCATTTAGTTGATCATATTGATTATACTTCTATGGCAAAAATAGTGGGCTGCTCGGAATGGGAGTTTCGGAGGATGTTTTCCTTTTTGGCGCAGATGCCGCTGTCAGAGTATATTCGCAGAAGGCGCCTTGGGGCTTCGCTTGAGGGGATCAAGACCGGAGAAAAGATTATTGAGATTGCCCAGCGCTTTGGTTATGAATCTCATGCAGCTTATTCTAGAGCCTTTAAGCAGCTGTATGGGGTAACCCCGTCTTTTGCGCGGCAAGAACAACTAGAGCTTAAGCCTTTCAAGCCCCTGACCTTTAAATTGGTTTTGAAGGAGGATGAAATGTTGCAAAATGGGGTTGTTCGAAGAAAACACTTTTTGGGTGCGAAAGAAAGAGGTTATGCCATCGCTATCGATTTGGAGCCAGAGGTTATTCACAAGACAAATGAATACTTTTGGGATAGCGTGGGCACAGAGCTAGTTGGCGGTACGGCTTTACCCAAGTATGGCGCCTATGTAACTGAAGAAACCTGCGGATTTTTCAAAGAGGTCTCGGGTAAAAAAGTGCTAGAAATAGGCTGTGGCACTGGGCACTCCTTACAGTATCTCGGAGCTCGTGGAGCCGGTGAGCTATGGGGACTTGATATCTCGAGAGATCAAATTGAGAGATCTGGACAATATCTAACAGAAAATCATTTAGAAGCGACTTTGATTTGTTCACCCATGGAATTAGCGTGTGGGATTCCAGAGGACTACTTTGATTATGTGTACTCTGTTTATGGCATCGGATGGACCACTGATTTGGAAAGTACCTTTAGCCAGATTGCCTCGTACCTTAAAAAAGATGGGACGTTTATTTTTAGTTGGTCACATCCAATACATAAATGTGTTGCCCCTGAAGGTGATGAGTTGATTTTCAAGAAGAATTACTTTGATGAGTCTTGGTATACGGTGAACGTGGACGGCAATACTTTTTCCCTTGCAGACAGGAAATTATCGACCTATATCAATGGCCTTGCAAGGGCTGGAATGTATTTGGAAGAGTTGGTTGAGGAGACGGATGCTGAGATTCTTAAAACACGTTCAACAAAACAGGCGGACAAAGCTAAAATGCTACCCTTAACATTTGTTATAAAGGCGAGAAAACTTTGATGCGAGTAGTGAGCTTTCTTGTTGGGGGTGCCCCAAATGTGGTAAAGTATTAATTGATGGTTTGGTTGAAGCAGGCTTTTGACACTCAAACCATTGATAAAACACATTGGAAGGCAAATCATGAAAATAGAAAGACTTTTGGGCATCATCACGTTCTTGTTGAATAGAGATATCGTATCTGGGAAATATTTAGCGGATAAATTTGAAGTTTCTGAACGGACAATTCAAAGAGATATTGAAAGTATTAATATGGCAGGCATACCGATTGTGTCATTGCGAGGCGCCAGCGGTGGCTATCAGATTCTGGATCATTATAGATTTTCTAAACAAACATCGACAGATGGTGACCTAAAGGCAATACGAAGTGCACTAGAATCATGGAATTCTGTAATGGATCATGAAAAAGTCAAATCGACACTGGAAAAAATAACGTCAATCGACACATCAACGCAATCAAATCCTCTTTCGATTGATTTTGGCATTGTAAAAGAAAACAAAAAAGTTATGACTTACTTACAGCTGATAGAGCAAGCAATTCATCATCACAATGTTCTCGAATTTAGCTATACAAATGCTTCTAATATTCAAAATCAGCATATAATAGAACCTATCAATTTGAAGTTCAAATGGTATGCCTGGTATTTGGTTGGCTACAATAAGCAGAAAAAGCAGTATCGCATCTATAAGCTATCTCGCATGACAGAACTAGTCAATCGAAATCAAAAGTTTGATACCCTGCATTGTGATCAGACTGATTATTTTGAAGTACTAATGCAAGGAGACACAAGAGAAATGATCAAAATGAGCATTAAAATGAAGCAAAGTGCATTTATATCTTTTTCCGAATACTTTAATGGGATTACCACGATTTCCAAAGACGACCATTACACATATGTCGAAGTACCTGTGGTTGAGTCGGAAAGACATTGGTTTGCCTTCCTTCTTAGTTTTGGTGATGACGTTGAGATTATGGCACCTTCTGCTTTGAGAGAAAAGTTTTATAGCCATACAAAAAAAATATTAGAACTCTATAATAAACCCGACAGATAGCTGTCGGGTTTACTTTGTTATGATGGGTATTAGGAGGTATTTAGAAAATGAAATATGAATCTGTGATGGGAAGTTGTGGGCTTGCATGTCTATTGTGTAGTGCAAAATTAGATAATTCATGCAAGGGCTGCGTCAGTACAAAGGCTGATACATGCAAAATAAAAACTTGCTGCGAAATGCAAAAAATTGATGGGTGTTTTGAATGCGCTAAGTTTCCATGCGAGCAAGATATGTTTAAGAATCACCGGATTTGTGCTTTTATTGAAGTTACAAAAGAAGTTGGTCTGGAGAATCTGATTCAATCGCTTAAAAATAATGATGAAAAGGGTATAAAATACCATACATCTGATGGTTCAAAGGGTGCATATGATTTACTGGATAGCAAGGATCAAGTTAAAGAACTGATTCTATCGGGAGTAAAAAAAACACCTGATTAAGAGGCCACTGAAAAAGTCATAGAAATATGACTTTTTTTGTGTGTGCAAAAAGGATTATTGCATTGTATGTCGAATAGT
>CAZFST010000053.1:0-12060 GCA_964522015.1 uncultured Fusibacter sp. | reverse complement strand
TGATGTGTAATTTAATTATTGAAAACCTATACTGAGTTCAGCGGGATATGCGTTAAATTCTGTGGCGCTAGCTTAGCTTATTGCGCTGACTAGCTCTGTATAATATAAATGTTTACATGTAAGTATTTTTCAAAATTAATTGTTATTAATTTGTAACTTGGTGTGGGCGTCAAAAGGCGAAACCGACTTTTGACGCCCACACCAAACTTGGATATAATAATAATATGCTCTAGCAACAAACGATTCGAAGGGAAGTGTACTTGAGAATATGGAAAGTGAGATATATTATTTCAATGTGATTCACAGTTATTTTCTTGTCAAATACATCGTTAATCACAATGTTACTTGAATTATGATGCCCTAGTGAAAACAAAGTATTATCGATGAATCAGAATTGATGAGGATAAAAAAAGTTGAATTTTGTTATGATAATTGTGGAGGGTGGAATGAAAAAAATTGATGACGCTATACAGGAACTTATGAACAGCAAACAAAGTGAGTCCAACATGGCTTATGAGAACAAAGATTATCAAAAATGTCTAACACTAAAAGATGATATATGGGGATTAATACCAGAAAAAAAACTGATTATGACGAAAGTTATTATACAGTGCGTGGCATATTGAGCTTGGCGATTATAGATAATGATCTTGAACGTCTGAAAAAATGGAAACATATGATATACCTTTGTGATCCATCACGACCAGATTTTGGCGAGCGCGAATATTGGGATGCTAAGGCATGCTTTGCATTAGGCGATTATCATAAGGCGTATGAATTAATCCAACTTTCGAATAAAAAGTCGAGCGGGCGAAGCTTTAGTGGTGCAGAGGACCTAAAATACCTCAAGCTCTTAAAGTTAGGACCTGAAGAATTTATTAAGCAACTACAGGGCAGTGATGTCTCTTCTGCACAAGGGTTTAAAGCAGATGAGAAAGAAGTCACATGCGCACCTGAAAACACCTTGTCTATGGCGCATTTAACAGCGCGCGTAGACCTTGACAGTGCCCTATCTTTAAAAGTCAATAATCTAAGTGAAATGGGTAACCTACTTGTGGATAGTCGTAGTTACGACAAAGCAATCAGCTTCTTTAACGATGCTCTTGCATTACTGCCACTGCCAATACAGCAGTGGGAAGCTGGTACTTGGCTTTATACAGCGATCGGTGAAGCCTACTATTTCAAAGGTGATTACGAAAATGCTAAGAACAATTTATATAATGCCCTCAACTGTGCGGGCAGCAAGGACAGTGCGTTTACCTACCTAAGACTGGGACAAAGCTTGTTTGAATTCGGGGACCTTGTAGGCGCTAAGGAAAATCTGCTGAAAGCATACATGTTAGAAGGCAATGAGATCTTTGATGATGAAGACGAGAAATACTTTAATTTGCTCCTAGATATTATTTAGGGTGTTAACCGGCTTACGATAATGGCTCCGCAACTGAGGCAGTAATAGTCTCAGTTGCTTTTTTTGTAACGCGTTGTGTTATGAGCAATCGAAATTAGAGCTCATGCCAAGGGCCAATACGCAGAATTGTGCTGTGATTGAGGGCATGGACAACGATAATCTCTTGATGCCCATGAACCAATAAGACTGATGGCGGTAAGCAAAAGTTAAATCGAGATAAAAAATAGACAGTAAATTGAGATGAAGTTTAAAAGTCGTAATTAACTATAAAATGGGGGGTCGTAAAATGTTTAAATTCTTCAAAAGAGATAAAGAAAAGGAAAATGGAAAAAAAGTGCTGAAATCTGCTCAGACGGATTCACCATTAAAAGGTGTATTAGACAAAACACTGTGTCAGAATATCAGAATTCAAACAAGTGCGCAGGGCACAAGTATTATGGATAGCAAATTTGGTGGGCTACCTTATTTTCCTGAATCTGAAAAATATCCGACAGATGGCGATGGCAGACCAATGATTTTACTGGCACAACTGAATCTAGAAGAGGTGCGTCGTTTCACAGGGAATACCTTGCTGCCCCAAACGGGAATGCTTCAATTTTATGTGGCCGCCAATAATGAGATAGGTATCGATCAGCATCACCTTGACTCGCAAAAGGACTCGAGAGCACTTTATTTTGAAGCCATTAACGGCGATGGTTCTGATCTGTTGAGCAACTTCGATTTTGTTGAGGGGCATTCAGAATTTCCAATTAAGCAAGAACAGAAATTGCTGTTTAGGGATAATCAAGAGTACATCAACCCAACAGACGAGTTGACATTTCAAAAGCATTTCAATATGGATCCTTTTGATTTCTTTAATCAGCCTCACCTTTTTAAAGATGAAGATGCCTCAGAGGCTTCATACGATGGATACTGTCGGAAGGCAGAAGGCCATAAGATTGGTGGCTACCCCCATATTATTCATTCAGATCCCCGGATGAACCAACCGCGCTATGAAAACTATGACACACTGCTTTTGCAGGTCGATACAGATCGCAAAGCTGGCATTGAATATGGTTTTCGTGGTGGCACTGGTTTTTTCTTGATAAACCAAGAGGATTTGAAAAACAAGAATTTTTCAAAAGTGTTTTATTATTGGAGTAGCTAGATGAAGATAATAATGAACTAGAAATATGAGTTTCAAGTATTTGTATTTGAGTATCGCGAAGATTTATTAGGATGGGAGCATGAATATTGCAATAGCCAACTGTAATCCAATTGCTTTCGAGGCTGTAACATTAACCAAGAAGCACTGGTAAACAGTAATATTGAAGGGCATATTTGACTATAACTTTTGCTTATCTATGGGAGGCTGGAATGAAACACATTGATCAAGCAATACAGGAACTTATTGACTATAAACAAAAGGAAAGTAACGCGGCTTACAACAACAATAATTTACAAAAATACATTCAATTAAAAGAAGAGATATGGGAATTATTACCTGGAAGCAAAGTGGAATACGTTGAAAGTTATAATATCGCTGCAGGATTACTTAGATTGGTCATAATGGTGAATGATATTGTAAAAGTAGAAAAATGGATGAATGTTCTATATTTTTGCTTTCCAACAAGATTAGATACTGGTAACCGCGAGGCATGGGGGGGCAGAACCTATTACACATTAGGTGATTTTCATAAGGCGTATGAACTACTAGTTGTTGCCAAAAACAAATCAGGTGGACGCTGTTTCGATGATGCTGACGACCTAAAATACCTCAAACTCTTAAAGTTGGGACCTGAAGAATTTATCAAGCAGCTGCAGGCCAGTGATGTCTCTTCTGCACATGGGATTAAAGCAGATGAGAAAGAAGTCACAGTCCCACCTGAAAATACATTGTCCATGGCGCACTTGTCGGCTCGCTATGACCTTGATGATGCACTATCTTTAAAACTTAATAATCTAAGTGAAATGGGTAACTTACTTATGGATAATGGGAGTTACGACAATGCAATCAACTCCTTTTCTGATGCTCTTGCGTTACTGCCACTGCCTACGCAGCAGTGGGAAGCAGGTACTTGGCTTTATACAGCAATCGGTGAAGCCTACTATTTCAAACATGATTACGAAAATGCCAAGAACAATTTATATGATGCCCTCAACTGTGCCGATAGCACGGACAGTGCGTTTACCTATTTACGACTGGAACAAAGCTTGTATGAATTAGGTGACCTTGCTTGCGCAAAGGAAAATCTATTGAAAGCATATATGTTAGAAGGCAATGAAATCTTTGATGATGAAGAGGAGAAATACTTTAATTTGCTCTTGGATATTATTTAGGGTGTTAACCGGCTTAAGATAATAGCTCCGCAACTGAGGCAGTAATAGTCTCAGTTGTTTTTTGTAATGCGATATGCAAGGTGCGGATTTTGGTGTTGCCATGCTGGCTGTGACGGTCATAACCTTAAGGATTATTCTCAAAATAATATAGCGGTAGGGTAGACACGGAGTTACTCTGCCACTTAGACATTAGTTTAGAAGATCCCACGAGTGCGCTTGACCGCATGGGCATCGGGTTGATTTTGGAGGAGGGTTCAAAAATGGGAAAAGCATTTTTAAAGGAGTTACCACGAATTTATAGTTCATTCACGCAATATCTTGATGAGGATATTGCTAAAATAAGGATGGATGGGTTACCTATAGGTGTCGGCTATTTTTTCGTCAGTCGTGCACTTCGCTTAAGAACACTGGCAATTTGTGAATATCTTATTAACCAAAATATCGGATTGATGAAGATAAAGATGTACAACGCAGCACTATGTGGCTTAAGGTCGATTGAATGGTTTGACGAAAAAAAAGATGAGCTTAATGTGTCAAATTCCTTGTCGCTAAGCACTTCTAGATACTTAGAATTTGCACTGATTTCAGAGAATATCGAACTCATTAAGGAGGTAGCTAAAAAGTTAGGTGGACGTGGGGCGCTAGACTCCAAAGATATTGGCAATGAAGCCCTTTATAGTGGTTATGCACTTAAATACATTGTTATGAATGATTACTCAAAAGCGCTAGAATACATTGAAAAGTTACATGCAATGAAGAAACTAGCTAAGTACAACTTAAATGAAGGCAATGCGTTATTGGGAATTATAAATGGTGATAGCGAACAAGTGAACACGGCTCTCGTCATTATGTTAGCTGAGCATAAAAAGTTTAGATCATATTCAAATACTGAGGAAGAATTTATATGCATCAGAGTGCTTGCATTCTCAAAACTCGCAATCAGTAAAGGAATTTTGATTACGATCGATGAAGATTTAGCACCAAGAGAAATTATTGATCCTACAGAAGGCCTTGTCTATGAGTTAGTTGTGTTTTTGAAGTATCAGTAAAGGCGATCTCAAGCACTTGATTTTAAATAGCTACTGAATCTTATCCATTAAAGGAGTTTCAAATGAAATATGCACTTATTGTGCTGTTAGGCGTTGTAATTTTTGGTGCTGCTAAGATTTTTAAGCGTCCCCAGTCAACAGAAGTAATATGGACCTATCATCAATCACAACTGGAAGCTTTGTTAGCGCAACTACTGACAACTTCAACAGGGCTAGCTTTTGCTGATATTCTAGGATTTATCAATGATCGCAAAGTGTTTTTTAATGATAATCCAGAAATATTTGAGGACTATTTCTTAGCTGAAAGTGAGCTCAAAGATTCAATGGATTTAATTCTGATTATCCTTAAACACCATATGATATTTGAAAACAATTTAGAGATGATTGACTGGAAAGAGTTGAACGAAGAAACTTTTGAGAAGGTTAATTCACTAATGAGGTCTAAATCATTGAACGAGATTAGTATTAGTGAAGGGTGGGGTGACTTAGAACCCTTTGAGTTCTTAAATTTGTGTGGAGAATTGGTAAGAAATGATAGTTGCTACACTCTGCTAGAATTAGGTCGTGGAACAGATGCACTTGAAATTTTTTTGGTGCTGACGGAACGGGTTGATCAAATTCTAGATTTAAGCAAATCGTTAGATTTTAGCATCTCAATTCTTGAAAATGAGCCAATTATATGATAGTGGTTAAGGGCATCAAGAGGTGATTGAGCAGCTATGACTATTGGCAATACAAGTTGACTGGTCTGAAAAGATAGAGTGTGATTTAATCTAAGGTCAACATTTCAAATAAATTATATATGCGATAGAGGTGACAGCCAGTTATAGAGTCTTTCTATCGCTTTTTTGTATGCCTGTCAATGATTTATTTTCATTATTATACACAATTAAACATTTGATTTCGTGTAAACCTGCCAAACGACATTGACTCGGCATGGCCGAAAACTACATTAGACACTTGAAGGTACGGTGAACATCAGATTTAACTGAACAAATAACCATCCCACAAAAGTATCACTACGCCAACTACACATTTATTAATACATTTAGTACGTTTAGTACATTAGGAGATCCCATGAACACCTTTTTCCAGTTTACCGGCCGCATCAATCGCCAAGCATTTATCCAGAAAAAAGTGATTTTATTTACTGTGTTCTGGATTGTGACCCTTATGATCATGCCGATTTATAGTGACCCAATTTTAGTGATTTACGCACCATTTGTGATTGTTCTTATGGTATCGCACATTTCCTTAACCCTGTGACGACTGATGGATATGGGACGTAGCCCTTGGCATTACTTGCTCTTATTTATACCGATTTACGGATTCTATCTGAAAATCTGTCTGATTTTTATCAAAGGTGATGGTCGCGCTAACCTTTACGGGTTTGATCCATTGGCAGGCTTGAGTTAGACCCGTGTTACTGGGAAAGGTGGTGAGGCCTAGACGGAAATGACAGGGAAAAGATGAAATAGTAAAAGGGCAAGAAGCAGATGCAAGAAGCAGATGCAAGAAGCAGATGCAAGAAGAGAAAATCAGTGAAAAACGTACAATGAAAACAAAAGGAGGATTTATGCAAGACTTTCAGCAAAGTTTCAAACATCGCCTTAAGCAAGGCATTTCAAAGGTCTTGGTAGCCACTGTACTGGTGACTACCATTGCAGGAGGGTATGAGCCAGGTGTGTTTGCAGCACCGAGCACAAAGACCCAGACCGAAAAGAATTATGAGGTTACCTTTGAAGAAAAGGATGTGACCCTACAACAAAGTGACTGGCAATTTAGCACCATCTCTCAAACGCCACAAATCCAGTCGTCAAATGAAAGCGTCACAAAGGAGATGTTTGTAGATGGCAAATGGCAACCAATTGCACAGGAGCAGATCACATGGTCGGATACCACTCAGGCTTTAGTGCAAGAAGCTGCCTTTACCAGCGGAGGGGTTGGAAAAAGTTGGCCAGTTCAAGCGGGCACCAAAGTAGATGCCCTACTACCAAGCACACAACAAAACCAAGCAAAGCCTAAAGTTGCTGAAGCTACTGCCCAAGCACCGCAAACAAGCAGCTTTACTAACGCGCCATTAAAGGCAACTGCTATTCAAGCAGATTATAGCCTAGGCCAGCGGATTCAGACACCAACAATGCGAGCAGCAGGGGTGCAGACTTATACGGCAAATGCGAGTAGTAATAACTCGCCAAACGTGACATATAGTAGTCCTTACCTAAAAGACAATAAGTGGTATAGGACGAAGACGACTACCACAACTTGGACAGAAAGCTACAGTGATGTTACTGTAGTGCCAGATGGTGCAGTCGGTATTACATCAAGAGATAAACCATATTATACTGAGGAAACCGAAAGATATATTGTTACACCTGAAAAGAATATTTTAGTTCAAGTTCAAGTCGGCACTAAAAAGGTTCAAGATAAATATGTTGAGGCGGCATATAATACAATCAAAGCCGTTTATCGTAGGGAGCAATATGTTGTCTCACCTGCTGTCACACATGTTGAAGTCACCAGGACCCCAGCAAAGTATGGGAGAAGAGAAGTAAAAGCGGGGTACTATAGAAATGAAGAAGTAAAATATGTTATTAAGGGTCAAACCTATTATGATACCAAAAAAGTTTGGGTACCTGCAAAATATGAAGATTATGAGATTTCGCCTGCAAAAGAGACAAGAATTGTAGTAACTGATAAAGCCGCTGTAACTGCAACAAGACAGGTGCTTGTTACACCTGAAAAAAAAGAGCTAATACAAGATGGTTATTGGACCTATAAAACTGTTCCGGTTTATGAAGATACCCAAAAGAAAGTGGAGGCAGTTTGGGGTACTCGCACCGTAACGAAAACCCATCATGAAACGGTGTATAGTTACACTATAAATCGTTCTAAAAGTGAATCAGTAACCGAGTATATTGCGGATAACGATGGTGGCCCAGATCCAACAAAGCCAGTAGATCCAACAAAACCTGTGGATCCGACAAAGCCCGTTGACCCAACAAAGCCAGTTGACCCAACAAAGCCAGTTGATCCAACAAAGCCAGTTGATCCAACTAAACCTGTTGATCCAGTGAACACTGCTGAAAAGAAGTATCCATTACCATCGAATTATATTAAACTTAAAACAGATAGTTCACTTAGAGATGGTGCCGCCCTGGTTCTAGAAAATACAAGTGGCTATCAAGTTGATGCAACTGCTAAATTAATTGATGGTAATTGGCATATAATTCCCAATAACCCGAATGTTGATATTACCTTAAGCATCTTTAAGGTCTACACCATTGCAGCGTTCAATGAACCTTATGCACTGAAAAGTGCTGAGAGTTATAAAGTTGGTAGTGAATTCCAAAGTGGGCTTGTCGCAGGATTTACGGATGATGTACGCTCATTATTTGATTTAGCTTTTGCAGCAGGTGATTTTACTGAGCAGATTAAAGCTGTCTTTAACGACACCGCTGTTCAAAATGAATTGTTCAGTCTGCTTAATACAACGATTCAGGATGGCGTAAAAGCCATGCTAGCTGAGCTGTTGAAAGGCACGTTGACGGAAACGCTAATGCTCATGATGGCTAAAGCTGGTTTTGATATTGCTAAGGGTATTTTACAAGGCTTATATGAATCAGCTACTTCTCATTCGCTGGCTTACAATGCTGGTTACTTGGTTGGTCTGGCCTCGTTTGAACTAATCGGTGCTTTTTTAACTGCTGGGATCATGAATATTGCTGGTGTTGCGATTAAGGGCATGATTGCGGCAGGAGTATCTACAGTAGCTGAATTAACTAAGGGTCTTATTACCTTCTTGAAATCCGATGCATTTAAAGCGTCACTTACAAGTTTAAAAGGCAACCGGCACATGGGTGCAATCAGCCTTGAAATGCTTATTGGAAAATCGGCTAAAGAAATTGCTGAACATAAGGCAAATGCAACTATCGCAGATGGCGTAGCTGCTTCGGCTGAGGCTTTGAGTGAAAATGATAAGGCGATCAAGGATGCTGTTAAGAAAATTGCTGAGGGGACGGTTGATGGTGCTCGATATGTTGGTAGAAAGATCGATGATGCTCTATATAGCAAGTTACGGACTAAAACACCAAACTCCACTATTAGGGATAAGGTGAATGAGAATATTGATCAACTAATTGGGACACCGGACCCGGCAATACCTGGCAAATTTATAACAGGTAATCTCGAAGCTGATCATATAGTTTCAATGAAAAAAATAACAGAAATGGATGGGTTTGATTTATTGAAAGAAGCGCAACAGGTCCAGGTTCTAAATAATCAAGAAAATTTTATAGGTTTAACAAAAACAGCAAATGCATCGAAAGGATCACAAAGTTTTATGGATTGGATAACGTACAAAAAAGAAAATATTGATATTAATCCGGAATTCCGAACTAAAATGATAGAAAAGGAAAAGATATTAGAAAAACTACTACAAAAACAAATTGATGACTTAAAGTCTGTCATTCCAAATTCAACCACTCCTTATATAGATATTATAAAAGGTCAAGACACAGGTACAGTTCAAATTGGTGTAGGTCAAATAGACAAAACAGGCAAATGGGGAAATCCTATCGATATACAACCAGTTAACCCTGTATTTGAATATTGAATTCTATGGCGCTAGCTTAACGTATTGCGCTGACTAGCTCCGCAGAAAAAATTGTTGATAGGTCCGTATTTCCAAGAAGAACTGTGAACAACTTACAACTTGGAGTTGGCGTCAATAGTCGGTTTCGCCTTTTGATGCCAACACCAAACTTGGATATAATCATAATGTGCTCTAGCAACAAACTTTCAAAAGGAAAAACATTTAAGAATATGGACGCTGTTAAGGAGATCGCTGAGGGAGCGGTTGATGGTGCGCGATATATTAGTAGAAAGATAGATGATGCTCTATATAGCAAGTTACGGACTAAAACACCAAACTCCACTATTATGGATAAGGTGAATGAGAATATTGATCAACTAATTGGGACACCCGACCCAGCAAAACCTGGTAAATTTATAACAGGTAATCTCAAAGCCGAGCATATGGTTTCAATGAAAAAAATATCAGAAATGGACGGTTTCGATTAATTGACAGAAGCGCAATAGGTCCAGGATCTAAATAATCAAGAGAACTTTATAGGTTTAACAAAAACAGCAAATGCATCGAAAGGATCACAAAGTTTTATGGATTGGGTAACGTAAAAAAAAGAAAAGAAAAAGAAAATATAAATATTAATCCGGAATTCCGAACTAAAATGATAGAAAAGGAAAAGATATTAGAAAAACTACTACAAAAACTACTACAAAAACTACTACAAAAACAAATTGATGACTTAAATACTTAAAGAAATTGAACGATTAGAACAACTTTGGGCGTCAAACAAGTTCGTTAATAGGTATATACATGAACATGCTGCTAGTTAGATACATTGATAATGTAAATGCTTACTTAAATGCTATTTGAAGCCCAATCTAAGCTTGAACAATTAAGGAGATTGATATGATTGACTATTTAAGAAAATTCGACAAAAGTGTCCAAATATTAAATGTGCAAGAAGTAGAAACAACAATTATTCCATCTTATTGGTCTAGTGCTTTAAAAATGACGTCAGCTGGTGAGAGAAAGGCAGAACTACTTGCACATTGGAAAGCGAATTTTGCTTCTGAGTTAAGTAATACTATTTTCTTTTTAGAGTCACATCTTGAAGACGTGTTATTGATTGAGAGCCAAGGAAAACTTTCGTTGTTATATTGTATTAAGAATTTAACGGGCAAGATTATTTATTATCAGGGGTGTAATCCGTTAAATCAAAATGTGAACGAAAAGCTACTCGAAAAAATTTCTGCATACGATACTAAATTGGTTTATTTTTACAAAAAAATACATAATGGTTTTTTTCATTACTCAAGTCATGCAATGGGTCTTGTACCTTGTGATGAAATTATTCATTTTAGCGATTATAACTGGGGTATTATTGATGAGCTTATAGAGCCACTTAGAATTGTACAAGACACGACATACGGTTTTTTTTCAAGTGGTGCAGGCGGATACGTAGCGATTGATCTTACAAGCAATAAAGCTACTGTTTGGTTTTCGAATGATTTTCCAAATTACGATGTGAATTTTTGGAATGTGGTGGATGAATGGATTCAGATTGGGCTTGAAGACTGAAAAGATCATAGAAACCTACTATTGTGTGTTTATCTGGTAGAAAAGGTGAAGACCATGGTGGGCACTTAATTGCCAGCATGTCGCAGGTTGAATTAAATCGACCGAAGTCTTTTAAGGTTGAGTATGAGATCAATGGAGAGCGTGAAATATTTAAATTCACGAATGATGGACCCAATGCTTTTGAGTCTATGATACCCGTTAAGCCAAAGACACCTAATGTAGTACCGCCAACCCCTAGTAATCCAATTTCCGTTCCAACAAATCCTATTATTAAACCACACAATCCAATAACGGTGCCCGATGACCCTACAAAAGGGAAACTCAGTTATAATCCAATTGACAATGGGGGTACTAAGTTTGGACCCAAAAACCCCATCACAATTCAACCCGTTAAGCCTGTAGAGCAATTTTAAGGAGATGATAAAATGACTATTTTAGAAGAGTGCTTGAAAAATATTTCGGAAGCCTATATGACAATTATGCCACAGAAATTCGAGAAGATGTTAACACGGATTGAGTTTTGGGGAACCAGTATTAGGAGCTATGGGTATATCAAGCTAGCTGATGAATCAGCCTATAGGCATCATGCGCACTTAAAAAGAGATTTTGGAGTTTCGGAGGATGCATATTACAAAAATGAGGATGCAGTGTATCATCAGCTTAAAATTCATCGTGCTGCTTGTATCGAAGAAGGATTAGAAACATGGGATGGTGTTACCATCATGTTGACACCTGATGGTGAGATAAAATGCGATTTTGATCGCTTTGATCAAGTGTCGACAGAGCTGGGAAACAGCCGCGATGCTTGGAAAGCAAAGTACCTGGTTTAATTAAATCGTTAATAAGACAAGGGGTTCGCACCCCTTGTCTATTATTTACATCAATCATAACACAAGTAAAAGCGGAGGATTTATGGGCATTTTTGATAAGCTGTTTGGGAATAAAAAGAATGGCAATGACAGTGGTGGTAGTAGCAGCGGGTCTGAAGTAGCAATTTCCTTTGAAAAGACTGAAGCCATGCGCAGAGCCTATTGGAATGAAGTTGGATCAGTTGACCAAGATGTTCCTGACTTTAGGAGTAACTACACATAAAATCGCGGAAACGGTTGAAAAATAGA
>CAZFST010000052.1:0-15657 GCA_964522015.1 uncultured Fusibacter sp. | reverse complement strand
ACCAACAACAGTAACTGAAGCACCAACAACAGTAACTGAAGTACCAACAACAGTAACTGAAGTACCAACAACAGTAACGGAAGTACCAACAACAGTAACCGAAGCACCAACTACGGTAACAGAACCACCAACTACGGTACCTGATACAACAGAAGAAGAAACCACAACAGAAGCCCCTCCAACTACAACAGAAGCTCCTCCAACTACAACTGAAGCTCCTGAGGTAACAACCGTAGCCATCATTGATGAGTTAGCCATTCCTGAAGGCGGTCTGCCACCTGTGGAATTAGAAGAAATAGCATTTACACCACCAGAAGAAGAAATTGTACTTGACACAGTCGTTCCATTGGGCGATTTGAGCTTACCTCAAACAAGTGAAGAGATCCCATATGGTAACTTTGCTGCAGGTGCTTTGCTAGTGTTAATTGGCTTCTTCTTTAGAAAAATCAAAGATTAGCGTATACTATTAAGGAGGGAGCAATCCCTCCTGTTTTTATGCTTAAATATTGGGTATTAAGATGATCAAAGACCTATTGGGGGTGCCAGATGAAAAAAATCGGTTTATTGTTAATTATTATTGGCGCTTTAGTAGCTAGCTACCCTATCATGTTGCAGCTTTATGACAATTATCAACAGCAAAAAATGCTTGATGAAATGGCTTTCCTTGATGATGAAGTTACTGATGGCTACGATGCCCTAGGAGGTACTTTTGACTGGCTTATTGACGAACAAGCAGGTGGGGAATCTGATAATCAAGATGTTGTCATTGAAGGATTTGAAGAATTTGATGAAAATCCCACCAGTGGTGAACAGGCTACATCTGAGGCCCAGCCATTAACAACAGCAGCAGAAACAGATAATACACCAAGTGTTACAAAAGCACCTAGCCCATCTGTTAAGCTAAAGGCTCTTGGTAGCATTGAAATACCAGCCATTAAGGTGAGACTGCCCCTAGTGGAAGGTACAAGAGCTGTGGACATTGTCCGTTCAGCTGGTCATATGACTGGCACCAGTATGCCTGGGGAAGTTGGCAATGCTGCCATAGCAGGACACCGGGGTTATTCTTATGGTCGCTTATTTAATCGACTAGATGAGCTTAAAATTGGTGACACCATTAAAGTCAAAACTAAAGCGGGATCTTTCATCTACGAAGTCTACGAGACCAAAATTGTTGAGCCCGATGATCTTAGTGTCTTAAACCGCAATAAAAAGGACAAAATATTGACTCTAATCACCTGTACACCCATGTTTAAATCAACTCACCGCATCATTATTCACGCCATTATTAAAGAGTAATCCGGGAGGGGCTATGAAACCAGATATCAAAATCTTTTCAGGTTCAACAGGTGGCGATTTCGCAAAAAAGATTGGGGACTATTTAGGGGTGCCCCTGGCTAAGTCCGATGTGTTCCAATTTTCAGAAGGTAATACCTTTGTCCGTGTGGGTGAAACAGTCCGTGGAGAAGATGTTTACATCGTTCAAAGCATCGGCATGCACCCCAACCACGAATTTGTTGAGATTTTATTTTGGGTTGATGCCCTCAAACGGGCAAGCGCAAGGTCTGTAACGGTGATTATGCCTTTCTTCAGCTATGCAAAAGGGGATAAAAAAGACGAACCTCGTGTGTCGATTCGCGCAAGAGTCTGTGCAGATTGCATCGAAGTCACAGGTGCGGATCGCGTGGTGACCATGGACCTCCATTGCCCTCAAATTCAAGGGTTCTTTAAGAAACCTGTGGACCATTTAACCGCCCAACCGGTATTTGCCCAGTACATCAGAAGGCTAGAACTTGAAAATTACGTCATTGTGTCACCGGATGCGGGGTTTGCCAAAGAGGCCAGAAAGCTCTCTAAAATGTTAGGGGTCAGAACGGTTATCGGGGATAAAAGTCGAGATGATCACTCCGAATCCGCAAAGATATTGGAATTGATCGGTGAGGTTGACGGCCATGATGCAGTGATTGTGGATGACTTTACCATCAGCGGCGGGACTTTATTTGCACTCTCTAAGGTTCTCAAGGAAAGGGGGGCTAAGCGCATTTTCGCTTGTCTTTCCCATGTTGTACTAAATGAAAATGCGGTGGAGAGATTGATGGCCAGTTCAATAGAGCTTTTAATTTGTACAGATACGGTGGATAACCCCTTTGTAAAGCATTGTCCAAAGATTAAAATAATCTCTGTGGCTCCTCTTTTTGCTGAAACCATCAAGCGCATCCACGATAGGGAGTCGGTCAGCGAGATGTTTGATGCTTTACCAGAAGACGTGATTTTGGAGATTGATAGACTCCAAGAATTATCTACATGATTAATTCAAGAACTGTCCTCAAACCTCTAGGGTTTTAGGGCAGTTTTTGCTATAATAAGAGCGAACAAACATTCTGCTAAAGACGGGTGAAAAAATGGATTTACAAATACTGAACGATCGGCAAAGAGAAGCAGTTGAGCACATACGAGGACCACTATTGGTTCTGGCTGGTGCGGGGTCTGGGAAAACCCGTGTTTTGACCTATCGCATCGCATACCTTATTGAAGAAAAGGGCATATTGCCAGCCAATATTTTGGCCCTTACCTTTACCAATAAGGCTGCTAAAGAAATGCGCAACCGGGTTGAACGGATTATTGGCAGTGCCGCGGGATACATGTGGATGGGAACATTTCACTCCATTTGTGTGCGCATTTTAAGACGTGATGCTAAAGCCATTGGCTTTTCCACGGATTTCACCATCTACGACACCCAAGATCAAAAGACTCTGATAAAAGATGTGATGAAACAGCTGAACATCAGCGATAAAGATTTGAAAATTGCTTTTGTTCGGGCCAAAATTTCTGAGGCCAAGAACGAATTTATCGACCCTGCAAAATATCAGGACTTGAATAACAAAGACTATCAGCTTAAGTTGGTGGGCAAGATTTATGGGGTTTATCAAGACCGGCTCCTTGCCAATAATGCCATGGATTTTGACGACCTCCTCCTCAATACCCTGACCCTTTTTAAAAAAGAGCCAGAGATCTTGGACTATTACCAGCGTAAATTCATGTTTGTCCATGTTGATGAATATCAAGATACCAACGCTGTACAGTACCAATTGATCAAGAAACTTGCCCAGTATCATCAAAATTTGTGTGTTGTGGGCGATAACGATCAATCGATTTACGGTTGGCGTGGTGCGGATATCCGTAATATCGAGGATTTTGAAAAGGACTTTCCGGGAGGGGTAGTGGTGATGCTGGAGCAAAACTACCGCTCGACACAAACCGTTTTGCAATTGGCTAATCAGGTCATTCAAAACAATCCCAATCGAAAAGACAAGCGCCTATGGACTGATAATCACGCAGGGGATAAGGCCCAGTATTACATGGCCAAAGACGATTTTGACGAGGCTCGCTATGTTGCCAATGCCATTCTTAAAGAAACAGATATTGGGGAACGTTATAGTGATTTTGCCGTTCTCTATCGCACCAACGCTCAATCCGCGAATTTTGAGGCTGCATTTATTCGCGCTGGCATACCCTACAAAATTATTGGGGGCCTGAAGTTCTACGAACGTCTGGAAATCAAAGATCTAATGGCCTATTTGAAAGTCATTTCTAACCCAAGAGATGATGTTTCTATGCTCCGTGTGATTAATACCCCAAGAAGAGGCATTGGGGATAAAACCCTAGATACCCTCAAAGAACTGGCAGAAGATCAAGGTGTGACTTTTTACGAAGCTATTGAGATTGCCCTTGAGAGCAGTCTTTTCCCTAAAAAAACCCTTCAAGGACTTGCTGACTTCGTTAGTTGTATTAGACCCCATCTTGAATCAGAAGAACCTCTTATGCCTTCTCAAGTATTGCAAGCTGTACTGGAGATAACTGGGTATATGGTTTCGTTAGAAATGGAAGGGACCATTGAGGCTCAGAGTCGCTTAGAAAATATTCTTGAGCTACAGTCCCAAATGATGAACTTTGAGGCTTCAAATGACAATCCAACCCTAACCAATTACTTGCAAGAGGTAAGTTTGCTCAGCGATCAAGATGAAATCGAAGAAAACGAATCTGGCCATGTGCTTTTAATGACGATACATGCTGCTAAGGGTTTGGAATTCCCTACTGTCTTTATAGTGGGCCTTGAAGAGGGGCTATTCCCATCTCAGATGACCATGGATACTGATCAAGGGATTGAGGAAGAACGCCGTCTTTGCTATGTTGGGGTGACTCGGGCTGAGAAAGTACTCCATTTGACCCACGCCAGAATGCGTCAGCGATTTGGGAAAATTGTCAATTATCCTGTGTCGAGGTTTATTGCCGAGATGCCACAAGAATTGATTCATAGCCACTCAGGTCAGATTGCAACCGGTGAGTCTAAACCCAAGTCTATTCACTTTGGACCAACTTATAAGTCTGTGCAGGCAGTTCCCTTGACAGATGAGGGGTACAGTGATTTAAAACCAGGGGTTAAGGTCCGCCATAAAATTTTTGGCGATGGCATGATTATTACCACTTCAGGGGCTGCCGACAAATTAGAACTGACCATCGCCTTTGACAAAAAAGGCATTAAAAAGCTAATGGTGGGCTATGCGCCACTTGAAATTATAAAGTGATATTTTTTAATGTGATATTCGAAATGTTATATGTGAAATTTGATATTTGAACCTTGGAGGCTATATGTTTAATACTTATTTAGAAAGATACGCTGCAATTGCTGTTAAGTACGGTGTGGCACAGAATCCTGGGGAAGGCCTCTTAATTCGTGCCAGCATTGAAGCAAAAGACTTTGTTAGAATCGTTGTTGATAAGGCCTACCAAGCCGGTGCCATTTCTGTGGATGTTCAGTTTACTGATGATGCCCATGCCCTAAGTCGTTACCAACACGGCTCAGAAGCGGTGTTTGATTATTTTCCAAAACATAAGGCCATTAGTACCGAGGGGGCTCTAAAAGAAGGGTATAGCTTAATGACCATCCTTTCCCCAAATCCAGAACTCCTAAAACACGTTCCTGCTGAAAAGCTGGCCCGTGAGCAAAAGATCAGCGCTGTCAATATGGCTCAGGTGATGAACTTAGTGATGACGGCAAAAATCAAGAGAACCGTTGTTGCTTTGCCAACACCAGAATGGGCGAAGATTGTGTTTCCTAACCTAAGCGAAGCAGATGCCCTAGAACAGTTGTGGCAGGCTGTGTTTAGTATTGTCCGAGTGGATCAAGATGATCCTTTTATGGCATGGGATACCCATGATAAAACACTTAAAAAATATGTCCAATTTTTAAACCTTCGCAACTTTGAAAAGCTTCACTTTAAAGCACCAGGCACAGATTTAGAGGTGGGACTGGCCCACGAACATATTTGGGTTGGGGGTTCTAAAATCTTCTCTAATGGGGATGTATACTTTGCCAACATTCCAACGGAAGAAGTCTTCACAACGCCCAATTGTCTGAAGGTAAACGGGACAGTTCGCAGCACAAAACCACTGAACCTAAGCGGTCAAGTGGTGGATAATTTTGAATTGACCTTTAAAGATGGTAAAGTGGTTGATTTTAAAGCTGAAAAAGGTGAAGCTGTTCTTGGGGCCCTACTAGATACTGACGAAGGTGCACGGTATTTAGGAGAAGTTGCTTTGGTGCCCCACGGATCACCTATTTCGCAGTCGGGATTAGTCTTTGCCAATACTCTCTTTGACGAGAATGCTTCCTGTCACCTGGCCCTTGGTAATGCCTATGCTTATGCCATGAAAGATGGGGCAAGCCTCGGCAAAGATGTTTTAACGGAGCGGGGCTCAAATACGTCTTTAGTCCATGTGGATTTTATGATCGGCAGTGCAGCACTTGAAATTATCGGGACCAATTTTGAAGGTGAATCAATTACACTTTTTAGAAACGGTGAATGGACATTCTAATACGGCAAATGGAAATGCTGATATGGAGAATGGAAATTCTAATTAAGAGGATAACAATATGAATCGAACTAAGCAAAAAAGTGACGAACTGAAAGCCAAAAAAGCGCGAACTAAGTATAAGAGAGCAGTGGTTGAAATCAATAAGCATAGCCACTTGTATCACGTGGCTGATGCGCCAACCATAACGGATCAACAATACGACACTTTAATGGCAGAACTCTTGGCCATGGAAGCTGAACACCCAGAGTGGCTAGAGCCTGATTCACCCTCTCAGCGAGTTGGGGGAGCCCCTCTTGCTGCCTTTGAGAGCGTGAACCATAATGTGAAATTATTGAGTCTAGAAAACACGTACAATTTAGAAGAACTGATGGCATTTGAAAATCGCATTGAAAAAGAGGGTCAAAAGCCCACTGCCTATGCTGTTGAATATAAAATCGATGGTCTCTCAGTGGCCCTCACCTATAAAGATGGCATCTTGATTCAGGCGGCCACAAGGGGGGATGGGTTTGTCGGAGAGAATGTGACCGAAAATATCAAAACCATTCGTTCAATTCCACTGAAACTTACTGAGGCCGTTGATATCACCGTTAGAGGCGAAGTCTATATTCCTAAAGAAAAGTTTCTGTGGATGAACACACAGCAAGAAAACAGGGGCTTGGCAACCTTTGCAAATCCTCGTAATGCTGCGGCGGGGTCCTTGCGCCAGCTGGATTCCAAGATTACAGCCACAAGGCCCCTTGATATCATGGTGTTCGGTATTTTAGAGGGGGTTCCTCAAACCATTAAAACCCATTCTGAGGCCTTGAAGTTTCTTGATACCCTGGGCTTTCACACCTCACCTTGCCAAGTCTTTGAGACCATGGAAGGGGCATTTGCCTTTATCGAATCTGTGTCTTTGACAAGAAAAGAGTTGGCATTTGATATTGATGGCATGGTGGTAAAAGTAGATGAGCTTAGTCTGCAAGACCAGTTGGGTCAGAGAACAAGAACCCCAAAATGGGCAGCGGCATATAAATTTAAAGCTGAGCAAGCCATTACAAAGCTCCTAGATATCATTCCTCAGGTAGGGCGAACTGGTGTCATCACCCCTCGGGCAGTGTTTGAACCCGTGTTCGTCGCGGGTTCAACCGTGACCTATGCAACCTTGCACAATCAAGACTACATTGATGGCAAAGACATTAGAATAGGAGACCAAGTCGTTATAGAAAAAGCGGGAGATGTGATTCCTGCTGTGGTTGAAGTCTTATTTGACCAACGTGATGGCTCTCAAGTGCCTTATAAATTACCAGACACCTGTCCTATTTGCCAAACTCCCTCTGTGAGAGAACCTGGTGAAGTGGCGCTGAAGTGTCCAAATCCAACCTGTCCAGCAAAAGATCGCCGTAGTTTGATGCATTTTGTATCAAAGGCTGGCATGGATATTGAAGGTCTGGGTGAATCCGTGGTGACCCTGCTTTTAGACGAGGGCCTTGTTCGGGATTACGCTGACTTTTATACCTTGGGTGAACTTCGTCATAGCTTGATAGACCTCGAACGGATGGGTGACAAGCGGGTTGACAATATGCTGAGCTCCATTGAAAAATCCAAGCAAAACCGCCTGGATCAACTACTTAGCGCCTTGGGAATTCCCATGGTAGGGGCAAAAGCGGCTCAAACTCTGGCAAAGGCTTATGGTTCTTTGGCGGCCTTAAAAGCTGCAAAATACGAAGACTTGCTACTGGTTGAAGAAATCGGCGACAAAATGGCAGCCAGTATTGTTCAGTTTTTCTCAGACCCCCTTCACTTGGAGCGCCTAGGACGGCTAGAAGCCTTCGGTGTCAACACTCTACAGCCCACAGACCAGCCTTTATCGGAGGGAATCACTGCAGGTTACCAAGATATGACCCTTGTGTTAACGGGTACATTACTGGTTTATGGACGGCAAGAAGCATCAGCGATTATTGAACAATTAGGTGGCAAGGTCAGTGGCAGCATCAGCAAAAAAACTTCACTTGTCATCGTGGGTGAAGCGGCGGGCTCAAAACTTGCAAAAGCTGAATCTCTTGGTGTGCCCACCCTTGACGAGGCTGGTTTTTTGGCTCAGCTAAAAAGCTTTAATTACCCTGTAAAGGAGTCATAATGATTGGAAAATTAACATCTGATCAGTTAAAAGATGTGATCTTTAAACACATTACTTATAAGCGGGAAGAAGTTTTAGTGCGCCCTGGTATTGGTGAAGACTGTGCAGTGGTTTCCTTTGGGGAGCAAGCCCTAGTCATCTCCACGGACCCCATCACTGGGACCGGTGCAGCACTTGGTAAACTGGCCGTCAATATCAACCTAAATGATATCGCTTCAAATGGTGTCGCTCCCCTTGGGATTATGCTAACCATTCTTGCACCAGTGGGCACACCTCTTTCTGAAATAGAAGAGGTTATGGCCCAGGCAGGTCAAGAAGCGGCTAAACATAAGGTTGAAATCATCGGAGGCCACACGGAAATCACAGATGCTGTTAATCGGATGGTGATTTCTGCTGTTGCCATTGGGTCTCAGCCACTTAAAGACGTGATGAAAATTGGGTCTATTGTGCCCGGCGATTTAATCCTAATGACAAAACATGCTGGCCTTGAAGGTGCTGGTATCATTGCTTTTGAAAAAGCCGAAGAACTGACGCCTATTATTGGTGCAGATGCCGTTGTAGAGGCACAGGAGTTTTTATCTCATACAAGCGTTGTCACTGAAGGTGTTCTTGCAGGCCAGTTTGCTGTCCATGCCATGCATGATGTCACAGAGGGTGGCCTTCTGGGTGGGATTTGGGAGCTTTGCCACGGGGCCAGGGTCGGTTGCATCTTGCACGAAAGCATGATACCCATGCACTCTTTAACCCAGCAAATTTGCGACTTTTATGAAGTAGATCCACTGCGCTTAATTTCAAGCGGTGCCCTGCTGATGATTGTGCCACCGAGTGAAGTAGATGAGCTCTCAAAAACTCTGTTTGCAGCCGGTGTAGCCGTCCAAGAAATTGGGATTATCACAGAATCCGATTGTTTGATTGAACTTGAGGATGAGATTTTTGCCATCGAACCCCCAGAGGGCGATGCTCTTTATGAGGTTATGCAATGATGCGAAAGTTCAGTGTTTTCGCATTAATTGTCATGATTTTAATCAGCTCTTTCCCTGGTGTTTATGCTTCGAAATATTCAGAAGCTGACAAGGTTTCACTTGTAGATGGTGTTTCAGGTGTTGAAGGATCCTATGTTGCGGCAAACCTCTTGATGGGTAGCAACGATGTTGTTACAGATATGCCAGCCATTCTTTATAATCTCAATGGGAAGGATCGAACTTTGGTGCCTGTCCGGGTGATTAGTGAGAGTATTGGTGCAAAAGTCACTTGGGACGCCATTAAGCAAACTGTCACCATCGTCTATAAAGGCAAGACCATGGTGCTAACCGTTGACAGCGCTAAGGCCAAGGTTAATGGGGTATCTTATAATCTGCCAGATAACGTGCCTGCAAAGTTAATGAACTTTGAAGGTGTGAACAGAACCTTGGTGCCAGTGCGATTTATATCTGAACAATTGGGTTTGGTGGTTAACTGGGTAGGCGATACGAGAACAGTGATCCTGAATCAGAAGCAACAAGCGTTCACGAATATAACTTTTAGCGATACTGGAGCCTTTCAAGAAGTTTTTCTTCAAACCACTGGGAATGTGGAGGTTTCATCATTTTATTTAAATGGTGGACAAGTCGGTGAAAGCAATCAATTGGTCATTGATTTGCCCAATACTCTGATGAAATTTTCTGATCGAACAAGGGTGGATAGCACTGGTGTTGTCCTGCAGAGAATCACTAAAAATGATATTATCAGCATCCGTGCATCCCAATTTGAAAAAGAGCCCTTACCTAAAACCCGGGTTGTGATTGAGCTTGGTCGGCAAAGAGGCTACGAAATTATCAAAGAAGCCAAAGGGATTCGCATTCAATTTGTGAATACCGTGCAAGACGTGAGACTTGACTCAATTCAAGGGGCCAAAGCGCTGGTAATCAAAACTGCAGAAGCCCCAACCTACAATATCACCACTAAGGGCAAGCAAGTTTTGATCGATATCCTTGAGACCCGCTTGTCACAGGATGAGGCCGGTAGTGCAGTTGTTTCAGTAGCCTCAGGTGGTATCGCCAATTATCAGTCTGCCCAACAGACAGGCAATGCTTTATATGGCAAATCAAAAGTCTACTCCCGCATTACCGTGAACCTTGACAGTGAAGCCATTCAAAATCGTGTATTCATTCATGAAGAGGGCAATGAAATCTTTTGCTATGTGTCAGAAAATCCTATCGGTGATTTTTACTATGGTAAAGATGCAGACTCCTCAGCTATTCTCTACATTGAAGGCCAAAAATCCATGGCTTATCAAACCATGTACGACAAGGACAATCGCATCTTACAATTACGAGTGCCAGAAGCTTATGCCTACTTAAATAATTTTGAGCTTAAGCCAAATGATCACATGGTTGACACGCTGGATGTTGTTCTGGTGGATGGTTTCTATCTGGTGACTATGAGACTATCAGAGGGTGTAACCTATTTAGACCGTACAATGGGAAAAGAAACACAGCAATTAGAAATCAGATTTGAAAATCCCACTTTAAAAGTAGAAGTCGCCCAAAATAAACTCACAGACAAATTAATTGTGATAGATGCAGGTCACGGGGGGAAAGATCCCGGTGCAATTAGTAAGCTAGATGGTACCAAAGAAAAAGATATTGCCCTGAGTGTTGCCATTAAACTCAAGAAATCACTTGAAAGTTTTGGTTATCGGGTTTACTTGACTAGGGATTATGATAATTACGTTGGTTTATATGACAGAGCCACCATCGCAAATGACCTCAAAGCAGATGTGTTCTTGTCGTTACATCTGAACTCGGCACCAATGGCTTCAGCAAAGGGTATAGAGATGCTCTATGTTGCCGATGGTCGTGATAGCAAACGGTTGGCCTCGGATTTACTTGAAAGTCTTGTTACAAAGTCAGGTGCAAAAAGTCGGGGGATTATCGAACGACCTAATTTAGTCGTCATCCGCGAAACCCAGATGCCTGCTGTTTTAGCGGAAATTGGCTTCTTGTCAAATCCGGAAGAAATTAATCAATTAAACGATGCCAATTATATTGAAATAATTGTACAGGGACTGGCTGAGGGGGTGCAAAAATATTTGAAGCCATAGTGCATAAATACACCTCTTTGAGGGTAGAAACTCGTCAAGTACTTTTTTGATAAAAGGTGAGGTGATGAATGGTATGATTTTGTATGAAAATCGGATAATATCCTCTTTTCAGGCTGTTGATGAGGCTGTTCATGAAATTATCGATACGCTTAAAACACAAAGTGCACAACAACAGCCAAGATTTGCACTAGATAATTCGAAGTTATTTAAAATTAGTTTTATGCTGAGAGAAATTCTCAATAATGCAGTTGAACATGGCAATCGTTTTGATTTAGAAAAACTTGTTACCTGTCGGGTTTATAGCGACCCATTAGGTTTGGTTTTTGAAGTAAGCGATGAGGGAAAGGGAATTGATCTAAGAACTCAAAGTACAGAGCAAAACGATGATTTACTTTTGAGAGAGCGTCATCGTGGCTATCAAACCATTCTTGAAATGGCTTTTAAACTAAACGTTGTGGCTAATCAAGTCACAATCACACTTGAATTGAATCAGGAGGCGTAATCATGGAAAGAATCATAGAGGGACAAACGGTACATTTGAACCTTACTTTAGACTTGACTGCGAATAATATACCAACGATCAACAAAAGCTTAGAAACATTGTTGCCGGATTCTTCCACTTACGAGGTTTTAGATTTAAGCTTTTCTCAAACTGAAAATATCGATTCTGTTGGCGTGACATTTGTAATAGGTCTCTACAAGCGGATTAAAGGACTTCAAAAGACATTTAAGGTGTCTGGTGCCAGTGATGATGTTCAAAGTCTTTTTAAGTTAATGAAATTAGATCAGTTTTTTGAGATGACTAATTAATAGGGGGGTGGCATCGTGGCTTATCGCATTCTGATAGCAGATGATGCAGCAATGAACCGTGTTTTAATCAAAAAAATATTAGCACAAAGTCTTCAAGATCTTCATTTTGAGGAAGCTGTTGACGGTCAGCAAGTTTTGGACATTGTTGCTAAGGTTCAAATAGATATGATTATTTTGGATATTATAATGCCGGTTTTAGATGGTTATGAAACATTAAAAGCACTTAAATTAAATCCTTTAACACATGATATACCAGTGATTGTGAATAGTGCCATCACTGAGATTAAGTCCATAGAAAAAACATTGCTGATTGGGGCGGTTGATTATTTTACAAAGCCCTTATCACCCAATGATATGAAGATTCTCTTGCCATTGAAAGCAAAAAACGCATTACTATTGTACGAACAAAATCGTACCATTGTAGAACTTAATCGCAGAATCAACGAAGAACTGAAGAATGCAAACACATTCGCAAATATCATGTTGCCAAAAACGGATGGATTTATAGGTATTGATTTGCATACTAAGTACCACCCATCACTTGGCATAGGTGGTGATTATTTTGATTGCCTTCAAATTGATGGTCGTACACACTTTGTTATTGCGGATGTTACAGGACATGGTATTGCAGCCGGTATGGCCTCGTCCATGGTTAAAATCCTTTATAGAAAAAGCATCGATAAACCTAATATTAAGCCCAATGAGATTCTAGAAGAGATGAATCGCTCCATCTTCTCAATTTTCGATTTCGCTGGTGCTGATAACTACTTGGTGTTTACGGCTTTTGTAGGTATCATTGAAGATGGCATCTTGCATTTTGCCAACGCTGGTCAGCCCTATCCTATGCTTTATCATCATGACACTCAAAGTTTTGAAGAAATTAGACAAAATGGGTTTTTGATTGGCATGATCGATGATGTACCTTTTGAGACTTTAAGTATCCCTATAAAAAAGGAGGATGCTGTTTTTCTTTATACCGATGGGCTTTTCTGTTCTGGTGAAGCTGGTGATTTTACAGGTTGGGAAAAAGTTTTGAATTTAGGTAAACGGCTAAGATATGCGATGGAAAAAAATCCGGATGATTTCTTGAATGAAATTTTTTATGCGTTTCATATGATACATAAAGCAAATCAAAGTGAGTTTACGGATGACGTTGCCATGATGCTCATCAAGGTTACAGAGTAAAGCAAGAATTAATGTTGAGTATTAGATTCAACCTAAAGAAACTCAAAAAAAGCGCTTTGCGCTTTTTTGATTTTTTGAACTTTTACTTGGATATTAACCAAGACTTCGCGTTTTTGAGCACCTTTTGACTTTGAGAAAGCTACAACCTATGGTAGAATTTAATGCACCCGCCATGGCATTGTGGAATTGATTCGTCGAAGGGTTAAAGAAACTCGTAAGCACTGACAATATCCGAAAGGAAGTAACCATATGGAAAGACTAGATCTAAGAGCATCTGATGCCATACGCCCAGTTAAAATTACCAGACAATACATCAAGCACCCAAGGGGCTCGGTATTGATTGAAATGGGAGATACGAAGGTATTGTGCAATGTCAGTATAGAAGAAAAGGTTCCACCATTTTTAAAGGGCAAGGGTCAGGGGTGGCTAACAGCAGAGTATTCCATGCTGCCAGCGTCCACCCATCAAAGAAAAATTCGTGAAGCTTCAAAGGGAAAACTCGAAGGGCGAACCATGGAAATCCAACGCTTAATTGGCAGAAGCCTACGGTCTGTGATTAATTTAAACCTTTTAGGTGAGCGTACCATATGGATTGATTGTGATGTCCTACAAGCTGATGGGGGAACCCGTACGGCGGCTATTACAGGGGCGTATGTAGCTCTGGTGGATGCCGTACAATCCCTAATGGAAGAAGGCTTAATCAAAGAAAATCCTGTTTGTTCTCAAATTGCGGCCATTAGCGTAGGCATCGTTAAAGATGTCCCTTGTCTGGATCTAAATTATCTTGAAGATTCCAGTGCTCAGGTGGACATGAATGTCATTGCCAATAACCTGGGAGAAATCATTGAAATTCAAGGTACGGGTGAGGAACGACCCTTCACAAGAAACGAGTTAAATGCCCTGTATGACCTTGCAGAAAAAGGGATTCAGGATTTATTTCAACATCAACTTAAAGCACTAGGGGCAATTGAAGGAGATCATTAGGATGAAAAAGATTGTTTTAGCAACGCAAAACAAACATAAACTATCAGAAGTCAGACAAATGCTTGAACCTCTTGGTTATGAAGTGCTGTCCCTTGGTGATGTGTCGTTAGGAAACTATGATGTGATTGAAGATGGGGATACTTTTGAAGCAAATGCACTGAAAAAAGCCCAAGAAATTGCAGCACTGGTTTCACTGCCAGTTTTAGCAGATGATTCAGGTCTTATGGTAGATGCTTTATCAGGGGCGCCAGGGGTGTTTTCAGCCCGTTATGCAGGTGAGGGTGCTAGCGCTTCAGATAATAATATTAAGCTTTTAAATGCCCTTCTCAGCACTTCAGACGATAAAAGAACGGCTAAGTTCGTCTGCGTAATGGCCTATGTCAATCCAGATGGTGGTACCAATATCACCCGTGGGGAAGTTAAAGGTCTAATCATTAAAGATTATGCTGGTAATGCCGGATTTGGTTACGATCCGATTTTTTATGTTCCCGAACTTGGAAAAACCTATGCTGAGTTATTACCTAGTGAAAAAAATGCAATTTCACATCGTTTTTTAGCCTTGACTCAAATGAGACTTTTTTTTGAGGGTGAAGTATGAAGTATTTGATTTTAGCGGATAGTCATGGGGATGAAAGTGCCGTTCGTGAACTTAAGCCAGTTTTAGAAAACGTTGATGGGGTCATTCATCTTGGGGATCATATTTCAGACATGCAGTGGCTTCAAAAGGATCATATAAAGGTATTTTATGGGGTTCGTGGTAATTGCGATGGTCCAAAAAGTGGTGACGACGAACTTGTGGTCACCCTTTCTGGGGTGAAAATTTTGCTGGCTCATGGCCATTTATTTGGCGTAAAACATCATTTATCGGAAATTTATCAGTATGGTCATAAAAAAAATGTGTCAGCTGTGCTGTTTGGGCATACGCACATTGCGGTAACAGAGACAATAAATGGTATTATCATGCATAATCCCGGAAGTCTCTCGTTGCCCAAAGACGGAGCGTCTAGATCTTATAGCATTTTAACGATTGAAGCTGGAATCCTTCGTTTTGAACACTTCTATCTATTTTAACCCAGTCTTATTCTAGTTTTAACAAGCTCAGAAAAAAACTTTGAAAAAACTTTTTGAAAAGCGGTTGACGGATGATAGGTTTATGTATTATACTAGATTTCGTTAGTCAATCGGGGTGTAGCGCAGTTTGGTAGCGCATCTGGTTTGGGACCAGAGGGTCGTGGGTTCAAATCCTGTCACCCCGACCAACTTTTTATTTGCGGGTGTAGCTCAATGGTAGAGCCCCAGCCTTCCAAGCTGGTTGTGAGGGTCCGATTCCCTTCACCCGCTCCAACAAATATGTGCCAATAGCTCAGCTGGATAGAGCAACGGCCTTCTAAGCCGTAGGTCCGGGGTTCGAATCCCTGTTGGCACGCCATATGGCGGCTGTAGTCAAGTGGTTAAGACACAGGACTGTGACTCCTGCATGCGTGGGTTCAAAACCCATCAGCCGCCCCATTTCCTTTTATCCCTTGGGGATTAGCCAAGTCGGTAAGGCAACGGACTTTGACTCCGTCATTTCGCAGGTTCGAGTCCTGCATCCCCAGCCATA
>CAZFST010000051.1:0-16706 GCA_964522015.1 uncultured Fusibacter sp. | reverse complement strand
AAAATACTTGGTGGGCAGCTGCCCGGGAAGATAAGACGTCGCTCACTAAAAAAAAGACCTGATCATAGATCAGGTCTTTTTGCTTTGAAGTCAGAATGGGGCTACAGGAGACTTGTGAAGCAAGTGTCCGCAACGACTGAAAGTTGTTCCACCTTGTATTTGAAGGTCATTTGATTAGTTTTTCTTTGCTATAGAGCAATCAAAGATTATCCCACACGTAGTGTAGCCAATGCACTTTTCTCTATTGCTGCTATGTTAGAATGCTACTACAGAATATCTAGAAGCTTTTGTGCTCAACTGGAAAAGTATTTCTATAATTAGAATCTGGATTTCCTATGGAAGGATTCAATATGAAAAATGTACTCTAAATTCTATTGCAATGGTATAATATCTTTGAGAAACAATCCAGTTAACAGAATAATATATATCTAAAAGGATGGTTAATATGAAAATATTAAGAAAACATGGATTCACATTATTAACTTTTGTGGTTGCATTTATTGTCATGACAGTGGCTTTTGCTAAAGAGGGACTATTTCCATTTGGCGATAAACAGATTATGATTATTGATAGTTGGCATCAGTACTTCCCAATCTTACAGGAATTTCATCATAAATTGCAATCCGGGGAATCTTTATTTTACTCGTGGAATTCGGGTTCAGGAACTAACTTTCTGCTTATGATGGGCTATTATGCACTGAGTCCTCTTAACTTCCTATCAATTGTAGTTCCTAAGGACTTCTTAAGAGAATTCATGTTATTTGCAACGATTACCAAGATTGCTTTAGCCGGTACATTCTTTACAATTTACATAAAAGGGTTATTCAACAAGAACGATTTGAGCATCACAATATTTGGACTTTCTTATGCTTTTAGCGCTTTTTTGATGGGGTATTATTGGGATATTATGTGGTTGGACTGTGTTGCATTGCTACCTCTTATAATTCTAGGATTACATCATATATTTGATAATCGTGGATTTGTTCTCTTTACATCAACTTTGGCTATTGCCTTAGTCAGTAATTTCTATATAGGATATTTTGTATGTGAATTTATTGCTATTTATGCTTTTGTATTGTACTTTCTTAAATTTAGTGCTAAAAGTCGGAGTTTCTTCTTTGTAAAAATGAGTCAGGTTATATTCTTTTCTATACTTGGCGTTGGTTTATCGATGATAACGTTAATACCGGTTATATTGGGGATGGGGCGTGCTTATGGATATTCCTCAGGAGACCCAAAAACAATTCAGACATACCAAGCATTGTTGGATATTATAAACAATTTATTGATAAACGTAAAACCAACAATTGTCGATGGGCTCCCAAATATTTATGCTGGTATGGTTGTTTTACTCTTTACAATATTCTATTTTTTTGTTTCTAATATATCAACCCGCGCAAAAGTAATCAACGCAGTACTATTATTATTTCTATTACTGAGTATGAATATTAATTACCTCAACTTTGTATGGCATGGATTTCACTTTCCGAACCAAGTGCCATATCGGTTTGCATTTTTATTTTCATTTGTTATCATTACTCTAGCATACGAGGCATTCATTAATCTAGAATATGTTAATGAGCGATTGATTCTTAAAATTGGGTGTCTATTCGTAGGATATTTATTAATATGCGAGAAAATATACTCGACACTTTTTGACTTTAAAATATTTTATTTAAGTATGATAGTAGTTATTATTTATACGATTTTTGTGTTAGCTTACAAGTATAAACGAATTACATTTGGGGTTTTTATAATCCTCATATCAATTTCAGTTTTAGCTGAGAGTACTTTGGCATCATTTAACGCAACTGCTACAGCAGGTAATTCAGGAAGAAATGACTATCCTGCGCAAAGTGAAGCTGTAAGAGCGGCTTTAAGTTCAATTGATTCAAGAGATAAGGATTTTTATAGACTTGAAATGTTTAGAATGTACAGTGCTAATGATCCGTTACTCTACGGTTATAGGGGAATTACACAGTTTTCCTCAACAGCAAATTCTAAATTGAATTATTTTGCGAAAAATATGGGGATGTCAGCAGACCCAGGTTCGAATTCGAATCAATACCTTCCAAATACGCCAATTCTTAATGGCTTTTTCAGTGTAAAGTATTTACTATCAAAATTTGATGCTGTAAATTTACCGAACCTTGCCTATAATGAAATCAGTAAAGCAAATGATGTCACAACCCTAGAAAACAAATATAGTTTTCCCTTGGGATTTTGTGTCGATTCTAAAATTAAAACTCTATCTTTAAGCGACATCAGTCCTTTTGATAAGCAGGAAAAGCTAATAAATCTTGCTAGTAACCTTGAAGAGAAGATATTTAGTAATATTCCTGTAACGACAGAGATTTATGACAATATGGACCGTCATATGCTTGAGAATATTAGATACCATTATAAAAACATAGATGCTAATAAAGTTGGTAAAGCAACCTTAACCTATAAGATTGATAAAAAGCAGCAAGTATACGTTTATATGCTTAACCAAACGAAAACTGTAACACTAACGCTCAACGAAAAAACTAGTACTTACGATACACCGAGGGGTGTAGTAATGGATCTGGGGACACTTGATAAAAATACAGAGTTCACCTTATCGTTTGAAGTACCTGCAGCGGCAACTGGTTTTTTCGATATTCATGTGGTAGCCTTTAACGAGGAAGCATTTCTTAAAACAAAAGAATCACTAATGGATGAACGTCTTCAATTAAGTCATATATCTGACACTAGATTTGAAGGTAAGGTCATTGTAAAAGATGAATGCTTATTATATACCTCAATTCCTTACGAAGAAGGTTGGAAGGTTAGAGTGAATGGTGAACGCGTTAAGACGCTAGCTTTTAAAGATGCAATGCTGATGGTCCCCTTATCTCCAGGTGAAAAGACAATAGAAATCTACTATTCACCTCAAGGCTTCTATCTGGGTTTGTTTTTCTCTTGTATATCTTTATTAATCTTGTCAATCTTATTTATTTTTGAACGTTATAAGAAACAGAATATAAAGAGAGGGGATATTAAGAAATGACTCATTTGGCAAACGAAAGCAAATTAGCGATTGTTATTCCAGTCTATAATGAAGGGAAAGCTTTAATTGCCAATTTCAACGAAATGAATTCAATCTTAATGGATGATGGGATTATATGTACTTTTCTTTTTGTCGACGATGGTTCTAAAGATAGTACATGGTCTTCAATATTAGAACTGTCATCCTTAAATTCAAATGTTCATGGCATTAAGTTTGCTCGAAATTTTGGAAAAGAATTAGCTTTAGCCGCAGGAGCTGATAGTATTGATGCCGATTTGTACCTTTTTATGGATTCTGATTTGCAACACCCACCGCGATTTGTGAAGACAATGCTAACATTAATGACTGACAGCGGTGCTGATATCATTGAGGGAGTTAAATCTAATCGAGGTCATGAAACTCTAAAATATAAGTTATTAGCTAAAAATTTTTATAAGTTTTTAAAATTTGTTACACACTTAGATTTGGATAACTCCTCGGATTTCAAATTAATCAAACGACAAGTAATAGACTCAATTAGGCACTTTGGTGAGCGCAATCTTTTTTTTCGGGGGGTTGTTTCTTGGGTTGGTTTTAATGTTATTCAAATGCCATTCGAAGTGGATGATAGAAAGAACGGTACAAGTCAATTTTCTTTTCCAAAGTTAGCGTCGCTTGCACTTAATGCAATTATGTCCTATACAAGTGCACCTTTGTATGTAGTACTTTTTTGCGGTTTTTTGTTCATGATTTTTGCTCTCATATTAGGTGTTCAAACCTTGTATAATTATATGTCTGGAAATGCTGTAGATGGATTTTCAACGGTTATATTACTGATTTTAACAACCGGTTCTTTGGTATTACTTTCACTAGGTATCATTGGGATTTATGTTTCCAGGATTTATGATGAGATAAAAGGTAGACCCCGCTACATTATTGAACGTAGAATTTAGAATGAGGGATTCGAATTTTATAATCGGACAGAAGTTTGCGTTTTATAACTCGATCTACAGTCAAATTCTTTAGCTTAAAGAGATGGGGAATATTAATGGCAAAAGGTAAAAAATGTATTGAAAAGGTTGAAAGTAATGGTTTAAAGCAGAACACAGTTGAGGAAACCAATGAGCAAATAATAGACGCAAAAGAGCAAATAATAGACGCAAAAGAACAAATAATAGATGCTACAGTAAAAAAAATCATTCAACTTAACTCACTGTATGCGATATTGTTTGCTTCATATCTATTGGTATCAATATTCAATATGCTTAGAGTTACAGGAAAGTCATCGGAATTAATATTTATTCAACAGACAAACACCCAGTTTTCACTGGTTTTGATGATTGTTTTCAGCGTTTTGTTACTGGCAATACATCATTTTATGAAGAAACCATGGCTTATTTATCATCTAATGAACGGCATTGTTGTGGTGTTTTCAGTCTTATTGATTCGCGATAGTGCACGAACTGTTTACATTACTTTAGGTGTGGTGTTCCTTACTGCATTAATCGTCTTTTTTACCCAACGTTCTGTGATGAAAGATGAGCACGAGTCAGATTGTACACCTAATTTTTCCTTGTTGTTTATCATTCTCGGATTCCTGGTCATGACAACGGTCCTATCTATTGCAACCGTTAATCGCTACAATACATTTAACGCATCCACTTTCGACTTTGGTATATTTGCACAAATGTATGAATACATGCGTGATACAGGTTTTCCAACAACGACAGTTGAACGAAATATGTCTCTTTCTCACTTTGCGATTCATTTTTCACCAATATACTATTTACTATTACCTGGTTATTTTATTTTTAGTTCACCAGAATACTTATTAGTCATGCAAGCAATTATTATTTGTTTAGGTGTCTTTCCTGTATACCTGCTATGTCGTCATTTTAAGATTGGAAACATAAATTCAGTTTTTATATCTGGTAGTTATTTACTATACCCAGCAATTATTACACCTGCCTTTTTTGATTTTCACGAAAACAAATTTTTGACAGTACTATTACTATGGTTATTCTATTTTTATGAACGCAAAAAAGTAATTCCCATGTATTTATCACTTATTCTTGTCTTATTTGTAAAAGAAGACGCTTCGCTTTATATTATATTCTTTGGTCTTTTTTGTATTCTAGCAAAAAAAGACTACAAACATGGTCTTTGGATTATGATTAGCGGATTGTGTTATTTTGGAGTGGTAATTACCGGAATGGAATTATTTGGTCATGGCATAATGGATAATAGATTCGATATTTATCAATTGCCAGGTCAGAAAGGTTTAGGTGTCGTCGCAAAAAACATTCTCGCAAATCCCATGTTTTTTGTAGCTAATCTATTCACAGAGGAGAAACTAAGATATATTATTTATCTCTTTGTACCTCTTGCTTTTGTTCCTTTCATCACAAAAAAGTGGCAAAGTTACACTTTGATGATTCCGATCATTGTCATGAATCTAATGACGGCATATCCTTATCAGTTTGATATAGGATATCAGTATACTTATGGAGTTTCAGCAATTTTGTTTTACTTGTTCATTCTTAATGTTAAAGAATTTACACACAAATGGAAACGCATCATCAGCATCATAACCTTGATAGCATCTTTACTATTTTTGTTAACATCAACCCAAGAGTTTTTTACTTCATATAACCAAATGTTTATAGACTATAAAATTGAACGTTTGGAGACTGAAGAGGCCTTGTCAATGATACCACAAGATGCATCAGTAACATCTCAAACATATTTTACAGCTCATTTGTCAAGAGTAAAGGAATTATATGACTATCCGTACCCCGAACGGACAGATTTTGTGGTACTGGATGTAAGGGATACAGAGGAAGCCATTGCACTTAAAATAAAACAACTAGAAGACAATGGCTATGTACTTTATGTTTCAGGCGGCTTGGCGAAGGTATATAAGAAAAAGTAGTTGAAACGTAATCAGACTGATATCAAGATGTGATTTAATTCTATTCAATAAAATTGGAATCGGTGTTATAATGCTAATAAGGAAAAGAATTTTCTTTTTCTCGAAAAGGCAAACCTAGCGAAAGTTAGGGACGCAAAACTAGAGGGCCTAAGTCGAATGATACGGTAGCCAGGAGCCGAAGGGAGAGTAGTTATGTTAAAAAAATCTTTTTATAGTTGCATGATGTGTATTCTCGTTTTTTCTTGTCTAGGTGTTGCATCTTTTGCCGATTCAAGTGTTATCAGCATCAACGAGATGACTGACACGGTGAGTGTCAAGTATGCTGCCACTACTTATGAAGACCTAAAAGTTCTTGTCAAAAAAGATGCAATTCAATATGTGTACAATATTTTTGACAATAACGAAACATTTCCACTTCAAATGGGTACAGGGGATTATACGATTGGTTTATATCAACGTACCGAAGGTAATAAGTATAGAATGTTAACATCCTCAGTGTTAGGTGCAGATGTAGATCCGTTGACTGTATTTAGAGCCAGTGTCCAGAATATGAATTGGTCTAAAGAATCGGCTGCTGTAAAATTCGCTACAAAACTAATGTTGAATGCTAAAACAGATAAAGAAAAGTTTGATATTGTTTATAAATTTATGGTTTCAAGCATTGTTTACGATTATCAAAAGGCGGCATCGGTGGGAACCCGTTATATTCCTGTAATTGACACTACTTTAATTGAAAAAAAGGGAATCTGCTATGATTATTCTTCATTAATGGCATCGATGCTAAGAAGTGCTGGTATTCCTGCAAAGTTAGCTGAAGGTAAAAGCACTTTTACGTCTGTGTATCACGCTTGGAATGAAGTGTATTTGAATGGCAAATGGATAACCATTGACACGACGATAGACGCTCAATTGATTACAAGAAAAATTCCTTATAAAATTGAGAAAACAATTAATGATTATACTGTAGCAAAGTTTTTCTAATTAAATTTTAAAGGCCCTAGGGCCTTTTTTTTTCGACTTCTGATTAATTTAGGCACAAAGCGGTATAAGTAAAATAGCTTGATGGTTCTGCTTTTCAATTATATTTGGAAGGAGCATCCTATGAAAAAGTCTATATTACTAGCATGCGGTGTGGTTATCTTCATAAATATGATTGTATTTGCAGATCAATCTATTACCTATAAACCTGAAGCGGGTATCGTGAATATTTCATATCAAGCCAATGACTATACTGTTCTAAAGGTAGTTGTAAAAAAAGATACGACACAATATGTTTATAATCTGCATAAATTCAACGAGAACTTTCCACTCCAACTAGGCTCTGGCACCTATAGTGTCGGTCTATACGAAAATGTCTCAGGTAATAAATATCGTGTGCTTTTTGCAGAGGTTGAAACCCTCACCCCAGATGAGAATGCGGTGTATTTGGCCAGTGTACAGAATATGAACTGGACAGCTCAAATGGAAGCCTCTCAACTCGCAACAAAATTGATGGTGTCAAAAAAAACAGATCGAGAAAAATTTGATGTGGTTTATAGTTACATCATTAAACGAATCGTTTACGACTATGAGAAAGCAGCATCTATCAACAACCGCTATTTGCCGGTGATAGACGATACGCTAAAAACTGAAAAGGGAATTTGCTACGATTATGCAAGTCTTATGGCGTCAATGCTTAGAAGTCAGGGCATAAAATCTCGATTAATTGAAGGTGAGAGTACTTATACATCTGTCTACCATGCTTGGAATGAGGTATACTTAGATGGTAAGTGGATCATTATTGATACTACGATTGATGCCCAGTTTGTGACGAGAAATATGAACTACGCAGTAGAGAAAACTGAAAGCAGCCATAAAAAAATAAAGGGTTTTTAGCGTGTACTATGGCTGAAATGGATTCTAAGGACATAATTCGTTTGAAATTCAGAGGCTTCTTGAAAGAGACACTTGAAGATCAAACGCTTTATAAATATTGTTATAGGAGGATTATATGGCAGGAAAATATCGTCTGATTACTAGAAGTGATTTTGATGGCTTAGTATGTGCAGTACTTTTAAAGGATATGAACCTAATTGACGAAATCAAATTTGTACATCCTAAAGATATGCAAGATGGTATTATAAAGGTAACAGATACCGATATAACCACGAATTTGCCTTATGTAGAAGGGGTGCATTTAGCTTTTGATCATCACTTAAGTGAGACGATACGCAATCCTGAGCAGCTAAAAAATCATATCATTGATCCCAATGCCGCTTCAGCTGCTCGGGTTGTTTATGATTATTATAAGGGTACCCATCATTTTAAACCTGAATGGGATGATATGATGTTAGCAGTAGATAAAGCGGATTCTGCACAGTTTACAGAAGAAGAAATACTTAAACCAACTGGTTGGGTACTACTAAATTACTTAATGGATGCAAGAACGGGATTAGGTCGCTTTAGAGCCTTTAGAATTTCTAACTACACTTTGATGATGGAGTTGATAGACTATTGTCATGATCATGGTATAGATGAAATATTAGAATTACCTGATGTCAAAGAGCGTGTAGAACTCTACTTCAAATATGAAGAGGAGTTTAAGAAAATGATTCTGTCTCATGCTCGTGTTTATGATGAGATTGTTGTGGTTGACTTAAGAGATGTAGAACAAATATTGCCAGGGAATCGTTTTATAACCTATGCTCTTTTTCCTGATATCACAATTTCAATTCAAGTCATGTGGGGACTTAAGCAACAAAATACTGTATTTACTGTGGGAAAATCAATTGTCAACCGCAGTTCCGATGTCAATATAGGTGAAATTATGTTGAAGTATGGCGGTGGTGGTCACCGAAATGCTGGTACCTGTCAAGTTCAGAATGATAAAGCAGAAGAGCTACTCATTCAGGTTATCGGTAATCTTAAAGAATGATTTATTTGTAATTTTGATTCCAGCTGATTCTGATTCCGGATGATTCTGATTCCAGTTAATTCTGATTCTATGGTCTTATGTCTTTGGTGATATGACTATTAAGAGGGTTTAAAGAAAAATAAGGAAAAAAGGTATTTCAAGAGGATTCTTTAACGACAATAATTGGTTTTAAGTGATGAAGTTTAAACACTTGAACCATCATTGTTCTTTAGACAATCTTCTTTTTTTTGTGTATACTTAGAGTGATATTAAGTGTACCTAACAAATTCATTATCAAAATCAATTTAAATCAACGATAGAACTCAGGAGGTTTTGCAATGGAACAAAGATTAATTGAACGTTTTTTGAAATATGTAAAAGTAGATACCCAGTCAGATGGTAGTAGTGAGTCGTTCCCTTCTTCTGCGAAGCAGCTTGATCTCGGAAAAATTGTTTATGATGAGTTACTTGCGATGTCATTAGACAATGTACTATTAGACGAAAACGGTTATGTAACTGCAACATTGCCTTCTAATGTTAATTATCCTGTTGAAGCAGTTGGATTTGTGGCTCATTTTGATACGAGTCCTGACTATTCAGGTAAGGATGTTAATCCAATCATTCACCGGAATTTTGAGGGTGGGACTTTGGTTGTCAATGATAAGACGATTTTGCTGCAAAAGGATTTTCCATTTTTAAAGGATCTTGTAGGTCAAGATATTATAACCACTGATGGTACCACACTTTTGGGCGCCGATAATAAGGCTGGTGTAGCGGAAATTATGGAGTTGTTGGTGCTCTTAAAGGAACAACCACAGATTCCCCATGGGGATATCCGCGTTTTATTTACACCTGATGAAGAAGTTGGTCGTGGTACAGAAAAAGTTAATCTGGATAATTTTAAGGTGGCTTACGCATATACAGTTGATGGCGGGGAACTCGGCGAGCTTGAGTATGAGAATTTCAATGCTGCTAGTATGAAAGTTGTGGTTAAGGGACTGAATATCCACCCGGGATCTGCAAAGAATAAGATGAAAAATGCTATCTTAATTGGTATGGATTTTCATGGTTTGTTGCCGCAAATGGCTGCGCCTCAGCATACAGAAGGTTATGAAGGCTTTTATCACTTGAATGATATTAATGGCAGTGTTGAATCTGCAGAATTGTTTTATATCATCCGAGACCATGATAGGGAAGCGTTTGAAGCAAAAAAAGCTTATGCACTTAAAGCTGCCGCTCTCATTAACGAAAAATATGGAGCGGATACGTTGGAAATTGAAATATCGGATTCTTACTATAACATGCGTGAGATGGTTGAGCCTGTGATGCATATTGTAGATTATGCAAAAGAGGCAATGGAAGCCGTTGGGGTTAAACCTTTGATCAAAGCGATTAGAGGTGGTACTGACGGGGCGAGATTATCGTTTATGGGTATTCCAACACCGAATATTTTTACCGGTGGCTATAACTTCCATGGCCGTTACGAGATGATTTCCATACAAGCGATGCATAAAGCAGTTGATGTTTTGGTATCCTTAGTTCAAATAATCGCTAAAAAGTAGATGATAAAAAACAGTGCTGAAATCTAGGCGCTGTTTTTTTGTGTGCATTTTCAGCTGTGCACTTGAAAACAGTCTAAAAATAGCATATGATAATAGGGAACGTATGTTCGGTTTCGTGTGCTCGCTAGGAGTTAAGAGGTGATAAATGTTGATTGAATCTAAAATTGCCATTCTTGCAAATGGCGCTAAATATGATGTGTCATGTTCTTCAAGTGGCAGTAAGCGAAGTGCTAAAGAGGGTCATTTAGGTCATGCAGTTGCACCAGGGATTTGTCATAGTTGGTCAGAGGACGGCAGGTGCATTTCCCTATTAAAGATACTCATGTCAAACGACTGCATTTACAACTGTGCCTATTGTGTCAATAAATCTAGCGAGAACATTGAGCGAGTAAGTCTCACCCCTGATGAGATGGTCCGATTGGCCATTGAATTCTATCGAAGGAATTACATTGAAGGCTTATTTTTAAGCTCTGCTGTTGTGATATCCCCAGATGAGACAATGGCTCGGATGATTGAAGTCGTAAAAAAGCTGCGAAATGAGGAACGATTTAACGGTTATATTCATATGAAAGGGATACCGGGCTGTGATATGCAGCTTATTGAAGAGGCGGGTCGCTATGTTGATCGTTTGAGCTTGAACCTTGAAATCCCAAGCGAGAAGCGGTTGCTGCTTTTAGCACCTGAAAAAACGTATAATTCAATACTTAAGCCCATGCATTATATCGCCGATCGGGTTCAAGATCAAAAAGCTTTAACATATAGAGGTCGCGGCCAATCACAATTTGTGCCTGCCGGTCAAACCACCCAAATGATGGTCGGCATTGGGGGTGATAGTGATTTATTACTGATGGGGCAAGCTGAAAAGCTATATGATAAATTGAAAATGAAACGGGTGTACTACTCGGCTTACGTGCCAGTTTTTCAGAACAATTCCCTACTCCCAACCAATGTAATTTCACCCCTCACACGGGAGCATCGGTTATATCAAACGGACTTTTTAATGCGCTTTTACGGATTTAAAGTGAACGAACTCTTGGATGAATCGGTTCCTAACTTAGATCTGAGTTTGGATCCAAAGGCGTTTTGGGCACTGAGACATCTTGAGCATTTTCCAGTTGAACTCATGAGTGCATCTGTTGATACTTTGCTCCGTGTACCAGGTATTGGCCCATTATCGGCCAGAAGAATTATTGAGTCCAGAAGACAAGGGAGTTTATCTTTAGAAGGTTTAAAGCGAATTGGTGTGGTTATGAAAAGGGCCCAGTACTTTATGACCCTAAAAGGAAAGTCGGTTCAGAGGCTATTACTTGAACCAGATTACTTAAGGCAACTATTAATCCAACAAGAACCATTGCTTCATGGGGCAATAGCTGGTCAGGTATCACTGCTTGAAACCCATGGCAATCTAGTAATGACATGATGAGGTGAAAAATGACCCTGGTTTATCAGAACTCTTTTATTGGCTTGTTAACGGCAATCTATTGGGACTTTCATTATCATGCGGACCTGATCATTTCAGAAAAAGATCATCAATCACAGTTGCTAGAACAGGTACAAATAATATTACCAGATGAGGCCCTCGCTTCAAAACTGACTCTAAGGATACTCAAAAAATTTGGACAGGAGACCTTTGAAAAAATCTATAGTGCTTATTTGTCAGAGCAGAGTCAAGCACCCATGGCAATTAAGAATTTTTTAGCATATGGCAAAGAATATCAGGGGGCCCATGCCAATCACATGATAAGGGACTATGCTCACAGTTCTGTTTACCCCCTTTTGAAATTGGCCAGGATGGTTGAAAGAGAAGGTCATTTGATGCTAGGACTTATTCGCTTTAATCAGTTAAAATCAGGCATTTACTATGCAAAATACGACTCGACTTATGATGTTCTTCAGGTGTTATCTGCTCATTTTACCCAGCGCCTCTCCGATCAGTCCTGGGTAATCCATGATTTAAAACGGAGCAGGGCAGCATTCTACAATCTTGAAAGCTGTTGGATCAGTGATTTTCAGGGGCGGGTAATCAATAATGATGAACAAGATGACTTTTGTCGCTATTGGCAAACCTATTGCCAGCATATTACGATAGAATCTCGGAAGAACTTAAAGAGGCAACAGCACTTTATTCCTCAGAAGTACTGGCCTCATTTACCAGAAATTAAGCGATAGTACGGATTAACTTTAGGTTCTGACAAAGTTAGGGTTAAAACTAAGTAAAATTCGATACACAAGAAAGAAAAGTGGGTATACTAAACAGGTAGAGACTGCACATAAGGAGGTGTCATAAGTGAAACGCTATGCAGCGATAGATATAGGCGCCCACGCCATGAAGCTAAAAATCATCGAGAAGACAAGGCAAGGGAAAATAAAAGTCCTTGAAGATGTGATTGTCCCCCTTTCATTGGGCTTAAGTGTACTGGAAAAAGGCAAGCTAGATCAACGGACCATTTCAGATATGACAGAGGCCTTATTGGGGTTTAAGCGACTCTTACTGGATTATGATGTAAAGGAGTACAGGGCAGTTGCAACTGGCGTGGTGCGCGAAGCCCAAAATGGACGTTTTGCCACAGCGATTTTAAGCAAACGCTCAAACTTAAATATAGAAATATTAGAGGAATCTGTCGAGCGTTTTTTAACGTACATAGCCCTTCAGACACAGCTTCATGATTATGGGGTCAAGAGAAAAGAAGGGATGTTAGTTGTAGAAGTTGGCTCTAGTAGTTCGGAAGTGATTATCTACAAAGAGAATAAATTGCTTCGCAATAACGAAATCCATATTGGCACCTTAAAACTTAAGGCGATGATGCGGGATATTGAGCGTGTCAGTCTCTATACACCACAAATCATTGAAGATCATATTTATGCTTTGACAGCTAATTTACAGAGCTATGTTGTGAGGCAACAGATAAACCACTTTGTCATGATTGGTTCGGATATCAAAAAACTTAAACAAGTGTTTGAAGCTGGTGGTGAAACACTGTCAATTCCGAATTTTAAAAACCTTGTATCCATGCTATATACCCGAGATGAAAGCCTTAAAAGTAAAATTCAAGCGGCGAAATTGGACTACGATGAAGTGCTGGTGGCAGTGATTGTTTTTAATCAATTTTTGGAGCATACAACATGCGAGCAAATCGAAGTGCCAACTGTTGCTTTACGAGATGGATTATTGCTGGCAATGATGGAAGCCACACTGGATTTTGAAAGAACGAATTTGCACACTAAAGATGTGCTTTCTGCTGCCCGCTATATTGCGAAAAGGCATCATTCTACAATGCCACATGTCCGTCAGTTAGAGCGTTACGCCGTTAAAATATTCGATGCCTATAAAGAATTAGAGCAATTTACAGAAAGGGATTTATTGCTATTGAGATTGGCTGCGATTCTCCACGAAACAGGCAAATTCTCTAGGCAAGTAAATTATCACTCTGCAACCTACCAAAGCATTACCCATGTGACCCTGCTGGGTTTAACAAAGTCTCTTCTTGAAGATGTGGCTCAAATTGCAATGCAAGCTTTTGCATTTTCTGGGGAAGCAGTTGAAGAGGTACTAGAGACTTCGTTTGATCTTAAGATAAAAACGATTAAATTAGGGTTGTTGCTGGCCCTAGCAGATGCCATGGATAAATCAAAAAAACAGAATTTGAAACTACATGAAGTGACTTTGCACAAAGAGAATCTCACCATTATTTGTGATGTTTTTCAAACTTCCTTTTTAGAAGAGTGGGCAATTAGATCCTTAAAAACCTCTTTTTATGACGTGTTTGGACACAATTTGACTATCAAAATGACTGAGGTGAATCAATGAATCAGATGCGCCATTTTAACCGGGAACTAAGTTGGCTAGCGTTTAACCAAAGGGTTCTACATGAATGTTTAGATAGCAGACTTGTCCTATCTGAGCGCCTAAAATTTTGTGCGATTTTTAGCAATAATTTAGATGAGTTTTTTATGATTCGCGTCAGTGGGCTTATTGATCAGGTTTTTGCAGGTTATCAAAAACGTGATTTTTCAGGAATGAAACCCATTGAGCAATTAAGAGCTATCAGAGGACAGGTTGAAGATCTTGTTAAATTGCAATCTGAAATAGCCCAAGATTTATTACAGAATCAATTACCGCTCCATGGCATTCAACTGGTGGAATGGGGTATATTGGCAGTTAATCAAAAGGAAGCACTAGAACGCTATTTTGTAGAGCACATTTTTCCTGTGTTGACGCCGATGGCTGTTGATTTTAGCAGACCTTTCCCATTGGTTCTGAATAAGAGCCTTAATTTGGTGGCAAAATTAAAAGGTGAGGATGAGCGATATGTCACGATTCAAGTACCTTCTGTAATCAAGAGATTGGTTCCTGTTGATGGGCATATGCAAAGATATATGCTTTTAGAAAATGTGATAATGGCATTTGGCCATCATTTGTTTGAAGGCTATGAGATTGAAGAGATAGGCGTCTATCGTGTCACAAGAAGTGGTGATTTAAACCTCAAGGATGAGATTGCGGAAGATTTATTGGGGGTCATTGAAGCATCCCTCAAGCAACGAAAATGGGGTGATGTGGTTCGTTTAGAGGTGAATGCTGCCATAGAACCCACGTTACTGAAGTTCTTAGTGGATGAGTTTGAAATTGAAGAAGACTCAGTGTACCATGTGGATGGCCCTCTGGATTTAACCTGGTTATTTAATTTATCTGAAGAAATGCGAAAAATTGAAGGGGTTGCGGCATATAAGCCTAAAAGCATTCAATTTGAAGCATCAATCTTTGAGGAAATTCAAAAGAGGGATCTTTTTTTTCACCATCCATTTGATAGTTTTGATCCTGTTGTCGAGTTTATTAAGTCCGCAGCAAAGGATCCTGAAGTACTTGCTATCAAACAAGTTCTTTATCGGGTAGGTGGAGACTCTCCAATTGTTAAAGCCCTTCAAGATGCAGCTAATAGAGGCAAGCAAGTGACCGTACTTGTGGAGTTATTGGCTAGGTTTGATGAAGAAAATAACATTCACTGGGCAAAGTCCCTGGAGAAACACGGTTGCCATGTTATCTATGGACTCAGTGGTATCAAGACCCACGCAAAGATAACATTAGTCGTGAGAAATGAAGCGGATGGAATTTGTCGCTATGTTCATTTGAGCACGGGGAATTATAACGACAAAACAGCAAAGATTTATACCGATTTAAGCCTGTTTACTTGCCATGAGCAGATTGCTCAAGACGCTTCTAAGTTCTTTAATATTTTATCGGGTTATGTAAATAATACTCAAATGAATCAATTGGTCACTGCCCCTTTAAACCTAAAAAAACGTTTGATTGCGCTGATAGAGCAAGAAACTTTTTGGGCATCTCAAGGGAGACCTGCAAGGATTATGGCAAAGATGAATGCGTTAGTTGATTACGAGGTGATAGAGGCCCTATATGCGGCATCTAATGCAGGTGTAAAGATTGATCTTGTTATTAGAGGCATTTGTTGTTTGATTCCTCAAAAGCCAGGCCTTAGTGAGAATATTAGAGTCGTCAGTGTTATAGGGAACTATCTTGAGCATTCTCGCTTATTTTGTTTTTTTAATAATGGTGAGCATTTGATTTTTATTGCCAGTGCAGACTGGATGCCAAGAAATTTGTTTAAAAGAATTGAGTTGATGACACCAATTCTAGATCCGCAAATCAAAAAGCAATGTCTTAATATCATAGAAGGTTATCTAGAGACAAAGGCAAAATCCAGATATCTGATGCCTTCTGGCTTATATGTAAGTCAAATAACAGAAAAAGGCGAGCTGTCTATGCAGCAACGCCTTGAACGGTTATCCCTTATTGAGGCTATGGAAGTTTAACTTTACATTTACCAAGTACTTCAACTTGACAAGCTAAACGATAACCCTTGGCAAGCTCCTCTTCGTTGAATGCTTTTCTTTCGTTACTAGTAATTGGCGATACATCCCCTTCGACTATGACAATGCACTTTTGACATTTGCCTTTCATGCAAGGGGCTTTAATTGATATATTTGCTTTTTCGGCTACTTTGATTAATGGAGTAGCTTTTTTTACTTTAACAGGTATGATGAATTTGACTGTTGGCATGTTTTCCTCCGTAAGTGTTATCATATTGAGATGCTTAAACTAGGTATACCCAATCTTTAAAGGCAAAATCAAAAGCGCGCTTTGTATTGACAGATTTCTTGAGGAATGATGTAATGGTAAAAGGTATACAAAAAATGTTTCTTATGGATTGCTTAGTTAATTCAAAGCAAATGTTGTTGCTGAAAGACCAGCTATAAAGAGTCAATAGAATATTGTGAAAAAACTTGAGTTTCAGG
>CAZFST010000050.1:0-18228 GCA_964522015.1 uncultured Fusibacter sp. | reverse complement strand
TGAGGGGAGGACCGGGGACCGCAGGTCCCCCGCCCTCCCCTCAAACTCCCCTCCCCACCCCCTGTAAGGGAAAAGTAGTGGCACAGGCGTCTCGCCTGTGCGGAGCAGCATAAGGAATGATTTAATCTCGTTCCCAAGCTCCTGCTTGGGGAAGCTCCGGGAGTTTTTCAGACTGCACGCCCCGAGATCGATTAGACGAATGAACCAATCTGTCTAGTTACCGTCTCCGCTCGCATCCCTCGTTCGGTCGCTGGCGCTTTAAATTCAACTACGTTACGGGGCAAAGATGCGATTCTGTTCTTTCGCCTTCTGGAGTTCTTTCTTGGCTTTGTTACGGGCTTTTTCGAATTGCTTGATCAGCAAACCAGCAGCTTCATCAATCTCCACCTCGTTCATTAATTTGCGACTTAACGTGATATGTCCATCGGAGTCCTTAAAGTACTCGGAAAGCACGACATACACATAAGGGTTGAATGGCGGATCATTCTTTCTCCGAGCTACGGTAATAATACTGAAATTTGCCATAACTTCCTCCGATTTATAATGTCTTTTACTTGCTAATTATATTAGCAAATTTGAGTATAGGCTTTCCTTTCGCGTCTCAATCAAATTCTGCCAATTCCTCAGCAGTCAAAGGTCGTGCCAAATTCCTTTCTCGCAGAGTATTTATACTCTGCCAATTCTGCTTTCCCGGAAATTTGCACTCCCAAAAACGCCATCCGTTTACTGAATTTCCAGTTACCTCGATGGCGGCTGGGGAGGGAGAAGAAAAATTTTTATCATTCAGAACAAAATAGCCATCATCAACTCTCGCGTAATACATCTGGCCTTTATGAGAGCCCCTAAATTCCGTTCCGTGAGGAAAAACTACGCCCTTTGCTACCCAAGGTTTTCCAGATTGAGCTTTTTCGGGCATGGGCCCTTGCCTCGGCTCTAGACCAAAAAGCTCACGGAGAACGTCGTTCGGCGCGATACCTTCATTTTTGCGGCGAACAGTGATTTCTTTGAATACATCAAAATCAATTTCGATAGTTTGCATACCCTAATCCTCCTATCAATAAATGCTATAGTACTATAGCATAGGTTAATAGCTTTTTGAGCGATTGTCAAGCGAAAATTCTCAAAAATTTCTCGTTAGACAAATTGAATCTATGTGTCTAATATAAAAAGCTCTGGCCCAGACATAACGCGAGTTTCCTCCCCCCGAAAATCCGAAAAACCAGACAAAACGATACCCCGCAGAAACATAAAAAAGCCTTGTAAAATGGAAATTGTCATTTTACAATAACCCTCAATGGTTCGGAGCTTTCGGCACAAGGGCTTGCAACGCCTGTTTCAGCATGACGACGGCAGCAAGTTGCCGCCGGATATGGTGGCGCGGATAAGGCTGATTCTCTCCGCCCTGCACGCTGCCCAAAAAATTGAGGCCATGAATATTCCGACTTTTCGTTTGCACCCCCTTAAGGGGAAAATGAAAGGGTTTTTCTCAGTTTCCGTCCGCGCTAATTGGCGGATTATTTTCCGTTTTGAAGGCGGCGAAGCTTTCGATATTGATTTTGTGGATTACCATTAGGAAAGGAGAACGACATGGAGATGAAGAATCCTGTTCATCCCGGTTTTCTGGTTAAGGATTGTCTTGACGATCTTGGCTTGACGGTGGCGGAAGCCGCGGCGGCTCTTCATATCACCCGGCAGCAGCTTCATAACATCGTGGCGGGGCGTAGCGGGGTTACGCCGGAAATGGCGATCCGTTTTGAAAAGGCGTTCGGCGGCACGGCGGATACCTGGCTGCGGATGCAGGTGAATTACGATCTGGCCCAGGCGCGCCGGCGTGTTCCAGAAATTCTGGTTGAGCGGCTGGCGCCAAAGGTTGCATAGGACGCCCCTTTCCAGTACCCAAAAATCCTGAAAACTAGACAAAATGATCAATAGCGAAAAACGGTTGACAATGGTAACATAAAGGTTACTATAATATATAACGATAGCCGTTCGGGAATATTTAGACGCCAGGGGCGAGTCCCCCTTTGCTCACTGGTTTGCTGGTCTGGACGCGCTGGCCGCTGCCAAGGTTGCCACGTCCCTTTACCGTTTAGAGCAAGGCAACTTTTCAAGAGTCGAAGGCGTTGGCGGCGGCGTCTCCGAGTGAAAAATCAACTTCGGCCCCGGTTATCGGGTCTACTTTGGCAAGGACGGGGAAGCGCTCATTATCTTGCTCGGCGGCGGCTCGAAAAAAAGGCAGCAGGCCGACATTGGGGCGGCTTGGTCTTGCTGGCAGGAGTATAAGCGGCGGAAACGATAGGAGGTGACGCCATGGCTATTACCAGAGAATTTCGCGCTACCCTGCTGGAACGCGCCCAGAAGGACGCCGAGTTTCGTAAAGCCATGCTCAAGGAGGGCATTGACGCCCTGCTTGCCGGTGACCTGGAAACCGGCAAAGCCATGCTGCGCGATTATATCAACGCGGCGGTTGGTTTTGGGCGTTTGGCCGAGGCTACCCACATACCGGCCAAAAGTCTCATGCGTATGTTTGGCCCGAAGGGAAACCCGCGGGCGGACAACCTGTTTCAGATCATTCAACATCTGCAAGCCCGCGAAGGAATCCATTTGGAAGTGGCTCCGTGCTAACTGCCCGCTTTTGTTGGTATCAGAATTGACACGCCATGACCATGAAGAATCCCCCGCATCCGGGCGAGATTATCCGAGAATTGTGCCTCGAGCCCCTTGGCTTGACCATCACGGAGGCCGCTCAAGGACTCGGGGTGACCCGCAAGACCCTCTCAATGCTGGTGAACGGTCACGCGGGCATTTCCCCGGAAATGGCGGTCAGGTTGTCGCAGGCTTTTGGCCGCAGTCCCGAGAGTTGGTTACAGCTTCAGGTGGTGTATGACATTGCCCAAGTCAGAAAATCGGCCAAGGAGACCAAAATTAAACCGTTTTATGCCCCTACAGGCCCGCAACCTGGTTGAAAAAGATGGGCCCAACCGATGAAGAATCCGGTTCATCCCGGTCTTCTAATTAAGGATTGTCTTGACGATCTCGGCTTGACGGTGGCGGAAGCCGCGTTGGCTAAGGCTGCGGCATAATCTCGGTATACACCTATTTTATACCGTTTTCGGTTTTCGGTCAAAAACCATAAAATTTACAAGAGGTTATAGCTATAATTTGTCGCGTTTGAAAGCGAACCTGGTATAAGCTAAAAAGAACAAAGGGTTGGCGATCGGCTGCCAACCCCTTTCTATTGGACCAAGCAGGAGCGGTTTGAATCCGGCGCTCACTGCACCAGCTTGGGGATATTGGCCAGGACTTTGGATTTGGGGCCGCCGGGCCAGGCCCCGTGCACCAGTATGGGCCTGTCGTAGAAAACGACCGTGATCGTCTTAGGGGAGCCCTGGGACTGAACATCAGTGATGATCATGGGTTGATATTCCAAGACCGAAGTGTCGCGGTTGAATTTGTCCACCCCGATCACCGGGGACAGCACCAGCCACCCGGTTACCGTGGTGCCGTCGCTCATGAGATATTGTTGAGAGTTGCCTGGGAGGGAGCGCTTTAACTCATTAATGGCCGAGTCAATGGTGCCGTTATTCATACTGATGAGATCTCCCAGGGACAGTTGCTCCGGGAAGCCGTTTGCCATCCAGTCTTTCAGGAGGTTGGCATTGATTGATCGGTCGATGGGCCCGCACCAGCCGCCGTTATCCTGCCCATCGGGGTTGAACGTCACTCCCGACCCGGGATTGGGCAAGAGAAGCTGCTGCCTGAGCCAGGCCTGGTTGATGGCGATGGGAAATATCCTCCCCGTTCCCACGGTGCTGGCATAACCCAGGGCCGCGACGGCTTCCAGGCTCCCTACATCCACCTGTTCAATGCCAAAAACCCATCCGAACCAGGTGGCCACCGGCTGGTTGATGCTCTGGTCTTTGCGGGCCTTCACCATGACGGCATTGACCTCGCTGAAGCCGGGGGTAAATCGGTTCAAAGTGAAACTTTCCCCCGGCCATCCCCAATGTCCCACGATAATATCCCCTGGCCCGAAGGCGATATGTTCCCAATCGGCCTGGTTCAGCGCCATACCGGCCACCTGGATTGCTTGGGAGTAGTTGGGGCTGGCCGGGTTGGGCATCAGGCGGCGATCGGGTTGGAAAGATGGGGCCAGGGCCTGGGCGCCGGCCAGGGCGCCGGCGTCCGCGGCATTCTGCAATTCACCCCGCACCACGTGCAGGTGGCCGATGTCAAGCACCAAGGCCAACATCCCAAAGAACACCGTAAGGCATAAGGCCGTGACCACGGCCACCGCCCCGGAATCGCCCCGGCCGGGGCCGCTTTGGCCGGGCAAGGTCAATCTCTTGGTGAACCTTAGCACCCTAAAGACCCCCTTTTAGTCTGGGCATCAGATTTCTGGCAACCATAATGATACCCGGGCCTACCACCACCACAAAGATGGCGGGAAAGATAAATAATAACAAGGGAATCATGATCTTCACCGGTATCTGGCCGGCTTTTTCTTCGGCTCTTAACATGCGATGGTCCCGCATGGAATCGGCATGAATTCTCAACGCCTGGGAGATGCTGGTGCCCAGGCGCTCCGACTGAATGATCAGGGTGGTCAAAGACTTGACGCTTTGGACGCCGGTACGGTCCGCCAGGTTTCTTAACACCTGGTCCCTAGACAGGCCGCCCCGCATCTCGCCGGCGGTGAGCTGCAGCTCCACATAGAAATCATGGCACATCTCCCGGATTTCATCGGCCACCCGGTTGATGGTGGCCTGCATGGCCAAGCCGGCTTCCAGGCAGATGGTGATGAGATCCACCACGTCCGGCAAGGCCCGGTCAATCCGATTCTGCCGTCTTTTTACCTGCTTTTCCAACAAGAATTGGGGGAGGAAATAGCCCATCCCGGCCACCATAAAAGCCATGGTGAGAAAGGTGGCATTCAGCTTGCCTTTGACCACCGCGTAAAGTATGAGGGGGATGGGGAGGAGCAAGGCGCAGGTGGCCCTGATCCCGTAAAAGATGGCGGCGGCTTGGGGCTGGCGGAACCCCCCCCGGATCAACAAAGACCGGAGCTTGGAAACCTCTGCCTCGTTTTTCAAGGCCCATTTGCCCGAGGAGGAGAACCAATTAGCCAGCCGTTCCTTGAGGGGACTGGATTCCGGCTTGCGCATGAAGCTCACCGGCGCGGCTTCGGTACCCTTCACCCGTTTTTTGACCGCCCGGTGCTTTTCGTAGTAGAGCAGGATGACGTACGCCACCAGAACGATGGCGACAAAGGGAGCAAGCCAGGCCAACAGATTGGACATATTCACGGCACCCTCCGGTTATACCAAGTTCTGTTTCAAATGCAACCAACTTAAGTTTCAACTTGCTGATAATCCTGGTCTTTTTAACAGAAAACAGAAAACCGAAAACAGAAAACGGTATTATATGTCGATGCGGATGAGTCTCTTGATGACGATCATCCCCAGGACCATCATGACCCCCGCGCCGATTAGCATTTTGACCCCCAAGGGATCATGGAACAATGGATGGAGATACTTGGGCTGGAATATGTAGAGGAAAAAAAAGATGGCAAAGGGGAGGACCTCCAGAATTAAGGCTGAGATGCGTCCTTCCGAGGTAAGGGCCTGGACTTTCAACTTTAGTTTGAGGCGCTCCCGAATCAGGTGGCCGATTTTTTCCATCAGCTCCGCCAGACTCCCGCCGGTTTCCGCCTGGATCAGCACTCCGGTGACAAAATAGCGCAAATCCTGGCTGTCCACCCGCTTCACCATGTCCAGCAAGGCCTTGCTTAGGCTGATGCCCAGCCGCTGCTCTTCATAGACCCGGTACAACTCCGTTCCCAAGGGGGGAGGGTTCTCCTGGCCCGCCAGTTCAATGGCTGACGGCAAGGTATGTCCGGCGCGCAACGACCTGGCCAGCAATTCCATGACCTCCGGCATCTGTTTCTCCACCTGGTCGCTTTTGCGTCCCCGCCGCATCTTCAAATAAAAGAAGGGCAGCAGGCCCATAGCCAGGCCCATCACCAGGGACATTATGAAGCCGGTCTTCAGGTTGCCGATAATGAAGCCCACCAGGGCCATTAGGATCACGATTCCCAGAAAAATCGAGGCGTCCTGCTCGATGTCCGCTTGCTGCAACTTGCGCTGCAGATTCTCCATCTTCGTCCGTCCGACGGATCCGAGCAATCTAAGGATGAGGTCCCCTTTCACCTGCTGGGTTTTGAGAATTCCCGCTCGGGGCACATCGCCCCTTTTGACGCTGTCCACCCGTTGGCGAAGAGAGCGCTTCAATCGCATGGGCGCGATGAAAAAAGCGTTGATGAACGAGAGGAACAAGAAGGCCCCTACGAAGAGGGCGGACAGGCCCAGGGTGTAAAGGAGATCTCTGCTGGTAAAAATCAAGGTGCACTCCTAGTTTTACATGCAACCAGGCTTCATTCGCTCAATGCCGTTGAATGCCCGGCGGTGGGGAGAAGACCTCATTGGGAATGGGCGCGCCGAATATCCGGCAACGGTCGGCAAACTTTGGACGAACCCCCGTGGCCCGGAATTGACCGATAATCCCCCCCTCGGCATCCACCCCTTCCCGTTCGAAGGTGAAGATATCCTGCAGGCTGATGACGCCGCTCTCCATCCCGGTTATTTCCGACAGGGAGAGCATGCGGCGGGTGCCGTCAGTTCCCCGGGCCAACTGGATGATGGCGTCGATGGAGGAGCTGATCATCTGGCGCATGGCCTTCTCTTGAATGGTGAATCCCGAGAGGGAGATCATGGTTTCGATGCGCACCAGGGCCTCCCGGGCACTGTTGGCGTGGATCGTGGTCATGGACCCTTCATGCCCGGTATTCATGGCCTGAAGCATATCGATGACCTCGGCGCCCCGGACCTCTCCCACTACAATCCTGTCAGGCCGCATCCGCAGACTGTTCCGGACCAGTTCCCGCTGGTTGATCTCTCCGTGACCCTCAATGTTGGCCGGTCGAGTCTCCAGGCGGCAAACATGATCCTGCTGCAGCTGGAGCTCCGCGGAGTCCTCAATGGTGATGATCCGCTCGGTTTCGGGGATGAAGCCGGAGAGGATGTTGAGCATCGTGGTCTTGCCGGAGCCGGTTCCCCCGGAGACAATGATGTTCAGCCGGGCCTTGACAATGGCCTTCAGGACCTCCCCGATTTCCGGGGTCAGAGAGTTTTTCTTCACCAGATCCTCAAGACACGGGCGGCTGACGGCGAACCGGCGGATGGAGACGATGGCCCCATCCAGGGCCAGGGGCGGAATGATGGCATTGACCCGGGAGCCGTCGGGCAACCGGGCGTCCACCATGGGCGAGGATTCATCGATGCGCCGGCCCACGTTGCTGACAATCTTGTTGATGATCTTCATGAGATGGGCATTGTCCTGAAAGCGCACGTCGGTCTTTTCCAAGCGCCCGCGCCGTTCGATGTAGACCTTGTCATGGCGGTTCACCAGGATGTCGGACACGGTGGGGTCTCGCAGCAGAGGTTCCAGGGGGCCAAAGCCCAAAATTTCGAACTCAAGTTCCTGGGCCAGGTAAGCGTTTTCATCCCGGCTCAAAGGGATCGGCTCGTCAGCCAGGAGCTGGCTCAACGCCTTGCGAATCTCTCCTTCCACCAGGTTCTGATCCAGGTCCTGTAAATGCCCCACGTTGAGAATTTGCACTAAACGGTTATGGATGCGGTTTTTGATGTCGTAAAATCTAGCTTCCCTGCTGAGACGGGCGGCATCATCCCTGGCCTCGGGTTCGGCCATGTCGGGTTTAGGCTCTGGTTTGGGCTGGGGTTTAGGTTGAGAGGACCATGACATCTATCAATCTCCTCTAAAAGGGCCAGTACCATCGTTTATGCTTCGGGGGTGGAGCAGATTCCACTGAAGCTTCCTGGTTCGATGATATCAAAATTTCCGCCAGAGATTGCAGAGCTTTGCAAAGTCTTGATTTGGGGGCTACTTCTTTTAACGGTAAGCCGCGGTTGATGGCGCTGCTTAGAGGCAGGAAATCGTTGGGCAGCGTGTAAAAGACCGGGTGGTGCTGGAGTTGTTGGAGGTCTTCCAGGCTCACTCCCTCGTCCTTTTGATACCGGTTGACCACAACTTTCACCTTTTCCCGATCCAGTTGCCACTTGTCGTACTGTTCCCACCATCGCTTGAGATTCTCCAGGTTAGGAAGCAGCAGGTCGGTGACCAGCAGCACGGTGTCGGCATCCTGGAGGGTCTTCAGATTGATGCTGTCCAGAAAGTGGCTTAGATCGATGACGATCCAGCGGAATAAATTGCGCAGGATATCCCAGGTCTTGCCGATGACCTTGGCGTCGAATTTCTCCAGGTTTTCACAGCCGTGCAGGACCGAAAGCCCGGATTGATGCGGCTTCAAGGTCTTTAAGACGTATGCGGTTTCCACCTGCCCGCCGTGTTCCAAGAGGTCCAGCATGCTCGTGGTCCGCTTCTGATCCAGAAACGCGGCCACATCAGGAAAAGGCCGCCCCAGGTCCACCAGCACAACCCGCTTGGGGTTGGTTTCGGCCAGGGCCACAGCCAGGTTCACCGCGGTGGAAGTGACTCCCATCCCCCCCTTCAAACCCGTCACCACAATGAGCTTGCCCCCTTGCGTCTTGTGGTAAGGGATATGCTGCTTCTCAATCTGGACTCGTTCCAATGCCGCTTCCAGATCAGGAAACTTCATAGGCAGGGGCAAAAACCGTAATGCAGCCTGATTAATCCGGATCAAAAAATCGGGGTCCCGATTGTGGGAACAGAGCAAGATTGCCGTTTGCGGTAAGGACTGCTGTAAGCTTGTCAGCCAATCAGGAAGGGCCTCATCGCGGTCTAAGTCGATAATGACCAGGTCAGGCGCCACCTCCGGGGGGCTTTTCAGCAGAGGCTCCGGGGTGTCCATCTGGCCCAAAAACTGTAATTGGGGCAGGTTCGGCAAAGTCTCCATCAGCGATGGGTCGCTGACCTGATCCCTCGCCAGAACCAACACTTTTAAGGGTTCCCATTTCATGTTTGTTTGAGGCTCCGACATTGTGTTGAACCGAGGCATACATTAAGCAGGGGTCGGCCGCCCCTGCCAACTGAGCCTGGGGTGGAACTTCCTTTCCCGGCGCATCCTTGCGGATTGACCCCGAAACCGACCTGGGGCCTCTCTCACTGCAACTTTACCTCTTCTCGCTTCGTCCGCTTGATCACCTCAACGGATCTTTCCAAAGTTTTTGCTGCCGGCAAGCCGTTAGAGGGCGCCTCGGGTTTTTTCTGACCTTCGAAGAAAAATGACGTGAGAATGCCGGAGGTTGGGGTAACCTTTTTGTTGGCGGAGCTCCGCAAGGTAAGCCGGATCTTCCCTTGCGTGCTTGCCAGGTTCAGGATTTCCGCCTGTTGAGGGGTGACTTCCAAGGTCACGGTGTTCACCGGCACGGGTTTATTGGTGTTGGCCTGCTCCCAGACTTGCCCGGCAGTCAACACCTTGATGTCCTGCAAGATGACCTTGGACAGGTGCTCATTGGTGTTTTGCAGGCTGGGTAGGATCATCAACACGTCCACCCGGGCCCCGGGATGAATGAAGCCGGCGACCCCGGAAACGTCGTCCACCTTGACGGTAAAGGCATGACTCTCGCTCTTGAGCAGCCCTCCCAGGCCCGCAGCCGTTCCCTCCGGGGCCAGTTTGGTGAGCAGGATGGGTTCCCCTTTAAACAACGGCACCATCACCACCCGGTTATCCACTTGTTGCACGGTGGTTGCGGTCTGGGGGTGAACAATCCCCTTCGGCCAGTTGGCTATCCGTACCAGTTTAGGGTTAAGCGCGCTGCCGGAGGGGATATCGGCATCCGCGACGACCACCGGGTTTGTTGCCTCCTGGACCGTTTGGTGCCTTGATTGGATGGCCCGATGAATCGCCAGGACCCCGACGAGCCCGATAATTAGGGCCAGCACTAAGTAAGAAGATCCCTTGAGCGCCATTTAAGACCTCACTCGACTCGCATGACGGTAACTGCCGTCATCTGCAGATTATCTTGGAGGAAGGGAAGGAGCCGGTTTAACACCAGAAATCTATAATAACAGCCGACCTCGACCCGCAGACTGGCCCCGGCAACCGTAGGCGTTACCCAGGGGTTGGCATCGGCCGGCAAAAGGTTGGTCAATCCCACCCCCCCGTTGGGGGGGGTGGTTTCCAGTACCCAGGTCTGGATGGAGGGGGTAAGGTTTATGGGAGGTATGCGTTGGCCGGCGCCGTCCACCTTGAAAGCGATGCCGTAGCGGGCCCCTTCCCGGGAGGCATTGACAATAACCTGCCGCATGGAAAAGGCGAGGCCGAATTCCACCATCCCCATGATCAACAGGAAAAAAATATTCAGGATGATGGCGAACTCAATGGCAGCGGCGCCTTCCGAATTTCCCAATACACGCCGGATGCAGGCTTTTTCTGGCAACAATGCCCGTCTCCCTCTGAAACAGGACCAAACCAAGCCGCGGCCGGGTCCAAGACCTTAAACGGATAAAAAGAGCCTCAGCAGACCGGTAAACAAAGCCAACCCTTGAACCCTTCCATCCCCTTCACTTATGGCGCCCCATGATGGCAACCAAGGTCGTCCAGAAAAAAATGCCCGTAGCTCTCAGACCCAGCCGTGCATGAGGTAGGGCGGCGTTATCGGTGGAACGGAGGCCGGTGGAACCCTCAAGTGGGCGAAGCCTGTCGGTTGAGTGCGTGGGTATCATGGCCTACCGCTCCTTAACAGATTAGGCAGTTCAACCGGGGCGACATGGGGAGTAGGGGCTCCCGGGAAATCCGGGTGGACGGGGTCACGACCCAAAACCATAAAACGAAAACTTGGGCCAAGTATGATTGTGCATGTGGCAGAAGAGAAACAAGGTTCTTGGACGGCAGGAATAACGCTCATTGCGCCACGGTGCGCCCCGGTGCGCCGCCAACGGAAAAATGACGCCATCTCCGGTGGCGGCTGCACTTGAGCGTCAAAGACCAAAAGATTGGGCGCATCATGGGAGCGGCAACGCATCCTGGCCGGAAAAACCGCTCAACTATCCCCTCACCTCGCCGGATGGGCCGTTCACGTCAGTGGACTCGGGCGGGCAGGTTTCACGCCATGGCAACCTACTGGAGTGTCGATGCTGGGGTTTTAACCCCCACCCACGGGTTTTACTTTCCCGGCCATGCTGTCAAACAGGCTGCCCAGGTTCCCACCCAAAGCTGTGAGGGCCAGGATGATCGCCCCGGCAATGAGCGCCACGACGATCCCGTATTCCACCGCAGTGGCCCCAGATTCATCGACCAAAAAATTTTTGATGCACTCCATAGTTAAGCCCTCCAAGTCAGGATTTTTGGGGTATACCTTTGGTTATGGAACCTTTGTTTCGTTGCTTCAATATATCGTCTCACCGCTACAGGACGGCATGGAGTGCATAGGATTGGATGGCTGGGTCTCTCTCGACCATGGGGAAATTGCCGTTGAGGTTCCGGCAGGGAATGATTTTCTCAGCCCCCACGCCCAGCCTTCAATTTTCCTGGATCCGGACTGTTCCAACTATTCCAGGGTTTTCTCCAAAATAAGCAAAAGTTTAATTTTTAACTTAATTATATTAGGTTAGCAACTTGTGTCAAGAGAATTTTAGTTTGATTATTAATTAGATTATTTACGGTTAATCCGGTTTAAGCGTACCTGTTGACAAAAGAGTGGACCTGCGGTTCTCCTAAAGACGACCCGGCCAAGAGTCAGTCAAAAGGAGCCTCCCCATGTCCACCAGCCTACTTTGCCATGGATTCGGCCTGCGCGGCTATCAACATGTCTGCAACCGTTACTATGAGGAAGCCATCCATTTCCACGTTCGCCAAGATCGCTTTTCTCGACGCGGTCCGGTAGGTCGTTCTTATAAAGTCCAGCGTAAAGGGGTGGTCCTGCGACGCTTCTCAACAGCGCCCATCGGCCTCAAGCCGGTGCGGATCGTTTTGCAGGTACAGCGGCCTTGGTGTCTGCTGTGCGGGGTGTTGCGTCAGGTCAAGGTCGATTTCGCCCAGGAACGCCGCAGCTATACCCATGTCTTGGAGCGCGGTGTTTTGGAATTGTCCCGGCATATGACCATCAGGGATGTGTCCCGGTTCCTGAAGGTGGCCGGGATTTGGTCAAAGACATTCAGAAAAGAAACCTCAAGCAGCGATTTGCCGACCCCAAGTTGAAGAACCCCAGTGGTTCAGAGGCCCAGCCTTAAGGATCGGCACCGGTGGCATTTCTCAACTTGCCCTTTACTTCTCCACCTTCTCCAGTTCTTTGCTCTTGTCCTGACCCAGGTCTAATCCATGGAATTCCTTTTCTTCCGGAAGAACCATAGTGAACCGGCGGATCAAGTCCACCTGGACCGTGAGATTTTCAAAAGCCGCGTCTTGCACATGCCCCCCCGCAGTCCTGTCTTTGGTCAGGAAGTGCAGGTGATACCCCGGCACATTGACGCCTTTGACGAAGGACGGACAGCGGAATCCCAGGATGACGCCCTCCACGTCCTGAAAATGGAACACGGCCTGCTTCTCCACCACCTGGGCCAGGGGCGGATAAGGCCGGGACTGCCGAGGGACTGAGCGGGCAGCCACTCGCTGAAATCTCCCGTCGATCCTGACGGCATAAAAAAAATTGGAGCTGGGCAGGGCCTGGTCCAACAGCCGGGTCAGTTCCTGCAGGCTCCCCACCTGTTTGAGGGGATAGGATTTTTGGGGAGAGAACGAGGTCACCGTGGCGAAGGGCGTGGTCACCGTATCCGCCGGGCGGTACACCTTGCCGTCAACCTTGACCTGATAGACCCGGCCGTCCAGGACCACCATCTCCCCGTCCAGGGCAGTAAAGGTCCCTAACCCCAGGTTGCCGTGCTTCTTCAACTCCCCCAGGGTCAGGCCGCCGTCGTATAAGCCCCCCAGCAACGCATCAAAGGTGGAATATTGAAAGAGGACTTCGCCGGCATGGGCCCCGGGAATGGAGGCCCCCGCCAACAGAAGCAGCAGCCCGACCAAACAGAACCATTTTCGCATGGGGAACTCTCCTCAGGTTCGGGGAGCGAATATTTCACCACAAAGACACCAAGAACACCAAGGTCCACCAAGATGTCTTTCCTTATGTGAACCTTGGTGTCTTTGTGATAAATTTTTTACTGGCCCTCATTTAATCGCCATAAAGCAGAAAACCCCGCCGGGCTTCCATGAACCCCGCCAGCTCCTCCTGCCAGGCGGCCTCCAGCTCCGCCGGCCGCGTCCCCTGATCGATGCCCTCCCGGATGGCCGCGTCGCCGGTCAACAGGTCAATGGGCAGCCGTTCCGTCTCATACTCATAGGGAGGTTCCCGCCAGGCGAATTGCTCCGGGTATAATTGCCGGATGGCCCATAGCAGCGCCAGCGTAGTGTAATACGGCTTGAAGGCGCGGCGGTGGGTGACATGGAGTTGAAACCCCTTACAGACCTGGCCGGACCATTTGTGAAAGGTGGGTTCAAAGCAGACTTCCCGGAGAACCACCCCGGGAAGAGGGATGTCCTTCAAAAGATCCTTAATCCGCCCCGGCTCTAAAAAGGGGGCGCCGAACAGCTCAAAGGGGCGGGTGGTCCCCCGCCCTTCGGACAGGTTGGCGCCCTCCAGGAGCACCTGGCCGGGATAGACCACGGCCCCTTCCAGGACCGGGAGATTGGGGGACGGCAGCACCCACGGCAGGCCGGTCAAGTCAAAATAATCCTCCCGGCGCCATCCCCGGGCTCGGATCACTTCCAAGTCGCACTGCAAATTTTGGGTGACATTATAATAATAAGATAATTCCCCCAGGGTGAAGCCGTGGCGCATGGGCAGGGGGTACGGCCCCACCAGGGAGGCCCACTGCGGCTTCAGCAGATTCCCTTCCACCTGGGCGCCGCTGATGGGGTTGGGCCGGTCCAGGACCGCCACCTTGACGCCCGTTGTGGCCGCGGTCTCCATGACCTTGGCCACCGTGGCCGCGAAGGTATAGACCCGGGCGCCCACATCCTGGAGGTCCACTAAGAGAACGTCCAACAGTTCCAAAGCATCGGGGGGCGGGGCCAGCCGCGGCCCATAGAGGCTCACCACCGGTAGCTTAAGTTGGGGGTCGATAAAATCCGCCGAGGCAATCATGTTGTCCTGTTTCTCCCCCAACAGGCCGTGCTGGGGGCTAAACAGGACTTTGAGCTGACCGGGGAAACGCGCGTGGATGAGTTCCCGGGCGCTGCGGAATTGGGGGTCCACACTGGCGGGATGGCTAAGCAGACCCAACCTGGCCCCCTTGGCCCAGGACGGGGGATCGGCGAGCAAAACTTCCAGGCCGGATTGGCAATTCACAGTTTTTGAGTTTTGAGTTTTGATTGTTAAGTTGGATTATTCAACTATTGGCCATCTCCTGCTTACTGCTCACTCTCCTAAAACTCCGCCTCGTCTCTCTTTTGCACGTGGCGCATCATCAGCACCACGTCGTGGGTGACGCCGTCTTTGCGGATAAAATAATCTTCCAGGGTGGCTTTGATTTCGAAGCCTTTGGTGCGAAAGGCTTTGATCACTTTTTTATGCTCCGCCAACACCTCCGCCTTGAGGAGCAGGAGGTTTTCCTGAAAGGCCAGGTTGATCATTTCCTCCAGCATCAGGAAGCCCAGCCCCAGGTTGCGGTAGGATCTGGACACAAAGATGCGCACCTCGCCGATATGTTTGGCCGCGTGTTTGCCCCGGTGCAGGGTGGCGTCGGCAATGAGGCGGTTATCCCCCAGGTCCACCGCCACCAAAGGCAAGATCTTCCGGTAATCCAGGTGGTCGATCCAGTAGTTGACCAGTTTATGGTCTTTGACATTCTGTTTCAGAAACCGGATGTCTTCCTCCGGGGCCTCCTGGAACAGTTGGACCAGGGCTTCCCGGTCCTGCTCATTCAAGAACCGGAACATCGCCCTCTTGCCGTTCTTCAGGGTTACGAACTTGCGGTATGCCACGTAGTTAATCATGGGGAGCCTCAAAAAGTGATCTTCTCAGCCATGATACCCCGTCCGGCGGATTTGTCAAGGCGCAGAAATTTGGGGGTCCTGGCCCGCACCTTTGGTCTTGGGTCTGGGTCGAAAACCGGACACCTCGGGAGGGACTTCCTCCTTCCGGGTCGCTATGATCGCCCTGGGAATTTATCGATTTTCCGGGAGGATTCCCAATCCAAACTACATTTGCAAAGGGTCCCGAGTTACGAATCACATGGAAAGATTAACAAAGGGCGAATATTGGCAAGTGTTATTGGACAATTTTTACATTAACATTTGGCAAAGCTCTTTTAAGCGTTTCACAAAAAGACTCGGCTCTGGAAAATAAAAATTCTTTATAATCTTGAGGTACAAAATCTTCCTTGTTGATATATTCTATATCTATCAAATGCGATTCCAAAATTGAGTCAAAATTACTAACCTTATTCATATATTCTCTAAAATATACAAGTGGGTTTTTATCACTAATCTGTATGTTTGTTCTTGCACGCAAGAAACAAATATTCATAAGGCTATCAGGAGAGATATCTTGGGGAAGTTCTTCAATCCCATTAAGAAAATTTTGTGGATATATATGGTGTAGATTGGGTGCTTGATTTAATAATAGGTAGACGTTATCAAGTACATCAGCATAAGGATCACTGAAATCAATCGGTTTATGGTTTGCCAACCATGCAAGAACAGCACGGCTGAGGGCATTTCTATAATAATAATTTGTTTGTACAATTCTTGTCTTTGAAATAACGAGTTCTGGAATTTCAACAACAAAACCTTGCTCGAGCTTTGAAAAAAATTCTTGGCAATAATTATAAACATCTGATGAATTACTGAAATATTCCAGTCCGAAAGCGTTTCTCCAAAACCATTGGCGAGTTAGGTCCCGATTCGGAGAATTGTTATTATGGAAATAATGACAAATAGGCAACATTAGATAAACGAATGGTAACATATCAGGCCCATAAATTTTTTGGTCAGTAAAAAACTTAATCGTCTCAAATATAGTTTTCTCAAATTTATTCCAATTATCTTGTAAATGATTTGTCTGTAAGTTGTTCAGTGCAGCAGGTGTGATGCCGAAAGGATTCCGTGTATCGGTATACTCTTTTCTCAAGCATATGGCAGCCATTTGAATTATCAGCAAATAATAAATATCCTTCCATCTACTTTTACTTTCAGCTAATCTATTTATAAGTCTATTTAAGTTATCACGTAAGTAAAAGCCGGGATCATTAATCTCTGGCTTAGGATTACGATATGTCTTTGCTACAATAATATCCACTTGGTCGAGTTTTTTCCCCTCCTGATTAATACGTTCAAATATTTCACAAACCTCATTTACTTCAACTCCACGAATACGAATTACAGAAATCTTATAATCAGTGAACATCCTCTGGATTTCTTGCATATTATTTTCAATTTCTGCATTAAACCCCTCAATGCCGCCAATTGTCTTATAGAAATTAAAATCCCATTTAGGAACATCCCTAATTCTGACTAAAAATCGATCGTCTAACACATTTTTCTTTCTATTTTCAAACTCGTTGGCAAAGAAAAAATCACCCATTGTTGCATCAAAAAATAGAGTGAAGTCAAAATTATCATCTCCTTCGACCCGGCCTTTCCCTCCTAACATACATACTAAAATAGAGGTAGCCCTTTGTTGACCATCCAATATATATTTCCATTCTTTAAATTTTTTTATTGTATCTTCATCATGTGGAAATTTAAACCCTCCAAGTTTCCGATGCGTATGAAGGTAAGAATCGGTTTCCCAGTACAAAAGACTTCCCATGGGATAAAACTTTAACATGCTATCCCATAGTTTCTTTATATTATACGGCTGCCAGACAAATTCTCTTTGAAATGTGGGAATTAGATATTTGTCTTCCCGCAAAAGTTTAACAAGTTCTTCAATTTTAAGGTCTTCTGTACCGATATCTCGAATTTTGTTAGTCATTCGATAACTCCTATTTGACCCAGAAATATATCCATTTCAAAATGAACATTTTCTCAATCCAGTAGCATAATATTTTTACAAGATCAAGTATTCTCCGGAATTGATGCAGAAAATTAGGGTGTCAGAAAATTAGGGGTACAAGGATAAAAGGACCGAAGGGGGAAAAAGGCGCCAGAACCTGGTAATCCCCCGACTCTTCCATCTCCCCCCTTTTATCCTTTTCCCCGGTTAACCTTTTCTTTTATAATCATAGAAACATCATGGATATTGGAAAGACGCTCCGACTAGTTCTCGGGATCGGCTGGTTCCTGGGGATTTTATTAAACGGCCTGCCGGCTCCGGCCCAGGAAGGGCTGGAGCACCAGGGCATCCGGTTCCGGTTGATCCCCAGCGGTAACTACCTTTTGGGGTCGCCGCCCCAGGAACCGGGGCGTTACGCCGATGAGGCCATGCCCCACCGGGTCAGGCTGGAACCCTTTTACATCGCGGTGACCGAAACCACCAACGCCCAATACGGCCGGTTTCTCCAGGCCACCGGCCATAAGCCACCGCTGTACCGGCAGGATAAGAACCTCAACTCACCTTCCCAGCCGGTGGTGGGAGTCACCTGGGAGGACGCCGCGGCCTTTTGCCGGTGGCTGACCCAGGCAACCGGGAAATCCCACCAGTTGCCCACGGAAGACCGATGGGAGGCCGCGGCCCGGGGGGGCCTCATAGGGAAGTCCTATCCCTGGGGCGAAGAACTTCCCGACGCAGGGGGAGTGTTTCGGGCCAACTACCGCCAGGGGCCCCAGCGCCTCAGCGCCCCGGTGGGCTCGTTTCCTCCCAACGGCTTCGGCCTGTACGATATGGCCGGCAATGTGGCGGAATGGTGCCTGGATCAATACACTCCTTCGGGAGCCGGCGGCCCGTTTAAACCCGGGGTCTTACGACTGCTCAAGGGCGGCTCCTGGTTTTCCCAGGCCCGGGAGCTGCGCGCCGCTGCCCGGCAATCCGCCCCCCCCGACTATGCCGACGGCTATATCGGCTTTCGCGTGGTCCTCCTGCCCCCTCCTTCCCGTTAAATTTTACCTTGACATGATTATGTATAGATGGTAATAATGGTAAATAGGAGATATTGTCATTACTATGGATTAACCTGCTGAAATAAGGAGTTTTTTATGGCCGAGTTAGAATTTGAAAAACTATCCATGGACCCCGCGGCGCAGGCGATGCTCAAGAAGGCCCAGGCCGAGGGCATTGAGACCATTTTTGA
>CAZFST010000049.1:0-19127 GCA_964522015.1 uncultured Fusibacter sp. | reverse complement strand
AGAATCGCAAACTCTCTAGGGCTATTAGTGATGTCTCATGGTCCAGTTTTGTGACAATGCTAGAGTACAAAGCAGCATGGTATGGTAAAAACGTGGTTAAGGTAGGCATGTTTTTTCCCAGCTCACAGCTTTGTCATGTCTGTGGCTATAAAAACCCTGACCTTAAGGACCTCAAGCTTAGGTCGTGGATCTGTCCACATTGCAACACCGAGCATCATCGCGACCAGAATGCAGCCATCAACATCTTAAAGGAAGCCCAAGGGTTGTTCCAAATAAAAGTCAGTGCAGATCCTAGTCACTGATAAATATAATTGAACTAAGTACCGTGGGGCACACGGGAACTAACGCTTGTGGAGATTGTGTAAGACCTCAGTCAAATGAGGCGGTAATCATTGAAACAAGAAGCCCCCACTTCTATAAGTGGTGGGAGCAAGTCACAACTGTGTATGATATGTGAGGAGGTGTCTTTTGAATTTTTATCAAGTGGCCATGGAAATGGAAGCAAACGGTAGACGCTTCTACCTATCATTAATGGAAAAATCCCAGCACCCAAAATTGAAGCAGCTCTTTAAAATGCTCGCAGACGAAGAAAGTGCTCATTATGAACTATTTAGAAAGATGAGTGAGCAGGCGCCAGTTAAAATCCACGGTGACCATGCTGATGGGCAAGGCAAAACACTTTCGGCGGAATCATTTTTTCAAGAGGTGGTTTCTTTTGGCATTGATTTTAACACTGAAAGCGATCTTGCCAGTGCCTACCAAGAAGCTAAAGAATTAGAAGATCAAACGGTTCTTTTTTACAAAAAATGTCTCAGTGAAACAACCCGTTCTTCTGATAAAGTGATTCTTTTAAAATTGTATTATGAAGAAAAGAAGCATAGCCTATTTCTTGAGCATCTGATTGAAATGATCACAGACCCTGCCTGTCAAATTGCCAGTGCAGAGTGGGATAGACCAAATTCAATAGAACTTTAGACTGTGTAAGACTAATAGGTGCTAAATGAGAGTCGTGCTTTAATGGACTATTGTAAAAATGCATTAAAAAATAAATCGAAAATGGTGAAATTATGTCAGAAGCTACAGCACTCTTTACAAGAGTCCTTGAAAAAGGCAATTTTATAGAGGCGATATTCTCAAATGTCCGCAAGAAATCCTTAGAAACATATTCAAAGGTTCAGGCTAGACCTGTTGATTTAAAGGGTGAGTACCATATCCAACTGGCTTACTATTACGATAAAAAGGTATTGCACGAAAACTTAAGTGTTCATGAGGCCACCCAAGTACTGGGCCGTTTAATGGATGGCTACTTTAAGCAAGGGATGGTCCATACGCAAAATGCGGACTTACATCTTTTAGCCAATAAAAAAGGTGACTTGAAAGTCATTGAAAAAAAGCCAACAAAGGTACTTCAAGATTTAAGCCATAATCACAAGAAAAACTACGTTCTTGAAGAAGGGGTTCCCCATGATTTCTTGGTGGCTCTTGATATCATGAATGCTGAGGGTAAAGTCTTCAAACCAAAATACGCTAAGTTTAAGCAAATCAACAAGTACTTAGAAATTTTAGAGGATGCTATTAAGACAGTTGATTTTGAAGGTGTTATTAGGGTAGTGGATTTTGGTTGCGGCAAGGCCTACTTGACTTTTGCCATGTACTATTATTTTGTTCATTTGCTAAAAAAACCAGTGGAGATTGTAGGGCTTGATTTAAAAGCCGATGTGATTGCCCATTTGACCACACTTAAAGCAAAGCTCGGATATGATGATCTTCGGTTCCAGCAAGGTGATATCAAGGACTTTGAGTGGGATAAGTCACCGGACATTGTGGTGTCCCTTCACGCCTGTGATACGGCAACGGATGCAGCCATTGCCAAAGCCATTGAATGGGATGCAAAAGTTATTATGGCCGTCCCTTGTTGTCAGCACGAAGCTTTTGGCCAAATCGCACAAAAAAATCAACAACTGGTTTTAAAGCAAGGGATCTTAAAGGAACGGTTCTCAGCAATTGCAACAGATGCCATCAGAGCAACATTAATGGAAGTGATGGGCTATCAGACGGTGGTGATGGAGTTTATCGACATGGAGCATACACCCAAGAATTTAATGCTTCGTGGTCTCGCTACTGGGCAACCCAAACCCGAAAAGTTGGCAGAATATCGCCAGTTCTTGGCATACTGGCGACTGGACCCCTATTTGGGCAACTTACTCAAGGAACAACTCGCGAAACTCGAGGGAATGTGAAGAATTGTTCACAATTTAACAAAGGTTGTTATTTTAGTCACAAAGCCGACTTGAGACCCCCTGAATTCAGCGAAAAAGAGTTGTGAAAACGTTTTCATTTGGGAAGTTTGATTTCAAGACGCCTTCAAATATAATGCGTTGACAGGATTGTATATTGTATACTATACTTATGTTGTGTTTAAAAGGGTCACGTGTGTGAAATCGACTATTTCATACCGTAATGGGCCTTTATTATAACCAAATAGTGGTTAGGAGGAACGTATCCATGAGTAACAAAGTGATGAAAACAATGGACGGTAACACGGCTGCAGCTTATGTCTCTTACGCTTTTACAGATGTAACAGCTATTTACCCAATCACACCTTCTTCAAATATGGCTGAGTTCGTTGACGAATGGGCAGCTAATGGCAAGAAGAACATCTTTGGCCAAACGGTTCAAGTTTCAGAATTGCAATCTGAAGCGGGCGCTGCTGGTGCGGTTCACGGTTCTTTGCAAGCTGGTGCTTTAACGACGACTTATACAGCGTCACAAGGTTTGCTTTTGATGATTCCAAACATGTACAAAATTGCTGGTGAGCTCCTTCCAGGTGTTTTCCACGTTTCTGCACGTGCACTTGCTTCACACGCACTTTCAATCTTCGGTGATCACTCTGACGTTATGTCTGCAAGACAAACTGGCTTTGCTTTGCTTGCATCAGCATCTGTTCAAGAAGTTATGGACCTTGGTGGTATCGCTCATATGGCGGCTATCAAAACTAGAGTTCCTTTCCTTCATTTCTTTGACGGTTTCAGAACATCACACGAAGTTCAAAAAATTGAAACAATCGATTACGCTGATTTTGACCGCATGGTAGATCACGATGCAATCAATGCTTTCAGACAAAGATCTTTAAATCCTGAAAGACCAGTTACACGTGGTACAGCGCAAAATCCAGATATATTCTTCCAAGCAAGAGAAGCATGTAATACTTACTATGACAACGTACCTGCTGTTGTGGTTGATTACATGAATCAAATCAGCGAATTAACTGGCCGTGAGTACAAGCCTTTTAACTACTACGGTGCACCAGATGCTGAAAATATCATCATTGCAATGGGTTCTGTTTGCGAAACTATCAAAGAAACAATTGACTATCTTGCACAAAGAAACGTCAAAGTGGGTCTTTTGAATGTTCACCTTTACCGACCTTTTGCTCCAGAATACATGTTTGCAGTGTTGCCAAAAACAGTTAAGAAAATTGCTGTTCTTGACAGAACAAAAGAGCCAGGTGCCATTGGCGAGCCTCTTTACCTTGATATCCGTTCAGCTTTCTATGGCAAAGAAAATGCGCCAGTGATCGTTGGTGGTCGATATGGTTTGGGTTCAAAAGACACGACACCTTCACAAATCAAAGCTGTTTACGACATGCTTGCTGAAGCGCCTAGACATAACTTCACATTGGGTATCAATGATGACGTGACACACCTTTCTTTGGAAATCAAAGAGAAAATCGTTGCAGAACCAGCTGGTACAGTAAGATGTAAGTTCTGGGGTCTTGGTTCAGACGGTACAGTTGGTGCCAATAAATCTGCTATCAAAATCATCGGTGATAAAACTGATAAATATGCACAAGGTTACTTTGCATATGACTCTAAAAAATCAGGCGGTATTACGGTTTCTCACTTGCGTTTTGGTGATGCTCCAATCCGTTCAACTTACTTGATTGACGAATCTGACTACATTGCTTGCCACAATCAAAGCTATGTATTCCAGTATGATCTTCTTAAAGGTCTTAAAAAGGGCGGTACGTTTGTACTTAACTGCTTGTGGAACCAAGAAGAACTTCATACTCACTTACCTGCAAAATTGAAAAACTACATTGCCAACAACGACATTAAATTCTACACGATCAATGCAACTGCAATCGCTGAAGAAATTGGTCTTGGCAACCGTATCAATATGATCATGCAATCTGCATTCTTCAAACTTGCTAATGTAATAGAGCTTGATAAAGCGGTTGCTTACCTTAAAGAAGCCATTGTTAAATCATACGGCTTAAAAGGCGAAAAAATTGTCAACATGAACTACGCTGCTCTTGATAAAGGTATTGAATATATCAAGCAAGTAGAAGTAGGCGCTGACTGGGCTACAGCATCAGATTTTGCTAACACTGCAATTGAAGAGCCAGATTTCATTACAAACATCTTGAGACCAATCTCAGCACAAAACGGCGATGACCTTCCTGTTTCTACTTTCTTAGGATCAGAAGACGGTACTTTCCAAAACGGTTCTGCTGCATACGAAAAGCGCGCAATCGCTGTTAATGTACCAGAATGGGTTGCTGAAAATTGTATCCAGTGTAACCAATGTTCTTATGTTTGTCCTCATGCAGCTATCAGACCTTTCCTTCTTGATGGCGCTGAAGAAGCAAACAAACCAGCTACTTTCAATACATTAAAAGCTACTGGTAAGGGCTTTGAAGAACTCACTTACAAAATCCAAATTTCAACTTTAGATTGTACAGGTTGCGGTAACTGCGCAGACGTTTGCCCATCTAAAACAAAAGCATTAGTTATGAAGCCACTTGAATCACAAATCGATGCACAAGTTCCAAACTGGAACTATGCAATGACAACTGTCATTAAAGATACATTTATGGACAAAGGCACGCTTAAAGGCAGCCAGTTCGCACAACCACTATTTGAGTTCTCTGGAGCTTGCGCAGGTTGCGGCGAAACACCATATATGAAGCTAATCACACAATTGTTTGGCGACAGAATGATGATTGCAAATGCTACAGGTTGTTCTTCAATCTGGGGCGGTTCTGCACCTGCAACGCCTTACACTAAGAATGCTGAAGGCAAAGGTCCAGCTTGGGCAAATTCACTATTCGAAGATAATGCTGAGTATGGCTACGGTATGCAAATTGCTGTCGATAAAATCAGAACTAAAATTGCTGATTATATGACAGAAATCATTACACTTAACGTTGAAAAAGCACCATTTGAAGCTTGGCTTGCTGGTCAATCAGACGCAACTGCTTCAAAAGCTGCAACACTTCAAATCTTGCCACTTTTCGGTAAAGATCTTGGAGATGCTAGAGCAAACAAATTGTTGGCTGACATCGAAATCATCAAAGACTACCTCATCAAAAAATCAATCTGGATTATTGGTGGCGACGGTTGGTCTTACGATATCGGATACGGCGGTCTTGACCACGTATTGGCATCTGGCGCTAACGTTAATGTCTTTGTATTTGACACTGAAGTTTACTCAAACACTGGCGGTCAAGCTTCAAAATCTACACCAGTTGCTGCTACAGCTAAATTTGCTGCTGCCGGCATGCGCGTGAAGAAAAAAGATCTTGGTCTCATGATGACAACTTATGGTTATATCTACGTTGCACAAATTGCAATGGGCGCTGATAAAAACCAAACTCTTAAAGCTATTAAAGATGCAGAAGCTTATGACGGTCCATCTTTGATTATCGCATACGCACCTTGTATCGCTCACGGTATTAAAGAGGGTATGGGCAGAACTCAGAACCAACAAAAAGAAGCGGTTGATGCTGGCTACTGGCACATGTGGAGATTTGACCCACGTGCAGAAGAAGGTAAAAACCCATTCACTTTGGATTCTAAACCTGCTACTAAAAACTTCAGAGACTTTATGCTTTCTGAAATGCGTTATACATCACTTCAAAAGGCGTTCCCAGAAGTGGCTGAAGAACTCTTTGCACTTGCAGAAAAGCAAGCAAAAGAGCGTTATGCAAGCTACGTTCGTTTTGCTAACATGCAGTACTAAGCTAAGCTAAAAAATGGTATGGCAAGTTTAACTTGTCATACCATTTTTGTTTAGGCCCCTTTGCTTTTGGGCATATAAGAGATAAAGGGGGATTTACTATGAAAGAAAAAACAGTACGTTCTGAATTGCATGAGGTGATGATTGCAAGATTTGATAATGATATTGTTGCTGAGATGCTAATCGAAATATTAGAAGACAATGGCATCCCTGTTCACCGTGTTTATCAGGGGCTTGGAGAGGCGAATTTAGTCTACTTTGGGATGAGTCATACAGGGGTTGATTTGTATGTCAGTGAGTTGCAGGTGGAAGAGGCAAAACACATTGTGATGCAATTTAATCACGAGTAAGCCATGAATACAAAAAGACCAGAGACGGATTAAGTCTTTGGTCTTTTTTACTTGTGTCATTTCGTAATCTAATGAATACTTAAGTCATTTTATCTACGATATTATTGGCCCACTTTTTAGAGATTAGTCGACTAAAGCCAAACACGGATTTCACAACTTCTTCTAGGCACACTAGGGCGACCACCCAATAGATTGGTAGATGCCAGTACATGGTTCCTAAAAATGCTAAAGGTACACCAACTAAGTAGACGCTGCCAATTTCCATAAAGAGAGCATAGGTTGTATCACCGCCCCCGCGAAGTGTGCCGATAATTTGAAGGGCATTGCACATTTTGAAGGCCATAAAGAAGCCAACTACCATCATGACTTTTGTGGCATCCAAGCGGACGGCTTCGGACACATTGAAAAAATTTGAGATCAGTGGTGCAATCAAGATTAGTAGACCACCCAGTAAAACGCCACTAACAGCACTTAGAAAATTAAAGTACCAGGCATACTCGATGGCCTGCTCTCGTTTGTTTTGCCCAAGTAAATTGCCTGTCATCACTGCTGCAGCACTTCCGATACCAAAAGCAAATACAAAGAATAATTTATCAACTGTTTGGGAAATCTGCACGGCTGCATAAGCATCTGTTCCAGCCCTTGCATAGGCACCTACATAAAGGGTCATTCCGATTGCCCATAGAAATTCATTGGCAATGACAGGGGCTGATGTTTTTAAAATTTTACTGGCAAACTGAAAATCATAGTCGAAGTAGTCTTTGATTTTAGCGTGTAGGGGATGGGATTTTTTGAGAACATGACTGAGTATAATCAGCATTTCTACCAGTCGTGCAATGACTGTTGCAAGGGCGGCTCCAGCAACACCCATTGCAGGAAAACCCAAAAGACCAAATATCAAGAGCGCGTTTAAGACCGTATTGACCCCTAGTGAAATGGCGCTTGCCACCATTGGTAATTTTGCATCCCCAACGGACCTTGCGGCTATGGTAAAAGTAAAGCTAACAGCAGTTAACAAATAGGTGAAGCCAATAATACGCATATAGGTGGCACCAAGGCCAATGACATTGGGATCAGTAGAAAAGAGGGACATGGCTTGTTCTGGGACTACCCAAGCAATCATTGAAAAAATCAGAGCAGCCAATAAACTGATGGTTAGTGAAACACCCATTGTTTTATGGATACTATCTGTGTCTTTTTTTCCCCAAAACTGAGAGATGAAAATACCACTGCCGCTATTGGTGCCAAACAAGAGTAGAACAAAAACAAAGAAAAATTGATTTGCTAGTCCCACCGCAGCGATGCTGACTTCTCCCAGACCGCCAATCATAATGACATCCACCATATTAAGCGAAGATGAAATAACATTTTGTATCACAACGGGAATGCCGATCGTAAAAAGGGAAGTGATAAAGTATTTGTCTTTTAGCATTCGTTTTATAAATGAGGGTATTATTGAATCAAACATGTTAAATAGGCCTCCCATATTTTAATAACCTCAAGTGTCTAATCACCCGGGTTATCGCACAGGCCATTATATCATATATTTTGAACATGATTAGAATGCTTTGTTCTCAGCTGTTGTGGTACAGCAAATTTCTGCTATAATAAGATAAAGTGACTGGTACAGATAGAGGAGAAATAGTGAATACTTATAAATTAACAATCGCATACGATGGTACCCACTATGCGGGGTGGCAAAGACTTACAGATAAAAAGACATTGCAAGGTAAGATTGAAGAAACCTTGACACGGTTATTAGGTGAGGCAATTGAAGTGGTAGGTGCTGGGAGAACGGATTCTGGGGTACACGCCATGGGACAGGTGGCTTCTTTTAGTGCTAATACTGAGATTTCACCACTTCAATTAATGCAGGAGTTAAATCATTATTTGCCATCAGATATTCGTATCGTCAATGCTGAAAGAGTTCAAGGCCGTTTCCACGCAAGGCACCAAGCTCAGCAAAAGCATTACCGATACTTGATTCAACAAAATATGGTGTTGCCCTTTGAAAGGGATTATTGCATCTTAGCACCAGGGCCATTGGCTCTTGAAGCCATGAATCAAGCCGCCCAAGTTTTTGTTGGTGAGCATGATTTTACAGCTTTCAGCAATGTTAAAATTGGCAAGAAATCTGCCATAAAAAGAATAGATGGTATTCAAATTCACGAAGAAGATGGTCAAATCACCTTCGACTTTTTTGGAAGTGGATTTTTGTATCACATGGTCCGAAAGCTAATGAGTGCCCTTATTGCTGTGGGCATGGGTGAATTAACGGTTGATGATATGCAACGTATTCTTGATTCAAAAGATAGAGGCGCTGTTCCAGGTTTAGCACCTGCTAAAGGACTTTTCCTTGTCCAGGTTATGTATACAGAGCAGGAGCGTTAGTCACAAACGGTCGAGGGTTAGTATGGATTTAAACAATGAAAGCATTCTTCATTTACTAGAAAATAATCCAGAGCAGGCGCTAATTGATCTAAGACGCCTGTTTTGCCACGCCAAACAAGAAGAGTCCCAAGAAGTTCACGAAATTATCTATTGGATTGCTAAAGTACACTTTAAGCTAACACAGTTCGATACAGTTGGAAAACTAGTGGATTATTGGCTAAAAAACCATACTTTAGATTCCAATCTTGAAATGCGTATGCAGAACATCTTAGCTGTCGTTTTCAGTGTTATGGGGCATTTACCAGATGCATTTACATATTATTCTGAGGTCCTTAAAAAGGCTGAAAGTGCTCATGATGAGCAAATACAAGTCATCATCTATACTAACCTTGGACGAATGATGACTGAGCTAGGAGATTACGATAAAGCTAAATATTTTTATCAGAAATCTTTGCCGTTAATGGCGGATCAACCCTTGCTAAAAGCGAGAGCCAATCTTTATTATGCCTTGGTTGCCCTACATATAGATGACATTGAAGAAGCATTTTTGGTTCTAAATCAAGCAAGACAGGAATTTGTAGCTCTTGAGGATTTTATGCGCATTGGATTTGTGATCGAGGTAGAAGGTGATTGGGCACTTTATCAAGGACATCTCAGCAATGCACTTGATTACTATAATCAAGCATTAGTCATATTAGCGAAGCATGGCGATAAAAGGGATATTGGCACATTGCAACAAAAGCGTGGCGCGCTACTAATGAGTCTCAATCAATATGATGAGGCCATAGGGGCATTGCTGAGCGCTATTGAGCATATTAAGGGTGCTAACATTCCTTTAATCATCAAGGATGCATATTACCAATTAGCTCTTGCCTACGAAGCAACAGGACAGAGCAAGTTAGCGATTGAAGCTTATAAAGCACAAAGTGATTATTTAAAAGAAGTCCATGCCTTACAGGTTGAGCAACAAATTAGGATGCTTGATATTCATCTTGAAAAGTCGCAAATCATTAAAGAAAAAGAAAAGGTCAACGAAAATCAATGGCAATTACAAAATTCCCATGTTCATATGCTTGATGAAACAGAGTCAATCGGGGTTGCAACGGAAAACATACAACAGTTGAAGCAGCTTGCATTAGCCTTAACATCTGCAAAGAATATTCAAGAGATCCAAGATATTGCGGTACAGTATCTGTATTCAATGATTGATTGTGAGCAATTTATGCTTGGTTTTGTTGATGACGCTGGTGAGACAATTCTCATAGATACCATGTCTAAAGGGAATTGCACTCATTTGAAAACAGTCATATCCCTTGATCAATCAGGGTATTTTCAGCATGCGATTTTAAAAGGACAAATTATCAATCTTTCAAATGAAGAAGCCACGACTTTCTTTATGGAACAAGCTCAAGATAGTCCTCACTCTGCAATTTATGTTCCATTAAAAGAGTCCGGTAAAGTATTTGGTATCTGCGTTGTTTTTCACCACGCTCAGCGTCACTATGATATCTACGATGAGGCGGTTTTTGTAGGGTATTGTTCTGTCATTGCCTCTGCCATTACCATTCTAAAGAAAAATGCAGAAATACACCTACAGCGAGATCTTCATCAGCAGTTGTTAGTGGATCTAAAAAAGAAAAATGCAGTACTCTCAGACCTGTCCTATCATGATGCCTTAACAGGGCTTTATAACCGCGCCGGTATGGCATACTCCATTGACCAGTGGCTAATGAGTACCCCGATCCCCTGTGAAATGGTGGTGGCTGTCATGGATTTGGATTATTTTAAGCAGTTCAATGATCAATACGGACATATGATGGGAGATAGACTGATTCAGCAAATGGGCATTTTAATTAAGCGAATTTTTTCGAAAGAGGATTATCTTCTAACACGATTTGGTGGGGAAGAGTTTTTATTGATTGCTTCGAGTCGATATTTTATGGATATCATAGTAGAAAGTGAGTCGTTACGAACCGCAATGCCAGAGTTAACGATGGAACTGGGCATAGATAAACCTTTATCTATTAGTATCGGGATTAAAAGCGATTGTGTCACCTCTCCAGAAGATCTCTATCGTCTAATTGACGGTGCAGATCAACAACTGTACCGTGCGAAACAAACCGGTCGAAATAGGGTGTGTAGCGCCTAAGGAGTTATATATGCATGCCTCAACTCAAAAGATAAAATCCATCTTAGGACAGTTAGTAACCATAGAGTCACAAAGACCAGATGAAGCCTTAAAACTTTGTGAAATTGCAATTGGACTCATTGAGTCCGATACTGATCCCCAGACTGCCATAGATTGTCGCTATAAACAGCTGAGTTATCTGGCTTTGCTAGGTTCTGACAATGAGGGCCTTGTTATTGCTGATGTGCTGATAGAGGCCTGTGAAGTCATAGAAGATTGGATAACATTATCTCGGACGTTAAACATCAAGGGTAATTTGCTGGGAAATATGGGCTTGATCGATAAGTCATTAGAGGCCTATATGGCTTCTCTAAGGTTATCAGAACGGTTTGGTAACCATTATATGATTGGCGTCGTTGCCAATAATGTGGGGGGGCTTTACCAGGATTTAAACGATATTAATCGTGCAAAGAGTTATTACCAAACAGCCCTAAAAAATTTGGAAGAGTCACCAAATCAGGAAAATGGTCATTTTCTAAAGGGGACTGTTATCTTGAATCTTGCAGAAGTTCAACTGGCAGAGAAAAATTTTCAGGAGGCCCTGACATTTACGGCAGAGGCTTTAGAAATTTTTGAAACTGGCAATTTAAGCCTTAGTATTGCACACTGTTACGGTACCAGTTCTGAAATTTATCAAGGACTAAAGGATCCAGTTGCTGCAAAGCGCTATTATCAAATGGCAAAAGCGATTTATCAAGAGGTTGGTGATACAAGAAATTTAACCCTTCTGACCACAACTTATGCGAAATACCTGATTGAATCCCTTTTCGAGTACGAAGAGGCAATTCAAATTTTAAAAGAGGCAGAATTCCTAGGCCTTCAAGGGGATTATCGCAAATCTTTGCTTATTGCCTACGACCTATTAGCCCAGTGTTATGAAAAAGAAGGAGATCTACCAAAATCTGTTCACTATTATAAAGCTTATTTTCAGGCCAATAACGCTCTAGAAAAATCCAATCAGCAACAACAACTGAATGTGATGCGTGTCAGATTTGAGATTGAGCAATCACTAGAAGAAAAAGCTAGTGTTCAAAAAAAGAATGATGAATTAAGGGAAAAATCAATTGAATTGATGAGAAAGAAAGAAGAACTTGAGCTGGCCTATCACCGCATCCAGATTATCAGCCAAATTGGTCAAAAAATCACATCAACGTTGGATTTATCAGAAATTACCTTGTCTGTTTATGACAACCTAAAAAAGCATATGCCAATTGATTCGTTTTATATGGCCATGCTCAACGATGATAAAACACAATTGATCAGTGTGACCAGTGTTGAATATTTTAATTTTGAAAGGCATTTTGAAGTACCGATTGATCATCCAAATAGCATTATGGCCCTGAGTTATCGACAAAAAAAGTCGATTTTTATTGAAGATACACATCACAATGACTTGGTTAAAGATTGGAAATTTCTAAAATCCAGTAACGAAGATATCCGCGCTATCATCTGTGTGCCTCTTTTATACGATGATGAAGTCATTGGTGTCTGCTCGGTTCAGTCCACTCAGGCCAGTGCATATGATCAAGATCACATGGCAATTATGGATGCCTTGAGTACTTATTTGGCCATAGCCATTAACAATGCTCAAAAATCTAAGAGTCTAGAACAAGAAATACAGATGCGCCAATTGACACAAAAGGAACTAGAGCGCCTTAATATAGAACTGAGGAATATTTCGGAAATCGATGGCTTAACAAAAGTGCCTAATCGCCGTCGCTTTGAAAATGTCTATGAGCAAATGTTTGAAGTAGCTGTCTCTCAGCAACAAGAACTGCATGTGGTCATGATGGATATCGATTTTTTCAAGGTATACAACGATCACTATGGGCATTTAAAAGGGGATGAAGTTCTTATCGCCGTCGCTCAAAAGCTGAATCTAGCATTTCGCTATCAAAATAGATTATTTGCCCGTTATGGTGGCGAAGAATTCGTGGCAGTTTTGGGTGATATGAGCTTTGAAGAAGCAAAGATACTAGCCCAAGAGTTGCGAGTAGCGGTTGCTAATATGGGGATCTATCATGAACATTCCTCCACAGGTTATTTAACCATCAGCATTGGGGTAGCTTCCATGGTGCCTAAGCAGCATGATGATATGCGAAGGCTCCTTCATCATGCTGATGAATGTTTATACCTTTCAAAGAACAAGGGGAGAAACCGAGTTGAAGCCATGGTGGTTGATAGCCTTTAACAACAACCATGACAAAAAAAGAGACTGCAGGTCCGGCAGTCTCTTTTCTATAGTCGATTTGTAAAATGCATGTCACCATTGGGCCTTAGCTCAAAGGCTACTTTCATTTGATAGAGCTTTTGATGCGGTTTTTTGCGCATGTCGTCTAATAGACCAATGTAATTCTGAATATATTGGCGTAAGGTAATATTGTAGAAACCGATTTGATTTTTCTTGAAATCCATTAGGGTTAAATGGCAAGCTGTTTGCGGTGACGGTAAAAATTCAGATTGATAGGCTGACTGAAAAAGTGTCAACATTTGTTGGCTAATGGTATAGAGTTCTTCAATCGTGCAAGGGTTCAAATGAATCAGAGGAGTCTGTTGAAAGCTACCTTGTTTTTCCAGCATCAACCGTTGGGCCAATGGTGGATAGGACTTAAATCCAACCGTATGATCGTTGAAAATCTCTGGAGTCCCTGATAAGACCATTCCCATCAAACCCATAGAGCCATTTTGTTGATCATCAATCAGTTGGCGAAGGGTTGCATAGGCACATTCACGACGGTCAACTCTTTGATGCTTTAATAAATCCAACTCATCAATCAAAAGAATCAATCCAGGATAGCCCATCAGCTGTATTAAGTGGAGGAAAGCTTTTAAAAAATCCATGGCCATGGAGCGATTGACACTGCCTTTGATACCTAATTCCTTTTTAATATGAGCGGGCAAACTAAGATCACCCTTAATCCAAGAAGCAATATGTTGGGCTCTTTCTGTATCATTCACTAAACTAGCTCGGATATATTGTAAAAAGCCGTGGGCGAATGTCTCGTGATGATGTGTCATTTCGTCGATAACCCATTTCATATCATGGGCAGCGGCAGTTCTATTAGGGGCGCTTCGTAAATTATCCAGCCAGAGTCCAAATATGTCTTCAAAGGTGGCTTGTGCATTGTTTTTAAGGTAGAGGTGATGCATTAAATGGTAATAGAGGTCTTCGGGTTTGCTAAGATTGAAAGCATTGTCAATGCAAATATGGGCAACCAAAAACCCTTCATTTAAAAAAGTGTCCTTGAACTGCGCTAGTGCATGGGATTTTCCAGAACCATATTCACCCTGAATCAGAACCGTTGCACTAGATTTTTCAAGCATTCTATTCAGTAACTCCTGGCTACCCTCTTGGATAGCCTGTCGTTGCAATCCCATGAGATCAATACGGTGTGGTACCACACCCATACGATAAGCGTTAAGCAAAATTAGTGCTTCAGTTTGTTTCATGACACCTCCTCTTAAGATAGGCTAGCTCTATTCTAAAGGAATCAAGTCAACAATACAATCGTAAAAAAAGGAGGCATCTATGAAAGTTGCAATCATTGGTAGCGGACCCAGTGGCTTAATGGCGGCTTGGCAGCTAGCCGAAGCCGGCATCCGTGTGGTGCTATTTGAAAAAAATGAACGGCTGGCAAAAAAAATTCTCGCTTCTGGGGGAGGTATGTGCAATTACACCCATGATGAACCCCGTGAAGTATTAGCAAGTCATTACGGAGATCATGGAATCGCCCTGAAACATGCCTTTAAAGGACTTGATGGGTATCAATTGATGAGTCTTTTAAAGACTATTGGGATCGATCCTTGGATCAGGGAGGACGGTAAGGTCTTTCCAACATCTAAGAGCGCTTCCCAGCTGGTGGCTGCTTTTGAACAAAGATTACGGCATTTGGGTGTGGAGATTCGCTTGAAGTCACGGGTTCGGGGGGTTGTTAAGGGCAGCGATGAAGGCGGCAACTATTACGTTGCCGACCGCGTTGCCGATCGCGGCAACTATTACGTACAGTTTGGGGATGATCTGGAGGAGGCCTTTGACGCAGTGGTATTGGCGGTGGGTGGTGCTAGTTATCCAAGTTTAGGGACATCAGGAGATGGGTATCGATTGCTTGAGCAATTGGGTTTGCCTATTGTCGCTCCAAGACCTGCTCTGACAGCGGTACTACTCGAAACACCTCTGGATACCCTAGCGGGACTCAGTGCTCCCAGTGCAATTTTGACCATCAAAAAACAAGATCAAATTGACCAATCTGGTAATAGTCGTGGCAACATTCAAGCTCAGGGAGAGCTTTTGATTACCCATCAGGGCTTGTCGGGCCCCTTGATTCTCAATCAAAGTCGGTGGATTTCATCGGGAGATACGCTTTCGATTAACTGGCTTGGTTGGTCTAAAAAGGAGATAGGCCAGTTTTTTGAAGATGGCATCCAACAGTTTGGCAAGCGAAAAGTGCTTAACTATTGGCTTGGGTTGCCGCTTTCCGAGGGACTTTTGAGACACCTGTTTGCACTCAGTGAAGTGAAGGGGGAGACCACCATGGCCACCCTTTCAAGACTTGATCGTGAGCGCTTGATAGGAGTGGTTTTTAATAGTCAATTTGAACAGTTTTCACTTCAAGGTTTTGATCGAGCCATGGTAACGGCTGGGGGGTTAGCCCTGGAGTCGTTGAATTTAAAAACCTTTGAAGTCAAGGGTTTATCAGGTCTTTATGTCATTGGCGAATTGGTGGATATCGATGGGGATACTGGTGGTTATAACATTCAGGCGGCCTTCTCAATGGGTTTTGCCGCAGCCAGAGGAATCATCAAGCAAGGCTGTTAAAGGAGGGGTTTTATGGGAGATGATAAAGAGGGAAGAAAAGTAATTGTGGTCTATTATTCTCTAGAAGGACATTGCCAAAAGATAGCCCAGTATATGGCGTCACAATTTGGATTTGATACATTGGCACTACAGCCAAAAAAATCATTAGATGCCAATAGTTCATCTAAATATTTATTAGGACGGTTGCAAATTCTGTTTAACCAGTCTGTTGCTCTTGAAACCCTTCCGGAAGATTTGCTTCACTATGACTTAATTATATTAGGTACACCAGTTTGGATGGGGACCTTTACCCCTGCAGTACAAACCTTTATCGAGACTGTGAACTTAGGAAATGTACCCTTGGCGCTTTTCACAACCTTTGATAAGGATGCTGGGGAGGTATTGGAGCGACTTAAAAACAAACTGCCACAAGCAAAAATTATTGGTGAAGAAACCCTGGACTTAAAGCGCTTCTCGGAAGTTGAACTCTTTGAACGGGTAAGCAATTGGCTTCAAAGTATGTCGGATAATTATGGCGGATAAACACGGGGTTAGTGTCAGCTATTTGGACACTTAATTCTGTTAGTCTATTTGACAATGAGTATCATTTATCGTATGATAGTAACAGACATGAGAATGCGTTTCATTTCGAATTATGTTGCTTTCAACTCATTTGGAGGATAAAATATGCCATTATCATTGGTTAAAAAAGGCCAATCGGTCATTTTAAAAGATATCGGTTGGGGTTTGCAGTTAAAGCGTAAACTCAACAATCTTGGTTTAACGCCAGGGGTCAAATTTGACATTGTGACACAATCAAAATTTGGTCCTTGGATTATTGAAGTTCGCGGTGCACGTTTGGCCATCGGTAGAGGTGTTGTAGAACAAATCAACGTTGAACTGGTATCCCTATAAGTATGATGAGGTATTGGGAAACCAATACTTTTTAAATGTCCTGCCATGAGAATGATTATTGTTATTTACGTATAATAAACGAAGAGGTGAACATATTGGCAACGATACGGGTAGCGCTAGCTGGTAATCCTAACTGCGGAAAAACCACATTATTTAATGCCCTAACAGGAGCAAAACACTATGTTGGAAACTGGGCAGGTGTCACTGTAGAAAAGAAGTCCGGACAATGTCAATTTGGGGGTCATACATTTGAAGTCATCGACCTCCCTGGCACCTACAGTCTTTCTCCAAACTCATTGGAGGAAAAGATTGCTCGGGACTTTATGATGAGTGATGCAGTTGACGTTGTGATTAATATTGTTGATGCGACGGCTTTAGAAAGAAATCTTTATCTAACAACACAAATCATAGAAACAAAAGCGCCGATGGTAATAGCCCTTAATATGATGGACGAAGTAGAAAAAACAGGTGCTAAGCTAGATGCCATCGGCTTACAAGAAAGCTTGCAAGTTATGGTTTTACCAGTGGTTGCTGTTAAAAATCAGGGTATAAAAGAGTTGATGAATGCAGTGCTATCCCTAGCATTGCAACCATCTAATTATGTACCGAAGGCTCCTATTTATTCAGATGATTTAGAGAATAAGATTACAAATCTAATGGGATTGTTCAAAACACGAGAAAATGCAATTAGGGTATTGGATGGTGATATGGCGTTTATGGCGTCACAGCAAAGCGAGATGACATCCCAAGGTGAGATATCATCTCAGGATGAGATGTTACCGATAATGGACACAGCGCAGTTATCAGCAATGACTGATCAACTGACCCACGAACGATATGGATTTGTAGAACAGTTAACGGAAAATCATTTTTTCTTGACCAATAAACGGTTCCGTGTGGTTTCTGATAAAATAGACACACTTCTTTTGAATCCGATTCTGGGTATTCCAATGTTCATTCTCATCATGTTTGCAGTGTTTAAATTGACTTTCAGCGTGGGAAATATCGGGCTTGACTGGATTGATGGCTTTTTTTCACAAACCCTAAGCGGTTGGGTCAGTGATGCATTTGATGCTGTTGGGGTTGCTCAGTGGATGAAGGCTTTGGTCATAGATGGTATCATCGGCGGCGTTGGTGGTGTTATGACCTTTGTGCCCAACATTGCGATTATGTTTATGTCCCTTTCCTTTTTAGAAGATTCTGGTTATATGGCTCGGGTAGCTTTTATCATGGATAAGCACCTGCGAAAGGTAGGACTCAACGGGAAGGCTTTTATTCCAATGATTCTTGGCTTTGGTTGTAATGTACCAGCCATTATGGCAACGAGAACATTGGATGATGAAAAAGACAGGCTGTTGACGATTTTAATTAATCCATTTATGAGTTGCAGTGCAAGGCTTCCCGTATATGTGCTTTTTGCAGGTGCTTTTTTTCCTGGTAACGAAGCGATTATCATGGGGTCTCTGTATTTTCTTGGGATTGCAATGGCTCTAATTGCTGCTTTTATTTTAAGAAAAACCATTCTAAAATCTGAGGAATCTCATTTTGTGATGGAAATTCCCCCTTATCGTATGCCAAGCTTGAAGTCGTTACTGATTCACGTTTGGGAAAGAGTAAAAGGGTATATGATTAAGGCCGGTACAGTAATCTTTGCAGCTTCTGTAATCTTATGGTTTGTTTTAAACTTCAATTTTACAGGCATGGTGGAGATGAACCAAAGTTTTGGAGCCGTTATTGGGGGTTGGATAGGATTCTTGCTTAGTCCACTGGGCTTTGGCACATGGCAAGCTGGATTGTCACTTTTAACGGGCTTAGTGGCAAAAGAAGTGGTTGTTTCAAATATGGCCATTGCCTATGGATTTGCTCAAGATGTGGATGCCGCAGGCTTTTATCAAAATATGAGCAGCCAATTTACGGCCGTTTCAGCATATGCTTTCTTAGTCTTTGTACTTCTCTACACACCTTGTGTTGCAGTGATTGGCGCTATTAGAAAAGAGACGAATTCATGGAAATGGACGAGTTTCTCGGTCGTTTATCAATTGGTAATTGCATGGAGCACTTCATTCTTAGTTTACCAAATAGGTACACTCATCTGGGGGTAATCATATGGGGACATTCATTACAGTTTTATTAGCGATTGTCATCGGTGTTTTAGTGGTTATTAATGTGACTAAAACAGTAAAAAGTAGTAAGTCAGGCTCTTGCAGTGGTTGTCCAAGTGATTGTAGCTCTGGCTCTTGCGCGAGTAAGGTTAAACTTGAGGATTGAGTGTGATAATGTTCAGCCTGTGGCGCAAGCAGATCTACTTGGACCCTGCAAACTATAGCTCTAAATTGTGTTAATCAAAAGAGTCTGGTAGTACAGACTTTTTTTTTGTTGGGAATGCTCTAAAAAATGGTATAATAGAGAACGTGGTGCGAGCTGCGAATCAGAGCGCAAATGTGAACTGATTCCTCTTGAGCAAAGA
>CAZFST010000048.1:0-19653 GCA_964522015.1 uncultured Fusibacter sp. | reverse complement strand
ACACAGCCCAATGTCTTCTCAATTTTAACAGCTTGAGCTTTTGTAGGTTCTAGACAGAATTTATAGGCGCGTTCCATGTACAATACCTCCTCAAAATACGAACATGTGTTCTGGTTTTATTGTACCACTTTCTCGGCAATATAACTAGTGATTTGCTCAAAAAAACGCCTCATTTGAGGCGCAGGCAATTCATCTCCCACCTTCGCTCTCACTACGTGAGCAAGGAAGGCTAAGAGGTGGGGGTCTTCTTGCCAGGGATGATAAAATAGCGATCACAAATAAGCCTAAAAATACGCCCAACTGTTTTTTTGATTTGATTGCAATGGCATCCAACTGAAAGTCAATTCTATTAGATTGGCAGGTGAAAGTAGCCAAATACAATCCCACCGTAGCCACTGCCACAAATAAGCCCGTGATTTTAATGAACTCCCCTACACCTAGATTAAATTGATTGAACAGAAATATATTTTGTGGGTTTCCAAAGGGGGTTAAACTACTGCCCACATTGGCAGCTATGGTTTCCAGTGCCACCAGTTTAAAGGGGTTGAAGGCACCTCTTTTTCCAATCAATAAGGTGATGGGGACAAGGGTTAAAAGTGCTACATCGTTTGTCATAAACATGGCTAGTCCCATGGCAGTTAAACACAGTGCCACAGCTAAAGATCTCTCATTGTGAAATCGCTGACTGATTCTATTTGCAATCCAGTCTAAGAACCGCTGATCTTCCAATGCCACCGCCACGGCCATCAAATTCCAAAGTGCTGCTATTACCCGCCAGTCGATGGCTTCAAAGGATGGTAGTCTAAAAAACATGCTTACTGCTAAAAGGACCAATAGGATAAGGAAGGTGACTTCCTCAAAGATCTTATCAAAAAAAGAGTGTAGCATCACGGCCTCCTTAACATAACTGATGATAAACCAACACACTCATTTAAGTATGCCACATGTGGCAACCGATGGCAAAGTGCCCTTTCATTATTATTGTATTTTATGATTTATAAGTACAAAAAAACCACCTAGTCTCACTAGGTGGCGCCGCTTATATTTCATCATCATCATCTTGATATGGAAATGTTATTGTGAAATCAACACCTTTACCGGGCACGCTGGTGCATGTAATGTCTCCACCAAGCTTTTTTGTTACAATATTATACACGAGATAAAGCCCCAATCCTGCACCACCCTCTGAACCCCTTTTGGTGGTAAAAAACGGATCAAATATTTTTTTTAAAACCTCTTCTGACATGCCTTTTCCATCATCCTGATAGGTCAATTGAAGATTATTTTCGAATTGACTGATACCGATTTGAATCCTTCCAATCGTGTCGCGTTCAAAACCATATCTCAGTGAATTAGTGATAAAACTAGTCATAATCTGTGCCAAGTAGCCAGGATAGCCATTAATCGCCAATGTCTCTGGACACTTTAGCACCACATGATCAGAGACATCTTTCAATAAGGGCTTAAGGCTTGTGAGCAGTTCGTCGAGATAGTCTTTGACTTTAAAGTATCTTTTCTCTTCGTTCTTTTCGTCTAAAGAAATATCCTTGAACCCACTAATGAGTAAATCCGCTTTTTCTAAATTTCTAGCTGTTCCTTCAATGAACACTTTACATTCCGATACAAAATCCATAAATGCTAATTGACCCAGACTACCTTCTTTCAGCCTAACCTCAACTTCATCAATTTCCTTTAAAACGTAGGACACACTGGTGACACCAATACCAATAGGCGTGCTAATTTCGTGTGCAATACCAGTAATCACACTACCAAGAGCTGCGGCTTTTTCAGCTTGTAGGAGCTGATACTGTGTCTTCTCTAATCGATCCAATGCTGAGACTAACTCTTTGTTGGTGCCCCTCAATTGCTGATTGACATCCGTTAAATCTGTGGTTCGAGCCTCTACTTTCAGTTCTAGCTGCTCCCTATACGCTTGCAACTCATCAAAACTTTCATGTAGTGCCTCCTCCGAAGCAGCCATTTCTTCATAAAGAGCACGGATTTCATCGTTATTGCTCATGAGTTCATCATTTTTATCTAAGATTTCTCGATTTAATTTCTGTATATCGGATATTTCCTTGTGGATTAACTTAAATAAAATCAAGCCAGTGACTAAAACGTAAAACCAGCCTTTAAATTTTGAAATTGCAACTAATAAATGCGTATCACTTACAAAGTAGTCAAGAAGACTGTCCGAAAACAAAATCCACAAGCTACCAATGATTACATAAATCAAGACAATCTTGAATGATTCTTTGAAACTCTGAATGATGATGGCGCTATTATCGCCATTTGATTTTTTCAACAGATCACCTCCTTAACCTCTAAACCCACGACCAGTTTAAATAAATTCGACTGTCTGTATTTCCAAAGATAACCTCGAATAATCAAAAGTCAATCTAGGCAATCAATACCCAATTTTATAGGGGTCAAGCAAAGTCAAGGCGTTTTACCAATGACTTTTACTCATCTATTCTCTCAACCTGTTAGGATAAGGTTTTCAAGGGTATAAGCTGAAGCAAAGAGGTGATACCATGACTGGAAACAAGAGTGATGAAATAAAAAATTTGTTTTTTTTATTATGTACAATCTTTATTTTTTTTCTATCTTTCTTAAATCATCGAAATAATTATGACTGGTGTATTCTGTCATTACCAATTATCATTATCATATTAATTTTGGTTGGAACCTACCGACATTTTAGATTCACAACATTTACATATTTTATGATGTTGATTTATTTAATCATGTTGATAATAGGAACCACCTATTCCTATACTGCAAATCCACTGTTTCAAGTGGTTAAAGAGCAACTACATCTCACGCGAAACCACTATGATCGATTGACTCATTTAGCATTTGGTTTTTTTCCGATTTTCGTTCTAAAAGAGTTTCTTTTCAGTAAAAAATACTTAAGGCCGAGTAAGATGTCCTATTCTATCTTGGTTTTTATCATTCTTGCTTTTGCAGCAATTTGGGAACTGCTAGAGTTTGCTGCCACTGTCATTTCCCATAGATCAGCAGCTTATATGCTTTCACTACAAGGCGATACCTGGGATACACAATGGGATATGCTGCTGGCCTTGATAGGAGCCAGCGCAGGACTTCTTTTCTTCAACAAAGTGCATGATAAAATTATGCAAGTCCACTTTAGAAAAGTAGAAAAATAAATAAAAAAAGGTTCGTTTCCGATTTGGAAGCTAACCTTTTTTTGTTTTGTATGACCAATGGTGTGATCAATGGTGTGATCAATGGTATAAATTAACTGATTAATCCAATCGGTTCGCCATTTCACTATAAGGCCGCTCATTGCCAATACTAATATAGGCTGGGCGCATGATTTTAGGATCGCTCAAAATTTGTTCAATGCGGTGAGCACACCAACCACTGATTCTTGCAGCTGCAAATAAAGGGGTAAAGAGGTCTTCAGGAATTTTTAGTAGGCTATAAACAAAACCAGAATACAAGTCCACATTGGCACAGATCATGGCACGATTACCCCGTTTTTCATTTAGTAGTTTGCTAGCCAAATGCTCAATTCCTTGATAGAGATTAAATAGGTCCATAGCTGATTTTTCTGCCGCCAATTGGTATGCTTTTTCCTTTAAAAGCTTGACCCTTGGATCAGAAATAGTATAGACAGCGTGCCCCATACCATATATTAACCCTGATCCATCAAAAGCTTCTTTAGACAGGATGGTTTTTAGATAGTCTTCTAAAGCGGCTTCCTCTTTCCAATTAGAACAGTGCGCAATAATGTCATCCACCATGGCTTTGACCTTACCGCTTGCGCCCCCGTGCTTTGGCCCCTTTAAAGTACCCAGGGCTGCCGATATCACTGAATAAGTATCAGTGCCACTGGAAGAGACCACATGGGTTGCAAATGCAGAGTTATTCCCTCCACCATGCTCTGCGTGAATCACAAGACACAGGTCCAGTACCTCAGCTTCAGTTTCTGTATATTGACTATCTAAGCGAATCATGTGTAGAATGTTCTCTGCTGTACCCACGCCTCTTTTTGGCGGGTGAATCACTAGACTTTCCCCTTTAAAATAATGGGCTTTCGCCTGATAACCATAAGCGATAATGGTGGGAAACTGTGCAATTAATCGGATGCTCTGGCAGATGAGATTTTCCACATCCGTATCATCTGGCCGATCATCAAATGAATAGAGCACTAGAACGCTGCGTTGCAATTTGTTCATAATATCATTGCTTGGATTTTTCAAAATCATATTTTCCGTAAAAGCTGGGGGCAATTGACGTTCATCGTCTAAAAGCATCTTAAACTGCTCAAGTTCGATTGCATTTGGCAGTTCTCCAAAAAGCAATAAGTAGGCAGTTTCCTCATAACCCCTTCTTGCTTCTTGTTGAAAGCCCTGCACAAGAGCCTCTAAGTCGATGCCCCTATAGTACAATTTCCCTTCTGAAGCAACTTTGACATTGTCCACTAAGACGTAGCCTTCAACTGCACCGACATCGGTAAGCCCCACCAAGACCCCAGTACCATTTGGATGTCTAAGCCCCCGCATCACGTGGTTTTTGGCATAAGCCTCGTCGCAAATCAAGTTATTTTTCAACGCTTTTTCGACCAATTTAGATAGGACAGTTTTGGTCATTTTAGAGTCCTCCTATGATGGCAGTCGTAAGGGTTTCCGTGGTGCCCACACCACCCAAATCAGGGGTTAATACCTCTTTATGTCCATGTGTCAAAACTGATTCAACTGCTTGCCTTACCCGATCACCGGCCTTATTTTCTCCTAGGTAATCCAGCATCATTGCACCGCTGAGTACCATTGCAATTGGATTTGCCACCCCTTTACCAGCTATATCTGGAGCACTGCCATGAACAGCCTCAAATATCCCAATGTCATCGCCAATGTTTGCACCAGGTACCAGACCTAAGCCCCCAACCAATCCCGCAGCTAAATCTGATAAAATATCCCCGTATAGATTTTCAGTCACAATCACATCAAATTGTTGGGGCCTCATCACCATTTGCATACACATGTTATCAACAATCATCTCCTCATATTGAATCTGGGGAAAATTCCTGGCGACAGCTTTCACGGCCTCTAAAAAGAGCCCATCTGACAGTTTCATAATATTGGCCTTGTGGACAGCGGTCACTTTTTTTCGACCGTTTTCTAGAGCATATTTAAAGGCTGCTTCAGCAATGGCCCTTGAGGCACCCCTTGTTATGATTTTGATAGCGTGAACTTCATCCTCAGAAATTTGAATTTCTCTGCCAGCATAAAGATCTTCTGTATTCTCTCTAAATATGACTAAATCAATGTCCTGATAACGACTTAAATTGGCATAGGAACGGACTGGACGAATATTAGATGATAGGTTAAAGGTCTGTCGGAGAGTCACGTTAACGCTCCTAAACCCCTTCCCAATTGGCGTGGTAATGGGCCCTTTTAAAGTTGCCTGACAGGTTTTAATCAACTCTAAAACAGACTCTGGAATCAGTTCCCCTGTCAATAAAAGCACAGCTTCCCCAGCACTCCCCCTTACCCACTCAATAGGCACTCCAGTTGCATTTAGAACCTTAGCTGCTGCTTCACTGACTTCTTTTCCAATGCCATCTCCATCAATCAGTCCCAATCGGTACATACCAATCCCTCCTAGTCTTTAATGATTTATTAAGTCATCAGGGCGTGCTTTAAGGCGCCCCCTGCTTTTAATATCTCGAGTTCTCGCTTTGTGCCCTCAAACTTCAGGGGAATGTGGATTTTTAAGGCGCACTCTGATTCCCCTTCTGATTTCCCTTCTGCTTTTACTGTCACTTTTACTGTCAACTGACCTTTTTCAAGGCCATCTAGTATATTTTCTAGATGAATGATAGCCCCCTCTTGAAGTCGGTCATAATCCTTTTCACTGGCAAAAGTCAGCGGTAAAATACCGGCATTAATCAAGTTGGAGCGGTGAATTCTTGCAAAACTCTTGGCAATCACAATGCGAACCCCCAAATAAAGGGGTACTAGCGCCGCATGTTCTCGGCTAGAACCTTGTCCATAGGTATGACCTCCAACAATGATACTCCTAACCATCTCCTTTGCTCGGTCCGCAAAGGCAGGATCGACCCCTGCAAAGCAGTCCAGAGAAAGTCTTGGTACATTTGAGCGATATGGCAAAAGTTTTGCGTGGGATGGCATAATGTCATCAGTGGTGATACCATCATCTGTTTTTAGTGAAATACCACACTCAAGGGTATCAGGTAGGGTCTCACCCACCGGGAAAGGCTTAATGTTAGGCCCCATCTGAACTTTTGTATCAAGATTTGCAGCAAGCAAGATGCTCGGTTTAATCCAATAATTCTCCGATTTTGAGTAGATAGATGGTTCTTCAATCTCAACTGCCGCTCCTAAGGTTCTCGGATCTGTTATCACCCCGGTTACGGCTGATGCAGCTGCCGCTTCTGGGCTCAAAAGATAAACCTGGGCATCTTTAGTCCCTGAACGGCCAATAAAGTTCCGATTAAAAGTTCTAAGGGAAACCGCACCAGACTTTGGGGACTGCCCCATGCCAATACAAGGCCCGCATCCTGCTTCTAAAAGTCTTGCCCCAGCACTAATCAAATCGCCTAGTGCCCCGTTATCGGCCATCATCTTTAAAATTGCACTGCTTCCTGGACTAATCACAAGGCTCACCTGAGGATGCACAGTTTTACCTTTGAGAATCTTTGCAACTTTCATCAAATCACCATATGAAGCATTGGTACAACTACCAATTGCCACTTGATCCACCTTAAGCCCTGCCACATCTGAAAGCGCTACCACTGCATCAGGGCTATGAGGTTTAGCAACAAGGGGCACTAAATTGTCTAAATCAATTTCGTAACTGACATCATACTGGGCCCCTTGGTCTGCAGATAAAGGGATGTAATCCTTCTCTCGTCCTTGCTTTTTCAAAAACTCAAAGGTGCTTTTGTCGCTTGGGAAAATAGAACTGGTCGCGCCTAGCTCTGCACCCATATTGGTGATAGTGGCTCTCTCTGGTACACTGAGCCCCAAGACGCCTACCCCAGTATATTCCAAAACCCCATTGATACCACCACTGACACCTAGCAATTGAAGTACTTTTAGAATAATATCCTTTGCGCTGACCCATGGTTTTAAAGAACCCTTCAGTTCAATTTGAATCACCCTTGGCATGGTTAAGTGGTAGTACCCTTTCGCCATGCCAATAGCCACATCAAGACCGCCTGCGCCAATGGCCAGCATTCCCATACCGCCGCAGGTGGGCGTATGGCTATCAGAACCAATTAACAGTTTCCCTGGAACAGCAAAGTTTTCAAGGTGGAGCTGATGACAAATGCCATTGCCAGGTTTAGAGTAAATGATGCCATATTTATGGGCCACTGATTCAATAAAGGCATGGTCATCTGCATTTTCAAACCCGGACTGCAACATGTTGTGATCTACGTAAGCAACGGAGAGCTCTGTTTGCAGTTTTGACACGTCCATGGCTTCAAGTTGCAAATAAACCATGGTCCCTGTTGAATCTTGAGTGAGGGTTTGATCTACTTTCAGCTTCAAACTTTGTCCGATTTTTAATGATTCACCCTCTGATAAGCGCTCTAGTAAATGTATCTCAATCAGTTTGTACGTAAGGCTCTTAAGCATCAAATGACACCTCTTCTTTCTTTCGTATAATTGTATACAATAATACATTCTCAAATGATAGTTGTCAACTGCTTTTAGAGATAAAGCCTCATAAACACACTAAAAAATGCAAGTCACTTTACGCGACTTGCATTTTTAGCGGATTCATAATAAGTCTTATACCACGGTTACAATTTGATCAAATCCCAGTCTAGCTCTTCTTGGATAAAGAGGTTTACTCTCATCATGGTACCCAAGGGCAATGAGCATCACCACTTCTTCTTCAGCTTTCAAACCAAAACCATCTTTAATGCCATCAAAATCAATGCCGCTCATTGGGTGGGAATCGACTCCTAAAGATGTTGCCGCATTCATAATGGACATTGCAAGGAGTCCAGTATTGCTCTCGGCAAATTTCAATTGACGCTTTTCATCTGAGCCATATAAAAATCCAGCCATGCCCTTTGCGCCGTCTGTTCCCTCTTTACCAACCATAGCCTCAAGTTCAGCCCAAACAGGATTGTCGTTCTCATAGCCCTTTGTATTACCAATAAGAATCAAAGTAACTGGTGCTTCAGTAATTTTAGGTTGTTTGTTTGCCAACCCAAGGAGCAACTCTTTTTGTGTCTCGCTTTGTACGGCAATCACTCTCCAAGGCTGAAGATTAAAAGCTGATGGTGCTAGAACAGCTAAATCAATGATTTCTTTCAAAGTCCCATGGCTAAGAGACTTCTTAGTATCAAAACTATTAACCGCACGTCTGTTTTCATATACCTCTTGTAATGTCATTCTCATAATCTTATTCTCCTTTATAGTCGAGTTTATCACTAATTAGTAATATATAGTTTAAATTAAAGTGCTTTTCAGCACTTAAAGATAACAAAGTTAACATAAAATAAATGATCATTAGATAATCTATTAAGCTATTTTCCTAACTTCTTCAACAATTCAACAAGCAATTGCTTCTCTTCAGTGGTCAAAACACTGGCCCACTGTCCAATCTCCTTGATGTGCTCTGGGAAAATCTCAGACATCAATGCTCTTCCCTTTGGCTCAAGGCCTATTCTGAAAGCCCGTTTGTCCTCGGGATCACATGTCCGACGAATATACCCTTCTTGCTCCAAATTCTTGATAATCACAGTCATGTTGCCACTGGTTGAAAGTGACTTCTCTATGATTTCACAGACTCTCAAATCACCTTTGTGATAAAGAATCTCTAGAACCCCAAACTGAGGCAGGGTCAGTCCACGGTCATGCATAAATCTCGCTGTGGATCGCTCATGGAAAAGAGAAACCCTTACTAAAGCCACAACCATTTTTAGGTTCAATTCATTATCTGGGCCGTATAATTCGTTATTTGTTTTCATGGGTTTATAATATCACTAGTTAGTGACAATGTCAAGTGTCATGAAAAATAAAGATTTGAAGCATTAGAGTGATTCAAGTTCGTTAACTAGATAACACATTGAAAATGTTGAAATTAAGATAAAATAATGATAAAATAGCGATAGAATAACACGCAAAAGGAGGCCATTTATGATGAATATTAGACCCGTATCTGATTTGAGAAATAAATTTCCTGAAATAGAAGATATCGTCGTGAACAAGGGGGAGCCAGTTTATTTAACTAAGAATGGCTATGGCTCGTTGGTTGTTTTAAGTCTTGAACAATATTGTGCATTAACTGATGAAATAGAATTTCAACTAAATAAAGCAGATAGAGTGGCAGAATCAACAACTACAAGATACAACCACGAAGAGGTATTTGGAAGAGCCAGGGAGAGGATAAATGGGAGTAAGAAAATACAACCTTAGGATCTTACCTCTTTTTGAAGAGGATCTAAATGATATAATTGATTATATCGTTTCTAGTCTAAATAACCCCTCCGCTGCAGAAAGCTTGGTGGATCGTGTAGAAGAAGCAATCATTAATCGATTGGATTTTCCAGAATCATTTGAAAAATACACTTCATCAAAAGAAAGAAAGCATCCTTATTATAGAATCTACGTTAACCATTATATTATTTTTTACGTCGTGATAGATGATGGTGTGACAGTACCAATAATGGAAGTTCGCCGAATCCTATATAACAAAAAAAACATTGTTAGTGCATTGTAAGAAGAATTTTTTATAGGGCTGTTACTCATCTTAATATTTGGATGAGTAACAGCCCTATATTTAATATAAATATGGTATCTCCTGTATCGAATTATTCAATCTATCAATCCCCTAATTCTAATTTTAAACACCGTGTCTTATGGGTAGCATCACCAAATACCACGACAGACTCCTTTTGAAATACGTACCCTAGCTTGTCCCAAAACGTACTAGCCCCAAGATTACTTTCAACGACGCTCAGTTGAATTTCACCAATCGCCTTGTTTTCAAGCCAATCTATTAAGAGTTTATGGGCCAGTCGCCCAACATTATTGCCTCTAGCAAGTGGGTTAATTAACATCAATCCGATATAAGCGATATCTTTTTCTGGGTAGCCCACTATAATGTCTATTACCCCAATTAGAGTGCTCTCTTTAAAAATCCCAAGTGAATACTTATCTTGCAAAGTCCTATTAGGCGGTAGTGATGAAAAGAAGTCAGCAACATCTTCTGGATTGGCAATGTCGCCTTTTAAGAGTCTAAAATAGTCATCGCACGCTCTATAAATCCCAGCAACCGCTTGAATGTCTTTTGTCGAAAGTCTTTCTAATCTGATACCATCTGTAGTATTTGTTAATATCATCACACCAACCGCCAATACTGCCCATTCTCCCGGGCCATTAGTTTTTCGTTGATAAACTCCCGGCGCAGGGTCGCAAAGTCATCATGAAAATCGGCTATAATCAGATTCACTTCTTTTTCTGTATACTGTTTCTTCATTTCAAAAGCTAGAAGCATGTGTTCCAGTACAATCAACCGCTTTTTCCGTTGCACCGGAATGCTCTTTAACTTATTAAACTTAAAAAAGCTATCTAGAATCTTCTGACGATAGGCCACCTCGCGCTCATCTTCTTGATTTGTCGCCGACTGTGATGCCCCAATCCAACTGGAAAGTGGCTTTTCTAAAATCTCAGCATTGAGGGTATACATAATATAATATTGATCCTTTTGCTTTGTAACCAATCCCACTTCTTCAAGTTTTTTAAGGTGAAAAGACACGGTAGATGCAGCCAATTCCAACCTTTCAGCCAAAAGCTCCACATAATTTGGGGCCTCCATCAAACTAGCAACAATCCGTAGCCTTGACCCATCAGAAAGTGCTTTGAATAGTTTTACTTGTTCTTCTATCATAGGTGTTCCTCCTAATCATCAGTCTCTCTAGTTTAAGTGTTCCCGAGATCCTATCCCTAAATAAGGGAGAGCGAAGAGAGAAACATCTCTTTAATCCCATTTGCCATTGCAATTTTTAATCTTTCAATATGGGCTTCTTCGTGACTGTTAAATTGCACACACTTTTCAAGGTTTTGATGCCAAGCAGTTGGTATCTTATCAAAGAATGCAAGATACGCAGCTTGTAAGGGTTCAACCCACCCTGAACCTGGCTCATTTTCAAATGTTTTCACCTTAGCCAAGCTAGCCGTAAACATTTTATCAAAGATATCGATAATGTTGAGTTCAATCCGTGCAAATTTTGCTTCATCTTCCCGTTGGGTCTTCAAATAACTTTCAATTTCCATTTCCTTTTGACTAGTCAATTCTTTCATTTGCTTTTCGTAGTGATTTTTAAATTCTAATAGTGTCATATGGGGCTCCTTTGTTTTTACATGAGTTAAGTTGGTTTGATTGTCAAAAGTACCTTTCAACAACCAAACCAGCATTGAATCAAATTTGTTTATTCGATTCGACGTTCGTATAAACAAATAATAAACCCCATCATCACACTTGTCAATATTATTTTTATGTTTATCGAATTAAATATTTCGGCACACCCAAATCCAGTTCAGGTTTTATCATTTCTAAAAATTCATCAACAGACATACATCGCTGTCCATCAGCCCCTCTTACAGAAACCCCACCACTCAAAACTTCTTCGTTGCCTACTACTAGTAAAATAGGCAGTTTCTTTTGTGACATTACCTTTATTTTATTTTTAAGACTCTGGGACTCTTCTGCAACCATAACCCGAAGCCCTTCTCTGAGGAGCCTTTCTTTTACTTGAATGGCGTATGGCAATTGTTCGTCACTCACTGGTACAATCCCGATTTGAACGGGAGCCAGCCACAAAGGAAAAGCGCCTTTGTAGTGCTCAACAAGTAGGGAGAAAAAACGCTCAACGCTTCCAAACAGAGCCCTATGGACCATCATTGGCACCGCTTTGCACCCATCCTGTCCAATATAGGCCATCTCAAAACGTTCAGGCAAATTAAAATCGAACTGGATAGTACTGCATTGCCACTGACGGCCTAATGCATCTTTCAATTTCAAATCAATTTTGGGGCCGTAGAATGCCCCACCACCCTCGTCAATGGCATATTCAATTTGCTCATCCACCACTGCTGATTTTAGAACATCAATGGCAAGGTCCCAATCTTCTTGGCTGCCAATGGATTTGACCAGTGGTTTAGTGGCGATATACGCTTTAAACTCGCTAAAGCCAAAAGCACGCAAAATATAGAGAGAAAATCTAAGGGCCTGAGCAATTTCAGACTTGGCCTGGGATGGCATGCATATAATATGGGCGTCATCCTGAGTAAATCCCCTCACCCTTGACAGACCCTGTAATGCACCGGAAAGTTCGTATCTATAAACAGCAGCAAACTCACTGAGTCTGACTGGCAGCTCCTTAAAAGATCTAGGCCTAGAATTGTAAATCATCACGTGAAAGGGACAACTCATGGGCTTAAGATAATAATCTTCCCCCTCTATGTTCATAGGACTGTACATACTGTCCTTATAGAAATCTAAATGTCCTGATGTTTCCCAAAGACCGGCTTTGCCAATATGGGGTGTGTAAACCCACTGATAGCCATTCAGAATATGGGCACTTTGGCTAAATCGCTCCATTAAAAAGCGAATCATAGCACCATTTGGATGCCACAGGGGCAAACCAAGCCCAACATTTGCATCAAAACTGAATAAATCCATCTGTTTTGCAATGACACGATGATCTCTTAGAGCAGCTTCTTTTACCAGACTTTGATAAGCCTTAAGCTCACTGGGCAATGCCCATGCTGTGCCATAAACCCTTTGCAACATGGGTCTTTTACTGTCACCCTTCCAGTATGCACCGGATACACGCTCAAGTTTAAAGGCTTTTGTATTAAGGGAACTGAGGGATTCAACATGTAAGCCACCACATAGATCTTCAAATTCGCCTATTTTAACCACAGATAATTCGGCTTCTGCGTTCTCTTGCAGTATTGAAGCAATGATTTCTAACTTGTAGGGCTGTTCAATCATCATCTCTAGAGCTTGTGATTTTGAAATAACTCTTCGCTCAATCCCATGCTTTTGTCTAATGATTGCTTTCATCCCCATCTCTATGGCCTCAAAATCCTCTTGAGTAATGACATAATCCAGTTCAAAATCATAGTAGAATCCATTTTCAACCGCAGGACCCATGGCAAATTTAACAGGTCCATACAAGTTGCTGACTGCACCTGCCAGCACGTGGGCAAATGTATGCCTTATGGCCTCTAAATTTTCATGCCTCTGATGGTCCATCTCGTTAGCCATTTTACCGTTTATCTCGTTAGCCATTTTGTTATCGATGTTGCCATTTATTATATTATCCATTTGGGTATCCTCTCGCCTTTTAGGGTTATTTATGGTTTAGATGTCCATTACCTGAAGTAAGCGTCAGGTGAAAGTTCCCCCACAAGTGCTAAAGCAGACAATGGCTTTATCAAAAGCATTTAGTCGTGTTATAAACAATAGTTTTCTCATGATGCCACCCCCTTTTTTCCAAACAAAAAAGCCCAGATTGATGCCCCCTGTCGGGGCGCAAGCAATCTAGACTCACACGGTTCCACCCAAATGACACACCTAAAACATGTGCCTCTTGAAAGACGATAACGGCGTCGGCCGGCAAAACTTATTCCCTTACGGTTTCAGCCTGCAGCTCAAAGGTGGTTTTCAGTAATGTTAGTCTAAACTCGCTTCCACCTCTAGGCAAGTTTTCTCTAGTGACAACCTTTTACTTACTCGTCCTTATCATAGCTAATATGTTTCGCTAATATTGTTTACAAGAATAACATAGTTAGGGAATCCTGTAAACACACAAAATTTCAATTCTCTAAAAATTCTCTACAAACTAATGACAGATGCTCTAAAAATCAAATGTCAATTGCTCTTGGGTGCTTTTACTTTCAAAAGTGTGTAGGTACTCAAAAACACTTGTGGTACCGCACAAAATTCCATGTTCCTTACAGGTACGATAAACCAATTCATCAATTTCTCGGCCATTTGGGCTATCACAGATATACTGACTCCCAAAGGCTTGCATGTAACAGCCCTTGATACCTGGAAAATGGCGGTCCAGTTGTTGATAGAAGTGCTCACGATTCCCTTCACGCATGGTCACTCCTGCTCCAAAATACATAATTGCATAAACCTTGGCCGCCACGCAATAATCTAGAATGCCCTGGACGTTTTCCACCGTGTCATTGATAAAAGGCAGCAGTGGTGAAAGCCATACCACCGTGGCAATACCGTTTTCATTCAAAATCTTTAAGGTCTCATAACGCTCCTTGGTGGTAGAGACAGACGGCTCAACCAATGAGCATAGGGCCTCGTCAAAGGTGGTAAGGGTCATTTCAACAACCACCTTGGCTTTTTCATTGATGCGCTTTAAGAGGTCAAGATCTCTTAATATAAGCGAAGACTTAGTTTGTATGCACAGTCCAAAGCCATGCTTGGCAATCACCTCAAGACACTGCCTAGTATAGCCAAGTTCTTTTTCCAGATGGATGTAAGGATCAGTCATGGCGCCAGTGCTCACCATACATTTTTGACGCCTTCGCATCAGTGCGTCTTCAAGAATTTGCGGTGCATTTGTCTTGACTTCTATATCTTCAAAATCATGATCAATGTGATAGCATTTACTGCGACTATCGCAATAAATACAGCCATGGGTACAACCCCTGTAGATATTCATCCCGTTTTTTGGTGACAATATGTTTTTGTATTCTTTAAAGTGCATCGAAACCACCTTTTTATGATTCAATCATCTGATTTTTCTACAAATTACCCTATGACGTCATTACCTAATCATCTGATTACCTCATTACATTGTAACACCCTCCAATGGTCTTGAGAATCCTCGATTATAATGGTTTAATCCACCTTTCTGCTGGTATCATCCGCATTGCTAAGTTGTCAGATAACTTAATTTGTGCTAGACTGAAAAAGAACTAGTCGTATCATTATCAAACAATTGGACATTTGGGCTCAACTAAATACTTTTGACTCCCAAACCAACTCTTAAATTTAAAGAAAGGAGCAAGTTCATGACTCATCAAATCGCTGTTTCTAAATTAACAATTGATCAGTTACCACTTGCTCTTTTCGGTGTGACGTTTATTTTTACTGTTTACGGGATAACTCTATCTAAACAGTGGTAATAAATGGCAAATCAAAAGGGACAACCCCCATGATTTTTCATGGGGGTTTTTTTATTGGGAGGAATTGAACATGCAACAACTTAAAAAGAACATTCTAAAGAATTATATCTTTACTTTTATTGCTTCAGTGGGAATAACAGATGCCATATGGATGCTCTACTTAGCCCATCGTGGCATGAGTCTTGTGCAAATTGGTATTTTGGAAAGTATTTTTCACATCACTGGCATGACCATGGAAATACCCACTGGGATCATCGCTGATCGCTTTGGCAGAAAAACATCTCGGGTGCTTGGTAGACTTCTCAACTTGGTATCCACCGCTTTAATGCTCTGCGCAAATGGCTTTTGGGGGTTTGCACTTGCCTTTGTGTGTACTGCACTGGGGTACAACTTAGAATCAGGTGCTGGAGATGCCCTAGTTTATGACACCTTAGTTGAATTGGACGAGACACCACGGTACATGAAAATTAAGGGCATACAAGAGGTCTGCTTTCAATCCGCCAAACTCATTTCTCTTATCGTAGGTGGCTGGATTGCAACTTTCAACTATGATTTAGGATACACAATTTCTTTAGCCATTAACGGTGTCGCACTACTTTCAGCACTTTCCTTTAAAGAACCACTACAAAAAGAAAGAGCGCATGCACAAATCACTTCAAAAAAATCAGGCTTATTGACACACATAAGAGAATCGATCAACATCATCGCTACCAATAAACAAATACTCAATTACGTCATCTTTTTAGAAAGCTTTTCGCTTTTTCACACCACATTATACTTTTATTCACAAAATTATTTGAAAGACCGTGGGTTTTCAGAAGCCTTGATTGGTATCATCCTTGCCGTATGCGCTCTGGCTACCATCATCTTTAGTACAAAAGCCCATTGGTTTGAAAAGAAATTTGGTCGTCTAAAAATCATAAAATTCAGTACCCTTGCCACCTTGATCACCCTATTTGGATTGGCCTTTTTTCCATTTAAAACAGTCTTCTTTATTGCACTTGCTTGTATAGACGGGGTCCTATTTGTAAGCTTTTCTGACTACATCAATCAAATGATTCCCAGCGAACATAGAGCCACACTTTTATCCTTTCAAGCCATGGTCTTTAGCATGATGATGATTGTACTTTTCCCCTTATTTGGTCTAATTGCAAGTCAATTTAGCTTCAAAGTCGCTTTCATCGCTGTATTTGCAGCTGCTTTTCCTACTATGGGCTATAACTACCTGGTACTCAAACGCTCAATTCAAGATACTCAAAATAACACATCAAAATAACACAATTCAAGATTCTATGGAGGTCTAATATGCTAGATTTAGCACTTAATCATATCAATAAGAAGTATTATCAAGAAACCGTCTTAGAAGATGTTCATCTAGAAATTTATACAGGAGATAAAATTGGTCTAATTGGCAACAATGGTGCGGGTAAAACCACACTTTTTAGAATTATTACAGGTGAAGAAGCAGCCACCACTGGCACTATTCAAACGCGAAAAGGTGTCACCATTGGTTATTTGCCACAAATACCCGTGCAGTTTTTTAATCATAGTGTCAATCAAGTGCTGAGAAAACCCTTCGAACACTTAAGTCAAATCGAAGCCAACATGGGCCTACTTGAAGAACAACTGGCGGCTGGCATCAATGACAATGACACCCTCACACGGTATAGTGACCTTCAAATTCGATTTGAGACCTTGGGGGGCTATGAAGCTGAAGTTGAAATCAGTCAAATTGTAGAAGCCTTTAAATTAAATGAGCATCTGACTAAACCCTACGAACAACTTTCTGGTGGTGAAAAAACCCGTGTGGCTATTGCCAAACTATTACTGGAAAAACCCGGAGTTTTGCTCCTTGATGAACCCACCAACCACCTTGACACCCAGATGCTCGAATGGCTTGAAGATTTTATCACCCGCTACGAAGGCGCCGTGATCATCATTTCCCACGATCGCTACTTTTTAGACCAAACCGTGACCAAAATCGCAGAAATTGCCTTTGGTAAATCCCACGTTTTTCATGGTAACTATTCCCTTTACACCATGGAAAAAGAAGCACGACTTGCCCGTGATCTCAAAGCTTATAAAAACCAACAGCGAAAAATCAAAGGACTAGAAGCCGCAATCAAGCGATTTCAACTATGGGGGCAAAAGAGTAATAACCCTAGTTTTTTTGATAAGGTCCGCCAATTTTCAAAACGCCTTGAAGAAATGGAAAAACTCAGTAGACCCGATGCCAATTTACACGACTTTGATTTTAAAATCGAGGCCCAACACAAATCCAGCAAACGGATGATAACTGCAGAGGGCATTGGCAAAGAGTTCGGAACACGTACACTCTTTGAAAATCTAGATTTTGAAGTCTTTCGCGGGGAGAAAGTGTGTCTCATCGGCGCAAATGGTACGGGCAAATCCTCAATCATGAAGGGGCTACTGGGACAACTTCCAATGGACCAAGGCTTGTTAAAAACGGCTGAAGGCGCAACCATTGGTTACCTTGAGCAAGAAGTCAGCTTTCCAAATGAACAGATGAGCATTTTAGATTACGTCATTCAAAATGGTCACTTGACCACCGGCCCCGCCCGAAATATGCTGGCCCGTTACGGCTTTAAAAGCGAAGAGGTCTTTCGCAGCATTGGCTCCATGTCAGGTGGCGAAAAAAGTCGCATGATGCTCATGCTTTTTACATTGTCCACTTATCAGTTGATGCTTCTGGATGAACCCACCAACCACCTTGACATCCAGTCCAAAGAAAGTCTGGAGCAGACCTTGGAGGATTTCACCGGTACGGTGATGTTCATTTCCCATGACCGTTATTTTATCAATATGGTGGCCGATCGAATACTCTGGCTTAACAATGGACAGATGGTCAGTATCGACGGCAACTACGAGGACTTTGTAGCCCAGCGGGAGAAAATCGGCCAGAGGAAACCATTGAAAGTCACTGGTACAGCCCCTTCAACAGAGTGCTCCACCTCGACTAATGTTTCCACCACAACCTCTGAAAATGGCTCAAACCCGCAGGGCAAGACTCCCAAGCGCCAAAAGATTAACCCTTTAAAGCTTCAGATTATAGAAGAAAAGATCAACTCACTGGAAAATCATATCAGTGAATTGACCCTTGAAATTGACCTTGCCGCAGCTGATTATGTGAAACTCACCACCCTACAGCCCCAGCTTGAAAGTCTTAAAACACAGCTGGAATCCAAAATTGAGGAATGGTTGTCCTGTCAAGAATGCCATTAAATGCTATCGATGGGCACGTAAATATGCATGACTGTATTGGTGGTATCTTCAGATGTGATGACTTCCTCTAGGCAATTCCCTGTGACTAATTTAGGACCGGCATCTTTAAAATCATGGGCTTCAAGCCAGGATAGGAGGGCTTTCCAACCGCCGGGGATCCGCTCAAAGGGGTTTTCAAATGGATTTTCAATCGTCAGCGTGGCATAACGATAACCGGGGATTTGCTTTGTATGAATCGAGGTCTGTTCAAAGGTAAAGCTGGGGCTTGGTAACTTTGAAATCTCTGTGGGCTGGACAACTAACCAGTATTCGTAGCCACGATAGACGGTGGCATCTTGATCGCCCTCTACAGGGGAATCAAATCCAAATTGGCGCTGAACAACAATGCCATATTCACTTGCCATCTGGTTCATTAAGCTAATAATTTGATCTTCTGGTTCGCTGCCTACTGCCACACCGCTGATAACAGTCATTGGTAAAATGGCTTCGTATCGCACATCACTTAAATAATTTTTCATGGCTGCCACTCCTTTTTCCATTAAGTTTTTTTGAATTTCAATTTGTGATTTGGGATAAGACAAATCAAACATGGTTGGGTTCAAGTCCATTGTTAAATCATAGATGATCAACTTGCGGCGCAGGGGCAATGGATTGTGCCAATAATAGCTAGGGGAGTGACCGTATTCAGTAGTCACAGCCCTTGAAAAAGCCCTTTCACTGGAATAACCCAGCTTTGCGGCAACATCGCTAAGCCGTTCAGTGCTTTTTACCCACTCAAGGCCCTTACAAAGCTTACGCCTGCGCACATAGGCCATGATTGACAGCCCTGTGTAAATGCTAAACATGCTATTGAGGTAATACTTAGAAAATCCAATGTGCTTGGCAATAGCATCCAAGCAGAGCTCCTGATTGACATTCTCTTCAATACATTGTTCAATATAATCCACTGTGGTTTGTAAATAATCTTTAATTGTCATAGCTTCACCTTGTTATTCTTGACCGGTCATACTTTTATCATCCCTGGCAAGAATACTCCCACCTCTTAGCCTTCCTTGCTCACGTAGTGAGAGCAAAGGCGGGAGATGAATTGCCTGCGCCTCAAATGAGGCGTTTTTTCGAGCAAATCACTAGTCATATTGCCGAGAAAGTGGTACAATAAAACCAGAACATATGTTCGTGTTTTGGGGAGGTATTGTACATGGAACGCGCCTATAAATTCCGTCTAGAACCTACAAAAGCT
>CAZFST010000047.1:0-20321 GCA_964522015.1 uncultured Fusibacter sp. | reverse complement strand
ATTGCAATTACAGCTACATGCGATTTCTATGACTTATACATGAATAATTCGGGTTTAACATTGTTTTTAAGAGTTGTATCTATTGGTGCTGGTACATCAGCAAAAACACTTGAAATGAGCATTAATAGAACTAAAAAACATGTTACCCCGTGCTTCATAATTTTGATCATAACTATCCCTTTAGGTTTATTTTAAAGATTCGTTAATACACAGTGAACTACATTATTACACCGAGCTTTGTAAATGGACGCCCCTCCTCCCTAAGGCTCTTTCAGAGGTTATTTACTTCCCTTCCTAACCTCTGTGTCCACTATAGCTGAAAAATACCGAGTTTTACATTTCTGTACTAAGTAGCTTTAATCCCATCATTTTCGTAGTTCAATACCAACAAACCTGTCAAATTCGTTGGAATTTTCATCATTTTCGTACAAGGTCTGAAGTTTCACTCAAAAACGAGACACGGTGCACGTCCCCCTGTCTCATTCCCTTGTATTTAGGTTCTTATCTCCGTATAATCAATAGGGGTGTAAGTGCCGTTTTCCACAAGATAAATTTTATCTAGATCATGGATGGTGTCGACTTTTAGATCGTCACAGGTAAACTCCACCGCGATGCCGCAGCCCGCGCTGATGTTTCTTGGTATAGGCTTTAGGGTATATGACTGACCTAGATCTTTGAGCAATCGCTCAAAGCCCATGGCCCCTGTTGTTGTATGAAACGTTGCGAGTTTTAGCATGTTTAACCGCCCTTTTAGATTGGAGCTCAATAGATGATACCAGCAATAAAAACGATTTACATGGATAACGGGGCGACTTCGTTCCCAAAAGCCCCAGGGGTTAGTGCTGCCATGTGTCACTACCTTGAAAACATCGGCACAAATGTTAGCAGGAGTACGTCGCAGGCCAGTTTTGAGGCCCAGCGGGTGATTTATGAAACCCGGGAAATGCTTGCCCAGCTGATGGACTTTGACCACCCGTCCCATGTGGTGTTTACCAAGAATGTGACAGAGAGCCTGAATGTGCTTCTAAAAGGGCTTTTGCGCCCAGGGGACCATGTGATTGTTTCTCCTCTTGAACATAACGCAGTGATGAGACCTCTGGATACCCTAAAGCACCATGATGTCAAGTTTTCAAGGGCCACCTGTAAGGCCGATGGTAGCCTAATCATCCCCTCTATTTTACCACTGATTCAACCCAATACCAAAGCAATTGTGATGACCCACGCTTCTAACGTATGTGGGACGGTTCTGGATTTAGAGGCTGTGGGCAAGATTGCCAAGGCCCATAACCTTCTATTTATAGTGGATGCGGCACAGACCCTGGGGATTTGGCCAGTGTCTTTCAAGACGCTCTCCGCTGATGCCATTGCTTTTACAGGACACAAGGGACTCCTTGGACCCCAGGGAACCGGTGGGTTTGCGGTGACGCCAGAACTGGCTCGGCAACTTAGCCCACTGATTGAGGGGGGCACAGGGAGTTTATCTGAACTTGAAGAACAGCCTGAATATATGCCGGATAAGTTTGAGGCAGGGACCCCTAATGTGGTAGGCCTATTTGGGCTTCATTCGGCGCTGGTGTTTTTGAGATCTCAGGGGCAAGAGGCCCTTTGGGCCATTGAGCGGGCTCATACAGAGCGATTCTTGGCCGGTGTTTCAGAACTTTCAAGGGGTTCAGGGGCTTCAGGACTGTCAGGGGATTCAGAGGATTCTCCGCCGTCCCCCACTCACTATGTTAAAGTGATTGGTAAAGAGGATATGAGTCAACGGACCGCCGTGGTTTCCCTGGACTTTGTGGGCCAGGACAATGCTGATGTGTGCTGGCAACTGGAGCAGTCCTTTGGGATTATCACCCGAGTTGGCATGCACTGTTCTCCCGCAGCTCACAGGGCCCTAGGCACTTTCCCACAAGGGACCGTGCGCTTTAGCTTTTCACCCTTTACCACTGACGACGACATTACCCAAGCCATTGCTGCGATTAAAGCTCTTGGGTAGCAGGTGGGGACGTAACAGCTTTGCTACCAAGCAGTGTTGTGCAGCAACACCTTTTGGGAGCAGATGGGGACACACCTCAAATGACAGCACGCTAAATAAAAAGCCTATGTAAGGCGCTAAAAGGATAAACACATGACCATATTATTCATAGCTGCCATCACAATGGCGGCATTACTTTACACGGTTTTCACCGGGGGCTTTATCGGCCTCCCCCTACTTTTGGGACTTGGCTTATTCAGCTTCTTGGCCAAGATTCAAGGCACTGAAGGTAAGGCCATTTTGAAGTATCAGCTACTGGGTGCTAAAAAGGCACTAGTCGTTCTGAGGGTCTTTATGTTTATTGGTGGCATTACTGGTCTTTGGATGATCAGCGGCACCGTGCCAGCCCTGATTAATTTGGGCTTGTCACTGATCCACCCACAGTTTTTTATTTTATTTGCATTTTTAATTCCTGCCGTCCTGTCGTACTTAATGGGCACGTCCTTTGGCACTGTCAGTACAGTGGGCATCGCCCTGATGGTCATTGCAAGGGGTGCAGGCCTTTCCGAGGCCTTAGTAGGGGGCGCCATTATCTCCGGTGCTTATTTTGGAGATCGCAACTCACCCATGTCTTCCAGCGCAAATCTTGTGGCCGGTTTAACGGGCACTGACTTGCACCGCAATGTGGTCCTCATGTTCAAGACGGGGCTCATCCCACTGATTCTAACCACCCTTTTATATGGGTTTTTCTCTTTTACGGCACCCCTACAAACTGGGGAGATGCCCATGCTCAGTGATCTACAGGCTACTTTTTCAATGGGACTTGTCCCCTTGCTCCCTGCCATTGTGATGCTAGTGCTGTCGCTTTTGAAAATTGATGTAAAATGGGCTATGGGGTCCAGTATCGTCATTGCTGCTTTGGTGGCACTTGGGGTCCAGGGCGCTTCTCTTCAAGAGGTTGCCCAAAGCGCCTTAAGGGGATTCTACCTCCCTGCTGGACACCCTCTGGCTACTCTGATTAAGGGTGGCGGGCTCTTATCCATGCTAAAGCCGGCCATTATAGTGACCACGGCCTGTGCCCTTGCAGGTTTATTGGAGGGCACTGGCATGCTGGCGCCAATCGAGAAAATGTTAAGTCGCGCTAAAGGACCAATTGGCCGATTTAGCGCGACTTTTGTAACCAGTATTGGCGCTGCTAGCTTTGGCTGTAACCAAACCATTGCCGTGGTCCTTACCGACCAGCTCATGACTGACGCCTACGAAAAGGCTGACAGTCAGCAGGACCTAGCCATCGACCTGGAGAATTCAGCCATCTTAATGGCGGCCTTAGTGCCCTGGAACATCGCCGCCTTTGTTCCCACCACCACACTGGGGATATCCAGCACCGCCTATATCCCCTTTGCTTTCTTCTTATACCTGGTGCCCTTGGTGCACTTTATTAGAAAGAGGGGGGAAAGAGGGACGTCTCAAGCGGGGACGTAACAGCTTTGAGACATTTTTGTCGCAGTTGGGGACAGTTCACCCATAAGGTTGACCATCTCAATGGCAGTGATGGCAGCGTCATAACCTTTATTGCCAGACTTTGTGCCTGCACGCTCAATGGCTTGCTCGATGGAATCGGTGGTTAACACACCGAAAATAACGGGGATCTCGCTTGCCATTGATACTTGGGCAACGCCCTTTGTTACTTCGCTTGAAACATAGTCAAAATGCGGTGTTGCACCGCGAATCACAGCACCAAGGCAAATGATGGCATCGTAGTTGCCGGAGTTTGCCATTTTTTTTGCCACTAGGGGAATTTCAAAGGCTCCTGGTACCCATGCGACTGCGATTTCTTCTTCCAGTGCGCCATGTCGGACCAGGCCATCAATGGCCCCTCCCAGCAGTTTAGAACCGATGAATTCATTGAAACGACCAATCACAATACCATATCGCTTGCCGTTGGTCACCAGTTTGCCTTCGAAAGTCTTAATTGTCATTTTGTTGCCTCCTTGTAAGATGGGTAAATAGTGTGTGATTCTGTTGGGCGTTGGATGCTCGTTTTTAGTTAGATTAAATGGCCCATTTTATGTTGCTTTGTTTTCAAGTAGTGGGCGTTTTTTTCGTTGTGATTCATTATTATGGGGACTCGGTCCACAACCCGAATGCCATAGCCCTCTAAGCCTGCCAGTTTTTTAGGGTTGTTGGTCATGAGTTTTAGATCACGAACCCCTAGATCGTAAAGGATTTGTGCACCGATGCCGTAATCCCGCATGTCTTCTGGAAAACCCAGCGCGATGTTGGCTTCAACCGTATCCATGCCCTGATCTTGCAAGGCGTAGGCCTTGATTTTATTGATCAGGCCTATGCCCCGACCCTCTTGCCGCATGTAAAGCAGCACACCAGCACCCTCTTTTTCTATATCTGCAAGGGCCTTATCTAGCTGCTGGCCGCAGTCACAGCGCAGGGAGCCAAAGGCGTCTCCCGTCAAGCATTCCGAATGGACTCTTACCAGCACGGGAGACCGTGCTGCTAGATCACCTTTTACCAAAGCCACGTGATGCTCGCCATTTAGAGTATTGACATAACCCACCATGTTAAACGCCCCATGTTTTGTAGGCATTTCAGACTCTGCCATCCTCTTAACGAAATGCTCATGGCGTCTCCTATGGGCAATTAGATCGGCTATCGTGATCATTTTCAGGCCATGAGCCTTGGCGAAAAGCAAAAGCTCTGGCACCCGGGCCATGGTGCCGTCGGCATTCATAATCTCGCAGATTACACCGGCTGGGGAACTGCCCGCCATGACTGCAAGATCCACCGCCGCCTCTGTGTGACCTGCGCGAACCAGGACGCCACCTTCACGGGCTCTTAGTGGAAAGATGTGACCGGGCTTTGTAAAATCACTTGGCAGGGCCTGTGAATCCACTAATTTTAGGATGGTGTCAGACCGCTCAGCAGCTGAAATGCCCGTTGTGCAGGTTGAAGCGTCCACCGAAACCGTAAAGGCCGTTTCTTTTGGATCGGTGCTATTGGTGACCATTTGCTCAATGCCAAGTGCTTGCAAGCGCTCTGCTTGCATGGGCACACAGATGAGCCCCCGGCCGTACATGGCCATAAAGTTGATGGCCTCTGGCGTTGCCTTGTCGGCTGCCATCAATAAGTCCCCTTCGTTTTCCCGGTCTTCATCGTCTACTACCACAATCATCTTACCTTGTGCCAAATCCACAAGTGCTTCTTCAATGGTGCTAAACTGATTTGAAGCCATGTGACACCCCTTTCTTAATCTAAAAAGCCATGCTCTTTTAGAAATTCCATATTCAGTGGTGCAGGGGTTTCAAACTGCACTAGACGCTCGACATACTTTCCAAACATATCACATTCAATGTTCACTAAATCCCCACATTGCTTATATTGAAAGGTGGTTTCACCCTGGGTATGGGGAATAATTGAAACCCTAAAGTGATCTCTTGCAGCGGTGGCAACGGTTAAACTGATGCCATCTACGGCCACCGAACCCCGCTCAATGACATACTTTAGAACTGAATCTGGTGCTTTGATGGTATACCACTGGGCATTGCCATCTCTATCAATGGCAGAAATCTTGCCCACATCATCTATGTGCCCCGAAACCAGGTGCCCACCCAGGCGGTCCCCCAGACGAAGAGCTCTCTCCAAATTGACCTTATGGCCTACTTTTAGCTGCCCTAAATTGGAATGTCTTGCTGTTTGAGACATGACATCGGCTTCAAAATGACGACTGTCAAAAGCGACAACAGTCAAGCACACCCCATTGGTACAAATGCTGTCTCCGATTTTAAGTCCCTCTAGTACAACCTTCGCATTTATTTTAATGCGCAGATTGGCCGCCCCAGAAGTCGTCCGAGGAACCGTCCCCACCACCGTTCCCATTTCCTCAACTAAACCTGTAAACATGATTTCACCACCGCCTCTAATAAAACATCTTCCCCAATACTTCTAGCCTTTAACCCCTCAAATGCAATGGCCTGGCTCAGTTCCCTAATCCCTTGGCCACCCACAGGCCCTTTTGCCCCAGATCCCCCCACCACTTTAGGCGCGACAAATGCCAGAACCTTATCCACAATGCCCGCCTGCAGTGCCGAAAAATTCAGCTCTGCGCCCCCTTCAAGCAAAATACTGTCAATCCCCGCCTCCCCTAAAGCGAGCATCAAAGCATTCAAGTCTACCCGGCCTTGATGGGTTCCAAGCTGCAACACCCTTGCACCCCTAGCCTCAAGGGCACTTACCTTTTGGGGATCAGCACCCTTGGCACATGCGATAAAAGTAACCGAGGTCGACTCCAAATGAAGGACTTTCGCTTCCAAGGGAATGCGCAAGTGAGTATCCACAATGATTCGGTGCGGGTCTTTTGGCTTTGGCCTCACTCTTTCCTGTGTTTCCTGTGTTTCCCGTGTTTTATGTACTTCTTCCTGATTTTCATGTCTATTTTTCTCCATGTCCACCTGGATCCCCCTCACGTCTAGCTGTATTTGGTCCATGGGGTCCCGAGTTTGCACTCCCGCCATTCGGGTTGTCAATCGTGGGTCATCCTTCAAGACAGTGCCGATGCCCACCATGATAGCAGCACTTTCGTGTCTCAGCTGGTGAGTATATGCCCGGGACTCAAGAGAGGAAATCCACTGGGACTGGCCTGTTACCGTGGCAATCTTCCCATCCAGTGTCATGGCGGTTTTCAATGTGATGTATGGCAACTTTTCAGTGATATACTTGATAAAGGTTGCATTCAGCTGCTTTGCCTCATTTTCTAGCAGCCCCACATCAACCTGAACCCCATGGTCCATCAGCTTTTTAATGCCGCGACCGCTGACCAATGGGTTTGGGTCTTTGGTTGCCACCACCACCCGGGCAATGCCCTCATGTAAAATAGCATCCACACAAGGCGGCGTCTTGCCATGGTGGGAACAGGGCTCCAAAGTCACATAAAGGGTGGCCCCCTTCAGGCAATGGTCCCAGGATTTGGCGTGATTAATGGCGTTAATTTCAGCATGAGCACCGCCAAATAACTGGTGGTAGCCTTCTCCTAAAACAGCCCCCTGCCCGTTGACAATCACCGCACCCACCATGGGATTTGGCGCCACATGGCCCCGACCCTTTTGGGCCAAGACCAAAGCCCGCCGCATACAGGCACTATCAAACTCTGATTCAATCATTGGAATCTCCAAAATAGACTTCATATGCCAACCTCACACTTCTTTAAATTGATAAATATACATAAAAAAGGACTCTCATACTTAAAATGAGAGTCCTAACCTTGTGGCTCACCTTAGCCTTATGCTTTTCGCACTTTCGCACTTTGCCTTTAGCACTTAGCACTTTCGCACTGGTGAACCCCAAACTGGGTACGCGTCGTTTATCACAAAAAATTAAGCCCTGGTCCATTGAACCAGGGCTTTTTTGCATTAACAAGGTACACGGCAAAAATCTGCCCTGTACAAAAACGCTTTTCTTCTCTCATCCAGACTTTACTGTCGGTCTTGGAATTACACCAAGTCAACCGCTTTCGCAGTTCGTGGACTATACCACCGGTCGGGAATTTCACCCTGCCCTGAAGAATATTTAATTGTCTAAACTTTAACATAAGGTTTTTAAGTTGTAAAGCTAAATCTCCCAAGTATAAATACATTTCTCCCGTTCGCCATCCAAATACATATCATTGTGCTCAGGGAGTTTCACAAGCCCATCAAACCGTAAACCGAGTTTTTCAATGGTCCGTCGGGAGGCGATATTATCCGGATTGCAAGTGATGATCAGTTTGTCCATTTGATGAGCAACACCAAGGCTTTTCACCAATTGACAAGCCCGTCCAGCATACCCCTTCCCGCGATGTGCCTCATTGACTTCATAGCCAATATTACCACCATAATAAGTGTTTTCGTTGTGACCAACACGGATGTCAATATAGCCAATAGACTCATCGGTTCCCCTGAGGCAAATGCTATAGACATAAGACGTCATAAAGTTTTTTTCCGGATTGGCAAACCGTCTTTCCATGAGTAACAAGTCTAATTGATCATCACTTAGGCATTCATAGCCACTCAAATGTTCTTTAGGGATGTCGAGCCTGAAATGTCGGTGGCGCACCTCTAGATCATTGAGGTATTTGAGAACTTTTGAAATAGAGAACTGATAAGTAAAACCACATTTCTTGATAATGCCCTCAGAAGCAGGGTTAAAATCAAATACCTTCAGCCAGAGAGTTTGGGCACCCATCCGATTCACTAGAAAATCTCTAATAGCAAGGGCCATTTCAGTGCCATACCCTTGGCCCCAGTGGTCGTGATGGAGGCCATAACCGTATTCATATTGAACCGTTTCCATCACCCTTTCGTCTATTTGACAATTGGCATAGCCAATAAAGCCTATAACGGCATTACTATCTCGGTGAACCGCCACAAACTGCTCAGTCTTTTGTGAGGTTGCAAGCACATGGGCCGTAAACTGTGGACGATCTGTGGCAGCGCTGCCACCTAAGGGGTCCACAACCCTTCTATCGGAGAAAATTTCCCATAGTTCTGGCTCATCTTCAATGTGCCAAGGCCTTAGAATCAAACGCTCTGTTGGTATAGTGGTAAATTTTAATTTGTGTGGTCTGATAGTTTGTGCTTCTGCGGTGGTTGTCATTTTCGTTTACTCACTTTCTTATGCCTTCATCCCCGTTGCAAATACATAGCAGCCTAGCTTTTCATAATATGGAACCAAAGTCGGTTCACAAAAGAATTGAAGGTGGAGTCCTTGGGCTTTAACTGTTTCAAATAGCTGTTTGGTTAGTTTTGATCCAATACCAATCCCTTGAAAGTCTGGATGTACCCCAAGACCGCAAAAGTAGGCATTGGTAACACCATCAGAGATCACTCTTCCTGTGCCCACAAGCCGGTTGCCCATGGTTGCATATATTACCTTGTAGCTTCCCGCCATTGCTTGTAAAAGTTCTTCTTTACTCAGTTTCAAGAACTCATTCCACCCAAGTGCTTCGTATAAATCGTAGATGGCCTCACTGGTTAACTGATGGTCAAAACCAATGGTGATATCTTTAATGGTTACTTTCTGGCCTACTGAATTGCTTTCTTTAGGCATTCAAATACCTCACGACCTTGTTAGTATCATACCCCAGTTCATAGTACTGATTATTGTTAAATTCAAAGGACTTTATCACATCCAGTCCAAGCTTTTCAACATGGGCCTTATAGGAACGAGGGTTGATATGGTTGATAAAAGTTATGAGAATAGGAAATCGCTTGTTCATTTGCGCCCTAGAAAACTCAAAAATCTCAGGTAACACATGGGTCCCCCGGTAGTCACTGTGAATGCAGATGGGACCATATTGATAGGAGTTTTCAACCGAAAGGGTCTGACCCAAGTACTCTGTTAATGGCAGCTCTTTGATCATATGCTGAAAAAGAGGCCACTTTTGCCAGTAGTGCCAAGAGGCTGCCATCACATAGGCCACCACCCGGTCCCCATGGCAGGCGATCACAAGACCATTCTCAGTTTCGATAAGTTCAGTAAACTGCTCATCAGAAAACAAGGTGGTCACAAAGCCATTGGGCTTATCCTCGTCGCTGATGGTAGAGACATGATAGACCTGTTGCAGCTGTGCAATTTTCGGAATATCTTCAATGGTTGCATTTCTATAAATCATTTTATTTTTATTTAACATTGGCACACCCCTTTTCTAGACATAATCTCCTAATCAGTATAGCAGTTTTTGTGGCTTAAGCCAATGACTCAGGGCTGCGGAATGGGTCAAAGGCGACTCACGGTGCACGTCCCCCTGAGCCACACGTCCCCCTGAGCCACACGTCCCCCTGGCTCACAAAATCTTTCTAATTCAAATCATCCTATTGGGGTATAAACCCCGGTAGTCACCATAAAAAAAATCAAAGACAAATTTCGAACCCACTATAGTCATTTTTCAAAAACTAAGTTAAACTGTTAATGTACCTTGTTTATTTTGTTCAAAAGTCATAAGCACCAACTATAAAATTATATAAATTCATTATTTAACCACACTTTAAAAGGAGAGCCCCATGAAGAACAAGAGTATTCTCAGAACCGAAATCGAAAACGTTTACGGCAAAATCAGCCCCTTTGAGCTAAAAGACAAGCTCAGCAGCTACGCAAAAGACGGGATAGAAACTGGGGCAAGGTCCTTACTGGATGCCGGTAGAGGCAATCCAAACTGGACAGCCGCCACACCAAGGGATGCTTTTTTCACCTTTGGTCACTTTGCAGTGGAAGAAACCCGTAAAACCAGGTGCGAGGGTCATTTGGCTGGGGTCCCTTTAAAAGCTGGCATTGCCAGACGGTTTAACGAATATGTCCGGTCCCACCCCGACGCTCCTTGCATTAACTTTCTCAAGGAGATGATTGATTATGGTATCTCAAAAAAGGGCTTTGACCCCGACAGCTTTGTATTTGAACTAACCGACGGCATCATTGGGGACAACTACCCTTTCCCCGATAGAATGCTAAGACACATTGAACAACTGGTCCTTGATTACTTAGTACAAGAGTTCAAATACGACACAGAAATTAGTCCCGTCAAACTCTACGCCGTAGAAGGGGCAACCGCTGCAATGTGCTACATCTTTGACTCTCTCATCGCCAACAACATCTTTGATAAAGGGGACAAAATTGCCCTCATGACCCCCATATTCACACCCTACCTTGAGATCCCCCATCTCCCTAGATATAATTTTGAGGTAATCGAAATTAAAGCCACAGAAATCAATCAACAAGGAGAAAGCACTTGGCAATACCCAGAAAGTGAAATGGCCAAGCTCAAGGACACGTCCATTAAAGCGGTGTTTATTGTCAATCCAAGCAATCCGCCATCGGTGGCCATTAAGCACGAAACTGTACAATACCTAAAAAATATTGTGGCCAATGACCATCCCAACCTGATGATTATTTCAGATGATGTCTATGGCACCTTTGTGGACGGTTTTAGTTCAATTATGAAAGAAATCCCCTACAATACCATCGGTGTTTACTCATTTTCAAAGTACTTTGGAGTCACCGGCTGGCGCCTTGGCACCATAGCCCTCCACGACCACAATATCTTTGACAAACTCCTAAAAGAACTGGACAGCGACAAGCAAGAACGGGCCAAGCGCAGGTATTCTGCCCTGTCAGTACACCCCGAAGAAATCGCCTTTATGGATAGAATCGTGGCAGACAGTAGGCAAGTGGCCCTCAACCACACCGCTGGACTTTCAACCCCGCAGCAGGTACAAATGGCCTTTTTAGCCATGTTCGCCCTCATCGATCAAGCCAACGTTTATAAAAATCAAACCATCGACACCTGCCGCCGTAGGCAAAAACTGCTCTTTGAAGGCCTGGGCATCCCCCTGCGCCAGGACCAAAACGACGCCGCCTATTACACCCAGTTCGACCTGCTCCAATGGGCCCGAAACAATTACGGCCCGGTCTTTGCAGACTATTTACAACGGACCTATCACCCTGTGGATATCTTACTGCGATTAGCCGAGGCATCATCCATTGTCCTACTCAGCGGCGGTGGTTTCAGTGGTCCAGAGTGGTCCATCCGAATATCCCTAGCCAACCTCAACGATGAGGCCTACAGTGTTATCGGGAGCACTACCAGAACCATATTGGAGCAATATGTTGCGGAGTGGGAATCCACTAAATAATCAATAAGAGCGAGCCAGGGGGACGTGCACCGTGGCTCGCTTTTTATTTGTGAGCCACGGTGCACGTCCCCCTGACTCGCAAAAAGTGCCTGAGGCATTTGCCCCAGGCACATCTTATTTCAGTCTATTAAATTATGCTATCATCGAGCCAGGGTCCACATGGATGTGAACAGCTGTGTTTTTTAATGTCTCTTCCAAAGCATCTGTAAGTTTCATAACCATTTCATACGACTCTTCAATGGTCATGGCTTTATCCAGTGTGATATGAAAGTCTATATGTTTAATGTGCCCCGACTTACGGGTTTTCAAGTCATGGTAGTCAATAATATTTTGATTAAAAGTCATGATAACACCGTGGATCTGTTCTTCGTCAGCATCGGATAATTTGCCATCCAACAGGGGCTGAAAGGCTACAACGCACAAATGCCAAGCCTCTTTAATAATGATTAGGGCAACAATGATTGCCACAATCGGGTCTAGCATTGAAATGCCGGTAATTTTAATGAGTATCAGGCCAAGGGCGACACCCAAAGAAGTATAAACATCGGTTTTTAAATGCAAGGCATCTGCTTCAAGTGCAATTGAATCTTCTTCTTTAGCAACCTTATAGAGCGTGTTTGAAATGAAGAAGTTGACCGCTGCCGAAATCAACATCACCACAATTGCAAGTGTGGTATCACTAACATCTGTTGGATTCAAGAGTTTATGAACAGCTTCCTTAATGATGAGAAACGCCGCTATAAAAATCAACACACCTTCAATAAACCCAGATATATTTTCTATTTTACCATGGCCATAGGGATGCTCTTTGTCAGCAGGTTTTGATGAAACATTGACAGAGTAAAAAGCAATCAAAGAAGCCATCAAATCCATGCCGGAATGGATTGCCTCAGAAATAATACTCACTGAGCCACTCATTAGACCCGCGATTATTTTAAGAAAAATCAGCGTCGAATTTGAAATGACGGATAATAAGGCAACCCTTCCCTTTCTGTTAGTCTTTTTTTGTGTGTTGTTGAAATTCTCTTGTGTCATGTGCATACCATCCTTATTCATATTATTTTTTTCAGACAAAAAACAAAAAATACCAGTAGGACATATTACTGTCCCACAGGTATTTTACAATCCTGCTGCCAAATTAGGCCCAGCCCCACAAAACCTTTCGATTTTATCGCCTGCTCAGATTTTAGATAATTATTTTTTTCTTGTGCCATTAACCTCAAAAATATATCATTTTTTGCTTGTGATGTCAAGGTGCTTAAAACCCCTTTTGATATGATTTGAGCCAATCACTGCAGCGCCAATGGCCCCAGCATACTGGCAAAGAGGATGAGACACAACTGGTAGGCCCAGCGCCTCTTGAAGCATGTCCAGCATGGCCTCAGACTGCGCAAGCCCACCGCTGAAAAACACGGAGGGCTCCAGGGGCAAACGACTGGCGAATATGGCGGTCCGTCCGCAAATGGAATCGATGACGCCCTTGGCAATGGCAGCTGGCTCGGCCTGCTGCGCTAAAAGACTGATGACCTCGCTCTCAGCAAACACCGTGCACATGCTTGAAATCTTAATCGGAGCCTTTCGCAGGGGTTCAGGAGCGACTTCGTCGGCATTTGCACGGGCTATAAGGCCGTCGAGGTCGTCAAAGTCCCGGTGCAAGATTCGCATAATCACTTCCACAAAGCGCCCAGTACCTGCAGCGCATTTGTCGTTCATCAAAAAATCCACCACGTTTAGGTCCCTGTCCATTAAAATCACTTTGCTGTCTTGGCCACCAATGTCAATGACAGTCCTTGCGCCGGGACTTAAAAAACTGACCCCTTTGGCGTGGCAGCTGATTTCCGTGACCTTTTTATCCCCTTGGGGTAAAAGGTCTCGCCCATAACCGGTGGTAACGGTATAAGTCGTTACTGGTCCACCCCTGTGTGCCTCAGCAGCCAAGTTCAGGTGTTCGTAAAGCTCTCTCATGGTTTTTGTCGGATTGTAACCCGTAGGCACCATCACCTTGGCTACGATGTTGGTGCCATCAAAGAGCACCCCCTTAGTAGCCGATGAGCCTGAATCAATCCCGATTGCATACATGATACTCTGACCTACAACATTTCAATAAACGCCGCTATACGGGTGTTGAGCTGACCGATATCCGATGTTGAGTAATCTGTTTCAAGGCTGATATATGGAATTTCTTTTTCGCCGTTTACAAATCGTTTGATGGTTGCTGTTTCGATAGCGTGGGTGTGGCAGGCTTGGAAAATTACGTCGATGACAGCGTCTGCCTTGTATTCATCAATGGCCCGGCCTAATAGATCTGTTCTACTGGTATTTGGCGACATGCAAGAACAGCCGATTTTAAGGTATTTTTCTGTGAGGGCGTCAAAGAGGTCTGGGTTAGATTCGTCTACCATGTCTTCAACGTGTTTTGCGCCCATACAGTTTTCAAAGAAGACCACGCGACCGCCGTTTTCTTCAATGGCCGTTACCACTTTTTCGGTAACCCCACCCACTGGGCAGCCTGTGATAATGATTCTCGGCTTATCTTCCAGGGTTTTGCCGGCTTTATATTCACCCATGACTTTTTCTGTGAGGTTGTTGACGTCCACAATATTGGCTTCTTTGTCAAATTTAAAGGTGCTACCATAGAGGACTTTCAAGATATCTGCCCCGCTAAGCGCCGATGGTTGAAGCTTGCCAATGGCATAGAAGTCTTTTAAGGCTTGACGCTCTCTGTTTTTTAGGTTGATGGCTTTTTTGAGATCTTCATCAGAAATCGTGGTACCAAACTGCTTCTCAAGGGTTTCTTTCAGTAGAACTATTTCACTTTTCCAAAGGTCAAATGAAGCTTGTGTGGTGGGGTTGTGTGGCAACTGCATCACATGGACAGGTTTGTATTCTCCCATTAGTTCAAACATTTTTCGTTTGCCATCACAGGTGGTTTCGCCAACAACCAAGTCGCTAAAAAAGAAATAGGGGCACTTGTCTGTTTTTCCAAAGCCATAGCTTGACTTGATCAATGGACATAGGTTTCGTGGCAAATCCTTTTCAGCTTCTGCGATGGTTTCGTCCGAAGTGGCACAGAGTGATACCACGGCCCCACCCATTGCCAGAGGAATTTCCTGGGGCATGAAGGTGCAAAAAGTGCCAATAAGAGGTTTATCGCTGTCCTTAAAAGCTTTAGCCGCTAAAAATCCATTACGTCTTGCTTCAGAGAATTCTTCAAATATTTCTGGTAGGTCTTTTACGAGTTTAAGTGGGTTCATTGGTAAGTCTCCTTGGTCTATCTTAATTGGTGATTAGCCTATTTTTAGGGTCACATTACTGTGACCGTTTTTTAGAGTAAGTGCTTTTCCACATAATCAAGGGCCTCTTTTAGACCGCATTTAACCTTGCTTCTGCAATATTTTACAGCTTTAATCTTCTTGCCATCCACTAGGTAAGACTGAAAAATTTCATCCTTTTCTAACACGGTGAAGTCAAGATCCTTTGCATTCAAGGATGCTAATGACAACAGAAAAACAATCCCTAAACAGATAAACACGGTGCCGAGGGTTGTGTCACCCATAAATAACTGAGCGATTCCAATGGACACAATCAAAAATGTGATAATTAAAGTAAGCTTTGACTCTTTAACAAACTTTCTTATTTGCTGTTTTTTATCATCTTTGTTTTCTTTCATGAATGATAATCCTTTCCTGTGGCTTTTGGTATGGCTGCTGGTGAGTTTGGTTTCATTACTGTAACCCATTGATACAATATGAGAAACACCCTTATTAATATACATCGCAGGCAACAAAAAATCCAGTTAAACCTTAGGAATTGATTGCTGTGCGCCGCCTCTCATCTCCCTCAATTCCAGGTACCTACCAGTCGTGTTGACATCAAATATCAACAAGTGTATAATTAAGACAGAATTTTCAGATTACTAAAGGAGGGTTTTATGGACGATAATCTCAACGAGCTCAAGAAAAAAATCGCTAAGAGTGATTCAGAGGCAATAGAAAATACCGATCATCTGCAAAAGGACACGAATGTCTCTATTCCAACAGAAGAAGCGGTTAAACTAGCAAAAGAGTGGGTCGAAGAAAACGAAAAATAACCCAAACATAAAATAAAATGCCGTTCCATAGGCGCTAATTCAGCGATTATGGCATGGCATTTTTTGTGCACCTTTGTTGCCACCTAATCAAACATTTCTTAAACCAGCATTTACACTGACTTCTAAGATATTTACCCTTGCTATTATTCGAATACCTGACGCAACTCAATTTGTCCCTCACCAAAGCCCTGGGGATCTGGCATTTTCATGGCCCACTTAATAGCCTCTTCTTTTGATGCCACATCAATCAGTATAAAACCTGCAATCACATCACATGTTAGTGGAAAAGGTCCCTCGGTCACTACCGGCTCCATGTCTGGCTCTTTAAAATTAATCCGTAAACCATTTGAGCTTGGGTGAAGACCTTTTGCCATAACCCTTACCCCCGCCGAAACCAATTCACGATTATACTCAGACATGGCGTCATTTAGTACCTGATTTGGACGATTACCTGTTTCTGAATTACTTGACGCCTTAACAATTAACATAAATAGCATCTCATACCTCCTCAAAAATGAAATTTGAACAACCGCTACCACTAAAAATCAGCATCAAAGGATAAGGAATCATACGGTTTTGCACCATTTAATGCATCATTTGAATTTATAGGCTTTAAGACAAGGTATAGTTGAGTTTTGGTCGCCTCAATATAGGGTGCTAAAAAGTGCTCGCTTAAACCAAAACTGACAAACCTAAGCGCATGCCATAAAACAAAAGATAAATCTAAAACAAATATATCCCATTTGTGCCCCTCTGTCATGGCTTCGCTAATTTCAATGGCTTTAGGAGCATTTAGGGTTGGGTCTTCAGCTAAAAGATAAGGGACCATTGAATAAGCATAGGCTTTAATGATACCTGGAATGATTAACATTAATGTGAATAATATATTAAGAACTGCGGTATAAAATAATACCCAAACCACATTTAAATAGTGTTCTTGCTTATATGCAAAGCCTAAGTGACCAAAATTAACCTCATCTCGGGTTGCCCCCTCTAAGAAAAATTTCTTGCCACCAACACCTAGTGGCGCAAGTACAAAAACCCCGATTGCAATCGAAAACAACACACCTACAACAGCAAAAACACCGGCTAATTTAAGTAATTTATTAATACCCATTGGCAAATATCCTTGCATAAAGTCTTGCAAAAGCCTCACATCCTCCGGTTCAGAAAGTGGCATGTCAATGGCAAATGTCTCATTAGTAGTATCTAATTGGACCTCGCTTTCATATATGCTTTCATTAAAAGTAGTTTTATCATAACCTGAGTTAAAACTTCCAGTAAGGCCACTGACTCCGAGGCCTACGATAAGCGTGACAAGGAATGATTTCCAATAAAATTTTCCGAGAAATACTTTTGCTTTTGCTTTCAATTCAGATCTAACCCACATGGTATAGCTCCTTAGTCTTTAAATGGCTGATTAATGATGAACTGCTTTTTCAAAGCTTCAAATTCGAAACTTAAATACTTAGAGGGTTGTCCAACTCCTGTTACCTGTTTAAGTAAAGGAAATATGGAAACAGGTTCAACCTTATCCCATTGTCCTTCATCATTAGGATTCCATGTTGTTGCATCTACAAGTTCAGTGCGCTCAGTGTACAACATACCGTTTACCAGTTTATTGCTTACCTGCTCAAGTCCGTAGGTAATCACCTCTTCCAGTCCATCGCTTATTGAGCCTTTTGGGCCGTATGCATGCCAACGGACTAACAAGCTTAAGCCACGCAAAATATCATAACTATAAAATCTTGGAAACTGTAACTTCAGAAAGTTCTCATCCATTAGCTGACCACTGGTTTTGTGCACAAGTCGGTGGCTTATCAAATACCCTGCTGCCTTTTGAAGAAAAGCTATTTCTTCTTGGGAAAGAACATCCTGTTCAGCACAGACCATCAGGGCTTCAAATACAGGGAGACTGGACTCGATAGAACTTTTGTGAGAATTTGTATAGGCTCTTTCGTCACAATTTAATCCCCCATCTGGAAGCTGATATTTTAAAAACCAGGGTCTAACCCATGGCATTCTTTGGTCAATATCTTTTCGCTTGCTTCTCAAGATTTGATACATATTACCCAATTGGCAATGACATGCAATCTGGGTATAGGGATTTATATGGTGCGGTAACTCGGATTCATCCAATGGGAAAAATCTAAGATATTGAGTATTCATTTTATCAATCATTTTTTCAACAATTAAATCCGGTATCAAAGAAGATAATCCCATCTCAAAAAGCAGGGACATATGCCACCAAGGGGAATCCCATTTAGGCCAATAAGGGTCTGATTCGATGGATGCCATTGCTAATTCGCTGTTTAGATAATCAACTGACTTTTGAATCAAATCTTCAATCGGTTCCTCTTTTTTTAAAGGTAACTCTGTCATTTTTAAACCTCCTCTTGTAAGCCTTCTAAAACTTCCACAGTGTTTTTACTTCAACTGCAGCCAATGAATCACACGGTCTTCCACAAAGCCTATCTTTTTGGCCAGCCCCATGGAAGCCTTATTTTCAAGTTTTATAGCCAAATGAGGTAGTACCCCTTTTCTCCTCTGTGCCAAACACAGATGTCGGGTCAACACCTCGGCATAGCCATGCCCCCTATGAGCCTCCAAGACGTGAAGCATCCCTAGAGCACCATCATCATGTGTCAAAACCCAACCCACCAGTTGGCCTTGGCACTCAACCCCGAAGCTTTCCCCGCTTTTTACCCGGGTTTCAAAATAGGCAGAGCTGGCACTATCGGCATAAATGTAATTGGCGTACATAAACGGGACATCGGTTATGGTCAAAGGTCTTATTGTCGCGTTTTGAGGCACACTGTTATCAAGGGCCACGGTATCTGGCAAATAAAGGCGCATGCAGCACATATCGTAAGCCACTTCCCCAAGTTTCAGTAAATCGGGCAACATATAGTCTTCCACAAGGGCAAATTGCTTATCAGAAGGTGTTAAATGGGGCAGCAAGGCTCTGAATTCTTCTGGGGATTCCGCCACAAAATAGACCCAGGGACCATCGCTTTCGCCTCTAAAGAGAAAGGCGCTACCTTCTGACTCGTAGCCTAAAAAGGGATTACCTTCAATAAAAGCTTCGTAACACTGATATTTAATTTTGTTTTCTCTTAAGCGCTTAATTAAAGCTTCCATAATTATCTCCTCTTAGGCTGGTACGAGCATTCCCTTTTTATAGTGAATCGACTCACGGTACACGTCCCCCTGAGCCACTTTTTTGATTTGTATTATTTTAACAAAGTGTGTTCTAACAAAATCGATATCCCAGCCAAAAATATAATTGCCGCTACAAAAAAATTTAAATAGCCCATTATCTTATTTTTTCCATAGTCATCAATCCCCATCAAAAGAAACATGACCCCAAGCAAGGGCACCGTCACGTTTATGGTTTTTGAACTGTCAACTATATTGAATAGACCTAGTAATGCCGATGTTATTACACCCAATCCAAGCATTATGCGAAGGCAAAGCATCACTTTTTTTCCAATGGACATTTCATTAATTTGATTGATTTTGTTCATTAACTCTAGTTTTTTTCGCGGATTTTTCAATGGATTCTCCTTATAAATACGTTCGCTAGTCCAGGGATTATGCTTACTTTCTTAACTTCAACTCAATCTGCATTTCACTTGCCTTGCTTTTAAACAGTTCGGTGATTCTTTTGCACTTTTCTTGATTGGTTAAATGCTCAGACGACCCTTCAGCCTCCACCACTTCAACCACCTCAGCCACAAACGCCAACGGCAGCAAATTAACCGCCAAACAGTAAAACCCCTTGGACCTGCCGTCATTAAAATTTGCAATTAGGTTCTCTAGTAGAAGACGCTTTTTGTTCAAGGCTTCAATATACCCAGGTAAATCAAGCTTTGCCTCAGCCATATTCTTTTCAACATTTTGGTAAGAAATAAACGAATCTAAATCTTGGGCAGCCAGATATTTTGTACAAGGATACTGACCACACTGAAAACAATACTCGACATGATCATTTTTTCTATTGCAGGTTACCACCGCGCAGGTGGGATGTTTGCTGGAAAAATCTTGGCCACCACACCCAGGACATTTAGAAGTCCCCTCAGTATGAAACCGCGGGCATAGGGCACAGTTTAAGCCACATAGGGAGAATGAAGGGTCTATTCGTCTAACGTCTTTCATTTTGTCCTCCTGTACTTTGAGGGTTAACTAGGGGGTGGCAATGGTTTGGGGTTCCAGAGATGGCTCTGAGAAATAACCCGCCTATTTACGCTTAACAGGGAAGGTAGGGGACGCCTCTACCCTTTTCATGTGAAAAAAGATTCATTTCGCCTTTTTTAAGCATTGTTCCATACCTCATCATCAATCTCATTATTCCAGAATACAGCGCTACTCACACTTGCGTTTGAAAAGTCTTGAAAACTTGATTTCTCTTTTTTTATCCTTAAGAACTCTACAAAATCAATAATTTCAGGAACTTCATCAAGTCCTATTTCTTCTATTAATTTGTGTAAATAATCTTTAGTAGTGTTCATAAAAGGCCCTCCCACTCTTTTCTGGTAGTGTCAACTATCACACTACCATTTAGTTTTTAAAACACTGTATTTCAAAG
>CAZFST010000046.1:0-23211 GCA_964522015.1 uncultured Fusibacter sp. | reverse complement strand
GTTCAAAGTGCAAACAAACTCGTTTGTTTGCCGCCCCACCGGCCAGTGTTTTGCGTAGCAAAATCACGAAGAGGTGAAGCAATGTTTTTCGTATGTGTCACTATCTCTTAGCGACTTGATTATCTTAACATCAACTTCTAATCTCGTCAACACATTTTATTAAAGTTTTTTTTGATTTTACTTAACTTCTTTTGTTTAAGAAAGCGAAACACCATATGTTGTAATGGCGTTTCGCTTCTGCACAATATCTATAGTTTTATTGGTCTTACAATTGAGATAGTATTGTCCGTTTTTTTCGGCACTATTAGGTTTATCAATTTACATACCTACAAGTGCTTTGACCAATGAGAAATTTCTATTGCTTTATCGCCGCTTAAAATCCACACATTGGCAAATCACCAAGTTCAACAAGTACACAATAACTATAGACAATCTTGAGACCTAGTCTATTCGCCTTTTCAAGCACTTCATCATCATATGATCCCGGTTGGAACCATACATATTCAATGCCACTTTCTTTAATGTCATCTAAAGCTATCAATGTCTTCTCTGGAGAAACCACAACATTAACCACTTGAATCTGTGGTTGCTCTTTTAAATCCGATAGACACTGGACCCCGTCGATTGAATTGTAGAATGGGTTAATTGGAGTGACGTTAAAATGACAACTGATAAGTTTCTTAAAAATTTTATAGCCAAATTTTTGGGTGTTGGTAGTCGCACCTAACACAGCCCATTCTTCTAATTCGAACATTTCATCAATAATATTTCTCACCACGGGCCTCCAATCTTAATTTCCAACTTCACCTGAATGCCTTTATTCAGTGCAACTGTACCACGCATCTGTTCCTCAGCACTTATCCTTTTGGACTTGTCCTTTTGAACTTGTCCTTTTGAACTTGTCCTTTTGAACTTGTCCTTTTGGACTTTTCCCTTTGCATCTGCCTTACTCGCCCATTTTTATAAAGCGTCCTTTATCAATGCAGCCGTAAACCGTTGATCGATCAAACTTTGACAATTGATTTGACGTGATGTCTACCAAGGACTGCGTCAGTTTTTCGGCCTGTGAAACTGGGACATAAAAGGTCTGAGAGACTTCTGAATCGTAGTCAGTTTGTAGCCCCTGTGTCTCAAAAGTTGAGAGTAAATGAGTGATTTTCCCTTGAAAAGTATAGTCATAACGACAATCAAACTGTTCGTAATGGTCAACTTCAGCCAAACCGATTTTGTTTAAAACGGCCTTTGCTGCCTCCGTATAAGCCCGAACCAAGCCCCCTGTCCCTAGTTTCACACCGCCAAAATAGCGAGTTATCACCAGGCAAACATCAGTGACTCCTGCCTTTTTAAGCATTTCTAGCACTGGTAAACCCGCTGTTCCAGAGGGCTCGCCATCGTCACTATACCGTTGAACAGCGTAATTCGTCCCCAAGACATAGACAGGAACATTGTGGGTGGCTTGCCAATTTTTCTTTTTCAACACCTCTACTAACTGCTGCGCTTCTTGCTCTGTTTTAATAGGATAGGCATATGCGATGAACCGAGATTTTTCAATCACGACTTCACATTGGCCCTCTTCTAATATGGTTTTATACATTTATTTATCCGAAACTTCTTCTAGCAATTCAAAACTTCTGTATTTTTCATATTCTGCATGATCCATTTCCACTTCAATAATCGTTCCAACTTCATCGTATTCAGTACTAAAAACCTTGGATTGGTCAATAATCCGACTTAAAATCCCACCTTGGGCAAAAGGAATTCTCAAGGTGATACGCTTCATTTTAGTAAAAATCAAAGCATCAATAGCGCTGACCAATTGATCAAACCCTTCGTGGGTTTTCATGCTAGTCCAAAGATCTGCTCTAGGATAATTCCGCTCGCCAACCACTAAATCCGCTTTATTAAAGGTGCAAATTTCTTGATGGTCCTTTACGCCAAGTTCCTTTAAGGTTGTATCGGTCACACGCATCTGCAATTCATAATGTTCATTGGAAGCGTCGACAACATGGACCAGGACATCTGCTTGAATCACTTCTTCAAGAGTCGCCTTAAAAGCTTCCACTAAGGCATGGGGCAGCTTGCTTACAAAGCCAACCGTGTCTATTAGGATGAATGATTTATGGTCATCAATCACGATTTTACGGTGGTAAGTATCAAGGGTTGCGAAGAGCATATCCTTTTCAAACACGAGTTTATCTTCGCCTTCACTGCCGAATTCATTAATAAAAGCATTCATAATTGAAGATTTTCCGGCGTTTGTATAACCGACGAGAGCAACGATTGGTATTTCACTTTTAATGCGCTGTTGTCGAGTCACTTGTCGACTTTCTTGGGCTTCTCGTAGCTTTGTTTGAATATCAAATACCCGGTCTTTAATCCGGCGTCTGTCCAGTTCCAGCTTTTGCTCACCTGGTCCTCTTGTGCCAATACCCCCACCCATTTTTGCAAGGTCCCCATTTAACCCAATTAGTCGGGGTAATCTATAGCGCATTTGTGCTAGTTCTACTTGTAATTTTGCAATATGGGACTGGGCACGCAGCGCAAAGATATCCAGTATCAAGGCGGTTCTATCGATAATACGTACACCAACAACCGCTTCGATATTTCTAATTTGAGCGCCACTCAACTCGTCATTAAAAATAACCAGGTTAGCGCCAAATTCTTGCACTGCAGCTGCAATTTCTTCTACTTTACCCTTGCCAATATAAGTGGCTGCTACGATGGTTTGCTTGTTTTGAACCATTGTGTAAGCAACCTTTGCACCTGCTGCAAAGGTCAGTTCTTTTAATTCCTGCATGGATTGGTCCATATCGATCTCGCCACGGATGCCAAGATCTAAACCCACTAAAATTGCTATTTGAATTTCTTCTTCATTGATAGTCGATAAATCATTTCCCATTATATACCTCACATTCTAGCAACACCAATGTGTCACATCATCCAATTAGTCATACTGGTTCAAGGTAATCCCCTTATAAGTCATATCAGTTCAAGGTATTCCCCTTATAGGTTACACCACTTCACATATTATACACCCTACTCACAAAAAAAGATGAGATTTTTCAATTAAAAACAATAAATTACGCTTGACTAAAATACCCCCTAGGGGTATAGTTGGAGTGTAATCCATCATAACAAGTCCTTATGACAAAATACCTGGAGGCTATCATGTCCAAAAACATCACCATGCCTATTGATGGCATGAGCTGTGCCGCATGCAGCGCCGCTATAGAACGGAAATTGAAAAAGACGTCTGGCATCCTCAGTATTTCTGTGAATCTCGCCACCGAAAAAGCCCAAATCGAATATACACCTGAAACAATCAGACTATCCGAGATTAAGCAAATCATCACAAAACTGGGGTACACCCCAAAAGAGCTCTTAACAAAACCAGATTTAGACTCAGATCAAGCCAATAAAGACTGCGAGATTAAGACCATGTGGTTTAGATTTTGGATTGCCATTGGCTTCGCACTCCCACTTCTCTATTTGGCCATGGGACCCATGCTTCCTTTTTATAAATTCCCTGTGCCAGGATTTTTAAACCCTATGCAGTATCCGATTACTTATTCGGTTGTTCAAATCCTGTTACTGTTACCGATTTTATGGGCTGGTCAACGGTTTTATACCGTGGGATTTCGCGCCATTATCAATCGGTCCCCAAATATGGACTCCTTAATTGCCATGGGAACTTCTGCGGCCATTCTTTACAGTCTCTTCTCAGTTTGGCAAATCACACAGTTTGATTTTAAAGCGGTTAATCATCTCTACTTTGAAACAGCTGGTATCATCATTGCGCTTATCCTCCTTGGAAAAACTCTTGAAACTGTTTCAAAGGGAAAAACATCAATGGCCATAAAATCCTTGATGCGTCTTGCTCCCAAAACGGCTACCGTGATCACAGAAGCAGGTGAACTCGTGATGCCTATTGAAGAACTCGAGGTTGGAGACACCTTGATGGTGAGACCAGGGGAAAAAGTACCCGTAGATGGTCTGATTCTTTCTGGTTTTACGGCCATTGACGAATCCATGCTAACTGGAGAAAGTTTTCCAGTTGATAAAGCCCCTGGAGATACCGTAATTGGGGCGAGTATCAATAAAAATGGGATGTTTACTTTTAAAGCCACTAAGGTCGGTGAAGATACAACACTTGCACAAATCATTCATTTAGTCCAATCGGCACAGGGCAGCAAAGCCCCAATTGCTAGACTTGCAGATCAAATTTCAGGGATTTTTGTCCCAGTGGTGTTCGTGATTGCACTGGTTAGTGCGGCATTATGGTTTATTGCTGGTTATGATACCATCTTTGTACTGAAAGTCTTTATCGCTATTTTGACCATCGCCTGCCCTTGCGCTCTGGGGCTTGCCACACCAACTGCTATAATGGTTGGTACTGGCAAAGGCGCCGAGCTTGGTATTCTTGTAAAAAGTGGCGAAGCCCTTGAAACCGCTTATAAAGTCAACACTGTGGTCTTTGATAAGACAGGCACCATCACTGAAGGCAGTCCCGTTGTTACGGATTTAATGACCTTTGGCGCAACCACTGAAAATCAATTACTACAATATGCTGCATCTGCTGAATTTGGCAGTGAACATCCCCTTGGGGAAGCCATCGTCCGCGAATGTAAAGCAAAAGATCTACCACTTCTCCCAGTGATGAATTTTACCGCATTACCAGGTTTTGGGATTATGGTTAATATTGAAGATCACTTGATTCTAGTGGGTAACGAGAAACACATTCGCGCTGGTGGCGTTCCTTTTGATGCTGTCAAGAGTCAATTCGATCAACTGGCCAAGTTAGGCAAAACACCGGTTTATGTGGCGATTGATGGCAAAATGGCGGGACTGATTGCACTGGCAGACCCTATTAAACCCAGAAGTGCACAAGCTGTTACCGCACTGAAAAAAATGGGAATGCAAGTGATTATGTTAACAGGGGATAATCATCAAACTGCCCTTGCGATTGCAAAGTCTGCAGGAATTGATCAAGTCATATCCGACGTTCTGCCGTCAGAGAAATCGCTAAAAATTAAAACCCTTCAAAGCGAAGGCTTTACGGTCGCCATGGTTGGAGATGGGATTAATGACGCCCCTGCTTTAGCCCAGGCCAATATAGGCATCGCCATCGGTTCTGGAACCGACGTGGCCATGGAGTCATCGGATATCATCTTAATGAAAAGTGATTTAATGGATGTGGTCACTGCTATACGCTTGAGTCGTTCAACCATAATCAACATCAAACAAAATCTTTTTTGGGCATTTATCTACAATATTATTGGCATCCCCATTGCTGCAGGGATTTTGTTCCTCTTTGGTGGACCTTTACTAAATCCGATTTTTGCAGCTGCTGCCATGTCCATGAGTTCTGTTTCTGTTGTATCCAATGCCCTAAGACTGAAATCTTTTAAAGCGTAAATGATTTCATAAAAATTCAGAGGAGAGTTCAAATGACCACTAAATCCAGTTGCTGCACCACCTGCGATCCCGATTGCGAAGTTGTTGATTGCGGACGACACACCCAACGGGAAGCAAAGGAAATTCGCGCCTTAATGAACCGGTGCAGCCGGGTTGAGGGGCAAATCCGTGGTATTAAAGGTATGCTCGATAAAAATGCCTATTGCGATGATATTCTCCATCAGATTGCAGCGGCCCAATCAGCCTTAGATGCGCTCAGCCGCGTCGTCTTGGAGCGCCATATGAACACCTGTCTTATCACCAGAATACAAGCTGGTGAAACTGAAGTGGTTGATGAACTCATTACAACCATCAAAAAGCTCATGCGTTAATCTTATCTTTAATACAGATTCATAAATTCAAATACAAAGGATGGTGCCACATGAAAAAAATATTAATGATTACTTCAATTGCAATCATCGCCCTATCATTATCTGCCTGCAAGAGTGCAGATGTCATCGCACAGGGTGCACAAAAATCGTTTGATTCCCTTGTTTCAGCAAATTTGTTAACTGTCGAAACCACTGATCAAGACAGTGCAACTTTCTGGAAAATCCAATCTCCAAGTGCTCCATTCTTCCTTCTTTCAAACGATGCCGGTGCCTCTACTCGCGATGCCATTATCTCTATTGATGCAACAGACTTTATTTCAGCAGGATTAGACACATCTAAACTACCCGAAACCCACGTCTATGATTCTACGTCAAATCGCATAGAAATCCCCGCCGATTTTGGAGATACGGCATACAAAAATCCATCAACATCAAAAATATCAGAAACCTTTTCTAGTTTGCTGACCACGTACCGCGATCGAGTTGGTTATCACGAAGTGTTAGATCACTTTGGCATCGGCCTAGGTGGTGGCAACATGTTTGAATGGGCAAAAGATATTAATACAAACGATAAAGACATCGTCTTTGTTTTAAACCCAACCCCGTTTATTGAAGCCGGTGTTGATCCAGTAAAAGTATCAAATTGGATCTTTACAAAAGTTGAAGTCACTGATAAAGCGGGCTTGCCTGAGAAAGTTGATAAATTCTTAATGCCTTTTAACTTACAACCTTAACCACGCCACACAACGTCCCTCTTTAAGGAGCTCCCAAATGAAGACCATCGAGATAAAAGTAATCGGTATGACCTGTGGCGGTTGTAAAATGGCAGTTGAAAATGCCATCAATCAGTTGCAAGGTGTTCAGAACGCAAATGTAAGTCTTGAAAAAAATCAGGTTTCTGTGACATTTGATGATTCGATCCTTAATAAAAGCCTCATAGAGGACGCTATCAGAAATAGTGGTTATGAAGTTGGTAAGGGCTCTAATGGTTCATCTAAAGTGGTTGATGTTTCAAATAAAGGGTCCAATGCATCTTACCGCGGTTCAAATGCATCCGTGAAAATACCGAATTTAGTGATTTGGGTTGGATTGTGTCTTCTTGCAATGGCAGTGGTCTTCTTTAGCCCCATTGCCTTACCTCCACTTGGTCAAATACCAGCCGGTGTAGGATTTATTTCTCTGTTTGGCATTGGATTGGTGACATCCGTGCACTGCGTTGGTATGTGCGGCGGCATCAACCTATCGGTTACGCTCCAAACTCATGTTGGACAAAAGACTTGGTTACCAAGTGCTTTATACAACTTAGGACGGATTACCAGTTATACAATCATTGGTGGTATTCTCGGCGCTGCAAGCGGTTTGCTGTCAATTGCATTGCCCTTCAAAGTCGGAATCGCCCTTTTAGCTGGTCTATTAGTGTTTTTAATGGGTCTTAAACAGCTTGGTGTATTAGACAAATTTGCATTTCCAAACATTTTACCAAAACCCATTTATAATGTGATTTCAAAATTGGCTAAACATAATAGTGGCCCCTATATTGTTGGTTTACTCAATGGTTTGATGCCTTGTGGGCCACTTCAAGTGATGCAACTCTATGCCCTCACTACGGGCAGTTGGATTGCTGGTGCAACCTCTATGTTTGCTTTCAGCTTAGGAACTGTTCCTCTCATGTTTACCTTTGGATTGACAGCAAACTTTTTAGGCAAGCGCTTTAACCAAACTCTGACCCGTGTCAGCGGGGTTTTTATGATTATTCTGGCCTTAATCGCCATACAACGCGGGTTGATACTGGCTAATTGGACACCGGATGCTTTGATTAAAACCATTAACACCCCTATCGCCATCACTGAAACCACAGATAATTTGTCGGGCATCAAAGCCGTGATTAAAGGGGACTACCAAGAAGTTCGTATCAATGTGTCAAGAAGCGGTTATCAAGATATCATTGTTCAAAAGGGTATTCCTGTGAAGTTTATTCTCGTGGCTGGCCAAAATGATTTGACCAGTTGCAACGAGGCCATCTCTATCCCAGCCTTCAATATTCAGGCTGGCTTAATCCCCGGGGAAACCATTGTGGAATTTACCCCCACCGAAGTGGGAGAACTGCCGTATAGTTGCTGGATGGGAATGATAAATAATACGATTTATGTCGTCGAGTCCCTAGAATAATACCAAATGCATCTGGCCACTCTTTTAGAGTGGCTTTTTTTGCCTTAAAAACGTATTACATTTCGGTGATAAAACAATCTCAAGATTAACAACTTCTTGGGTTTATGATATGATAGGTTAGAATGTTTACGCACAGGCGTGCGCCCAGAGGAGGCAAAATGAATCATAATCCCGCACCAAAAAAGAAGAAGGCGAAAAAGAAGGGTCGATTTGGACGCGCTCTTTTATATACTTTTTTTGCCCTGTTAGTGGTTGGCATTATCGGAGCTGGCGCTGTTTTTGCACTTGTTAAATCGATTTTAGCTGATACTCCACCAATTACAAATTACGATATCAATACGATGCTCTCAGAAAACTCAGTGGTCTACGACTTTGAAGGTAAGGTACTTGATAAAGTTCAAGATGGTGGTGTCCGAACGATTGTTCAGTATAACGAAATTGACGAAGATATTCGAAATGCATTCGTAGCAGTGGAAGATAAGACTTTTTTTACCCACGGTGGTTTTAACTATGTACGTTTAGTTGGCGCAGTTATTGAAGCTGTTGGTAAAGGTGGTTCACCATCAGGTACATCCACTATCACCCAGCAATACGCACGGAATATGTATCTCCCAGAAACTAAGTTTGCCAAAGGCCAAGCGGGCTATGTCCGTAAAATCAAGGAAGCTTACTACACAATTGATCTTGAAAAACATATGAGCAAAGCAGAAATTCTTACTGCTTACCTAAATACGATTGATTTAGGTGCTAATGTGCAGGGGATTCAAGCGGCTTCGCAGCGCTATTTTTCTAAAGATGCATCTGATGTGGATTATATAGAAGCCGCTATTTTAGCTGGTATACCAAAAGCGAGCTCTAAATACTCTCCTTTTACCATTAAACGCAACGAAGAAATTACCCCAGATGATCAAGTCCTTGGGGAACATAATATCGAGTACTCAATCATCTTCAATGAAAGTATGATCAGCCGCTACAAAACGGTTATTTATTTGATGCATCAAAACAAAGTCATTACAGATGCTGAATATGAAACAGCAAAGTCCGTAGATTTAAAGACAAAATTAGTGCCTGGCAAATTTGTTAATGAAGAAATTTCCAGTTACTTTATCGACATGGTTAAAGATGATGTGATTAAAGCCTTAATGACTCAACAGAAAATGACACAAGAAGCAGCAACTCGTGCTATATATAACGATGGCCTTCAGATTTATTCCACAATTGACGTTGCTATGCAGAAAAAACTAGAACAAGCTTATAAAGCCGATGCCTTTACAACTAAGTTTGATGTTGCTACGCGCCGGGGAGTGGTTGCATTTCAAAAGAAATACGCCCTAGGAACAGATGGTGTAGCTGGACCAAATACCATCAAAAAGCTTGCTGAATTACAGCTACTGGATATCTCACTCATCACACAGAAGACCTTTAAAGAAGGCATGGTTCACGAAGAAGTCATTCTGTTAAAAGAGGCCTTGGAAAAAGACGGCTTACTTTATAAACGGAATGATAGCCTACCTACCATCGAAGTTTATAAGGATGCAAAAGGCAATATTCTTAGTCCGACAAAAGACGACGATGATAAGGTTATTAGCACCCGTATTGTCTTAAATAAATACGATGTGATTATTGACGAAAATGAAGCCTTTGTCTTGCCTGCTGGAGACTTTAAAGTCGATAATCAAGGCAATCTTGTCCTCATGAAGAATAAAGCACTTAATTTTTACAAAGTAAAAGGCGGCTACGAAATTTTCATTAAGGACGCTTACAAGTCAGATCCCAATTATGAACGCCGGATTGGCGATGGTGGCCCCCTCTATGCAGAAAAAGTCTCAATTCAAGAGATGTACATCTTTAAGGGCCGTAGCATTAAAGTGCCCTACGAGAAAAAATCAATGAATGATAACAAAGAAGTTGTTATCGATAGCAGTTTCATGAAGGAAAATCCAGATTTTTATACCATCGATGCCGATGGCGCTTTGCATATTAAAAAAGATTATTTTGACATTTCAAAGACAGGTATTATACAACCACAATCAGCAATGGTTATCATTGATTATCGTTCTGGCGAATTAAGAGCCATAATTGGCGGTCGAAATATTACTGGTCAACGGATTTACAATCGTGCTTTGAATCCTCGCCAGCCAGGTTCGTCTATCAAACCATTAGGTGTATATTTACCAGCACTGGATAGCGGTCTGACTGCAGGCACGGTATTTGACGACGTTCCAAAGTATGACAACAACGGTCGCCGTTGGCCCCAAAACTGGTACGATTCAAAGGAATTTAAATATTGGGGGATTTTGACCATGCGCGAAGCCTTGGAATGGTCAAATAATGTTATCGCAGTGAAAATCGCAGAAAAACTTGGGGTTGATAAATCCTATGAGTTTCTCAAAAAACTTGGTTTTACAACTTTAGTTGATACAGGTGATGTTAATGATAAAAACCTTTCCGCTGTTGCTCTTGGCGGCATGGCCCAAGGCCTGACCCCTCTTGAAGTCACCAGTGCTTATGGCGCTATTGCCAATGGCGGTATTCACAATTCTACAATCACCTTTACAAAAGTACTTGATAAGAATGGCAATGTGTTGTTAGACAATACAGCCGAAAAGACATTTATCGTCGATGAACCTGTTGCCTACATGATGCACGATATGATGTACACAGGTGCACTGAGAGGTCTTGCTAAATCGGCAGCCTTCAAAAAAGGCAATGTCGGTATTCCAATTGCCGGAAAAACCGGAACAACCTCTAGCAAGCACGATGCTTGGTTTGTGGGTTATTCTCCGTATTATGTCGGTGGTATATGGATTGGTAATGATATGCAAGTCCCCCTTTCTGATGGTTCTGGATTTGCAGCACTATTTTGGAAAGATATTATGGGCTCCATCCATGCTGACTTACCAGACAAAGCATTTAAAACCCACGAAGAAATAGGTTTAATCTCAATGAATATCGATAGCAAGTCTGGGAAAATTCCAACCGCCTTAAGCGCATCAGATCCTCAAGGCAATACAATTATCAAAGAATGGTTTATCCCGGGAACACAGCCGACCGAAAAAGATGATGTCCATGTCCAGGTCGTGACGTGTAAAGATAGTGGTAAACTTGCAACACCGTTTTGTCCAGAAAGCTCTAAGGTTTCTAGAGTCATGCGAGTCCGTTTAGATGCAGATTTCAACCCACTGGCAAATCTTAAGGAAGGCCAAGGGCCATTCGCTATTAGAGACGGACAATACACAGTCCCAAGAAGCGCCATCACCCCTTCTGCGGATGCGGATTACGCCGAACTGGCTCTTAATCCTAACTCTCGTTATTGTCCTCTACACACGGGTGTCACCCATGATGCACAAACGACTGCTAGCCTACTGATAGGGGTTGAAACCCAAGACCAAGGGGGCGGACAGAAAATTATTACACAGTCTATTATTATCAAGACGATTCACGAAAGTTTGATCAATATTGATGCAGGGTCAAGAATCAATGGTTCTGGTACGATTATAGGTACTGATGGCACCGCAATCTACCCATGGCAAATTGCTAGTTTCACCATGAATCCAAATGGACCTAGCTACATTCCAGAGCCAACCACTGAAGAAACTTTCCCAGATGGGTATGGAGAGCCCACAACATCTCCAGAAAATCCAACTGAACCCCCTCTTACCACCGAAAAAAATCCTTGAGCAAAAGACCTTACAAAGCACTTTTTTGTAAGGTCTTTAATTTATTTTTGCCTCATATTAAATCTTGCTTAGAAGTTTTGACATACTTACTTTTAGGTGACTATTTTAGTTATAATAGAGTTAGTTTAAATTTAGCTTAGTTAGTATGACTTAATTGACATTAGACCTATTCAACCTTTAACAAGCGAGTTATAATAAGGATGAAGACTTTTTGAAATTATTGACACAGCCGATTCGCCGCTTTTGGTAGACCCTAGGAGGTAAACATGACCACACAGCTACAAGTTCTTGAAGAGAAAGATTTTAGCTTTAATGCCGATGAAACAGTAAAAAACGTAACCCTAAAAGTCAAAGAGTCACAAGAAGTTCTGACTATTTCAAGGGAACTTAACATTAGAAATGCTGAGTCTATCATGACTTTCGGCGCGACTACTGCTCAAGAAATCTCTCAGTTTGCTGATCGCATCTTAGCTTCAATGAAAACTACCAATGTTGAAGACTCAGGTATGCTCTTGATTCAGTTAAATAAAATCATGGAAAAATTCGATTCAAAAGACTTTGAAGAGAAAAAAAACACGGGTTTTCTAGATAAGTTCTTTTCTGGAGCTAAAAAATCTATTGAAGATCTTTTACGTAAATATGAAACCATGGGTGGGGAAGTTGATAAGGTTTATCAACAATTGAAGACCTACGAACGAGAAATCAATACCTCAAATTTAGTTTTAGAAGAAATGTTTCAAAAGAACATGCAATATTATGAGATTCTCCAAAAATACATTTATGCTGGCGAAGTAGCACTTGAGCAAGTTAAGAACAATGATCTTAAAGCGTTGGAATTGCAGGTTGCTACAAGTCAAGAGCAAATTGATCAAGTCAGCCTAAACAATATGTACCAGGCAATCGAAATGGTTGAGCAACGGGTTTATGACTTAGAACTTGCTAAAAATGTGGCTTTACAATCCCTACCACAAATCAAATTGATTCAGCGTGGCAATTACAATTTAATGCGCAAAATCAACTCTGCTTTTATTGTCACTCTACCAATTTTCAAACAGTGTTTAACCCATGCCATTACCTTGAAAAGACAAAGCGTTCAAGCAAAAGCCATGGCAGCTCTTGACGAAAAAACCAACGAATTATTACTTAGAAATGCTCAAAACACAGCCATGCAATCAAAACTCACCGCACAACTTGCCTCTGGCAGTTCTATTGATGTGGACACGTTACAACAAACATGGCGGATCATCATTGACGGTATTGAAGAAACCAGACGCATTCAAGACGAAGCAAAATCTAAGCGTATTGAGGGTGTCAAACAACTTCAAGCCATTCAAGATGAGTTTCAATCAAAAACTAAACTAGTTTAATCAGCAAGGGGTAATGCCCCTTAATCATAAGCACATAAAGAAAAAACCGGTCGATATACGACTGGTTTTTTCTTTATGTGCAGCTATTTTAGTTTCCTGAGATACTTATAGTTCAAATTCTGTTTGCTCATAAAATAAATGAACTTCCATGGTCTCTAGGGCAGCTTCGATTAGTGCCTCAACATCCAGTAATGCTTCAGACGCTCTGATATTGCTAACTTTCGGTTTTGTGACAACTTTATCTGGTAAAAAAACGGTGCAGCAGTCTTCAAAGGGTAAGATAGAGGTTTCAAAGGTATCAATCGCCTTAGCCACCAGTGTGATATCCACTTTATCCATGGCAATTAGTGGTCTCAATATTGGTAAGTCTGTTGCATCGGTTGTTACAGCTATGCCTTCAATGGTTTGCGAGGCCACCTGTCCTAGACTCTCACCTGTAATGAGAGCTTGACAGCCTCTATCTTTAGCAACTCTTGTTGCCAAAGCCATCATAAAGCGGCGGGACAAAATGGTCATCTCTTCGCTTGGACACTTTTCCGCAATCGCCTTTTGAATTTCCAATAAATTAATGGCATTTACCCGTACACGCTTTGTGTAAACTGCCATCTTTCTTGCTAATTCCCATACTTTTTCTTGGGCCCGCTCGCTTGTGTATGGATAGCTGTGAAAATGAACAGCTTCAATCTCAATGCCCCGTTTGGCCATCACATAGCCAGCAACTGGGCTATCGATACCACCAGAAAGCAATAGCATACCCTTGCCCCCTGTCTTGTATGGCATCCCTCCCTGACCTCGAATGACTTCTGTAAAGATAAAAGCTCTATCTCTGACTTCAATCGTGGCGGTCAACTCAGGGTGATGAACATCAACTTTCAATTGCTTATAATAACTTAAAAGCAAACCACCTAGATGTTTTGAAAGTTGAGGTGAAGTCATGAAGTATCCCTTATTTGAACGCTTGACATCCATTTTAAACGTTGTTTTCTGATTGGTTAATAGTTTGCCCACTTGTTCTACTAAAGTTGTTTCGATTTCTTTTAAATCCAATGAAACCGCCACTGCTGGGGAGTAGGATACGATACCATAAATCTTTCCAACCCTTGCCAGCACTAAATCGTAGTCACTTTGATCACAGGTCACAAATAGTCGGCCATGCTCCTTGGTTACTTTAGCGCTTCCATAAGGTTTTAAAGCTTCTTTCATGTTCTTTAATAATTTGGCTTCAAAAAAGTAGCGATTGTCCCCTTTGAGGGCTATTTCTCCATATCTGATGACGATTAATTTTTCCATTCTAATTTCTCCTTTGATGGGCACTGAGTAAAGATGGAACAAGAGTACATATTGCTTTAATTAAAGCTGACACTTCGTCGCTTGTTGTTAATTTAGAAAAACTAATTCTAATGACCCCATCTCGGTATGCAATGGGTGCTTGAATTGCCTTAATAACATGGGAGACCGTTTCTTTTTTATGGGTTGAGCAGGCAGAACCTGAAGAAACACAAATGTCATGTTGCTCTAGGGCATGAAGCAGAACTTCCGACTTTATCCCTTTAAAACCCAAACTTAAAATATGGGGAACGCTTAAAGGTTCTGTTGGCGAAAAAATAATGGCTGCATCGCCCAATGGTTTGAGACCAAGGACAACTGCTGTCTTATGGGCTAATATATGACGATCATTCTTTACCATTGAATCGCATGCCATGGCTATGGCTTTTGCCATTCCAACGATACCCGGCAAGTTCTCAGTCCCTGAGCGCATCTGGTTTTCCTGTCCACCACCTACAATCATGGGAGATAAACCACCATTAGTTCGCTTGTAGATTAAACCGACTCCTTTAGGACCATGGCACTTATGGGCAGAGAGAGTCAGAAAATCCACTGGTAAATTTCTCAGTGACAGTGGCACCTTACCAATAGCTTGTGTTGCATCCGTATGAAAATAACCTTTGTAATCAGCCATTTTTAAAGCCAGACCAATTTCATGGATTGGTTGTATTGTTCCTATTTCATTATTCACATACATGATGCTCACTAGTAGGGTATCTTCCCTAAGTGCACTGATGACAGACTCTGGTGATACTCGTCCAGCTTGGTCAACAGCCAGGTATGTGATGTCCCATCCTTTAGAAGCCAACAATTCAAAATTTGATAACACTGATGCATGTTCTACAGCAGTGGTGATCAAATGACCTTTCTTATTACGATTTTCACAGACACCTCTAATAACTGTATTATTCCCTTCTGTTCCGCCAGAAGTAAAGACCAGCTGATCCGGCTGACAATTAAGGTGCTTTGCAATTAAACCACGAGAATTTTTTAGCGCTTTTTCAGCTTCGAGTCCCATATGGTGAAGTGAAGACGGATTGCCATATAAGTTAACCATATATTTCAAAACAAGCTCTGCGATTTCTGGAGTCACTTGAGTGGTTGCTGCATTATCAAAATATAACATTTTTATTCCCTCTTTTTCCGAATCAGTTGAATAGGCATCTTTATATTATTTCATTAATCCCCTTATGCGTCAATGGTTATTGTACTTTCTAATAAGGAAGACAAAACAATTTCAAGATAATTTTATTGAACCACTCCCGATTCAAGGCGCTACCTGTTATAATAGATGAGGAAAACGCATTCACAGAGATTATTGGAGGTTTTTATGTTAAAACGGGTTGCAATTATATTTACGGGCGGTACAATTTCAATGAAAGTTGATCCAAGAATTGCCGCTGCTATACCAGCTCTTTCATCTGAAGAAATTATGTCAATGGTGACCAACATCGATAAAATTGCAGATATTGAAACCATCAATTTCTCAAGATTGCCTGGTCCACAAATGACCCCAGAAAAACTAATTGAACTGAGACAAGTGGTTCTTGACTTAATCGCCAGAGACGATATCCATGGCATTGTGATTACCCATGGTACAGATACCCTTGAAGAAACTGCTTTTTACCTGGATTTATCCATCATCACCGAAAAACCTATTGTCATGGTCGCCGCCATGCGTAACGGCTCGGAGCTCGGTTACGATGGACCTTCAAATTTATCGTCTGCCATTTGCACAGCTGTTAGTGATGATGCCAAGGGTAAAGGTGTCCTAATTGTATTAAATAATGAAGTTAATAGCGCCAACGAAGCGACTAAAACCCATACAATGTCATTGGATACGTTTAAAAGTCTTGAGTTTGGCCCCCTTGGCATAGTGGATCAAGACGAAGTCATTTTCTACCGGAACATCACAAAAGTTAAAGCTATCCAATCAGCAGGTTTGGAAAACAATGTTCACTTAATTAAGGCTGCTTTAGGGATGGATTCCCTTATGTTTGATTTTCTGATGACCCAAGGCGCAAAAGGTTTTGTGATAGAAGCCATGGGTAGGGGCAATATTCCACCGGCGATGGTCCCAGGTGTCAGGCGGGCAATTGAAGCCAACATACCAGTGGTGATGGTTTCTCGATGCCCAATGGGACGGGTGCTTGGTAGCTATGGTTACGATGGGGGCGGTAAGCAATTACGTGATTTAGGCATCATCTTTGGGAGCAACCTCAACGGCCAAAAGGCACGTATTAAGCTGATGTTAGCACTTGACTACACACAGGATGTTCATGTCATTAAAGAACTTTTCGAAAAGAGTCTCTACCAATAATCATGTTTTCTCTGATTTCCCTTCTTGTTTGCACGTAAGTGTGATAGACTATTACGTGACACGAAGTAATTAGGGAGCAATCAAATGAAAAGTATTTTGAGTGACTATCGCAACTACTTTAAAACGATCAATAAAAATGTAAATCTTTATTATTGGATTGTGCTGGTCTCTGCTATCTCAGGCTCAGCATTCAATATATTACTGGGCATCTATTTTAAAAACAGTGGTTATTCCGAAAATATAGTCGGTAATATATTAGCTCTGATGACCTTTGGTTCCGCCATTGGCGCTTTCCCGGTTTCAATATTAGCAAGCCATTTTAACAAGAGGAATACCCTTTTAGGTGGATTAGTCATCATGCTTATTATGGGGCTTGTGCTCATTAATTTCAAGTGGCTCCCAGTCATGCAGCTTGCAGCTTTATTGTACGGCATGGGCCAATCCGCCGTCATGATTCTGCAAGGACCAATCCTTTTTGAGAACACCGAGAAAAACTTTCGAATCACAGCCTTTAGTATGGCATTTGTCCTGCAAAATTTAGCATTTGTGATCAGCAGTTTCTTTATAGGACACTTTTCAGCTTACCTTTCCATAACCTTTGGCAAGCAATTGGCCAATGCTATTGTTTTGAATCTTGCCACTTTAATGATCATCGTTTCAATTATCCTTGCCTTTAAGTTCACGGGGAAAAATATGATGGTAAGAACGCAGCATACTTCCATCAGTTTGGCTTTTAAACAAACTTATTTTGATTTTAAAAGCGTTTTTACTGGAGGTGCCATTTACTATATTTTGCAAGTTGCCTTTATAGGATTTGGCGCAGGGCTTGTGGTACCATTTTTTAGCATGTACCTCAAATTTATGCTCAATATAACGGATGGCGCTGTTGGTACCATTATGGCAATTAGCCAGGTTGGCACCATTTTAGGCGGTCTTTCCGTTACCCCCCTAGCAAAGCGATTTGGACGTGTCCGTACCGTTATGGCATGTCAACTACTTTCCATACCATTTTTACTTTCTATTTCAATGCCACAAGGCATTGCCATCATTACCTTATCATTTTTCTTTCGCTCATCCTTAATGAATATGGCTAGCCCTATTATCAACACCCTTGCCATGGAAATCGTTTCAGACGATGTCAGAACACACATGAGTAGCGTCGTATCCATGACCAACAATCTCTTTAGAGCCCTTGGCATTGCCATCGGCGGCTACCTCATGTATGCCGTTAGCTATAATTTTCCTTATTACATCACTATTGTCTGTTATTTAATTGGAACTATTTTATTCAGAAAAACCTTTAAGAGTACAAAATTATAAAGGAAGAACTGAAACTCAAAAGAACTAAAAAGAAGAAACTGAAACAAGAAAAAAACTTATGAAATAGACACAAAAAAGTAGTGCTTGGGTTTAGACAGGCACTACTTTTTTATGTCTATATTTATGAACAACTTGCCAAATGAAATTTCAATTACTTTTGATAAACAATTTTACCATCTACAATGGTGGTTAGCACCTGTGCTTGAAGGTCAAAAGGATGCTTTGACCAAATAACAACATCCCCATCTTTACCCACTTCAAGGCTTCCAATACGGTGGTCTAATTCAAGGATTTCTGCTGCATTGATGGTAATGGCTTTTATGGCTTCTTCTTCAGGTAAGCCAGCCTTATGAGCTAGCGCAGCACACATGCTAAGATATTCTAAAGGAATCACTGGGCTATCTGTCATAATGGCAATTTTAACCCCTGCATTAAAGAGTATACCTGGGGTATCAAATGTCTTCTGATTTAATTCGAATTTTGATTTATTGCCAAAAGAGGGTCCAACAACTGCGCAGTACCCTTCTTCACCTAATTGCTGTGCGATTAAATGACCCTCTGTACAGTGCTCTAGGGTCAATTTCACATTAAACTCTTTTGCAATACGAATGGATGTAAAAATATCATCAGCCCGATGAGCGTGGGCTTTAAGAGGAATTTCACCTTTAACAACAGGTAACATGGCCTCTAATTTAAAATCAAAATTAGGGGCTTTAGAAGGATCCAAAAGTGCAGCCTCTTTTTTCTTTAAATACTCCACAGTTTTTGCTAGTGTCTCTCGCAATAAAGCTGCAGTACCCATTCTAGTTGAAGGCATTACCTTTTTTTCACCATAAAACCGCTTTGGATTTTCCCCAAAAGCACATTTCATAGCCAAAGGTGATTTAATCACCATATCGTCTACTCGATTTCCTGCGAGTTTTAAGACACAAAATGTACCGCCGATAACATTAGCGCTACCTGGTCCTGACGCTGCAGTTGTTACGCCACCTTTTAGTGCGTTTATAAACGCTTCATCCCGTGGATTAATTGCATCTTCTGCGCGCATTTGTGGTGTTACTGGATCAGTGGCTTCGTTGCCGTCTGCCCCCTCAAACCCGATACCTTCTTCCCACATCCCGATATGACAATGAGCATCAATAAAACCTGGAAAAATCCAGTTTCCTTGAGCGTCGATAACAAATTCACCCTCATTCGCAGTTAGTCCCATTGCCACTTCAGTGATTTTACCATCTTCAAGTCTCATGTCCGCACTGTCCAATATACCTTTTGTGACTGTGTACAGCTTACCGTTTTTGATTAACATTTTAGTTCCCCCTTAATTTACTTCGATAGTCTAAGTAAATTGTATCATACTTTTGCAATTAGGGTTGATTTATTTCAGAATTTTTGTAATATCTAAATCATATCTTTTCGCTAAATCAATATAGTCTAAGGGCAGCTTTATAAGTGGCCTTGTGATTGCATATGGGTTTAATAAAATAATTTCACCGATAGCGCCTGAGCTAAGCTCGACCTCGTTGCCAACAAAAAAATGAGCAATGTTTTGAATAAAGACTGAGGTTATTTCAATGTCTAGGTGATTGTATGACGCTCTGAGCATCTCATCTGCTACGATAAAAGGAGATAATTTATGGTGATAGCAGCGGTCTGAAGTCATGGCATCAAATACATCGGCAATGGCAATAATCCTAGCATAGATATGAATATCTTGGGCTTTGAGACCATTTGGATAGCCAGTACCATCCATTTTCTCGTGATGTTCAAGTACACCCCTTAAAATTGCTTCTGAAGTAACCCCTGATTCCACCAGTGTTGCATAACTCAATAGAGCATGGGTTTTTATGACTTCAAATTCTTCTATGGACAGTTTAGCGGGCTTATTGAGAATAAGATTAGGGACACGACTTTTACCTAAATCATGAAGCAATGCTGCTATGGATAATTCTTTCATTTGATTAATATCAAATTTTAACCATTTACCAATCATGCTAGCAATTAAAGAGACATTGATGGAGTGTTTAAAGGTATATTCATCAGCTATTTCAATCTTGCGAAGACTGCCTAAAATATCATTGTCGTCTAATATATCTTCTATTAAGGGTCCAACGGCTTCGTGTAATTCATCAACCACAATTTTTTTGCCCAAAGAAACTTGAGAATAGACAGTTTTGAATGATTCTAATGTCTTTTTAAAAGCTTTTGTGCGCCTAACTTGCTTCGGTGAGGTTTCTAAGGCTATAAGTGTTGAAGCATCCTGTATATAAACAAACATTACTTGAAGGTTCTCTAGTAATATACGATGCCTTGGTTTTAAAACAACACCAGCTCCTAAATAAATAGATCCCTCAGAACTTAAAATATCCTCTGCTAAAATCATGCCTTCTTCAATCTGGTCAATGGCTAAAAGTCTCACTTCACACCCCTTAATAAAAGCGAAATAAAACGCTTTCAAGCGCTAATTCCGTTGAGAGTAATATCATTTAGAATATCTGCGTTAGGATATCTTGTCATACTTATTGCCCAAATCTTCAAAACACGTTATTATTATATCATAAACAGAGCTAATCTATACTGTTAAATGAGGTCAACATGGAAACAATAGAACAGCATTTTATCAAACCCTATATTAAGAGTCTATTGCCCGAAATGGACACTATCCAAACTTGCTTTTTAGATATAGAAACCACAGGGTTTCACCGACTACACCACCAAATCATATTAGTCGGTTTGATGACAATCACTAAGGATACGTTATTCTTAAGACAGTGGTTTGCAAATGATCACCTAAGCGAGAAAGAAATACTAATCAACTTGATTGAGGTCTTAAATACCCCGTCCCATCTTGTTACCTTTAATGGCGAAGGCTTTGACTTGAATTTTATTTGCGCTCGCATGATTTTTCATCAAATAGCTTCAACCCTTCATGAAGCATATCAACTTTGTTTTGGTCAATGTCTCCATACGGATTTATATAAAGTTGGAAAGAGGCTTGAAATACCTGGATTGCCAAACAGAAAGCTTAAGACACTGGAAAAGTTGTTGAATATAGAAAGAAGCGATACCATTTCAGGAAAAGAAAGCATTGCCTTGTATCGTCATTTTTTACGTACTCAAGATGCTCAGGCCCGCCATCAAATTCTGACTCACAATGCAGAAGATATTATTAATATGTTCCCTCTATATGACTTGCATCTATTTTTGGAGCATCCATCGGATTTAATTCCTTATTACGATACAAAAAATCAACTTTGTTTCACTATTTCATCGATTGTCTCTTCAGATAATGCCCTTAGCGATCCTTCCACTGTACTCATAGAAGGCCTTTTTAATTCACACCAAAAATCATTTTACTGTGAAGGCTATCAAACGTATAGCTTTAAAAGCAATCGCTTCCATATGCGCTTCCACACTAAATCAGTACAATATGATCATCATCTCATTAGCATTATTGACTATACACACTTACAACTCCCTCTTAGTACCAAATATACACCTTCACATTGGCTGATATCAATGGATAGTCAATGGCAGTTTGAAACTATTGCTAGTCGTATAATCGATTTACTAGCAGTCGGCAATGAGTTGTAGATCAGCCCTTTTCTTAAACAAAAGAACGACTCTCTGAGTCGTTCTTTTGTTTGGATCAGCGCTAACGAATGTTTACACGAACAACCGTGTAGCCCACTTCTAATTAGAAGCATTTAAAAATGTATTAAAGCCTTCACCGAGCACCTCGTGTGTGAAATTAACAGAAATAAAAGCTTTGCTATCAGCGCCTCTGATAAACTGCTTAATTTTAATGTATTGCTTCTTGTCTAGAACAACCTGTATCACATGTCGTTCGCTTCCTGTATAGCCCCCTTGGGCTTTAAAAATCGTTGTCGTGCGATCAAGGGTATCGATAATATAACGATTTATGACTTCAGATTCACTGGATATAATCAAGACATTGAGTTTCATTTCAAAACCCGCTATGACACGATCTATAACAATACCATTCAGCATAATTCCGAGCAGTGCCCAAAGTCCTAATGAGAATCCAAATGCTATACCTGCAAGGATTACTACGGCCATATCAGAGAGTAATAGGGCCATACCAATATCCATATGCGTATACTTGTTGATTATCTTAGCGATGATATCCGTTCCACCTGTTGAGGCATTTTGGTAAAAAACAATGCCCATTCCAATACCCTGAATGAGAATACCAAATACTAAGTTCAACAGTATTTCTGGCACAAGGGGCTGGCTCATTGGAAATAAAAGATCTAATAAAAATATCATCCCTGACAATGTAAAGCTACAGTACAAAGTGTAGCCTGTAAACTCTTTGCCAATCATGACATACGCAAGTATGAACAGTAGAATATTAAACACCATCATAATAGCTCCTATGGGAACCACCTGAAAATAATGATTGATGACCATGGCAAGACCAGTTACCCCACCAGTTGCAAGATCTGCGGAAATCAAAAAAAAGTGTAATCCCATGGCCATAATGAAAAGTCCAAAGTTAATCATCAAGAACTGCTTTATTTTTTTTTGCATATTAACTCCTTTTCTATAACAACCATTATCAAAAAAGTAAAAAACACCACTGCGTGATGTTAATGGTGCCCAGAGGCGGAATCGAACCACCGACACGAGGATTTTCAGTCCTCTGCTCTACCGACTGAGCTATCTGGGCGAATTTGAAGGCTTCTCAAAAGGAATGGTGGGCCATCAGGGACTCGAACCCCGGACCTGCCGGTTATGAGCCGGATGCTCTAACCAATTGAGCTAATGGCCCTTCTGATAAAAAACATGGTGGGCATAAGTGGACTCGAACCACCGACCTCACGCTTATCAGGCGTGCGCTCTAACCAGCTGAGCTATACGCCCATGTTTTAAAAAATTGGTCGGGGTGACAGGATTTGAACCCACGACCCTCTGGTCCCAAACCAGATGCGCTACCAAACTGCGCTACACCCCGAAAATGTGTTGATGAAATTGAAATGGCAGGGGCGAAAGGACTTGAACCCTCGGCACGTGGTTTTGGAGACCACTGCTCTACCAACTGAGCTACACCCCTAAATAAAAACTGGCGGAGAAGGAGGGATTTGAACCCTCGCGACCCTTTCGAGCCCTACTCCCTTAGCAGGGGAGCCTCTTCAGCCACTTGAGTACTTCTCCAGTTTTAAATTGTAATGGCGGAGAGGGTGGGATTCGAACCCACGTGGGCTTGCACCCTAACGGTTTTC
>CAZFST010000045.1:0-23682 GCA_964522015.1 uncultured Fusibacter sp. | reverse complement strand
GGTATCTCTGTATGGGATCCCTTCTAATTTAGAATCGTTATGAATAATTCGGGTTTTTGAGAGTACTAAGGATTATTTGTTAGAAGATACAGCGAGCTTAGTGGCAGATTTTTTTGATACATTCTTATCAAATGCATCTTTATATAATAATATTTGCAATATTATAGGAGACGAAACCGAAAAGGACGTATACGAGTATTTCAAATTGAAAAATAGCAAGCAGGTAAGGCCAGTTTTACTTTCACTTAAAATTAAGCAAAATTCCAACATGATTATAGAAAAAACATATCATGAATTGCTAACTTATCTTAAGCAATTTTTTATCGCATTCAATCTAGAAAATAATAGTAGTAATAAAGTTGAAAAGGATATTTACACCCTTGCAAACAATATCTACAATTCGGCAAATCATTTTGATATTCGTTGGGCCGTAATAGATTTTCTTAATAAGTATATTATTTACTATAACAGCGTTGAAACTTTTACAGGAGGATTGGCGAGAGTTGCATTTTCGAATAGAACTACAAAAAGAACTCATTCATCAAGTTTATTAATTCACTTTTTCAAACCCATTGTATTAGCAGCAGAGAAGAATAAATTCATGGTTTATAATTTTGAAACTTTCAATATAGAACATATACTTAACGATAGTGATACAGAAAATAGTCATTTTGAACTAGGCAATTTACTTCCGTGCCCAGAGACTTTAAATAAAGATATGGAAAATAAAGACTACAGTTATAAGCGAACATTGCTTAAAGACTCAGAAATTGGATATTTGGTAAAATTCACTGATAAATTTAAGCAGTTTAATATTCCAGCAGTAAAAAGAAGAACAAATGAGATTTCTAAGCAAATGGTACAATATCATAAATTAGATCATGTAATCATCGAAAATGAATATAAGAAATTGAAGTTAGCTAAAGAATTAATCAATAGAATAGAACAAGAATATGGGAAAAATAATAAATATCGAGAAATAGTAATTGAAAAAGGTGTTGATGGATTAATCAGCTATATTAAATTTAATAAGAAGTTACTATTTGAAGAAAAAACCAAATTAAACGATATTTTGGTTGAAGTTTGTCCAAACAGTATCAGTTTCCTGACATCGTATTAACTTTGAGTTTGCGGGAAATTGACCTACTTGTCACAGTGACGAGTTTGCGCTAAGGGGCAAACGGGCAACTCCGTGAACTTGCATATTTTAATGGGACATAATCTAAAAAAGGAGAAGCATATGAAAGACTTTATAGACTTTGTAAAATTACCTCCAAGCATATTAAGCGCATTAACTCTGGCAAGCGGATTCATTATTTTTGCACCTTCAGCACTTCTTAGGAGATTGTACTTTGTTGATTTTAAAGACAACTATGGCTTCTATATTGGAATTGTGTTTATTGTTTCTTTATCAATTCTATTTGTCTATATAGTTGGAAAGCCTGTAAAATTTATTAGTGACAAGCTTAGAGACAAAAGATTAAAAGAAACTCAATTAAAATGTCTAAAAGAGCTAAGTAAAGATGAAAAGGGACTTATTAGACAAATGATAGCTCGTTCGGATTATACAATGGAGCTACCAGTTAACAGTGGGATAGTTGTGAAGCTTCAACATTTTTACATTATTGGGCCAGCGGGTTCTACACATATAGTAGACGGTTATGATATGAGAATCCCTTATTTTGTCCAACCGTGGGTTATTAAAATGTCCTGTGAAAATCCAGACATCGGTATTTAACAAGAAAATAAGATGAAAATAGTTTCAATACAGCTAGGCCTACTCAACGTTCCAATCAGAGTAGGCTTTTTTTGATTTTTGTGAATCTTCAGTACTTCGCAATCAATTTTCTTGTGTAATCATTACAAAAACAATAAACTGTAAATGCAGTGCAAAATTTAATCTTAACAAATGCGGAATTATTTCAACAAATTTTCGCGGTACTTCCTATACCATATCAGATTGATATCTACGACTGGCATGTGTATAGGAATGGCTAGTTAAGGTTATATGATGCACTTTTTTTGTGTCCAAATTAGCATAATTAAACAAAAAGTCATGAGCATCAATTTTGTAGAGTCACTTTTTCCGTAGGGGGAAGAGTTGGCTCTTTTTTTGTGCCCAAAATTCGAAAGGTGGAAGAAACATGACAAAAGAAAACGCAGAAAAATCAGAAGTAATCAACGAGTTGATTCAAAAGTATCTCTCAGATCAAAGCGAGGTCGAACGAAAAGCTGAGCGAAATTACAACATCCACAATATTTCATTGGAGTTTCTGGAAGCAGCAAATGTATCTGTTGAAGGCAATCTGAAAAAAGTCCAAGAGGGTGACTTGTTGGATGAAGTGCTTAAGGATAGTAGCCAATATGGGCTTCTAGAAATTGTTGAAAATGAGCACTTGTTTATGGCGTTAAAAGAACTTAAAGAGATTGATCTAACCATTCTAAATCTTCGATATCAGCAAAATCTGCTCTTGAAAGAGATTTCACAGGTTCTTGAAAAAGACATGAGTACAATTAGTCGGCACATCGATTCATCGCTTAAAAGGATCAAAGAGAATCTAGAAAGTCAAAAATAAATTCGTGTATTTTCAACACTTGTAGGCGGTTCGTAAAAAATGTTTAAAAAAAGATCAAAAAAATGCAAATTTACCCCCTTTCCCACTGCTATATAGTAAGGGCAATTTTTCTGCCTGGGATTATTACCTAAAATATTGCACATTGATAAATTTATATTTTTCTCAAATACGTTTCGTGTGCAGCCCGATGAGGGGGAGCCCCAAGAGTAAGGACAATTTTAGAGTGGTACCTAAAGGCGATGAACTGCATACAAGAGATAATGATACTTCCGTCTGGCTAGCGTGATGCCAAGGGGCGGTTCCTCATCAAAATGAGGAAGGGTGAGATTCCCATGCATCTGTAACCACAGATGATTTGAGGTTTAGAAAAACTGAAATTGACAATTTAACAGCAAAAACTATGTGGCGCTTAGCTCAAACATGTTTTGGGCTAAGCGCCTTATCATTGTGCTGTTAAATCCTACTGATAGTAACGTGGAGGGGAGATAAATGAGTGATCAAATAAAATACTCAATGCAACTGGCGATGTTGAATAGACTTCGTGAAACACAGATGGTTACAAATAGAGAGTATGCATTGATAAAAAAGGATTTGATGCGTAAATATAAAATACGATTCGCTGAACATTCTTGAATAAAAAACTGCCCTGGTATATACTTAATCTAGTGTGTGATAGGAGTACGTAAAAAGGGCGTGAATATATGAAACAGGTTAAAGTGATTGAAGCAAATAGCAAGAAGATAGATCGATCCAACTCGAAGGTTATTGAATTTTTAAGAGTTGCACCATATTGTCGTGTTAGTACAGACTCGGAAGAACAGATGCTGAGTTATAACTCACAGGTGCAGCACTATAGAAGTTTGGTTGAAGCCAATAAGGATTGGGAGCTCGTTGATATCTATGCTGACGAAGGTATTACGGGGACACAGATAATAAAGCGGATTGAGTTTCAAAGAATGATCAATGATGCATTAGCGGGTAGAATTGATCTTGTGATTACCAAATCCATTTCAAGATTTGCTAGGAATACATTGGACACATTGAAGTATGTCCGGTTATTGAAAGAAAACAACGTCGCCATTATGTTCGAAAAAGAAAACATAAATACGATGACGATGAATGGTGAAATGCTATTAGCCATTTTAAGTTCTTTAGCACAGCAAGAAAGCGAATCTATATCTGCCAATGTAAAAATGGGTTTAAAAATGAAAATGAAGCGAGGCGAGCTTGTAGGATTTCAAGGTTGTCTGGGCTATGATTATGATAAAGAAACAAAATCAATCTATGTAAATCATGAAGAGGCTCAGATTGTAAAATACATTTTCGAGCTTTATATTGGCGGATTGGGGTGCTTTGTCATTGCCAAAGAGTTGACACGTTTAGGGTACATTACAAAAAAAGGTGGAACCACTTGGCTCGATAACTCAGTTAGAAAGATTCTGAGGAATGAAAAGTATAAAGGTGATATTCTAATGGGAAAATCATTTACAGTTGATCCGATTACGCATAGGCGCTTATTGAACCTTGGGGAAGAAGAAAAATATTATATTGCCAATCACCATGAGCCTATCGTTTCAGCTGAGATATTTGATGAGGCGCAACGTATTTTAGGTATTAGAAGTGATATGCAAAAGAATAAGGGTCGTGGCGACAAGTACAGTAGAAAGTATGCTTTTAGCAGCAAAATAGAATGCGGTTTCTGCAATACGCTAGCGACAAGAAGAAAATGGCATAGCAGCTCAACTCACGAAAAATTTGTTTGGCAGTGTACCACTTCAACAAAGAAAGGCCGCCGGTTCTGTGCTGAAAGCAAAGGCTTGGAGGAAGAGGTCATAGAGTCTGCTTTTGTTAAAGCATTTAATATGTTATGCCTAAACAATAAGGAAATTATTGAGGAGTTTTTGGCAAATGTGTCTAAAACACTTGAAGATAATAACGATCAAAAGGAAACGAAGCGCATTACAAATGAAATCAATGGCCTTGAGAAGAAAATGGGCAAACTTGTCGATATGCGTTTAGAAGAGTCTATTGATAAAGAAACCTATGAAGCCAAGTATATTGATTTGCACAATGAACTTGAAAAATTGCGGCATGATAAAAAAGAATTTGAAGAAAGTGTGAAAAAGCAAAATACACTGAGAAAACGAATCACAAGTTTTAGAAAAATATTTGAAAAGAATGAACCATTAAAGGAATTTGACAGAGAAGTCTTTGAAAGCATTGTCGAAAAAATTATCTTTGGCGGCTTTGATGATGAGGGTAATGCTATCCCATATCTGCTCACATTCGTCTTTAAAGCTGGCTTAAATACTTCTTATGATTGCACTAAAAAGCCACCTAAATCGGATGAAGAAACGTGCTCCTATACCGAACTCGACACATGTGGAGTGTGTTGTACTGACGACTATGAAGTAGTTGCAATTACAAGTGTTCAGAAACGCTCATAGGCCGAAAATAGTCAAAAGCAACAAATCCCCGCTTAAGAGACGTGTGCAGGAACATTTTTATGTTGGAGGATGTACACATAGGAACCAGCTTAGAAAAAAATGTGTCATGGAGTCATTGCGGTGCAATGGCCGTGGTGGACATTGCCGATTTTGAAGCAGGTTACCTAAGAGGCAATCGGAAATGTCTCTTAACTTCGTTACTTGCTCTTCAAAACAGTACCCTGGCTCTGGCGTACAAGAATATCCCCTCTTGATCACGAATTGATCAAGTGATATATGGCGAATAGCGACAGTCTGGATAAGGCAAGTCAAGTAATATGGCATCATTTGAAAAAATCCTATATGAAAGGACCCATAATCCAGAAGCCTGGCTTTCTTTTGCTGAAAGTCAATCTGACGATTGATTGGGGAAATGGTTACCACTTTTGAAAAAAAAATTATCTTTAAACGATGAGACTTTTGTAAAAGAAGTAGTAGATGTCACCTACAGGACTGTGACAAACGGTTATGATTGGGGACCAGGCATCAACAAAAATGTGCTTGATATGGGAACTAGGGTTAATTCGGAATCAATCAATCCCAAAGCATTCAAAGTAAATGCCATAAGGACCTTCAAAGATTTTGATTTTGCGACATTTTCCTTTGCCGCAAATGAGACAGATCATGTGGTTTCTAGAGATGTGATTAAAGCATATACATCTGATGTCTCTGGCAATAGGTCCACATCCGCAGATAGTCAGTTCATTACTTTGGAATTTGAAGTGGGCCCTGCAATAGTTGAAAGCTCACCATTTAATTACAATATTTTATCTGGTCGCAACGTATATGTTGAAACCGCTTATGAAATATCTGTCGTACCTGGCAGCAAACTTACTTCAAAAGAGGGAAAAACTTTAATCTTCATGCCAACTGGGATTGAAGAAAAAACTGGTGACATAAAGCCCTACAGCGATAAATTCGTTCATAACCAAGAATTTGAACTAGATCATGTGGCATTAAAATACGCTTCATTTACGCCGATCAAACAAACTGAGGCTAAAATCCCGCTTGTCATCTGGTTACATGGTGCTGGCGAAGGTGGCGTGGATACCACAATTCCAGTACTCGGAAATAAGGTGACTAATCTTATCAAAGATGATACTCAAACCTGCTTTGGTGATAATGGGGCATACGTTCTGGTGCCCCAAGCACCAACCATGTGGATGGATTTCAATGGTGAAAATATTTACAACGTCACCATCGAAAATAGCGATAGCCATTCTTACTTTGAAGAAGCTTTGATGGCATTGATTGTGCAATTTGTAGCTGAGCATCAAGATATCGATACAGATCGCATCTATATTGGAGGCTGTTCTAATGGGGGCTATATGACTGTGAAAATGGTTATTGACCACCCAGATTATTTTGCTGCAGCATACCCAGCAGCTGAGGCTTATTCAGTAAACTGGCTGACAAAGGAAAGAATTGACGCCATTAAGAATTTCCCAATGTGGTTGACGCATGCTCAAAACGATCCCACTGTGAAGATCTCTGAAGGTGAAATCGCCAACTCTATAAACTTCATCCCAGCTCTTGATGCAAACGGCAATTTTACACCACTGGATAACTTTTCGAATGCACTTTACAAGAGATTGGTTGATGCGGGCAATGACAATGTGTATTACAGCCTATTCGACAAAGTCGTAGATACTTCAGGCAATTATTTAGGAACAGATGGCAATCCATACGCGTACATGGGCCACTGGTCATGGATTTACACACTTAATAACGACTGTGTTAAAACCATAAAGGGCGAAGAAATTACCCTCTTTGAGTGGTTATCAAAACAGTCCAAATAATAATGGTGTTGATATTAAATAGAAAGAACTGCTATAGGCACATCGGAACCTGCTTACAAAAAAGAAATGGGTAGTGGAGTCCTTTCGGTGAAATGGGTGTGTTGGATATTTCCGACTTTGAAGCTGGTTGCCAAGAGGAAATCCTCAGTTAAATAAAATGGGATAACCGCCAACTTATGATCAATAAAAAAATCCCCACCTAGCATGCAAATTAGCATTTGGGGAGGGGATTTTGAATTTTTACTTTTTTAGTCGGTCTATCTCTGTTCCTTGTTTATTGTATAAAACGGCGGGATCAGCGGTTGAATTATTCCAAATGTTGGTCTTTGCCATGGTGAAATCACCTGTACCTGCTAAACCACCTGATGTTAATTTAAAGCTTGCTCCTGCTTTTAAAGTAGTTCCAGCAGGAAATGTGAATGATTGATTTCCTACCTCAGAGACGACTCTCCAATTTGAAATATCAGCATCAGAAGTGCCAGTATTTCTTATGATGACATATTCAGCGGCTTTATCAAGTTCTAAGATTTTGACCAATGAACTATTTGTAACAGTAGGTAATGTTGTTGGGACGGTGGTAGTTGTTAGTGGTGGTGTAGCTTCTGGATTCACGTTATCGAATTCATCATTTATTTGATTACCCTTAAGCATGTAAGTGTAGCTGTAGTGACTGGGTATCTGTGTGCTAGTGTTGGGATAAGTTATAATTGCAACTAACTGTGAGCATCCACCAGCATCTCTTATGACAGACTCCATATACGCTTGGTTACCATGGCGATTAAGTGTGCTGTCTTGTGGTGTAATATTGTAGGCGTTTGAGACACCTCCTAAAGAATCTGCAATAACATGACCTTCATCAAGAGTAGGACTCTCAACACCAGGTACTTTTGCTTCGTCATCATAGTAACGGCCATCTTTATTAACTGGCTCAGTACTGTCATTTTGCAAAGTGACTTTTTCAGCGATAACCGCGACTAACTGACCATTTGCATTGGTGAAAGCCCAATATTCACGATTGGCAAAGCCAATATCTACTTTAGCTGAGGACTGGCGAATGCCTGAAGTATTGCCACCATCAACTGTTATTAATTTGTGACCACTAAGGCCTAACTTATTAATGGTGTTCTTAAGCCATTCTGAACCAGAATCACTGGATTTAAGAACAACTGCATTTTTTGAAGAATCCCAATTAACAGCAAGACCAAAGCTTTCAGAAATAAATCTAACAGGTACTACAGTGCGACTGTTAGAAACTAAAGGTGCTACAAGTAGATTCATTTTAGAGCCGTTTTTGTAAGCATCTTTTGAATTTACTGTAAGCTTAAGGGTAGTGCCATTTAAAGTTGATGTGATACTTTGTGTTTTGCTGTCCCAAGATACTGAAGCACCTAAAGCTTCAAAGATTGCTCTAAGAGGTACTAATGTAGTTCCTTTATGTACAATAGGGGCACTATCAAAGGCAATTTGTTTGCCATTCAAAAGAACCTTAATGGGTATATCAGCGGCAAAAATAGGTAATGATAAGGCAAAAATAAGTAAAAACGAAAGCACTAACTTCTTCATAAAGCCCCCTTGAAATAGTAAAGTTGTAGACTCACATGGTGAAAATTTCAACATATTATAGCATGAGAAAAGGTAGAGACCTTAAATAAAGAATATTGGAACATTATATGCTGAAGCACTAACCTTGATGATTGTATTCACTCAATAGTTCCATGATTATTAATGGACCAAAAAAGTAAGCGTCGCGATTAAAAAAATAATCGCGACGCTCTTTTTTAGGTTTTTGGTTTGTTCAGGTATTATTTTGGGTCTTTTTTAAGTAAAACCCTTATCGCTTGAAAGTACAATTAGTAAAGTGGCTATGCCCAACTTGAGTGATCTACTATTTTGAATGCCGGTTAGCGAGATAGCGGATACCCGTACTAAGGATGATGATTGCACCACTAAAGAGTAACATGTAGCCTGCAAGTATTAAGAAGAAATTTTCGTGAAGGATGCCATTTGCATCAACATACTCCACTGACATGGCTTTAATGATAAAGCTGATTAGGCCAAGTGCCATTAGAGCACCGCCTATACATATTGATACGAAGTACATTTTAGTGCGACGGGCCTCGCTACCATCCTCAATGAGTTTTTCTGTCATGTTGTTCATTTCCGTGCCTCCTAAGATTAATTGGTCTAGAGTGACACAAAACACAGTCGACATTTGGATTAACATTTCGATGTCGGGTAAATTTCTGTTGTTTTCCCAGTTTGACACAGCCTGTCTTGTAATGCTTAGCTTTTCTGCAAACTGTTCTTGGGTCAAATTTTGTTCTTTTCTTAGACTTCTAATTTGTGTGCCAAAATCCATATGTTTATGTCCTCCGCTTATGACTATACTAAAAATAGGCTGACTTATTAAGAAAGCATTGCTTGCGAGCCTGGAATTTCAACGACAGGGCTACTTGCTAACTTGTTTTATTCGATTATATCATATCAGGTATACTATATCGGAAGTAGCCTAAAGAATGCTGAGGTCTAACATGCAAACAATGAAAGAAATGCTGGATGGTTTCCACTATGCTGGTATATGGCAAATGGAGGGCAATGGCCTTCTCTTCGAGATTAGATTTGGAAAAGTGACTACATATGAAATTACTGAGTCCTATTACTACAAAGAGAAAGAATATGGTGGGTTTATTCTTGGTAATACACTGATTTCAGGGCTCGGAAAACTTGAATTAAGACTAAAGGCTGATACATTAGAAATTATTGATTCATCTGCACAAAACTCATATACTGCTCGCCGGATTACTAACGAAGATTTTAGCAAAAGAAAAGAAGTTGAGAAGGGGATGCAGTCTGAAAAGTTTCAAATGTTTTATGAGATGTTGAATGAAAACTATGGTTTTCAAAAGCACTATGGCGTTGATTTAACTGCAACCTATCAAGAACTTAAGCCCTTAATAGACAATAAAACCAGCGACGAAGCGCTTTATGAGGTAATGAAGAAACTGGTTGCAGGTTTACAAGACGGACATGTCCGTGTTAGTTGGAAGGATGAAACGTATTGTCCCCTGGATTATATGCCTGATTGGATTACAGATAACAGTAAGTTGGATTTAGTATCTCAAGTTATTATAGAGAAATACATTAAGGGTTATAAAAAGTTAGAGGATTGTCCAATTCGATACGGTTATCTTTCAGATGATATTGGCGTCATTGTCATTCATGGAATGGGAACTGAATCCCTAGATAAGTCAAAGTCAACTCGGGAAAGTATGGACCGGATTATTCAAGAGTTTAATGCGGGGGGAATAAAAAAAATTGCATTGGAACTAAGGTTTAATGGTGGCGGTTTTGATGAAACTTCTTTGTGTATTGCAGCCTATTTTCTTTAGCGGTGAAGTGATTGCTTTGACAAGTGGTTATACAATAAGTGCTGCAGAAACCTTTTTACAAGCTATGGCCGCTAATCCTAATAATAAGCTCACCATTGTTGGCGAGAAGACCGCTGGTTTCTATTCGGATGCGTTAAAGCGTTCCTTACCTAGTGATTTTTCATACGCTCTGTCTAATGAGCTCTATTATGATCATAACAATATTTTACTAGAAGGACATGGCATTGATCCTCAGGTAAACATACCTCTATCTATGTCCTCAATAGATGAAGGCAGAGATGATGCATATGATTGGTTATTGAAGCTGGTTGCTAAGAGAAAATCAGAAATGCCTCCCAACTTGCAATTATGCTAGTTGAGAGGTGCCCTTTGGTTTCTACTTTAATAGATAAAGCAAGTGATAGCGCTTACGGTACATGCTACCGATGTACTAATTGTTTCTATAAAACTATTTGCACAAACAACATAGATTCTTCTTCCAATTTCTTTTATAATGAAGGGATTCGTTCAATAAATAATCCAAAAAAATCAAAGGTGTCTATATGAAAATTTTCGTTTGCGATGACGAGCTACAAATCATGACCCATATAGTGAAACAGATCAAAGACCGGTGTCCACATTGTAGTGTTGAAGGCTTTGTGTTTGGAAACTCCTTGTTGAAGGCTATTGATGAGGTTGGTTGTGACGCCCTCTTTTTAGACATTGATATGCCCGAAATAACTGGGCTGGAAGTGGCTCGGGTCCTCAAAGATCATGAGAAACGTCCCTATTTGATATTCGTGACGAGTCACGACGAACTGGTTTACGACAGTTTTCAGTTTCATCCATTCGGTTTTGTGAGAAAAAATTATTTCAATGAGGAAATCGAGAAAATCCTAATGGATTGCGAGGCTGAATTTAAAAGCCAGCAAAAGCATTTTAACTTTCAAGCTGACGGACAACTTATTTGTCTAAAGCTAACAGATATTAAGTACTTTGAGTCAGAAGGGAATTACATAAAAATTTTTACAAAAGGTGACCCTTATCGCTTCAGAAGCACCCTGGCTGCGGTGCAGAATGCCCTTGAGTCGTCTGGCTTCATTAGAGTCCATAAAGGATTTTTAGTCAATCAAGAGGCAGTTAAAATACTCAGTGCCTCGCAAGTAAATTTGTTGGATGGGTGTGTTATACCAGTCGGCAAGAATTATATGGTAGCGGCAAAAAATCAGTTAATGAGGTATATGCGATCATGAGACGGCATCGACTTTTACAAGAGAACTACCAGGAGCTTGAAAAGAAGTACATGTCGGCTCAAGCAGAAAGACTTGAAATGGCCTACCAGCTTAGAATTCAGCAGGAAAAGCTTGAACTGGCAGAAAGACAAGATGTTGAAATTCATGAGCTCCATCAATGCGCCCGTCAACTCAAACACGACATGAAAAATCATTTAATGGTCATTGCATCATATTTGAATGCACAAGACGTTGAATCTGCAAAAACGTATTCTTCGGCGATTTTAGGTAAATTAAATAAAATGCATAGTTACGTTGAAACCGGCAATTTGCTTATGAACCATATTTTAAATGAAAAACTTTCCTATGCCCGTGAGAAAGGCATTTCCATTAAGGCTGAAATTGAGAATTTGACCTTTTCAAAGCTGAAACACATTGATTTTTCAGCAATGCTGTCGAATTTATTAGACAATGCCATTGAAGCCAACCTTGGGCTGGTGTCCCCAGAAATGGTCATTACCATTGTTAAATGCAAGGGGTATGAAACCATCTGTATAAAAAATAAAGTTCATGAATCTGTCTTGCTAAGCAATCCTGAACTCAAGTCGACCAAAGCCAATCCAGGGGTCCACGGCATAGGCCTTTTACAGGTTAAAGAAATTGTCAACGCCAATAACGGACTCATTGATTTTTACGAAGAGGGGCATTTCTTCTGTGTAGGTATTTTCATCCCTGAATAACTCATGTTCATCCCAACCCCTTGTATGTAGATGCTGCAATGGGTTATTTTTATATAGAGACTGGAGTGAAGGATAAAATGATTGGTTTTGATCATGTGGATAAATTTATATTGAAAGATGTTCATTTGCACATTCCAAGGGGGATGGCGGTGGGTTTGTTAGGTGGACAGGGGGCTGGAAAAACAACTTTTTTGAAGTTGATTTGTGGGCTGCTCATGCCTGAAAAGGGAATTGTTCATACCCTACAAGGGAACCCCATTCATAACAGGAGGCAACTGGGGCAGTCCATAGGGGTTCTGTTCCCAGGTCGCACCGGTTTGGTTCAAGAGCTTTCCATAAGAGAAAACTTCGAACAGTTGAAAATAGTCTATCAGTTGGAAGGGGACTCATTTATTGCTGATTATACAGATTTGGCAAAGCGATTCAATTTTCTTGAGGTGGATCATTTACAAGTAAAATCCTTGTCCATCGGCCAGAAAAGGCGGGTAGAACTGGCTTCGGCACTGATACACAGGCCGAAGTTATTGATTCTGGATGAGCCCATTGACCATTTAGACGAAGTGGCCAAGGGGGCTTTGAGAGCCCTTCTCAAGGAAAGACAGGAGCAAGGCATGACCCTTGTGGTTTCCTCTTATAACTTGGACGAAATCGTTCATTTGTGTCAACGACTGATTTTACTGGACAAGGGGGAAGTCCTTTACTATGGTGATGTGAATGTCTTAATGAAGAAATACGCCCCCATGGAAAAAATGAAACTTCACCTTCTGGATAAGATGCCGGATTTGGAAGATCTACCATTTGAAAAATATAGTTTATTTCAAGATCAACTCACCCTGGTCTATAATTCCAATCATATGACTTCTATAGAAGTTTTAAGAAGTCTTTTAAAACAATGCACATTTTCAGATGTGAGCATCAAGAAATCTGAATTGGCTGAGGTGATTTTATTTTTGAAGGGAGACACGAAAGCATGAGTGATCTTATAGTAGTCAATCAAGTTGCCAAGTCATTTAAAGTGAGTAAACGCCAAAAGGGCGTGACAGGTATGCTGGCCAATTTGATTGCACCTAAGTTTGAGAAAAAAGTTGCTGTAAAAGAGATGAGTTTCACCATACAAAGGGGTGAAATGGTAGGGTTTATTGGGCCAAATGGGGCAGGCAAATCTACAACCATTAAAATGCTTTCAGGTATTTTAGCCCCTGAAAAAGGCAATATAGTTGTGAATGGGTTGCACCCCTATAAAAATAGAAGGCATTATGTTGGACAAATTGGGGTGGTGTTTGGTCAAAAGTCCCAGCTCCAATGGGATTTGCCTGTAATAGACAGCTTTGAACTCCTAAAGGCAATCTACTGCATTCCTGAAAACCTGTATAGGCAAAATCTAAATAAATATACGGAGATGCTGGATATGTCTGGTTTCATCAATCAGCCTGTGAGACAACTTTCCCTTGGACAGAGAATGAGAGCCGATATAGTCGCAGCCCTACTGCATTCTCCTAAAATTGTCTTCTTTGATGAACCCACCATTGGTGTGGATGTTGTCGGCAAAGAAATGATTCGAAAATTCATTCGTGAGTTAAATGAACAAGAGCAAATCACCATGATCTTTACAACCCATGATATGCAAGACATTGTGAAAACCTGCAAACGACTTATCATCATTGACAAGGGGAGTAAGGTTTATGATGGTTCTATAGAAAACATTCGAGAAATCTATGGGACGACTCGCCAGTTGGACGTTGAGTTTCAGGAAAAAGTGGCAATAGCACCTATTGAAAATGTGGTCATTCAGGAATTAAGGGAACTTGACGGCAGAAAGATGCGATTCATTTTTGAAAACAAACATGTGAAAATAGATCAATTGATGCATCAATTACTGACCCACCATAGTATTAAAGACATCAATGTCACGGAGCCTGAAATCGAAAGCCTCATTCAAAAAATCTACACGGAAGAGGTGATTGCATGAAATTAAAACCCTATTTTGCATTTGCCAAGAAGAGTTTTTTAAACTGCGGTGCTTATAGAGCAGAACATTTGATGAGTATTCTCAATACGATTGTCCGCATTTTTATCTTTTGGGGGATTTATAAAGCCCTTTATAGCAATCAGCAAGAAGTAGACGGAATTACCATGCAAATGGTGACCACACATTTCATCTTATCCATGGGCCTAGATGCGGTGTTCTTTGTCAACGATTTCTATATTCCTAGAAAAATTTACAATGGCAGCATTGCTACGGAACTATTGCTCCCAATTAGCATTCCAGGGAGAATGCTGGCGGACAATTTGGGCAATGCTGTCTTTCGCTTGATTTTTCAGTTTCTACCAGCCCTTGTTGTGGCCGCTTTGACCCTTGGCCTTACTGGACCCGCCAGCTGGCAAATGCTCTTTTTATTTGTTGTAAGTTCTGCTCTTGGATACGGTGTCTTGTGGACCATTAGTTTTGTGGTGCAAATGACATCCTTTTGGTTGATTAATGTTTGGAGTTTAGCGACGCTGAAGAATGTATTCATCAATATATTGTCGGGTGTTATGATTCCCCTATGGTTTATGCCGGATTGGATGGGTGGCATTTTAAAATGGACACCTTTTTCTTCGGTCTTCTTTACGCCCATCCAGATCTACCTTGGTCAGTTGTCTGTCATTCAAATCATTGAAAAATGCGCCACTCAGCTGATTTGGATCATTTTGATTTATAGCCTTGGCAATGGGCTCTGGCATTTAGGGCAGAAGAAGCTTGTGGTACAAGGAGGGTGATCCGTGATAAAAAGTGATGTTTTGAATTTAATGGGGGGCTATACGATTACGATAATGAAATCATGGATGCAATATAAAATAGATGCCATCCTGAGATCCTTTGCAGTTTTCATGAGAGAGTCAACGGGCATCATCGTCATATATTTGACGCTGTTGAAGTTCGACCAGCTCAATGGTTGGAGCATGTATGAAATGCTGTTTCTTTTCAGCTTTTTATTCTTAACCTATGGTATTTTGATCCTCTTCTTTACCGGCCTTCGAGATTTTGGTGAAACGGTGAGAAGCGGTCAATTAGATCGCTTTATTTTAAGACCCCGCGGGATCTTATTTCAATTGATTTTCTCGAACGCAGACTGGTTTGCAGCCATTGGTCATGGCAGTCTGGGCGTTACCCTCTTTGTATTGTCGGTCAATCAAGTGGGGATTGATTGGGATTTTGGAATGGTCCTTTACTGTTTAGTGAGCATTCTTGGTGGCGTTCTTATTCAAGGGGCAATATTTTTATTTATTGCAACTCTGAACATCTATATGCTTGAAACCAATAGTTTAAAAGAATTGCTTTACTGGAATACCCGAAAATTTGCAGGGTATCCTATCAGTATTTTTCATAAAGCAATACAAGTTTTCATGGTCTACATCGTCCCATTTGCCTTTGTGAATTATTTTCCAGCCCAGTATTTTCTGCGAAAATCGGATATGGTTTTATATCCTGAGTATTATCTCTACTTGACTCCCTTTGTTGGACTCTTTATGTTTTGCATGGCTTATGGGTTTTGGTGTTACAGCTTAAGGCATTATACAAGCTCTGGAAATTAGAAAGTCGTTTTAGAAAATGTTCTACAGAGCTATGAAAGATCCCCTCTCAACTTGCAAATTTGCATGTCGGGTGGGGATTTTGAATTTTCAGAATATTCCAATTGTTAATGTTGATAGCGGGTGCATAAAATGTTAGAATATAGAAGTGGTAATGGGGAGTCCTAGGAAAGATCAAAATACCAATGAGATTACCAAGGTCATTGAAAGGGCTTGCCTGTGCAGCGGTCTTGAAACCAAAGTTATTTATCTATGTGATTTGAACTTCCGTGGTTGCCGTAGTTGCTATCAATGTATGGATGATGGGAAATGCAAATTGCCGGATGACTTTAAACCGATTTACGATTTGATTGATAAGGCAGCGTTTGTGACCATTGCTAGTCCTGCCCATAACTACAATGTGAGTTCAGATATTAAGGGATTTTTAGATAGGCTATTTTGTTATTATGAGTTTTACAAGGGTAGTTGGCATTCGAGATTGAGTGGAAAAAATGCCATTGTGGTCTGTGTTTGCGCTGGGGCATCCAGAGAAGACATGGGGTTTACAACAGAGGCAATACTGAAAACCGTAGGGGCTCTAGAGATGAAGGTGCTGGATACGATCGAGTATTTCAATACTAGGAAGCTACCAGTTGTGAAAAATCAGGAGTTTTTAGACCAGACTTTTGAGCGCATTGTGGAAATCCTTGGAGTATAGAATTGGTATCGAAAAGTGAGTGTAATGTTCTGCGACCGATTTCACAAGGAGACCAATAATGACATCAAATATAATGGATAAAGTTTTCTCGAAAATGAATGACAGAGGGATCAAAATAGCCTATTGGGTATCTAGTGTTCTAACCATATCTTTTTTAGTAAGTTTCATAATCAATACAATATACACTACTGCGTTTCGTGGGTTTGGTATCATCAATAGCATCTTAATCGGCTCTAATGATAAGCATGAATTGGAGTGGCTAATTCTCCTTTATATTTTGTCAGTATTAGCAGAATTGATTCCATTACTGATATTAAATGCTATAAGAAAATGGACTAAAATTAGACTGAATGAAGATATAGATAAGAAAAGCATCTATTTTGCTACCGGTATTTATATTATTTTTACCAATATATTTGGGCTAGTAGCCACCGTAAATAGTATTGTAGGATTATTGTTCAACGGCAGATGGGGTTGGGGTGTTCACATTGATTCTAATTCAATCGTTTATGTATTTATTAGCTTTATGACTACGATTCTATATATTCTGATTGGTATACAATTTATTAAGAAGAGCGATTTTATACCAGAGGATAAAAAGGTGGCAATGACATCCTAATCAGCTTATAGACGTCATCGGAACCAGCTTAGAAAAAAGAAATGCGTCGTGGAATCCTTGCGGTGCAATCGACGTGTTGGACATTGCCGATTATGAAGCTGGTTGCCAAGAGGAAATCTGGATAAGGTCATTCAATTAACATGGAGATAATTAGGAGACCGCGATGCGAAAAGTAAATTTAATAGGTAAGTTCATATTATGTACTTTCATTGTTCTACTACTCGGTGGGCATTTTGTATTTGGATCTACTTTACCAGAGACTATTCAGAAACTGAAGATTAACCTAGTACCCCACACAGATGGTAGTATGGAGGTTACTTATTATATTGATTATGGTGTAAATACACAAGAGTCAAGTGAATTGGATGTGATGGAAATTGATTTATACACTAACGATTTTGAAATTCTGAGCTACTCCCCTACAGAGTATTTTAATAGTTTTGAAAAAATGCGTTCATCCGTAAACTCATCGAGGATTTTACTTGATTTTGCAGTGGATCAGATACAAGAGCATAAACCTTTTGCTTTTAATTTTACTCTGCTACAAGACCGCCTTTTTTACGAAGGCCAGTCTGAAGATAGGATTACTATTGATTTTATTCCAGCTCATTTTGAAGAGAAGCTGATTAAAGAAGTAGCAATAAATCTTGATCGAACAGAGTATATTCCAGTAGCGTTTGAGTCAAAGCCTGATACTACTACTTCAGAGAAGTATTCATGGTACTTTACTAATTTAGAGGAAGGAGCCTATGGTAGGCCTATTACGTTTACATACCTAAAAAAGGACTTTACGTTTATTACAGACATACCGGTTAAGAGTAACATACCCTTTAAGTTGCTTGTAAGAATTGGCATTATAATATTTGGACTAATCGCCTACGCTGTTTTTATACGTTTTACAGGTGATAAGTATGCCGGTGATTCTAGGCATGTCCTACACCAACCCAAGCAAAGTGATTAATCAAATCTAATGAACGAAGGGGAGTGGTTACCGAGGGACAGCAATGTATCATGGAGTCGTTGCGGTGCAACAGGCGTGTCGTTCATTACCGATTTTGAAGCTGGTTGCCTATATTGAAGTAAAAAGCAAGTAATTGGGAATGACACTGATATCGTTAATTCAATAGATTTAACCAGGAGACTTTTATGAAAAAATATGATGTGAGTTTTGATTCTCAGGAATATCAAATGCGGTTATTAAGTTTAGCGGATTTTGAGTCTTACTACCGATGCGGATTTGAAAATCCCGATGAGGAAGTCAATTACTATACTGGCACAACTGAAGCTTTTTCTAAGGATAAGGTTCAAGATTATGTTAAAAGAATAGTAGATGACGAAACCCGATATGATTTTCTAATTTTAAAAGGTGAAGAAATTATAGGTGAGGTGGTCCTAAATGAGATACAGGATGGTCAAGCTCATTTTAGAATCGCTTTGTTTTCTAAGGCATATTTTTCTAAGGGTATAGGCTATTGGGCAACAGCCTGTATGATTGCTTTTGCATTTGATACATTGTCTTTGAACACCATTGAGCTAGAGGTGTTTTCTTTTAACACAAGGGGTATAGCTCTGTATAAGAAATTGGGTTTTGTGTCTATTGGCACTTTCAGGGATGATGACGCACAAGAACTTTATCGTGACTATATAAAAATGACTAAATCTAAGGGGCAAGATGAACACAATTAAAATACCACATAGGAACCAAATACCAGAAAGGGAGTATTGCCATGCTCTTAAGGATGAAGTATCAGAGGATTTTGCTCACTCTTGTGTTAGGTACTGTGATTGCAAGTCTTATTGTAACAATGTTTAGTATAAATTACATGCAAAAGCGGTTTTACGCATATGATGAAGTCATATTCAATCGATTAGCGAATGCAGCAACACATGAAAATCTATCTGATTTATTTGAGCATATTCATGAGCATATAATTGATCGCGATATTGTTATTGCAGTGAATTCGTCAGGTGAAGTCGTTGAAAGTGAAGGCTTGGTTGTTGGTGATGAGTTTGAAATCGCAGTTAACCGTAAAGTTAGCATTGAAGGCTATCGTATTACACTTGATAGTGGGGAATTTGACTTCAGAACTTTTATAATTGATCTTGATGTCGGCTTTGAGGATGTTTTTAATGTACCATTGGAAAATGGTATAAGGTTATATTACATTCCAAATAGATTTGTATGGGAGTATGATTATTTGATGAATTTGTTTCCTGCGATGAGTGTAGCTTGTTTTACGAGTGCTTTTGCAATGCTAATAATCAATAAAGATATAAAAGACGTTATAGAAATGGAAAAACAGTCTCTGTAGCCTCAACTTTCTCTGGCATGCTAAAAGACGTGAACTTTAAGATGGATGGGTACCTTGAAAAATGTGACAAAATAGGCCAACTGGAATTGGCTTATGACATGGATTTAAACGGTTTAGCCATGCATATAGAGGTCTACTTTGACGACGAGAAGCTGGTTGTGAAGTACCCTATTATGCCTCAGTTTTTAGTGATGGATGTGGACCAATCCATGGAGATGCTCAGTGAACAAACGGGGCTCGATATGTCGTATGATAGTCTAGTGGCGGATTACAAAACGATGAAGTCACATCTAAGTCGCTGCGCCAGAACCCTATTAGGATTTTAACACCAAGCGCATAATCCAGCATATTGCAAATTTATATCATTCTATTTTATTCTGTTTTCTACAGACCCAAATATACCTTGAAAAATAGCCCTTTGTGTTTTTTCTCACCTTACAGGAATCTAATAGTGTAAGATTTTCTTTATCAAGAATTTCTGAAATATCCTCTGCTGTCACTAACACAATTTTATCTGAAATTCTGATAGCATTTTCAATGATGAGTTGTTGATTCTCATGATCTTTAAAGTTCAATATGCCATAGGGCAAATCAACAATAGACGCATCATAATGTTTAGTGATATCTTCAATATTTCCAGTTGTCACATTAGGTAAGTAACCAAAATGAATTAAGTTCTTACGTGCATTTTCAGCAACTTTCTCGTTCAGGTCCCATCCCTCAATGGAATACCCTGAAATAATGCCTTCAAGTAAGACTGTACCAACACCACAACAAGGATCAATTATTTTTGTATTTAAATCGCCATTTCCAGCAATGTTAATCAGCGCCTTTGCAATATGAATATGAATTGAACTTGAGTAAGAATGGGGGCGTTTATCGTGTGCCCTCCATAATGCATTACTAATGACATATCTTCCGAAGATCCAACCGCCTTCAGAAAATGAGATAGAAAACGTATTTTTAGGATTTTTAAAATTTGGAAACCCAATCAGCCTATGTCCAATCTGTTTACATATGTCACGTTTATAAGCCTTATGAGGATCATCCGCTTCTAATTGTGTATACAAAATAGTAAAATCATCGGATTCAAATTTGTGAAAGATGATCAAAGCTAGGAGTTCAGTAAAAGAATCTGTTTTTAATAGTGTGTCAATTCTATATTTGATGAAAGGACTTATTGAAGGATCAACCCTTTTATGTGAAGTCACCATTTTATTTTTGATGGCTGAATCAAATAATGCTCTCATTTCTAATTCACATAAATCTTGTTCATAATCTTGATAATTTACGTTATAAAGATAGTGATTAACCTGCACATTATTACCTCCAAAGGGTGAAGAATCTTAATTCGGGATTCTCATATGTTTTACGAAGAATAAAAATTAGATGCTTCTACACTTTAACATTTATTGCCCCCCTACAACAATAGCACTATAAATATTCTAATATCCCCTTATGTCATCGGAAGCAGAGCTAAGTCCAAAATCAACAGCTTTTACAAAAAAGGTTGATACCATATCGGAACCAGCATATAAAAAATAAATGTGTAGTGGAGTCGTTGCGGTGCAATAGGTGGGTAGGACATTGCCGATTTTGAAGCTGTTTGCCAAAGAGGAAATCGTCAATGTCTCTTAATTGCATTTGCTGCCTTGCTCTCGGTAAAACTGAATCATGGCTCTCCCGCAAGAATAATCTCTCGTAAACACGAATTGATCAAGTGAGCTATGGCGTATAGTGACTGTCTGGATAAGGTCAGTCAAGTAAAATGGGATACCCGCTAACGTATCATTCTCATAAAAAATCCCCTTCCAACTTGCAAATTAGCATGTCGGGGGGGATGTTGAATTTTCAGGATATTCTAGTTGTTATTGTTGATAGCTGATGCATAAAATGTTAGAATATAGAAGCGGTTAACTATAGCAAACTTTACCAACTAAACATGCAATTTTCCAGTCGTCTGTCAAAGTTAAGGAGCCCTAAAATGAAATCTAACTATTTTGTACCAAAGGTGTTCAGACCAGTTTTAAAGTTTCAAAAGGCTTCTTTCTTTGTTATACTTTTAGTTCTAACATTGCTAATGGTTATGGGTTGTCAGCCTAAGCTGTCAGCCAAGGAGACCTTTGATCGTGTACAACAAAGCAATATGGCTAATAAGACGATTGGCTTTAACATAGATGGTACCATGTCTATGAATATGGACGATGGTGTATCAGGTGTTTCGGCGCAGGATCCTACAGTCTCTGCAGCCTCAACAATCTCTAATATGCTAAAAGACGTGAACTTTAAGATGAGTGGGTACTTTGAAAAAAGTGATAAAATTGGCCAACTGGAATTGGCTTATGATATGGATTTAAACGGCATGGCTATACACATAGAGGCCTACTTTGACGACGAGAAGCTTGTTGTGAAGTACCCTATGATGCCTCAGTTTTTAGTGATGGATGTGGACAAATCCATTGAGATGCTCAATGAAAAAACGGAGCTCGATATGTCTTATGACAGTCTAGTGGCGGATTACAAAACGATTATGAGTGATTGGTATCCCGAGTACTTAAAAGCCTACCTGTCATTGGTGGGCGACAAGGATGTGGAACTAATCGACAAGTACGTATTCACAGTGGATGGAAAAAAAGTTACATCCAAGGCACTGCGCTTAAAGTTTTCTCCTGAGCTTGTGGTTCAAAGCAATAAGGCACTCTTTGATTCTTTAGTGAACAGTGAAAAGATGTACGACCTTGTTAAAAAATATGACACAGAGGGGGTTATTGCCTCTTTTGAGGATTATCAAAAGGACCTAAAGGAAATTCTAAAGCAGCTCAATATGAACGCCGATGATCCTGCCACTCAAGCAGCCTATGAAAATATGAAAATGGACTATGTGGTTGGCTATGATAAAGATTTTCGTATGACTTATGTGGCTATGACAATGGATATGACCACAGAGGATCCAACCTTTGGCAAGATGAACATGATGATGGATTTGTCTGGGGCTATGACCTACGATGACAAGGAAATTAAATTCCCGGAGCTCAATGAAACCAATCAGATGGATATGCTTGAAATGTTCGCTCCAGTGTTTGACGCCATGAATCAGGGTGCAGATGTTCCCACGTCACCAGAGGCTACAGAGGGCACTAGCTCAGAACTAACGGCCCACCTACAAGATGTCAACTCAATGTCTGTAGCTATTGGGAACAATCCTGAATTGGATGCTATTGAGGCCATACTCAGCGCTTACTATAAGAAGCATGAGCTAGAAATCGCACGTATCTGCTTTACTAAGAACGATAAATCTATAATTATATTACCGCCAACAGAATTTCCTGCTGATTATGATCCAACAGCCACCTATGAATATGAGACTGCAATTAACTTAGGCATGTATGCGCCAGAACCCTATGAGGATTTTAAGACCAATCGCATGATTCAGCATATTGCAAAACCTGTTGAAGCCAGTGGTGAGGTTATTGGCGTTATTGTACTGGACTATTTTGTGGGGGAGTAAAATTTATAGGAACTAGCTTAGAAAAAAGAACTGTACTGATAGACTGGTTGCTAAATGATCCACAATTGCGTATTGGTGTTGCTCTGCGGGTCTTGTTAAATCAAAATCCTTTTTGTAATGATCAATAGGGGGTATTATTAATGGAGAATTCACACTTCTTGGTTCTGTATTTTAGTGGTACTGGAAACACAAAAATGGTATGTGAAGAATTCAAACGCCAAATAGAGAAGTTGAATAATACAGTTGAATTATATGCTATTGATCGCTTTGATGAAAAAAATATCGATGCAGTAGTAGCCTTAGTAAATGACGCTGATTATATTGGATTTGCATACCCTGTATATGGTGCAAACTTACCACCAATATTTGATCGCTTCATAAAAAAGCTTGATAATAGAGTAAACGTTAATAAAAGTGCATTTATAATAACAACTGTAGGTTTTATAAATGCATTTGGGCCATTTATCATAAAAAAAAGAATAAAAAAATTTGGATTAGAATTAAAGTGGCATATTGTATGCAAAATATTCGATAATACAAAATTTAAGACAATAGATGGAAAATTAATGATTAAAATTAGAACTCAAATACAGAATGAAATCGAGTATTTAATAAAAAACATCTTTAAAGATAAGAGCTCATTGAAAGGTATCGGACCTTGGATAATTGGCGGTTATGTTGTTAGACGAATTTTGAAAAAACCATTACGTGAGCATTATAACTCAACTTTCGCACACCAATAACCCCAGCAATAGCTTGATATGGCTAGGCT
>CAZFST010000044.1:0-25139 GCA_964522015.1 uncultured Fusibacter sp. | reverse complement strand
TTCTTTTAACTGGGATTTAGTGTTGAAAAAAAGCGAGTTTTATCAGGTCAATCTAGTTAGCAATAAAATCACCGTTTTCATCTGTGAGACCATCGCGAAAGAATAGCTGCATCGTCTCTGGTGATGAGCCTTCTATTATGCAAACTTGAACGTAAGTGTAGGGTGTAGACGTCAGATTGACAATATCTTGTACAAAATCGATAGATTCTATGGCAATGCTACCGACAACAACATCTCTTACAGTCATGTAGTCAAATACATGAATAACTTGTCCAGGATATAGATCCAATCCCCCTAATGAAACTTGTTCAAAACTGCCATATATTTCATCAGGCATGATGTGGTAGACTAAAGCTTCAGCTGTGCCGTAATTTAAAACCACGGTGACTTCGCCAAGCCACCCCCAACCACCGACAGCGTCAGTCATTGGATCTACCCTGAACTCAGGATTAGGTGCCCACCAGTTGGTAATGGTATTGTTACCTAAACCATCGGGCTGAATAATCAAACCAGTGCTTAAGGAGTCGATGTCAAGGGCTGTATTTTCGGTACCATTGTTCAACACGGGCCCGTCTATTGAAAAATCTGCAGACCATGTACCGCCTGTTACATCAGCACGGCGCATGTTGGAAACCGGATTGTTTTCATCACCGGTAAATACGATAACATCAATTGGTAAGAGGCCACTAGAAGAGCCAGTGATGACCTCGGTATTGATATTAACTTCATTTACTTTGATATCAGCAACTTGATAAGCTGTACATAAACCACTTGGCACATCATTAGGTGCATATTCAACTTTTACGATATTCCCTGATTCAATGTTAACTACGAAATCGTCAAAAGGCATGGTCTCAGGTTCTTCACCAGGTAGTGGCACAGCCACTTCCCAAGGATGAGGGCCTGAACGGACAGTTGTGCCATCTGCATCAATGAGCGTCACACGGTAGTGTTCACCTGGGGTTAAATTAAAAAAGTTAATGTAAGTGTTGTCGGGTCCCCCATCAAACCAAACATCCATTGTAGGAAGGGTTACACTGGTTGTGACATCTGTATAAGCAAAATTAATGTCAACTGTAAAACAAATCAATGTAAACAACAAAGCAATGGTGGCAAAGACAACAATTTTCCTCATAAAATTCACCTCTTTCTAACAAGCAACGAAAATTTGAAATCCAACGGATTATATGTAATTACTACAAATCCAGAATGCCTTCTTATGTTGTCTGTTGGCTACTCAGATAGAGGGAGTCATGGTGATTTTAGAATATATATACCCAAAAACCAGTAAAATAAGCATGTCAAACCATCTCGTGATTAAGTGTCTATGGTCAGGCCTTAATCATAAGCCGCCTGACATAAGAGCGATCCTTCGCATTTGTATTGTATGAGAGTTGACACAGAGAAGCCCAGACTTTGGCAAGTGATTGCTTAAGTCTGGGCTTCTTTGTGGATTGATAGTGGGCATCTTTTTAAAGCTTAGTGCATGATTCTTGCTTATGTAAAGCGTCATACATGAATCTCTCTTATTGACAAAATTCTAATCTCGCTATACACTCTAACTATATAGTTCAACTGAATAGTTAGAGTGTACAGTCTCACGATATAAAATAGAGATGGAGGTTATCACAAGATGCAGATACAAACAAAGCGAAATAAACATTTGCCACTGACGGAGACCGTTTATTACGTACTTTTGGCGCTGAATGAGCCGGCACATGGATACGTGATTATGCAGAAGATTGAAGCTTTAAGTGGGGGCGAAGTTCGATTGGCGGCGGGTACACTTTATGGCGCCATTCAAAATCTCTTAAAGCAGGGGTTTATTGAGCCAGTGGCCAGCGATGATCCAAATCGCAAGGTGTACGTGATGACTCAGGACGGTCGGAAGTTGCTAAATCTGGATTATAAAAGAATGCAGAAACTGATCCAAGTGACCAAGGAGGTAATGAAATGAGAGTGTTTAAGGTTTTCTTAAATTTTGATCGCGAAGAGCAGTGGTTGACAGAAATGCTTGGTAAAGGCCACAAATTATGTGCCAGTATTTTTGGGTACTGTTTTAGTACTGCCAAAGACTCAGAAAGAGAACGCTGTATTCGCATGGACTATAGAGAATTTTCAAGCCGCGGGTCTTATAACGAATACCTTCAGCTGATGGTGGATTTTGGATGGGAGCACATTTGTGGCTCAAAGAGATCGGGTAAGCAGTACTTTATGGAAAAGGCAGAGGGTTTGGGTTGTGAGAAGGCGGAACTCTTTTCCACGGAAGAATCCAAAGGGGAGCGGTACAGGCCCCTGATGCGACTTAGTTTTTCAATGGCGTGCTGCTATTTTGCTCTTTGGATATCAATAGCACAGTCCCAAGGGTTCCGTGTGCTAGATCTTTTCAATCCCTCAGTGTATTATTTTACACCCGGTCTTTGGGAAATGAAGGGCCCCCGATTTGTTGGCGCTTTCCTGTTTGAAACCCCCTTCGCACTGATGCGTGGCTACTTGTGGGTATTGATGTTAGCCATTACCTGCCTATTCGCCATGCAGGCACTTTACGGTTTTATGCAGGTTCGCCGTATGCGCAAATAGATTACTGACGTTCTACATAATCGGAAGCGGTGAAATACGAAAGACTCTCGGGTTCCCGAGAGTCTTTCTATTACCCTTTTTTAAAATCAGAAATTTGAAGTCTATACCGTAGGGGGTGAGAAAGTGTCCCCCTACGCTGCCTTTTTGTCGGAAACCTGTTACGTCCCCGATTGCTCCCTTTGCCCCCCGTAGGTCAACTTGCGCCACAGGTATTCTGCAGGGCCAAAGGTGAATTTTTTAAACCAGAGTTGGCTCAAAAAGATTTGGCATGTAAAGACGGCCAGGGTCATTAAAAGGCCATGGAAAGTGTTGATTTTAAACATAAGGCCAAGACCGTGGCCATAAAAGACCAAAGAACCAATTAGACACTGGATCAGGTAATTGGTGAGGGCCATTCGTCCCACAAAGGCTAGACTCTTAAAAAATGAGGTCAGCTTTTGCTGTGCAAATAAAATGGAGATCACGCTGACATAAGACAGGGCCAATAAAATATGGGAAACTTCTTTGGCAAATGTAATGATACTGAAGTGATATGAATTACCCTTTAAAATAAGGCCACTTTGAATAAGCACAACAAAAATTGTGAGTAAGATACCCAGTGGTGCGCACTTTAGCAGTAAGCCTTTAAACTTTGGCAGGTTTTCTTGAAGGTTTCTAAAAGTGTTGCTCATCCCTGCATAAAGGCCTAATAGGAACATGCCGCCAATCTTAGAGCCTAAAAACAGGGTGTTCAGTAGGGTGATGGGAAACTCAGAGCCCATCCGATAGGCGATTGCTTCAAGGTAAGTGCCTTTGGTATAAATGTGAACATCTCTATTTGGATCGTTGATGCTGCCAGTAGCAGATTCAGTGGTAGCAGTGGCCCCTGTATCCATTAGACCATTAACCTGGGCAAGATCCATCAGATAAGTTAGACCAATAATCGAAATCAAATAGAAAATCAACAGGCCAATGGCCCATTTTTTCACCCGTTCTTTTGAGGCGTTTTCAAAGGGCAGAAGGATGAAGCCAATGATGGCGTAGGTATGCAAGATATCACCGTTCCAGACAAAAGTATAATGCAAGACACCAAAGAGCAGTAGAAAGAGAAGCCGGCGGACAAAGAGTTTTTTAGCTGGTAGTCCTTTTGCCGCGTTACGGCTCATAAAGAGGTAAAATCCCAGTCCAAAGAGAAATGAAAAGATGGTATAAAACTTACCTTCCCCGAGCATTTGGATAAATAGCGCGCTGTATCTAGTAAGGGAATCTGTTACCAGCCATGGGTTTGTCAGTGCATTGAGGTCATGGGTAGATTGTGTAGCATTCATCATGGCGTAATTCACAAGGCACACCCCAAAGAGGGCAAAGCCTCGAAGGGTATCCAGTACGCTGATCCTTTCTTGGGGTGCTGTTGCTAATAATGGTTTATGAGTTGACATAATGCCTCCTGAAAAGTGTAGTCTATTGTGACGCTGGATTGATAGATGCGTCATATGGTGATATTGTGGTAATAATGATTAGGGACATATGTCCTAGATGTCTGAGTCCCCATAAGTTTATAATAAATCATGGTTTGGTGTCAAAATCAAACCGATTAAAAGAGGTGAAAGATGATCGTAAACGTTGCTGCTCAAGTGCCTCAAGTACCTCAAGTATTTCAAGTACCACAAGCCCTTCAAGAGGCAGTCGCATCAAAAACATATGCAAATGGCCAAGTGGTGCTCCGAGAAGGGGAGCCAGGTGATCGGGTCTGTTTTTTGGTAAAGGGCAACTGCAAAATCTATACAAGTGGTGCCAATGGGCAGTTGCTCCTTCAAAACATCGTCAGTGCCCCAGAAGTATTTGGCATGATTGAGCAGTTTAAACGTCGCAACAACGTTTGTACCGTTGAAGCCTATGGGGAAGTGACTGTTTTGATGGTGCCCACAGATGCGTTTTTAAAGTGGCTAACCCTAGACAATAACTTTGCAATTGCCATGCTTGAAAGAGTTTCTGACATTGCTTACATGCAAATTGGGAGGCAGTCCCAAACTATTATGTATCCCCTTAAACAAAGACTTATAAGGTTTCTACAAGACAAGCTTGAAGACCAAGAAAATCCTGAGCAAGGGTTAGTGATCGACAAGCAAATTTTAGCCCAGGAGCTGGGTACATCGGTTCGCCACCTAAACCGCACCATCGCAGGGTGTGAAGCTGCGGGTTTGATAAAAAATCAGGGTGGACGCTTAGTGCTACTCGAGAAGGCTTAAAAAGGACGTGAAAAAATGCTTTATTTTTCTGTAACACTAATTGGCGTACTGATTTCACTGATGGTTGCCTTTAACGGCAAGCTAGGGCAGTACATGTCTGTTTTTGAAGTGAGTTTTATGGTTCATATCATTGGGCTGGTGTTGTTACTGGTGATTATGAGGGTTAAAAAAGAGAAAATCCAATTCTTTGGCATTCCCAAGTGGTTCTATTTAACCGGTGTCATTGGCGCTTGTTTGACAGCCTTAGATGCCTATGTGGTAGGAGCAATCGGCGTGACATTAGCGGTGACACTTTCAACCCTTGCGCAAATTATGGGGAGTGCCACCATTGATGCAGTGGGTATAGGGCACCTTAAAAAGGTACCTTTTAATAAGAAGCGACTGGGTTCGTTGTCCCTATTGCTAATCGGTGTGGGCTTAATGCTCGTTGCTCAATGGAAGGGGTGGTAAGATGTTGGCTATGATTCTCGCGTTTTGTGGTGGCTTGATGATTGTCACTTCAAAATCCTTAAATAATGCAGCTGCAAAGTCTTTAGGACTTTTGCCTGGTTCTCTCATCAACTTTATTACAGGTTCCATTGTGGCATTTTCTTTAGCTTTGGTTTTTAGCAACAAGCTCAGTGGCCTCATGAACATCGGCAATGTACCCTGGTACTTTTTCTTGGCAGGGGTCTTTGGACTAATGGCCATGTTGGTGTCGAATTTCACCTTGCACCGACTCCCAGTACTCCATTCCACCACCTTAATTGTGGCGGCTCAAATGCTCACGGCCCTAGTAATCGACTTTGTGCTTTTCGGTGTTTTCTCACCCATTAAAAGCCTCGCAGCTTTAATAGTGGTGGTGGCACTGATTTGGGACCAAAAAATTATTAAAGAAACAACTTCTATAATATAACATTTATAGTGCTTCTTTTCTACATTTTTTTTATCTAAGTTTTCCAAGCTTTTTATCAAGAGTTGTTTCATTTATTTGGTCCTTTGTGGTACAATTAGGAATAGATTGCGAAATTTCTCGGTTGGTGAGGCAGGGTCAATGAAAAATATTAAACTGCATTTCAATGTGAATTTAATGCCTTATATTGGCATCGTTTTTATAGGTGCTGTTTTTTTTGATATTTACAAACTGTTATTTACAAAACCCCAATTAGCCATTGCTTGTGGCTTATTAATGGCATCCGCGTCCTTCAGCGATTGGCTTAGAAACAAGAATAGGGTGCCCTTTGAAGGCTCCCTTATTTTTTCGAGTATCGTGAGTATGATCATGGCGGTGTTCGTTCAAAACTATGGCATATGCTATCTATTTATATGTTTGAGTAATGTGGCCTTTGCCCATCAAACTAAGGCAATTAAATGGACCTTTGCTGCCTTAGTAGCCACTATAGCGGGCCTCTTGCTGTGGTGGAGCGATTTGCCAACCCAGATTTTTCAGTTGTGGGAGAAGCAAAGTCAAGGGGTGGCTTATAGTGCCCTTGACGTCAATGCCCTGTCCTCAAATTTCTTTTCGCTTGTGATGAGTGGCCTGATTATCGCCGTTCAAATCAGTATTCTACGGTTTGCAGTATTGCACTGGCGCTCTAAAACTAGACTTGAGAAGCTCAATGCAACCCTTGAAGAGGATTCTCAAAATAAGGAGCGCCAACGGATTGCCCACGAACTCCACGATAGTTTAGGCCATACCTTAACGGGTCTCCTACTGTATCTCGATTACGCAGCCATCATCATTGATTCTGACCAAGAGCAGGCCAAGGGACTATTGACCAAAAGTCGTGAGATTACCCAGCAAGCCCTGGAGGATTGCCGCAGCTCTGTCCGTGATTTAAAAGCCCATCTGGACGAACCCTTTGACTATATCGCAGTAATCAGTGAATTGGTGGGGCATTACCACGCCCAAAAGCTGATAAACGTCCATCTGACAGTTGATGAAGCCATTCGGGACCAGTCCCCGCGGCTGCAGTACTTACTATTTGAGCTAAGTCGAGAGTCAATCACTAACACCCTCCGTCACGGCAAAGCCACTCACATTAAAATCGCAGCCCAATATGATGACAGCCGGCAAGGGGTAGCCCTCCAAGTGTCCGACGATGGGGTGGGCACTCTGTTATTAGTGAAAGGGACAGGCTTAAAAGCCATGGAAGCCAAGGTGCTCAGCGCCTCCGGAACCATTGAATTTACCACCGGTTACGGCAAAGGCTTTTCTCTGTCGGTATCGCTGCCGGCGATGGCCCCAAATACCATGGACCATGCGACCATTGAAAACAGGAGAGAGTTAGCCTAATGGAACAAACTAAAACCAAAATTATGATTGTTGACGATCAGGCTCTCATACGGGACGGATTGAGTTTAATAGTGGGGTTGGCGGCACACTTGGCGCTTGTCGGCACGGCATCAAATGGGCTCGAGGCCATTGAGAGGGCTGGAGTTTTGAAACCGGACCTGATTTTGATGGATATACGGATGCCTCAAATGACTGGGATTGAAGCCACAAAGGCCATAAAGGCCCAGCGGCCGCAAACCAAGATTTTGATATTGACGACCTTTGACGAAAAGGATTATTTGATTCAAGCCCTTCAAAATGGGGCAGATGGGTATCTTTTAAAGAGTGCTGGGGCGGCTGAAATTCTGTCGGCCATTGAGACCTTATTAAAAGGGCAGATGCTCTTGGTGCTAGAGATGGCAGCCAAATTGGTGTCTCATCTGGTGCAAACCCAAACGGTGCCGAGTGATACTCAAAATGATAGTCAAAACGTAAGTCAAAATGATCGTCATAATGATTGTGGAAAGGTGAATCAAGGGGCTAGTAGCCAGGAGTGCCCTACCAACCTGGGTTGTGAGGGCTCGCTACTGACACCAAGGGAGCTAGAAATTGGAAAATACGTGGCACAGGGTGTGTCAAACAAGGAGATTGCAAAGGTGCTTTACTTGAGTGAGGGCACGGTTAAAAATCACGTTTCCAATATGCTTTCCAAGTTGGAAATGAAATCACGGACACAGTTGGCACTGAAAATGCAGTCTTGGCTTGAAGGATCAGCATAAGCAAATCGGCACCCATGACTTTCGTCATGGGTGCCGATTTGTTTTATGTGCTAAAACAATGCCTTATGGCACATGGCAGGGGCTGTCTTCTTGGTTATAATGGGTTTAGAGTTAAAGGGGGAACGAAAAATGACAAAACTAATTGAAGTTAACAATTTGCATCATACATACACGATAAAAAGAAGCAAGTGGCAATCTCGCAGCAAGGTAAGTGAGGAGAAAGAAGCCCTAAGGGCCATCAATTTGAATATCTATGAAGGGGAAACCCTGGGTATTATCGGTCATAATGGTGCTGGCAAAAGTACTCTGATCAAGTGCCTAACAAGACTTATTGAACCAACAAGCGGCCAGACCCTTTATCATTTAAGGGGTGGCAGTAAGCATATTTACCAACACATTGGTGTGCAATTACAGGAAAGTCACTTTGAGTACGAGGCTCAGGTGGGAGCCCTCGTAGGGCTCTATGTGAAGCTATCCCCCTTAACCACTGGGTCGAAGGGTAACCTTAGAGCAGATGCCAACCTTAGAGCACAGGCACTAGTAGAATCATTCGGATTAAGTCAAGAAATGGGTACTTTAGTTCGCAATCTGTCTGGGGGTATGAAGCAAAAACTTGCTATTCTTTTGAGTTTGATCCATAATCCGCAGATTCTCTTTTTAGATGAGCTGACCACGGGGCTTGATCCTGTGGCAAGGCACGAGGTTTGGAAAGTCATTAAAGGGTTGCAAAATGAGGGGTTGACGGTGGTGCTGACCAGTCATTATATGGATGAAGTGTTCCATTTATGTGACAGGGTGATGGCCATTAAAGAGGGTTGTAGTGTTTATCAGGGTTCGGTCAATGGTCTGATTGATGCTTACCATCCAAACAATACAGAGGGACGGTACGATGGAACAACCCTTGAGGGTGCAGTACTGAATATGTGATTTGCGACAAAGGAGAATATGATGAGACAAATGGGAATGATATGGCATTTGGGTGTTTACTTGACAAAACTACAGTTTAGCAATGTTAATAATTTGTTCTTTAATATGATACTGCCCATCGGCCTGCTGTTTTTTCAAAGCCAGGGGGCTGAGGCTGAAGAAATGGGCTACTTTATGGGTGCTTATATGACTTTTATTGTGCTAAGTACTGTGCTTTTTAACTTTGGCAGTTATCTGAATTACTATAGACGAGCTCAATTTTTTACAAAATATAAGCTTCTGGGTTTTAGTGCTTTTGGGGTATGCGGGGCTTTGTTTTTACAGGCGTTTCTTATGCAACTTTTAAGCTTTGGTTTATTGACTGCGGTTGCGGTGGTGTTTAAGGGCTTGGTTGTTGCTTGGTGGCAGATTCCCAGTATTCTAGTGATCTTTGCAGTGGCCAATACCGTAGCATTTAGCATCGTATTTTTGGCAAATGCACTACTGAGTTCAAAGAAAGCTTTGGCAGATGGGTATAACGGTATTGTGATGGTTCTGTTTTACGTGCAACTGATTTTAGCATTTAGTGTTAAATATGACTTTGGCAGTCCCTTATTGATGGGAGCCTTAAAATTTAGCAGTCCTATAACTGCTGTTTGTGAGTTATCGGTATCGGTGTGGGGACAAGGGACTAGTATTTTGGCTTACCTGCCGCAAGTAGGGCTGTTAATGGGGATTGCAACGGTTTTAATCTGGATTGGTAACAGGCGGTTTAGTTTTTAAGGAGTGCAGCCACAATTTGCTCGCAAAGTTGATGGGTGATCAGGCTGCCTTGTGCCCTAGTGTCATAGCCACTGTTAGCTTTAACGGCAGTCAAGAAATCGGCAATCATGGACTCAAAACCCCGACGGGTCAGGAGGGGCACCCAGTCCCAACCGCTGGGTGATGGCTTAACCTGGGACTGGTTTTGGTAGATCGTGCAGTCATTAAGGTCGTCAATGATGATTTTCTTATCAGGGCACATGTACTCGATACGCTCTTCATTTTTTCCGCTGTATCGGTTCATAATGCCAATGCCAACAGCAGATTTGGTGGTCAGCTGAATATTAACCGAGTAAAGAAGCCCCTCTTTGATCAGTCCATTGACAGAGAGGTCAGTGATGGGTTCACGTAGCAGATGTCTTAAGGTATCCACCACATGGATAAAGTCGTCAAAAATGAATTCGCGGACAGGTCCAGGCAATGTGGACCTGTTTTTTTGATGGATGACTAGGTGGGCGGGAGCTTCTGCAGTGAGATCAGCAACCCATTTGCTGTAGCGGCGGTTAAAGCCCACAAAAATGGGTGTATTGACTTGCTGAGCCAATTGAAATAGGTTCTCTACCTCTTTGAGGTTGTCACAAACCGGTTTGTCCACATGAACTGGAATGCCATGGTCCAAAAGGGTTTTAACAATATCATAATGGGCGGATGTGGCGGCATGAACAAATGCCCCATCAATGTGATGGGAAAGTAGCTCTTCGAGGGTGGTGACACAGGTCACATGTTTGTATTTTAGCTTCATAGTTTCTAGGGTTTGAGCATTACGGGTACATAAGACCAGTTCAACCCCTTCTTTTGACCCTAAAATGGGGAGATATGCTTTCTTGGCGATATCGCCTATGCCGATGATGCCTATTTTCATAAGGTATCCTTTCTGTTCAAAATGACAGTACTTCCTAAATAGAGTATAGTCAAACAAACAGACGATGGCAATTGAAAGAGAGGTTCTTTCTTGACTCTGAAAGTGAAATGCAATCATGAAGGCCGTATTTTATTTTTTTACGTCAAAATATATCTAAACACATCAAATGGTAATAAATCCTGATTTGAAATGAATTTAGGCGGAAACCTTAAATCAATCTTAAATCTCTTGATACCCCCTTGACTTGCAGACTGGGTACTGTTACCATTGCAATTGTGTTCAAAAAGCAAAGCGGTATAACAAACTGGTAACATTCATTTGCAAGATGTTACGGAAAGGAAGTAACTGTGCTAATTTTTTCAACGGTATGTTTTCTGTTCTTTTTTTATGTTCTGAATAAAGTCACAGCAATTTTTTCTTTAAGTAGCCTAAGTCGTCATAAGATGAATATGGACAAGGCTCATTTTAAATCGAAGCGACACTTCCAAAGAAAGCGTTTGCCAACTAATAAAAGGAACATAGTAGTGATCGGCATCGCTTATGCGCTTATATTTCTCATAGCCAGTTTGTTTTTCAAGGATCTGTTAATGGCATCCATGATAGGGATGGTCTCGTTTTTAGTACCGGCCTACATGCAACAAATCACTAAGCTTAAAAATAAAACCCTACTGGCACTCCAATTTAAAGATGCTATTGCCATATTAAAAAACGCTCTAATAGCAGGCTTATCAATTCGCCAAGCCATTATCTATACCAGTGTGGAAGTCAAAAAACTTCATAGTCACGTTCAGGCGCCCATCGTTTTAGCCTTTACGAGAATGCACGAGTCCCTAGAAATGGGAGTTGCTTTAACGGCAGTCTTACAAACTTTTAAGAGCGAGAGTAACTTAGAAGAAATCGATGATTTTGTTGATATCACCATTATGACCCATATTAGAGGGGGTAACCTGATTGAAGTAGTTAGTAATCTAGAGCAAATGATTACCACGAAAATTCAGGTGAAGCAAGATATTGGGACTTTAACAGCTAGTAAACTATTTGAATCAAAGATTTTAACCTTAATGCCCTTTGTGATGGTGGTTCTCTTGACTCTGATGTCACCGGAATATATGGAACCACTCTACAATACCGCTTTTGGAAAAGTGTTGATGGTGTTTGGTGTTGTTTTGATCACTATCAACTATCATATTGGCAAACGGATTGTGAGGATAGATGTATGATGCTGATACTGCTAAGTTTGCTCATATTGATTGCGCTGGTGGATCTGAAGCAATTTAAAATTCATAATGTCAGCCTAGTGGCGCTTTTTATTTTAGAAATGGCCGTGGGTAAGTTTGGCATTTTGAGCTTTAACAGCATTGCCATGGGGCTTTTACTCTGTGTGGTTCTCTGGATGCCCTATAAAAACAAATGGCTTGGGGCAGGGGACATTAAACTAATGGCGATACTGAGTCTCATGTTTACAAATGAGCAAAAAATAATGATGCTACTCCTGATTTTTCTAGTAGGTGGCTTGTGGAGTGCCATTATGAGCCTCCGTGTGGTAGATAAGAAACTGACTTTATTGCGAGGGTATAAAATACCTTACGGTGTACCCATTGTATTGGTTTCAGGAACAGCCCTCTATTTAACAGAACAGGGGGTTATGTGGTGAGAAAGGTGGTTGATGTACAAGGTCTTTTTAAGCGGGGATTTGGCATAAGTCTTTATCCAAGTACTTTTAGAGGGGCTTTACTTTTTAAGCGGTGCACAAGCATTCATACCTTTTGGCTTTCGGCACCTATTGCAATTTGGGCATTTGACAAACAGTTTAATCTTGTGCTGCAGGACAGTCAAGTCCAGCCAAACCAAATCAGACACTTACCAAAAAAGACCCACTATTTATTTGAAGTTTATAGTGATTGCGCATCCCAATACGATACGCTCTTTTTTATTAACTTTTTGAAAGGAATAATATGAATAAAAAGCTTAAAATTATAAAAATAGTCATGATTATCTTAATTGCCTCCCTCTTAACCAAGCTGGTGACAGATTACTTAAAAGGGTTTGATGATACGGTGATGGTGGTGGTTGCAAAAGAGAATATCCCAGAACGAACTGTGATTGAAGAAAATATGTTGGAGATAGTGCCAATTGGATTTAAAGAAAAAGCCAGGTTTTTTATAGATGCTACAGAAAGTAAGAAAGAACTCATAGGGCAAATTGCCTATAAGGCCATTGATCGGCAATATGTGTTTAGAAAATCAGATACCCATTTAGTGGCATCCCAAGAAGGCTTAACCCTAAAGAACAACAAAATCAACGATCCGTTTTTTATTGGCACTGACGAAAGAGTGATTCAAGTAGGTTTTAGCAATACCAACGGTTTGGCCACGGTCATTAAGAAGGGTGACTATGCAGATGTCACCTATACCTCCAAGGATGACAGTACAGGCGGTGTCTATGCAGCGGTGATTTTGCAACACGTTTTTTTATATGACGTGATAGTAAATGGTGATAAAATCGATGTTTTGTTTAAAACCACACCTGAACACTGTTTAGCATTGACCTTAGGGAGAGAAACAGGGGTACTGGGCTTACTACTCAACCCACTTGAGGGGCAGACAAAGGCCATTGCACCGGTGACACCAAGTCTGTTTTTTAAGGGGCATGAAAAAAAAGAGGAGACTAAATGAGAATAAATGCGATTTATTCGCCAATAGGCGGCGTGGGCAAATCCGTATTTAGTATAGCACTGGCTTATGAATTCAGTGGAAAGGAACGGCGCACATTACTGGTAGATTGCGCAACATTTGGATCACTGCGGTTTTTACTCAGACAAGATAAAGAAAATCATGGTATGCCATTTCTACACACGCTCTTTACCCACAACTATGACCAAAAAGAAGATGCTAAGTTAAAAGCTGAATTATTTGATAATGGGATTATTTCAATACAAACTTCAAATAAGCTGATGCTCTTGCCATCAGCTCCACCTGTCAAAATGGAATCCCTAACCTACGAGCAAATGAAAGGTTTGATGCGGTGTTTAAAAGTGTCGGGTTTTGATGAGGTTGTAATTGATATGTCAAGTGACCTACATCTTCGAAATATCGCTCTTATGGAGGCTGCCGATCGTATCTTTGTTATTCAAAATCAGAATTTGCAAGAGGTAGGCCAAATGGAAGCCATGATAGACATGCTAAAGGATTTGTCTATTGATACCAATAAACTGGTTCATATCTTAAACCGAGTGAATTACAGAGTGGCTTATAACAAGGATGAAATCGAAAACCACCTAAATTGTCGTTTTCGTGCCTTGATTCCTGATTTTAAGCATACCCTTGTATCGGAGCTCAACATTTGGGACCAGCAGTATTTAGCAAAGCATAAAGACGTGATGTTGCGACTAAGAAAGCATATACGGGGCCTTGTATGACAATTCAAGACCTGATTAAACAACGTAGAGAACAACAAATAGGGGATTATGACAAAGCGTCTATTAGGATTAAAGGTCTGATTGACGAAGTCAAAGAATGCCTTTACCAACACAGAGAAGTTTTAGCCCTTGTCACAGAAGAAAAACATGAAAGACTTAGAACCGTTGGGCTCAAGTACCTTGACGAATTTTCGGTACATAAATACGGTGATTTGATGTTGCAACCTAACGATAAAAATCGCTTGTTGGACGAAATACTTCAAGAAATATTTGGGCTAGGTAGATTGGATGCTTATCTGAAAGATCCAGACATTACAGAGATTATGGTGAATGGTACCCACGGCATATTTGTGGAGCGTGATGGGCAGTTAAAAAAGCAATACGACGAAAAAGGGGATCCAATCTGTTTTAAAAGTCATGATGAATTGCTTCATGTGATTGATAAAATCGTGGCACCCATCAATAGAAAGGTAGATCAGAGTCAGCCAATTGTGGATGCAAGACTAGCAGATGGGTCCCGGGTCAATATCGTGATACCCCCTGCAGCCCTGGATGGACCGACTATTACCATCAGAAAATTCCCCAAAGAGCCAATGACCATGACCTCGCTCATTGCCAAAGGGAGCTTGCCAATAGAAGTGGCACAGTATTTAAAGACCCTTGTTGAACAGCGGTATAACATCATTGTATCTGGTGGCACAGGCAGTGGCAAAACCACATTCCTGAATGCCCTTTCCGCATCGGTTGATCAAAACCACAGGGTAATCACCATTGAAGACTCTGCAGAACTGCAAATACAACAAGTTGAAAATCTCATTAGGCTAGAAACACGGCCACCAAATATTGAAGGACGTGGAGAAATCACCATGCGAGACCTGGTTAAAACGGCGCTTCGTATGCGACCAGATCGCATTATTGTGGGTGAAGTCCGTGGGGCAGAAGCACTGGATATGCTACAGGCCATGAACACAGGTCATGATGGTTCTCTGACAACAGCCCATGCCAATTCAGCAGTGGACCTTTTGTTTCGCTTAGAAACCATGGTGCTAATGGCAGGGGTGGATTTACCACTTAAAGCCATTAGGCAACAAATTGCCAGCGCCGTGGATATTATCGTGCAGCTGACAAAATTAGCAACAGGGGAGAGAATTGTAAAGGAAATTATTGAAGTCGTCCATTTGGACCAAAATGATTACCAAACAAACACCCTCTACGCCTATCAAACGCAGCAACTGAACAGCTTACAACTGGCCAACAATGGCAAGTTGAGATAAAAGGAGGCAAACATGAAAGCAATCAAAGAATTTTTATTGGATCAAGAAGGTCAAGCATTATCGGAGTACGGGTTGATTCTTGGCTTAGTAGCTCTAGTGGCAATTGTTGCAATTAGTGCATTTGGTAACGCCATCAAAGACATTTTTAACAACCTTGTTAAGTCAATCACCGGTGCCCACTAACCAAATGCGCAGCTTTCCCTTACTTGGCAGACGGCGCAGGGGACAAAGCGTACTTGAACTCACCATGATCCTGCCAGTATTTCTGATTATTTGTTTTTTTATGATTACCATTGGGATGTTACTCTATTCCAAAATGCTAGTTGTGATCTCAGCCAGTCAGGGTGCCCGAGTTGGCGCCCAGATATGGAGAGAAGCAACCCTAACGGACCTGCAAAAGCAAGAGAAAATAGAGACTGTGGTTATGGGTGTTTTATCTTCAGGCATATCAAAAGAGAAAGTACACTACCAAACTCAAGAACTTGAAGGGGCCTTAGTGGTGACAGTCACCTATGATTTTGATTTGATATTGCCCCTTTTAGCAGGGATCTTTAAAGAGCCAAGTCTAAAACTCGAACATAAAGCTGTTTATTACATTGAGGGCAGCTAAGTGAAAAAAAGAAAAGGCAATATCATGGTGATTTTTGTGATGATGCTCCCTGTTTTGATTGGCATAGTTGGCTTAGTAGTAGATGGTGGTCTGGTGTTTTACTACCAAACACAGCTGGATATGGCCACCGAAGCAGCATCACTGGCCACACTGAGTAGCTACAATGTGCCACTTTATGACACAACTGGTGCAGTTGAATTGGGATTAGAAGTATCTCGCAGTGCAGCAATTGCCTATCTTGATCAAAACATGAAAGCGGCTCAATTGTTAAATATCACTGTAGAACCAAAAAACACTTGCACCATTGAAACCCAATATGAATTTAAGTACGTCTTTATGGTCATATTTGGTTTGAAAAGTGTTGTTTTAAAATCCACCTGTACAACCATAGGAGGTTAACTTGCTTCCCATAATCCTATTGATGCTACTCTTATTGCTGTGGTTACTCAGCGGCTACTTTTTAGATATGGACCGCAAATATCTAAGCCAAGCTTTGAAACACCACCATAAGACCCGTCAAAAATCCACTGCAGACTTTACCCTAAAAACCCTGAAGCCATTTTTTCTACTGGGGCGCAGTATCAATCTATCATTTGTCAAATTGAACCCAACCATCCAACAGCGATGGCTCAGTAAGTTAATGCAAGCTGGACTGATAAAAGAACTGCCACTCCATGATTTTGAGGCGGTTTTGAAAGGATGCTGGCTGTCGGCAATTATCAGTTGGTGTACCCTGATGACTTGCCTAGAAACACCCCTTAGCAAAGGGGTTGCAACCTGTGTCATTCTCTATTTTTGTGTCTGGCCTATTATTTGGTTGGAAGAACGAGCACAAATCAGATGTCACCAAATCATCAAACAACTGCCAACCATCAGCTCAGCCATTGCCATCACAATGGCATCAGGCTTAAGTTTTTATCAAGCCATTATTGAGTTGACACGCATAAAAAAGGGTCCATTGATAGATGAGCTCACCACATTTTTAGACGATGTTACCTTTGGCCATTCACGGATAGAAGCACTTGATCGCATGGGTCATCGGGTTAAATTGGGAGAAATGACCTTGCTGATTACCTTATTAAAACAAGGCTTACAAATGGGTGCATACGGGTTATCTGATCAGCTACAAAGCTTTTCTAATGACCTATGGCTTAAACGAGTAGAGCGGGCAAAACTACTGGCCGCAAAAGCATCCATCAAGCTATTTCTACCCTTACTACTGTTAGTACTGCCCGCCATGTTCATTTTTATTTTGTCCCCCGCTGTTTTTTCGATTGTTAAATTCTTTGTGTAAGGAGACCTATGAAACAAAAGCTGTATTTACTCATGGCCCTATTGGGAATTGTAATTGTATTGGCCTTAACCATCTACATTCATCAGCCCGCTGATATCAGCAGTGCACTAGACGCACTCAGCACACAACATTATGAGCAGCTCTATCAAAACGCTGACTTAATCTATCAAAATCAAATTCCCCTTGAAACACACACCACAATTTTTGAGACCTATTGCAAGGGCATTTCACAAGTGAAAGCAAAAAAAACAAAACAAGGGTGGCAAATTTCAGCAATCAATGAACAAGGACAAAGCCTTAACCTCTCTTTTGTTAACAGAAAGCACCATCAGCAATTAGCCACAATAGAAGTGAGCATGGATCAGGCCCATGAATTAAAACTTGAAGCACTAAAATCACTGAGTGAAAGCTACACTGCCGCCAAAGCCCTTTCCATTGCACTTTTAGAAAGGGACTATCCTGAAGCCATGGCCCATGCTGATACTAAATTTGTCAAAGATGAATCAGCATTACGGGCGTTTTCCAGAGAAAACCTGGAAGGGTCCTTTTTATTTAACACAATGCCCCAAACCCCATCACCTCTTGCATGGGTTGACGATAAACATTATCAAATTAATGTGGACATACAATCCGTCCAAAACCAAAGCATTTCAACCATCGCACTCTTATTTGACAAGTCCAATCCCCTACTAGTGGTGGGCATTCAGCACATCACCCCACAAAGCATCAAGTCACCGCAAGCAGTATTAACATCAACAACATTAACTTCAACGGCATTCACTTTACCTGATGGGCTTAAAAATCAAATTAGAACTCAATTTACAAAAGCAAACCAAGACATTGGCAACACTTATCTTCAAACGAAAGTCACAGATGATGGTGTCTATGTCAAATGCGTGGGTACACAGACACAAAAAGATGGCCAGTATGCCACAATCAGCGACTATGTGGTGACCCCAACAGGCACCCTTAATCCCCTGGGTACCTACGCCTTCAAAGTACAAGCCACAAATAAATCAGACATAAAACCGGAATGCAACCAATCGGTGCTCCAAAAAACAAAGCCCAAAGTAGCATCAGGCGTATTGACATGGTACAAAACGATTTACAGCCAAGAAATGGGGGTCTACGTAGACCATTATTACCAGCAAAGTGCGCCCAATAAGCAACCCACCCAGATATATGTGGTGCTAAGGGATACCAACAACAAGGTCATAAGAACCATCCCACAAAAGTATCACTACGCCAACTACACATTTATTTAGGTACATTTAGTACGTTTAGTACATTTAGGAGATCCCATGAGCACATTTTTCCAGTTTACCGGCCGCATCAATCGCCAAGCATTTATCCAGAAAAAAGTGATTTTATTTACTGTATTTTGGATTGTGACACTTATGATAATGCCAATTTATAGTGACCCACTGCTCCTGATTTACGCACCATTTGTGATTATTCTTATGGTATCGCACATCTCCTTAACCCTGAGACGACTGATGGATATGGGCCGTAGTCCTTGGCATTACTTGCTTTTGTTTATACCGATTTACGGATTCTATCTGAAAATTTGTCTGATTTTTATCAAAGGTGATGGTCGCGCTAACCTTTATGGGTTTGATCCACTGGCAGGCTTGAGTTAGACCCGTGTTACAGGGAAAGGTGGTGAGGCTTAGACGGAAATGACAGGGAAAAGATGAAATAGTAAAAGGGCAAGAGGCAGTTGCAAGAAGCAGCTGCAAGAAGCAAATGAAAGAAGAAAAAATCAGTGAAAAACGTACAATGAAAACAAGGAGGATTTATGCAAGACTATCAACAAAGTATCAAACATCGCCTTAAGCGAGGCATATCAAAGGTCTTGGTAGCCACTGTACTGGTGACCACCATTGCAGGAGGTTACCAGCCCGGTGTGTTTGCGGCACCGAGTACAAAGACCCAAACTGAGAAGAATTATGAGGTTACCTTTGAAGAAAAGGACGTGACCCTACAACAAAGTGACTGGCAATTTAACACCATCTCTCAAACGCCACAAATCCAGTCGTCAAATGAAACCGTCACAAGGGAGATGTTTGTAGATGGCAAATGGCAGCCAATTACACAGGAGCAGATTACATGGTCTGATACCACACAGACCCTAGCGCAAGAAGCTGCCTTTACCAGTGGAGGGGTTGGCAAAAGTTGGCCAGCTGATACTCAGGTGAATGGTCAAGAAGTAGCTGTGATGCCAAATGTGCAACATGAACATAGTGTTGATAGCAAGGATTGTTGTAACGCAGAAAACCATCAAAATGAAGACGGTTCTGCAAATTCATCTGTTATAAAGTCTGTAAACACTGAATTTAGCCAAAGTAATTTGGATGCAAATGTTGAGGCGCAACAATATACATCGGGATTAAGTGAAACGGATGCGAAAAAAGGAAAGCCAGATCCACCAGCACCTAAACCACCAACACCAGCGCCTAAACCACCAACACCAGCGCCTAAACCACCGGCACCAGCACCAAAACCACCGGCACCAGCACCAAAACCCCCAACACCAGCACCAACTCCGCCAGCACCTAAACCAGCACCAATGTGTCCACATGCAGAATTATCCGGTTCATGGCAAAATAGTGGTCATCCACATGCGAGCGGTCAGTTTTGCCAGGCATGCTCTGCAAAGATTACTGTGAGACCTAGCAATTCTGATGGTAGGTGCAATACTTGTAATCCGCCAAAACCACAATGCCCTCATGCAGAATTAGCTGGTTCGTGGCAAAACGAGGATCATCCCCATGAAAGCGGTCAGTATTGTCAAGCTTGCCAAGAAAAGAGAAACGGAAAATCTTATAATTATGTTGGTAAGTGCAAGATTTGTAATCCGCCAAAACCACAATGCCCACATGCAGAATTAACTGGCTCGTGGCAAAATGTAGATCATCCCCATGAAAGTGGTCAGTATTGTCAAGCTTGCCATGAAAAGAGAAATGGAAAATCATATAATTATGTTGGCGTTTGTAAGGTTTGCAATCCACAAACAACACCAAAACCGGACCCCAAACCAACACCGGACCCTAAACCAACACCAACACCAACACCAACACCAACACCAACACCAACACCAACACCAACACCAGACCCCAAACCAATTCCAGACCCTAAACCAACACCAGAAAATCCGAAGTGCCCACATGCAGAATTAACTGGGTCATGGAATAATGATAAGCATGCACATGATAGCGGTCAGTACTGCCAGGCGTGCTCTGCAAAGGTAACTTTGATATTAAGCAAATATGTTAGTGATTGTTTGATTTGTGATCCAAATCCCAAAACCGATCCAGGCCCAATACCAGTTAAACCAGTATGTACACAACATGACTGGGTTGATGGTAAGCCAAGTGACACACACCCACACTATTATAATTCATATTGTCAAAATACCTCTTGTTTACAAAAGGATCCAGTTGCGAAAACAAGTTTCAAAAAAGGTTGCTTAGAATGTGAAAAACTTGATAAAAATAAACCCTTCACACAATGTAATTATTGGGATCTTAATGGAGAACAAAAAAAGGGTTTCAATCAAAATGGTTTGACATTTCAAAGTGATGGTAGTCGCCTTGACAATGGCATGATTGTTGAGGTTGGAGATAGCTATTATCAAATGGCTAATGGTAGTGGTCTAATTCTCAAGGGTTTTGAGCCGTCCGTATTCAAGAGAACCAAGGGGAAATACAAAAACACTTTAGAAGAGCAAGCTGATCTGAAGAAAAATGGGTATGCTCTGCCAAAAGACTATATCAGACTAAAAACTGATGCACCCTTACGTGATGGCACACCAATAATACTTGAAAATAAAAGTGGAATACAACTAGCCGCAACAGTAAGGTTTATCAATGGGGAATGGAGGATATTCCTAGATAATCCAAATGAAACTCCTGAAATTGAGCTCTTTGCTGTGTATACTGCTGATGCCTTTATGAAATTAAAACTCGAAAATATTAATCAAAAGAGTGAACTCGAGAAATTACGTTCCTTATGCGATTGGTTCGGTATGTTACCAGAGCCATTGGGAAGTGGTGCCGATCTCATAAGTCTAGCAATTACAACTTATCAAGCAATTAAAACAAAGTCAAAAGAAGAAATAACTAATTTCGTATGTACATTTTTATCACTGACGATACCTGTGGTAAGCGGTTTTGCGATTAAGAGTTTTATGCAAAACCCTGCTGTTAATAGTGGCGCGATGAAGTTAATACAAGAGTATATTGGCAAATACATGAAGAATTTTGGAGAGTTCGTTGGCACCATTCTATCCAATGCAATGTCTAAATTTAACGAATTCTTGTCCAATCTACTGAATTTTATCGTTAAAGCGTTAGATTCAATACCGGGGTTGGGCAAAATATCAGAATTTATACATGGTATTTTGGATGACATGAAATCCCAAATGAGTGTTGTGACTGATAATTTTAAAGATATTGTTGATGACTTTTGTGATGCTATTGACGGACAACTGGGGTGCTTCGTTGCGGGTACACTCGTACAAACACAAACAGGTCTGAAATCAATAGAACAGATAAAAATAGGTGATTATGTCTACTCAAAAGACACAAGCACAAACAAGATTGAACTGAAATGCGTCTATGATACTTTCATCGGTACAAAAAATGATATTTATACAATCAATGCTGGCAATGAAATTATCAAAGCGACAGAAGAGCATCCATTTTGGATAGAAGGCATAGGCTGGGTAGAGACAAAATCCTTGAGAGTTGGTCAACTGCTATTAACGAAAGAGTTTGAGTTAGTAGACATTGAATCCATTACCATGGATCGCACAGCTGGGACGCCAATCTTCAATATTTCAGTTGAAGATAACCACAATTATTTTGTGAGCAACAGCTTAATTCTAACCCATAACAAAAGTTGTTTTAATAATACTAACCTACAAAGTCTAGTTGATGAAGCAGCAGATGGCACTCGCACCATAAACCAAGTTCGCTATGGAAATCTCCTGGAACAAATGAGTAGAGGCGATATTGACGATGCTGAAATAGAGGTCATCATTAAAGAACTCGCAGAAAAGAATCAAAAACTTGGTGATAAATTTAGTGACCAGGTTGAAGTGCTTAAAAGCATGAGCAATAGGCTTAAATACATGGGGAAAACGCCGAGCAAGACTTCAAAAACTGGAATGGCAGTAAAGGCACGTATGAAAGATGAAGGTACCTATAAAGTCGAACGTGGTAAAGAATGGTTTAAATCAGGAGAAACATGGTTCGATATTGAGGACGCGGATATGGCACATAAAGTGGATGCTGTATCTTGGTGGAATAATAAAGGCAGAATATTTGGGCCAAAATCCAAAGAAGTAAGAGATTTTATGTTAGACGCAGATAATTATAAGCTTGAGCATTTTTCGATTAATAGAAGCGCGGGCGCTAAATTAAAAGCAACTTATATGGATCCTATAATCGTAGTTCCTCAAATCCCTAATTCAAGCACTCCTTATAAAGATATTATAAGAGGTCAAGACACAGGTACAGGGCAAATAGGTGTAGGGCAAATAGGTACACCGATAATAAAGGGAAATCCTAAAGAGATACTACCAATAAAACCTGTATTTGAATATTAAATTCTGTGGCGCTAGCTTAGTGTATTGCGCTGTCTAGCTCCGAATAAAGCAAATGTTGATAGATGCGTATCTTCAAGATGAACTGTAAAATAACTAAAAACTTGCTTTGGGCGTCAAAAGGGGAAACTGTCTTTTGACGCTCAAACCAAACTTGGATATAATAATAGTATGCCCTAGCCACAAACGTTTCGATAGGAAATGCACTTAAGAATATGGAAAGTGGGATCTATCACTTAAAAGTAATTCGCAGTTCTTTTCAAGTATGTTGTTAGTCACAATGTTACTTGAATTCCAATGACCTGGAGAAACCAAGCCTTATCGGTCGATTAATCGGAAACAATGTGTAAAAAAGTTGAATTATATCTATAAATTATTTTGGAGGTTGGAATGAAACACATTGATCAAGCAATACAGGAACTTATCGATATGAAGAATAATGAATCCAATGCAGCTTACGATAACAATGATTTGCAAAAATGCATTCTACTAGATGAAGAAATATGGGCGCTGTTGCCTGAAAAGAAGACTGAGTATGGCGACAGTTTTGTTATTGCGTCTGGCATGCTACGATTGTTAATAATGGAAATGGAATTGGATAAAATAGGAAAATGGATAGATATTTTAAAAGAGTGTGATCTAACACGACTTGATTGTGGTGATCGTGAGAATTATTGTGCTAGGGGGTACTTTGCACTAGGCGATTATCATAAGGCATATGAATTATTTCAACTTTCTAATAAAAAGTCCGATGGACGTTACTTTAGTAAGGCTGAGGACTTAAAATACCTCAAACTCTTAAAGTTGGGACCAGAAGAGTTTATCGAACAGCTTCAGGCTACCGATACCACTCCTTCACAAGGGATTCAAGCGAAAGCGGTGGACGAACCAGCTGATAATGAAAACACATTGTCCATGGCGCACTTGTCGGCTCGCTATGACCTTGATGATGCCCTATCTTTAAAAATCAATAATCTAAGTGAAATGGGTAACCTACTTATGGATAATGGGAGTTACGACAAAGCAATCAACTTCTTTTCTGATGCTATTGCATTACTGCCACTGCCAACGCAGCAGTGGGAAGCAGGTACTTGGCTTTATACAGCAATCGGTGAAGCCTACTATTTCAAACATGATTACGAAAATGCCAAGAACAATTTATATGATGCCCTCAACTGTGCCGATAGCACGGACAGTGCGTTTACCTATTTACGACTGGAACAAAGCTTGTATGAATTAGGTGACCTTGCTTGCGCAAAGGAAAATCTATTGAAAGCATATATGTTAGAAGGCAATGAAATCTTTGATGACGAAGAGGCGAAATACTTTAATTTGCTTTTGGATATTATTTAGGGTGTTAACCGGCTTACGATAATAGCTCCGCAACTGAGGCAGTAATAGTCTCAGTTGCTTTTTTTGTAACGCGTTGTGTTATGAGAAGCCGAAGTAAAAGTCATTGAGGCTTTTCTCATGTTAACTCTGCAAGAAGACTCGTCATGCCCATGGTCAATGTGATTGAAGGCATCGGCTGGGTAGAGACGAAATCCTTGAGAGTTGGTCAACTGCTATTAACGAAAGAGTTTGAGTTAGTAGACATTGAATCCATTACCATGGATCGCACAGCTGGGACGCCAATCTTCAATATTTCAGTTGAAGATAACCACAATTATTTTGTGAGCAACAGCTTAATTCTAACCCATAACAAAAGTTGTTTTAATAATACTAACCTACAAAGCCTAGTTGATGAAGCTGCAGATGGCACTCGCACCATAAACCAAGTTCGGTATGGTGATCTCCTGGAAGAAATGCGTATAGGCGTTATTGACGATGCTGAAATAGAGGTCATCATTAAAGAACTTGCAGAAAAGAACAAAAAGCTTGGTGATAAATTTAGTGACCAGGTTGAAGTGCTTAAAAATACGAGTAAGAGGCTACAGTATATGGGGAGAACACCAGGTAAGGCCACCAAAGTTGGTCAGGAGGTTAAAGACCAGATGTTTAAGGATGGCAAGTATAAAAACATAGATGGTGTAGAAGAGTTTTATTCAGATGAACTGAAAAAATGGTTCCCAATTAAAGAAGCGGATATGTCACATAAAGTAGATGCTGTATCTTGGTGGAATAAAGTGGGTATTATTTATGGGCCGAAATCTGATAAAGTAAGAGATTTTATGACAAATTCAAAGAATTACACTCTTGAGCATTATTCGGTAAATAGGAGCGCAGGTGCTAAATTAAAGGAGAAGTATTTGGATCCTGTAATCTTAAAGCCTGTAATTCCAAATTCAACCACTCCTTATATAGATATTGTAAGGGGTCAAGGCGCAGGTACAGGTACAGGCACAGGCACAGGCACAGGTCAAATTGGTGTAGGTCAAATAGGGAAACCGAGCAAATGGGGAAATCCTATCGATATACAACCAGTAAACCCTGTATTTGAATATTAAATCGCATATTCGGCGTAACTAATATTACCAAATAAATAATTTTCAGTTACCATTATT
>CAZFST010000043.1:0-25963 GCA_964522015.1 uncultured Fusibacter sp. | reverse complement strand
AACAAAACCACCAATTTTTATGTCACCCTACTTTCATACGGCACTTTACACTACCGCTTTAGTTTTATCTGTCACTGATGCTATAACTCACTATAACACCGGCTCAGATTTGGTAATACCAACTAAAGTACTGTCTTGCTAACTTAGAATTATGAACATGGGATTACGGCACTAGACTAATGATGCTTGGAAATGCTCAAGTAGATAGCTCTTATGATCCAATCCCACGACAATCAAAATTCTTTTTCCCTGATTTTGAGCAATAACATCTGACACGTTTTGTGCGATTTTTTCATCACGGATTTCATAAGAAGTCACCATCTGGCTGTATGTCGTATGAGCCAATAGCTGATTTAATTGTTTGTAGTAGACGCGACACAGCACATCGTATTTACCATCATTAATCTCTCCAAGTGATCTAGAGGAAATGCATTGATAGCGGTATCCGTCGATAATTTGTAAGAGAGAACGTTCAGAAGCCATCTCAACATCCGATTCAAATCTTTTCTCAAGGATTTTAACGGGTAACTCCTTAAAGTAATTTTCTGGAACCTCAATGCCTTCTATATCTGTACCAAGCCAATCTACCCCAATAACTTCAATTTGATCTACATACCTTCTTTTCAGTTCAACCATTTCAAAAGGATAGATTCGTTCTAAATACCCATCTTCTTTATGTAAATCTTCAGCCCTGATTTCGATACAAAGCACTTCCGGATTATATTGTTGTACAAAATCAAAGATATGTTGGTAAGAACAAACCACTGATTCCTTATGGAAGCCATGTAAGACTCCTATTATTTCTACTTGGTTGGATTGATTGATCACTTTGAACCCCCTAATATTTTTATGTCGACATACATATTATACCACAGCAAGTTAGGCAAATAATACCAACAAAAATAAAAACAATAATGAAAAAGCAAGTGGCTGCGCGTATGGCTTCCACTTGCTTTAGATTTTGTTTTTATGAATGGTCTTACTAATGCTTACTTCAAAAGTTGGACCGCATTGTTGCTATATAGCAAGTTAAATAGCGCCACTGGAACGTAGAGAGAATTCTCAATCAGGACTGGTTTAGCACCAAACTCAAACATTTGTGTTAAGCCAATGGCTTTGCTACTTGCTTTATAATAGCCGTCGTGGCCAAGTGTGATATTGGTTTTCACAGTGCCATCATCTAAGCTAACGCTTTTAGTTTTGCCATCCCAAGTCACTTTAAAGCCTAGGGCCTCTGCAACCACTCTAAGGGGTACCATTACTTGGCCGTTTTGAGCTTGCCATTTATATTTGCCAAGGGCTAGAACCTTACCATTAATACTTATTTTTTCATCAAACTTGCTATCTTTTGGAACTAAAACAGGTTTTACGCCTAAATCCGGTGTCACTTCAGCATTTTCAGCTTGTCCAATATAAATTGTCTTTTGGGCATGGGTTTGACCTGGATAGCTCATAGCCACTATGTCGTACCAAATGAAGAGTTGTGATCCCACTTGAATATCTTGAAGGGCAACGATTTGCTTTGTTTTAAAGGGTGAAAGTGGCATATCTTTAGTGATGGTTGCAATTAAGTCCCCAGCCTCATTTAAAACACGAACTTCTTTTTCGTTACGGGACACCACTTCTTTCACTATAAAGAATGATGGATGGATTTTATCTTTTTCCACCTGTGTGATAATTGCAGTTGCAAATGATTGTGGTGGAAGACTTCTTGTCATAGCAGGGCTATAGTAAACGTATAATAAATCCCCCACTTTTAAGTTGGTTAAGGTTGCAGGCAACCCTGTTTTTGCATCTAGTACAAATGTTTTTTCAGATGTATTAAGGGCCACTTCCATGTCATTGACCATTACCAAGAGTCTTCCGTTTTCGAAAACCGCTTTAACAACTGCTTGACCCTGTAGATAAGTAGGCATTTCCACTGGAACCTCCGCTGGTGCTGAAATAGGTACTGCTTGTATTGTGGTGGTTGGTGTATTGTTTGTGGCGTTAGTTGTGGTGGTGGCTTCGCCTACTGCTGCAAATGATGCTGTGCTTAATGTTGCAACCAGTGTCAGTGTTAAGGCCATTGAAATACCTTTTTGAAATGCTTTCATTAGTTAATCCTCCGAATTTGTTGGTTGTTGTTTCACTCTATAGCTTTAGACGGCCCCAGGTTTCAAAAGTTCCCGATTGTCAAAATTATTTTTGTTGATGTTAGTGAAGTGACATTTTCATACCATAAAAAGACATTTTCGTGCCGCAATAGACTATTTTTATTATTTTTTGCTATACTACAGAAAGAGTTTTGATGTGAATTTATGACATGCGACTTAGTCCATTAGATTAGAGGGGGGCGTAAAATGGAGATTTATTTTTATTTTATGAAACATATGATTAAACCGGTTGATGCCATTGTCTTGGCGACTATTACAGGACTCAGTTTACATCTGATAAGGTATGCAGTCAAAAAAATCGCCATAGGACCATTGATTATGAAAGTCAAAGTTTGGGGGAAAGATCTCAAGATAGCTTTTAAAGGAAACTACATCACAAGAAAAACTAACTTTGTTGAAGCGGTCATCTTTTTATTAATGTGTTGGGGATATTATCATATTTCCAATATGCTTGTCTTTAAGCAATACATCAAAGTAGTTGAATCATATGATCAGGATATCTCATCATATATAGGCCTTCCTGGAACTTTGATAATTGTGGCTTTGTCAGCAGTACTTTTCTTATCCCCTGTTCTTTTAATGTTTTCAAAGCGCCAAAGTCTTTGGATTGGAGAAAGAGGCTTTTACATACAACACCAATTCTTGCTCTGGAAAGAGGTTCTAAGTATTGATTTAGATCCAAAGTACATCCGCATTAGGCATCTAGAAGGGCTACATGTTTACGATGTCAACCTTGAAAGGGATCAAGTTACGGAAATTATCAGTGCACTTGAGCACCATGTCAAGATAAAAATAACAGTAAATTTCGACCACCGGAGGTATTCATGAATCTATTCGCGCAAACAGGGCAATGGTTTAAAGGTTTTGGTTTATATCTTTTAAAAAAATTTGTTTATGTTCTAGTACTGTCTATAATCTGCTATGGGATTCATCTCTTATATGGTTTCAAGTTGAACTATCTTTTAATGATTTGTGGTATCGTGATTATGGGGTTAGGATGCAGCTCACAATTTAGCTCTGTATTGATCAACAATGATTACAATGTACGGATGACCCAAATTACAAATCCGATACCCAAAAGCGTTGAGAATAAAACTAAGGCGGATAGTTACCGGTTTTTTATTTCTTCCGCAATTGTAGGAGGGACCTTAGTTTTGATTGGCTTATATATTGTGTAAGTGCTTATAAGAGGTAAACATAAAAAAACAAGTGGTAGATCTCAAGAAATCTATCACTTGTTTTTTGTTCTCTATAAAAGATACACAGTTGGATACTCCGATAAAAGCGTATGGCTATTCATGAAAGTTGTAATGAGCTATTGCTTGGTGTGTAGTACTCTCATGGCATTCAGTACTGCCAAGATTGCCACACCCACATCTGCAAATACCGCTTCCCACATGGTTGCAAGGCCACCGGCACCAAGTATTAATACGATGGCTTTGACACCAAATGCAAACAAGATATTCTGCCAGACAATTTGCTTGGTTCTCTTTGCGATTTGAATGGCGGTGGCTACTTTTGAAGGTTCGTCTGTCATCAGCACAACATCAGCGGCTTCAATAGCAGCATCTGAACCGAGACCACCCATGGCTATGCCAATATCAGCTCGGGTTAACACTGGGGCATCGTTGATGCCATCCCCAACAAACACCACTTTCCCTTTGTTTTGAACCATGGCCTCGATCATTTCAAGCTTCTCTACCTTTTGATCTGGTAGCAGTTCTGAATAAACAGCATCTAATCCAAGGGCTTGACCAATTTTATCTCCCACTGATTTTCTATCCCCAGTGAGCATTATGATTTGCTTAACCCCTTGTTTTCTCAGAGCTTGAATGGCTTGATGGGCATCGTCTTTTAAAACATCTTCTATTACAATATAACCAGCATATTGACGGTCTACAGCTAAATGAACTAAGGTGCCTGTCTCATTGGCCAAATCGTTAACTTGATTGTCTTCATTGCCATCAATCCCATGATTTAAAGAGATTGCAATGCCTTCACTTTGCATCAATTTTAGATTCCCTGCGAGTACAGCTTTTCCGCCGACAGTTGCCTGGATCCCATGACCTGATATTTCTTTGAAGGCAACAATCGCCTTTTGATCAATGGCCTTACCATAGGCTTTCACAATGGATTTTGCTATTGGATGATTTGAAAAAACTTCTGTATAGGCTGCAATTTCAAGTAACGCATCCTTTGTGATACCACCTTTGACTACCTCTACTTTTGTAACGGTAAAAACGCCTTTTGTCAGGGTTCCAGTTTTGTCAAAGACAACAGTGTCCACCTGGTTCAGTGCTTCCAGGTAGTTGCTGCCTTTCATTAAGATACCCGCTTTTGAAGCGCCTCCGATACCCCCAAAGAATCCTAGAGGAATTGATATCACTAAGGCACAGGGACAAGACACCACTAAAAAGACAAGGGCTCGGTAAATCCACTGACTAAAAGTTGCCCCAGTGATCAAAAGTGGTGGTACAACAGCCATGGCTAGGGCAATCAAGACCACAACTGGCGTATAATACCGTGCAAATTTTGTGATAAAATTTTCGGTAGGGGATTTGCGATTGCTTGCATTTTGTACAAGATCCAGAATTTTTGAAACTGTGGATTCTCCAAAAGTCTTAGTCACTTCAACGGTCAATAGGCCGTTTTGATTGATTGTCCCGGATAAAACCTCATCCCCAGCCTCTACATCCCTAGGCAAGGCCTCACCTGTAATAGCAGATGTATCCAGAGTTCCGTAACCAGATAAAACCCTACCATCTAGGGGTACTTTTTCGCCAGCTTTAATCAAAATCACATCTCCGACTAACACGGATTCTGGAATCACTTGCTGGTAATCTTCCCCCACTTTGAGATTGGCGTAGTCTGGGCGGATGTCCATTAGGGCTGTGATGGATTTTCGGGAATGGTCCACGGCGGCGTCTTGGAAAAACTCACCGATTTGGTAAAACACCATAACGGCAACCCCTTCAGGGTACTCACCAATGGCAAATGCCCCCACGGTTGCGATGCCCATTAAGAAATTCTCGTCAAATAATTGCCCCTGCAGCAGGTTTTTGAGGGCCTTAATAATGACATCCCCACCCACTAACAAGTAACTTGTTAGGAAAACCCCTAACTCCACCATGGGTGTAAATTGAAAAAGTAGTCCAATGATAAACAGGCTTGTGCCTATTGTGAAACGAGCGATCTGAAATCGCTTCTTATTTAAACGATCTTGGTTTTCAAGTATCTCAGAGTTTGTGGCCGTGGCGGTCACTGCATTTGCCAATTTCAGAACCCTTGGCTCAACCTTTTTAACCACCACATCGGGCTCAAGCTTTTTAATGATTTGAGTAGCTTGAGTGAGAATTTGATTAGCATCCCCTAGGTGGTGAATCTCAACGGTGAGTACTTTTGTGGAAAAATTAAGGGCTGCATTAACGACATTTTCAAGTTTGCCAACCCGATCTTCAATCTTAATGGTACAGTGAGCACAGTTGAGGCCCTCAAGGATCAATTCTTTCTTTACAATGGCATCAGGTGTTGGCACAGTTTTTTTGATAGTGGCATTTGGTATCACGTCTTTTTTCTTGATGGTGGTATCCATATTATTTCACTCCCTTTTTAGCTTCCAGTATGTGCACAAGACCTTGGTCGATAATTTGTTTAATGTGTTCGTCGTCCAGTGAATAGAAAACCACTTTACCGTCTTTTCGATTTTTAACCAATCGAGTCTGTTTTAGTACTCGCAGTTGATGAGAAATCGCGGATTGGGTCATGTTAAGTAAATGAGCGATGTCACATACACACATTTCTGCCTCAAAAAGCGCCGACAAAATTTTGATGCGGGTTGGGTCTCCAAATATTTTGAAGAACTCTGCTAAGTCGGATAGATACTGCTCTTCAGGCATTTTGTCCCGCACCTGTGCCACCACTTCGTCGTGGAGGACCGTGCAATTACAACGGTCAAGCTCGAAATCTTTTGACATATAGAAACCTCTTTCTTGGTTTAATGTGAGTTGCAAACGGATAAATAAACATATGAACGATTGCTCATATGAGCATACTTAATGATACCGCCATAATGATCATTTGTCAATGGTGTTCAATTGGCAACCCAAAATTGATTTGCCAATTGAACACTAAAAAACCACATGGCTACACCCATGTGGTTTTTCTGATAATCACTTATTCAAACACTTATTAGTATGTTTGATTCTTCCATTGTATGACTCAGCGATTGTGGGTTTGAATGTCTATTAAACTTCTGATTTGTCCACCATCTTTGCTATCAGTTCTGGCTTTGCCATATTGGCTAGTACCAAAGACATGATGCCTTCAATGGCATTGGGGATTTTACCATCTGCACTGCCACCGATAACCGTTTGTGGCACGATTGCAGCACCGCCTGTTTTAAGTGCTTCTGCAAATGACTCCATAACCGATTTCATGGCTTGGATTTCTGCGCCGCCGTAAGCATCAACAAGGGCCTTGGCTGCTAAACCTTTTGCCTGGCCTACTTTTGTTTCTTTTTCTGCTTCTGCAGCAGCGATGGCTTTGACGTTTTCTGCTGTCGCCATACCCACAACTCTTAGTTTGTGTGCATCTGCATTGGCTGCTAATTCAACTTGCTTGGCATTGGCAACAGCATTCATCTCTGTTGTTTTTGCAGCGGCTTCTGCCTGGGCAACTTTTGTATATTTTTCGGCGTCTGCTTCATTTTGTCTTTTTACTTTTTCTGCTTCTGATATTTTTTGAATTTTAAGGGCATCTTGTTCCGCTAGTCGCAGTGCAGCTTTACCTTGGTTGTCTGCCACTTCAATGTTGATTGAAGACTGTGTTAAAGCGGCCTGTGCTCCTGCTTTTGACTGTGCTTCATTTAATTCTCTTTGTTTTTCTGCCGAGAGCATTTTCGCTTCGTTGGTTTTGATTTCTTCTTTAGCCACTTCTCGGTCTCTGAGCTGCGCCAGAATTTTTTCGATTCTTTGATCGTTAGCAGAAGCCGATGGTGTACCAATCAGGACTTCTTTCAGCTCCAAGTCGTAGCTATCAAATTTTGCTTTCATTTCTGCAGATGCTTGATTTTGAATATCACTTCTGGCTTGTACAAGTTCTATGAGTGTTTTGGTTTGACCAATATTTTTGAAATAACCAGAAATCATTGGATCTAGAGATTGTTCTATCAACGTTTTAATATTACCAAATCTCTGAATAACAGAAGACGCCTTGCGATAGTCGATGTTAAAAACAACTGTTAAAGGCAAGTTTGGTTCAAAGGCATCTTTTGTGATTAAACTGATTTCCTTTAAATTATCGTCGTATTTGTGGGCCCCTGTTTGACCACTGATCCATTTTAGGATCACGTTTGTGGTTGGTACTTGAAGAACACTACCTGCATAAGTATTAAATGCGTATTTACCTGGCAGTAGGGCTTTTTCCCAAATACCTTTTGAACCCTGTGCTACCAATTCACCATGGGAATAATTCGTACCAGAAATATCTGCACCTTGCTCACCAAAGTAACTGACAACAACCCCTGCCATACCGATTGCTATCACAGTTTTATCTTCTATTGCAACACTTGCAAAGAGTCTGTTGATAAAGTACACGCCATCAGTCAGAACTTGCAATTGTTTGCCCTTACGTCCCCCTGCTAAAAGAAATTTTTCAGGATCTTGATAATTATTATGGTAGTGCTCACTGGAGACCCCATCGCCAACTATGGGCGCAATGATAGCGCCCCCATCTGGTGTTGGCCCTTCGTTAACGGTCACGATACCGATTGTATCTCTGCCAAGGGGTTTAGTGGTGGTTTCGCTGTCCATTGAATCATAGGCTTCATGTGATGATCCAACCACAACCGGTTGAAAGCCGTTCACTCTTGTTAATTCACTTCTCATGGATTCAATTTGTTGAATTTCTTCTTTAGAAGTGAATAATGAATGGACTTTGTCTTTTGTAATGACAATAAACTGCGCAAGGTTAAAAGCATAAGTACCTTCACGGAGGATTTGTCTTTGAGGGCCTTTCTGTCCACCATTGTTCAAAAAACCCTGGACATCTTGAAAGGATTTTCCCTCGGGTACTAATTTTCCAAGAGTCTGTCCATTTTCAAGTGATTCTCCGGACCTTGCGAATATGTAAGCCAACTGTCCTTGAGGAATGGTGACCAAACGGACTTTTGTCACTTTGTACTTAAGAGGGGTTTTGAAGTGAACACCGGCACGGAGGACATTTGGTTGAAAGCCCGCCTGATTATCAAGGGCAATTAGGCCATCAGCATCTACAGAGCCCTTGCCACTCCACCATTTCTCGACAATACCAACCTCGGCGGTGCCAATGCTGGTAAAACCAATGGCAAAGGCGATAAACAAAAGGCCGATGATCATAACTAAAACAATAATACCTGTCACTAGAAACATAATTTCCATATACTGGTCTCCTTTTTCAGTTCCCGTAATGATGACTTTAACCCGGTTTACATTAGCTGCGCAATATGTCGTAATCCCAGTAGATTGTGTCTACTTGCTCAACTAAATACTTTTGACACCGAATCCATTTATTACACTCTTATACAGTTCCATCATACCACACATACAAAAAAAGGCAATAAAAAAAGGGCGTATTCGCCCTTTTTGGTAAAAAATATTTTGGAGATATGTGCTACCCATGCAGTGTTGTGCCGCAACACCCAAGCAGTGTTGTTAAAAGGGAGCAAAGCTGTTACGTCCCCAAGTGCTACCTAGTGCGGCAACACCTAAAACGGGTTGAAGAATCTGGAGTGGTTCACAAAGAAGGTCAACCCCAGGGTTGCCAGAAGTACCCCAGCGGACAGCGAAAGCGTGATCCAATCCCCAAGCATCAATTTGTGACTGGTGTACCAAGTGCGCTTGCGGTGTTTGCCGTAACCCCTTAGGTCCATGGCATTGCTGATCACTTCCACTCTGTCTAGGGTGGAAAAAATCAGGGGTACAAGGATCATCAAGGCATTTTTGAAACGGGAGACCAGCCCTGCTTTTGAGGACATTTCCAGACCTCTGGCCTGCTGGGCCCAAGAGATTGTTTGATAATCACGAATGACATCTGGAAAATACCGCAAAGTAAGGGAAACTGCCGTAGAGGCCTTATATGGCACTCCTATTCGTGACAATGATGATGCAAATTCACTGGGGTCCGTGGTCAGTAGAAAGGTGATTCCAAAGGGCACCACCGCCGCATATTTGACGAGTTTTGTGAGCTGATAAAAAAGCTGCTCAAGGGTCAAGGTATAAATCCCAATAAAATGGACAATTACATGACGGGAGCCATAAATCTTCACCCCTTGCTCCGGCGAAAAAATAAAGGTGATAACGGCATTGGTCAGCACGAAAATCACCACATAGATGACCATCAATCGTATCTGATGCCACTTTATTTTAGCCAACTTCAGGGTGTAGAGAGAGAGTACCAGGACAGCGACTACCGCTCGAATATCATAGGAAAACATCACCGCAAAAGAGAGCAGTAAAAAAGCAATCAGTTTTGTCAACCCACTTAATCTGTGTATGGGCGTATCTAAAAGCTGATAAGAAAACATAGGATTTTTCATAGGACGTGGCCCTCATGATCAATAAAGTTCTGCACAAATGCCACTTGTTCCCCGTGGGTTTCTATGCCGCTGAGCCGAGCCAGTTCAAACAGAGATGTCTCTTTCAAATGAGCCTTTTCAATATAGTCAGCCGTTGTCAATATCACAGCAGGCCGTTCATCTGCAAGGACTTTACCCCCATCTATCACAAGCGTTCGGGTGGTATATTCAAGCATCAGATGCATATCGTGTGTGATCAGCACTATGGTAATGCCCATTTGGTTTAGCTGCTTAAGAAAAGTCATGATTTCAGTGTAATGATGGTAATCTTGGCCAGCTGTTGGCTCGTCAAGAATCAGCACCTGGGGCTTAAGCACCAAAATACTAGCAATTGTAACACGCTTTCTTTGGCCATAACTAAGGGCTGAAATTGGCCAGGCCTTAAATGGCAAGAGGCCGCATATTTCCAAAATCTCAGTGACCCGTTCATCTATCTCAGCTTCCGAAACCTTTCTGAGCCTCAAACCCAGAGCGACTTCGTCAAAAATCATGGTCTTTGAAATCATATGATTTGGATTTTGGAGCACAACCCCAATCCGCTGGGCCCGTTCACTGATGGAGAGGGGCAACAAACTTTGACCGGCCATCATCATATTACCGGAATCGATTCGTTCAAATCCTGCTAAAAGCTTTAAAATCGTGGATTTACCAGCCCCATTTTTACCGACGATGGCCACCATTTCGCCAGCACCAAGGTTTAAGGTCACGTCTTCAATCACTTGCCGACGCCTATCGTAGGCAAAACGTACTTTCTCCATCTGGATTAATGGTTCCCTTGGTGCATGGGGTTGTTTGGGAACTTGGGTGTGGTGCCATTTTAGGATATCACGCTTGGCTTGGCCAAGATTTGCATCCAAGTCAAGAGTTTCAAGATAAGCAGGCTTTATGTCCGGCGTCAAAGCCACACCGGCATATTTGAGAGCTGTCACGTAAAGAGGCTCTCTGATGCCGTATTGAATCAGCAAATCCGTGCAAAGAAGTTCGTGGGGATTCATGTCAGCAATAATCCGACCTTCGCTCATTAGAATGATGCGATCCACATGTCGGAATAAGACATCTTCCAATCGATGTTCGACGATCACAATTGTCTTTTTATCTTGCTGATGAATACCATCGATGATGTCGATGGCTGTTTTGCCCGTTAAGGGATCAAGATTTGCCAAGGGCTCGTCAAATAAAAGGACATCAACATCGTCTACAAGGACGCCCCCCAGAGCCGTACGCTGTTTTTGACCACCGGAGAGCTCAAAAGGCGAATGGCCCAAAAGCCCTTCCATTTCCACCATTTTTGCAACGGCTTGAACCCGTTGATGCATGGCTTCATGATTGACGCAGTCATTTTCAAGAGCGAATGCGATATCTTCCCCGACTGATAGGCCTACAAACTGACCATCGGAGTCTTGAAGCACTGTTCCGACTGTTTTAGCCAGGTCAAAAATAGTGGCATCTTGGGTTTGTTGTCCCTTGATCTTAAGGCTGCCTGAAATCTTACCTAGGTATGAAAAAGGAATAAGGCCATTGAGACAATGGCCTAAGGTACTTTTTCCACTACCGCTTGGGCCAACAATCAGCACCTTTTGACCCGGAAAAATCTCGAGATCGATCTGGTGGAGTGTTGGCTCCGACTGGCTGTGATATTGAAATGTAAAGTTTTCAAATTTAATGATCGGTTCTAAAATCATCCCTTTTTCAGGCTCCCTTTTTGCGTCCGTGTTTTGCTATAAGCAACCAATAAAAGCGTGCCGATGACACCAACGCTGATTGAATTCATGATAGCGGCAATCAACCCCTGTGTAAATACAAGATTGGCTGGCTCAGCGTAAATCACAATATCGAGAACCGGTGCAACCACTACCCACGCAATGACATTACCCATGATTTGAATGATATTGAACATGATGATGGCGCTGACTTTAAGATTGCCGCTTTCAACGTCAGTACGCTGGTAAGCAAAACCGAATATAAAGCTAGCCACGCCACTGGCGATTACCCAACTCCACCATGGTGAGCCATACTGAATCGCATCACTGAGACCATGACCGATAAGGGCAATCAGGCCCCCTGCTATAGGACCAAACAGTGTCGCAAACAAGGCACTAACGGCATAAGCCGTTTGAAAGCTTGTTTCTGGAATTGGCGAAGGGACCTTAACATACATAAATAGCAATGTAAAGATGGCTGCACCTAATCCTGTAGCAACGATTGTTTTTGTGTTTACTTTAAAGTAGTTATTGAGGTGGTTCCTTAAGCGTTTCTCGAAAAAATTATTCACAATTGACCTCCATATAAATAATGTAGTAAAAGACCGTCAAGTTATTATAGCATAGAAAAGGAGGATCTCTCCCCCCCTATAGCTTGAACTTCGAAATTTCTAACTGAAGATTACTTGCTATTTCAGCCAAACTTTCAGAAGCGCTGGCGATTTCTTCCATTGCCGCACTTTGCTCTTCCACGTTTGCAGAAATATTTTGGGTTTGTTCTGCAACCTCATTGGTGATTTGATCAACCTGGGACATGGTCTCTACTAAAACCACATTACCATCAGCGATGGCATGGGCGTCCTGTGTAACTGCATGCATCATTTCACTGATGCCATTCACTTGAGTTGCAATATTATCAAATGCATCCCCAGCACTATCTACCACTTCAAGTCCGATCTTCACTTGCTCACTGCCATCTCTCATTGCTAAAACAGCATTGGTGGTGAAGTTCTGTATTTGAGAAATCAAGTTTGTAATTTCCTTACTTGAAATTTGGGATTGTTCTGCCAGTTTTCTAACTTCATCTGCAACAACACTGAATCCTCTTCCTTGTTCTCCTGCTCTGGCAGCTTCTATGGCAGCATTAAGGGCTAAAAGATTGGTTTGATCAGCAATCGCTGAGATTGAACCTGCTATTTGGCCAATTTGCCCTGAACTTGTGTTTAGGTTGCCAATCACATCTTCAAGGTCTAGAACAGTTGCTCTGATCTGGTTCATTTGGTCTTTGGCCTTATTAATTGCCTTTTCGCCTACAACCGTTGCTTCCAATGTCCCTTTAACAGCAATACTAGTATCATTGGTAGTGGCAACGGTTTCAGCGATATTTGCTGATATGTCATTTACGATACCTGAAGACTTTGTCACTGTTTTAAGTTGCGTATCTGTATTTGTGGCAATCATGGTAACAGAATTAGCAATTTCTTCGATGCCTTTTGAAGATTCCCCTGCATTGGCTGATAGTTCCTCGGCAGAAGCCGCAATGGTTGTTGCCGAATCGTTGACATTACTAATCAGTTTGGACAGATTTTCTCTCATTTTAATCACTGACTGAGCGAGTTTACCAACCTCATCATCATAAATCTCAGTCTTTTTTGCGGCGATTAGGGTTTCCATGCTCAAATCCCCTGTGGCTACTTTTTCAAGGTAAGCTGCCATTTCTCTTAGTTGCGGCACAATAACCTTTGTAACCAATCTTGAGATAATGTATCCAGCTACAGAGGATACAAGGGTTAAAATCAAAATAATCGTTCCAGATAAAGCCACGTCACCCCGTGAATTTTGAACCATTATTTTTCCTTGTTTAACGTTGTAAGCTGCCAAAGAGCCCAGATTTTTATCTATCTCATCTTGATTAGGGCCAAATTCATTTTTATACATGGTATAAGACTGATTGGTCTGATTAGCGGCTGCCAAGGCCATAATGTCTCTGGTGACAGTTTGATTATTAACTAATTTTTCCTTTAATGACTTTAGTATAACCGACTCTTCAGGGTCAATGTCTGTCTTTTCGTACAAAGCTAGGTTTTTACTCATTTCATTTTTGGTCTGTTCAATACTAGTGGTCAGTTCCTTTTTTTTATCTTCATCACTTGTAATCATCATTTCTAGCATGTCTGATCTTAACTTATAGTTCAAAGCATTTACTGCATCTACATAAGTTGTAGGCAGATAGACTTGGTAATAGCTACCATCAATTTCTTTCACTGAAGAGGCTAAGCCTAAATAGCCAACTGTACCAATTGAGACAATAAAAAATAGTGCAGGAATTACAAGACACCATATCTTTTGTCTAATGCCTAAATTTCCAATAAACCTCATGCCAGACCCTCGCTTTCGCTGTCGAAATAATCAACAAGCAACTAGTAAAAAACAGTAAAATAACAGTGAAATAATTGATAAAAAACGTTAATTGTACGATAAATAATTAATATAATATCATTTTTTCAAACAATATTCACTATTAATTTAGGCTAATTTTTCTGTATTTCCATTTGAAATTAAAAAGCTGATTTATTCCAGTTTGAACCCTGGTCAAAATCAACTTTTAAATCAAATCTATGGTTTTGGTGTCAAATAATCTATATTTGTGTCAACCGAGTCAATCGCTCTTCGATTGGTGCCAGTTTATGACCATATTGAGCCATTAGCTCAGGATGGGTGGTCCGGTAAGATTTTAAGCGACTTAAGCCTTCTGCAGCGATGGTATAGTTAAAGTGCTTATCAACTGCAACAGCCACCAGTGACAGGGCGCTTTCAACACCATTGTCGTCATGTTGATCAAGGGCCTGTATCAACACCTTTATTTGTCCTACAATGCAACCATCTCCAAGACAAGTACCACAAACGGATTCTGTACGGCATAGTCCCTCTGCCATATGTTTAAGCTCGTCTTGCATCTGACGCAAGGCCTCAGCAACTTTTTGCATGGGCATCAACTGACCAGAGCGCCATATGATGTAAGTCGGACGAATCACCCAGAACAGCATCAACCCAAGAACAAGGGTGTACATTAACATCCAAATTGGGGTGCTTAAAAGAGGCACGGTTTGAAACAACTTTTGTGTGCCAAAACCTACAAATACAAATCCAGAAACCACTTTTATCAACATTTCCGGCAGGTTTTTACCCAGCAATAAGCCAATGGCTATACCAATGGCAGCAGTGGCCATCATGGCTGTAAAGGTTCCTGCTAAGACCACTAAAGGACTGGCAAATTGTGTGGCAAGAGCCGTTGCAGTGATCTGCGTCTTATCTCCAAGCTCTCCAATAAAAAATGCAATTGCAATGGTGCCCACAATAGAAAACTTCATGGGACGATCAGCCTCTTCTTCTTCGTCTTCCACTTTAAAAGACATTAAACCAAAGAAGACAAAGAGTGCTCCGGCTAAAATCCCGATAATGTTCATGGGTAGCACCTTGCCTAAAAAATACCCAAGGGCCACTGCCAAACTATGATTCGCTAAAACCCCAATTGCAATACCTGTAATTACCTTCTTAAGGGGGTATTTAGCCGCCAAGCTCATGGCTAAAATCTGTGTCTTATCGCCCATTTCAGCAAAAAACACCATTGTAAATGCATTGATAAATATACCGAACATCTTGTCTCCTTCTCCCTACTATCGCCTGTCTGTCAGTTACAAGTCCCACGCTTATTCAAACATGTTACTCTTTAACGGCACTGACCAATTGATAATCCAACATCTTCTCACCCTCTGCAGCTACCCAAAATAGGCCCAATGTCCCAATAATGTCCGAGTATGCTCCGTCGTTCTTTGGCACAAAACCATCATCGCTTTTTTCAGCCAGGGCTAGGCCTGCCCCCTCCTCGCTGGTGGTATCGGAGTAGGCCACAAAATCAAGTCGCACAGGCACCAATACATCTAAGGGTACTAAGCTTACAAAGTCAGCTTCCATACTGGTCTTTGCCAACTCACTGACGCTCATATCCTGAAAATCAACGGTTTTTCTAGCAATATTTTTAATGGTCAAACTGGCACTTCTAAATTCAACCCCATAATGCTTGTTTTCGATAATATTGTAAATCTCAAGTTCTAGCCATGTCAAAGTCGGTTTACCGCCTACCACCTGCCAAGAACCCTTGATACTACTGCGGGCAACAAATAAATCTTCCTTTGCCACCTTTCCATCACCGGTCACTTGCTTAATAAAAGCATTGAGCACATCAGCGCTGGACAAGCAGCTCTCAATAATGGTAATGGGCGGATCTTCTGTGGCAACCACTGAAGTTTCAAGCCCCAGCAAAGCACTCTCTTGCTTTAAATACGTAATGGTAAACCCTTCAAAATTATATTGCCATTTAGGAAAAGCTTGATCCAGAATGCGGTATAAAAGTTTACTTTCTCGTTTGATCACCTCAAAGCTTAGCTTGTTCAAGGTGGTCTCCATGGCCTCTGGTTCCCAAGTGGTGATGAGATTTAGAGCCTTTGCCTCTGTTACGTCGTCGGCAATTGTCGGTTGATCGAGAATGGCTACCAAAGCTTCAATTCTTCCCTCTTCGCTGGCCACTGCCGGTTGGCAACCACCCATTAATAGGGCCAACCCTAGTACCCATGACAACACCAGTGTTTTTTGAGTCCATTTCATTAGATACACCACCCATCTCGTAAAATCATATTCTCTGAAAATATTATACAACAAATTCTTAAAGGTCATAAAAAAAGCCGTCTTGTTAGACCGCCTCGGTTGTCAGTTTAGATATTTCCTTTAAATATTGTATTACATTTAGCTTGATTAAACAAGCCTTTACGTCTTGCAACCGGCACCCATTCAAGTTATGATATGAGGATATAAACATAGACCATGGAGGAATGCAATGAATAAGGCGTTGGTATTAGATGGTAAGGCGTTGGCTAAAGAACTTGAGCAAGAGTTTGCTCTTAGAGTAGCTGCTGTTGCGGACAAGACGGGGATTATTCCCACCCTTGCGCTGATTTTGGTGGGTGACAGCGAAGAAAATGCAGCTTATGTACAAATGAAGATCAATGCCTGCAAGCGGGTTGGGATGCGGGCTATTAGAGTGGAGCTTCCTAACGAGTATACCACCGAGCAAGTAATTGCTAAAATTCACGCCCTTAATAATGATATGACGGTCAGCGGAATTTTGCTTCAGCACCCGGTGCCAAAACATGTTGACGAGCAACTTTGTTTTGATGCCATTGCACTGACAAAGGACTCTGACGGGGTCAGTACTAGCAGTTTTGGTGGCATGACCATGATGAGCAATGCCTTTGTCAACGCCGCTCCCCTTGGTATTATGAAACTGATTAACCACTACAACCTAGACATGACTGGCAAAGAAGCCGTAGTGATTGGCAGAAGTCCTATTCTTGGAAAGCCAATTGCCATGTTATTGCTGAATGCCAATGCTACAGTGACCATTTGTCATTCAAAAACCAAGAATCTTTCAGACATCGTCAAACGTGCAGATATTGTAGTTGCAGCAGTTGGTAAACCTAAATTTGTCAAGGCAGACTGGATTAAAGAAGGCGCCATTTTGATTGACACTGGCTATAATGCTGGTGGCATTGGTGACATTGACCTGGACCATGCTATAGAAAAAGCCAGTGCCTACACTCCAGTACCTGGTGGTGTTGGTCCACTGACCATTTCTATGTTACTTGAACAGACCATTAGTGCTGCTGAACGTAAGGCGGAACTAAATCAAGAGTAAGTAATATAAAGCAATCTGTTATATAGCATCTGATGAGACAAAGGACCCAAACACCCATTTTAGTGGGGGTTGGGTCCTTTTTTTATCACCTAACTGTCCCTAGGTTTCATCAAGCACAAATGCCATTTTCTCACAGCCCAGTGCATGGGCCACGGATTGGCATTTTGCTCGCATTAAGAAGAATCGTCTTTGGTTAGGTTTACTGGCATCTGATGGTAAGTCGCTTAAGGTTTCGTAGTTGGCTTGACCCTTACTAATAACAAGATCCGCATGATAAAACAGGTTTTGAAATTCCGGACTGCATTTGTGGAGGATGGTCCCCTGAGCATTGTAACCATTGTCGATCACATTGACAAGGGCTGGAAGTCCTGCTAATAGAGCATCCTCAAAGGTTGCATCGTTCACAATAGGCCCACCCTTAACAACCACAGTGACTTTGTGGGTGGGCAGTGCTTCAATTAAAAGCCGGTCAAATACAATTTCACCGGCATTGTCGGCAAGATATAAAATGCTCTTAGCCTGAAGTGCTGCCCGTTCAAGTGCCACAGAACCGGCTCCAAATAAGTTTGCACTAAGGCAATCTTCTACAGACTTTGCAATGTCCTCGGCGGTCACGTCAATGCCCACAGAAAAATCGATGATATTCCCTGCTATTGCTAATCTACAGGCTGTATCAAAGGGTTTTGCACTATTTGCTACTCTCGGATCAACTCTTAGCTCATCTACTAATGCCAAGGCAACCTCATTAAAGGTTGCCTTTAATGTTTGGTAGGGGTCTAAAATTCCCGTAATCCCCTTTGCCACTTGATGCATAGCGTGTGCAATCTGGGGGGCCGATTCAGAAAAGTTGATCTGAGCCAGCTCATTTAAACACCCTTTGATAATCAACTCTTGTTGGGTAGTATCTGAAGTGATTTCCTGCGCAATGTCTATAGCTTGCCGCGCTAGGCAAGGGATGCATTCTTTGGCGATTCGCAATGGCGGTGACCTCCATATTTGTTCTCAAAACCCCTAGTGACTATGCCTATGGTGCAAGTCAGGCAAGTGTTTATGCTGATGTTTTACTGGTTGGTGGGTGTGCTCATGTGCGTGCTCCCCAATAACAGCTTCGGGGTGATGGTGGTCATGATGCCCATCCTGGTGGCTATGTTTATGGTCATGGGATTCAGGGCTGTGCTGGTGCTCATGTCCGTGATCTTCTGTCACAGCAAAATAAGTACCGATAAGCATGATGACAAGGGCAATTAAAAATGAAGGTGTTATGCCTTCTCTAAGCACGATCCAAGAAATGATAACCCCGATAAAGGGTGCCGTTGCATAAAAGGCACTGGTTCTGGCAGCGCCAAGATCTCTTTGGGCTCTAATGTAGAAATAAATACTCAGTCCGTAGGCCACAAACCCAAGTAACAATGCCACCGCAATATAGGGCCAATTTTGACTGAATTCATTTAACATAAAGCAGATGATCAAAGAACCAATACCGGATCCAAACCCTTTGATCACCACAATTTGCAGTGGGTCTTTTAAGGACAGCATCCGGGTACAGTTGTTTTCAAGCCCCCAAGACAGGCAGGCTAACAAGACAAATACGGACCCCAATGAAAATTTGAAACTGCTGAAATCACTGACGGATAAGATAATACTAGAAACTGTGATGAGGGTAATGGCGAGCCACATTCTTTTACCAATGGTTTCTTTAAAGATAAAAAGGGCAATTAAAGAAGTTGCCACAATCTCAAAGTTGTTAAGCAAGGATGCATTTGAGGACGTTGTCATTTTAAGCCCAGCCATTAAAAGAATGGGAGCCAGAATATCTAGAAGGATCATGGCCAATACAAAAGGCCCTTCTTTAGATGTGATTTTTGCTTCTAACTGTTCCTTCTTTGTGACGACATTATAAATACTGATGGCCAACATACCAGAGCCAGCACCTAAATAGAGTAAGGCAGCCATCAAGGTTGCTGGCAGTTCATTGAGTAAAAGTTTGGAGATTGGCGCACTGATACCATATAAAAGTGCTGCTAGTATGGCCATGCCCACTGCTTTATACTTGATGTCACTGGCTTTTAAGTGTCCTTTGAGTCCTTTAAATAACATTGATTAGTGTATCCCCTCGTCCTTTTTAATGGTAATGCCAATATATTGATTGATGGCGTCAATCAGATCGCTAATGACTTTTTTATCCCCATCTTTGGCGGCTTCCACCACACAGTGATTCAGATGGTCTTCCAATACCACCTTACTAACCCCGTTTAGGGCAGCAATCACAGCTGAGATTTGTACTAAAAGTTCGCTGCAATCTCTCCCTTCCTCCGCCATACGTTTAACAGACTCTAGATGACCAATGGCCCGGGATAGTCGATTGATGACTTGCTTGCTTTGCGGATGGCTATGCTCACTCATAAATAAACCTCCTTATCCCCCGGTGGGGGTTACGATAATTAATTATACCACGAAGGCATAAAAAAAACAGCAAGCTTTATAGCCTTGCTGTTTGAGTGTTTTTGGACAATTGCGGGATTTTGAAAATCCCACCCTTTACTTTCACTTTACTTTGACTTTACTTTAAGGGTTTGGTCAAGTGTAGGCTGATTGTATCTGTCCCTTCCGAATCCGAATAGGTAACGGCGCACTGAAAGTCCCCGTCAGTCCATTTGAATCTGGTGATATAATCCTCTTTTGTTTCGCTAAAATCTGTGGCAGTGCTGTAGTTTTCCCTGTAAAAATTCAGTACCTTATCTGGTGCTTCTTCAGTGATATAGAAGGTCCCAAAATCCACTTGTTTGTCAAGATAGTTCTCAAGATAGGTATTTTCTTTGCTCGAGGCATAACCAAACTCTTTGACCATATCTTTAGGGTAATCACTGAAATAGTGATTGGTTTCCGCGTAGTCTTCTTTAGGCACCCCAAAAGTAAGGGTGACTTCATATCCCGGCGCATTTTCATAGGTCTGGTCTGATATATTAACACTTAGGCGCTGTTCACCGATTAACCCTTCAAACTCTAACTCACTAAAGCTTGCAGCGGCATCAACTGAATCCATCAATCCTTTGTAATACTTTGAGATTTCCTCCGGTGCTGAAGAAGACTGAAATTCAATGGTATAGATATCCTTGCCAATCACAAAGTTCACATCTTCTCTTACAGCATAAGCATTGCTATTCACCTGCAAAACATTAAATAAGGGCATAAAGTCCATGGGATAACCGGATAAAACTTTGACTTCAACCGCAGGCGCTGCCGTCTTACTTTTCGTGACATCCTCGCCATTGCACCCAACACCAAGCAGTACCAACCCCAAGATGATAACAGCACTGACTATAACCTTAAATCTCCTCATCATTTTATGCCTCCTTGTAAACTCACCATAGTCACTCCCAATTATACCACTATCATATAATTGGCTGATTTTCAAGAATTGAGATGCTAAAGTCTAACGATTTGCTTAAGTTAAGAATTTGATCAACCCGTTCCGTTGGCACCAAAAAAAATTCAAGTGCGTCTGTTCCACGGCCTAATTCTAGGAGAGTGTAGCAACTATCATTTCTCACCAATTCTCCACACAAATTTAAGAACTCAGAGGGTTCTAAGTCACCCCACCCTTCACTAATACTAATCTCGTTCAATGATTTAGACCTCATTAGTGAATTAACCTTCTCAAAAGTTTCTTCGTTCAACTCTTTCCAGTCAATCATCTCTAAATTGTTTTCAAATATCATATGGTGTTTAAGGATAATCAGAATTAAATCCATTGAATCTTTGAGTTCACTTTCGGTTAAGAAATAGTCCTCAAATATTTCTGGATTATCATTAAAAAACACTTTGGGATCATTGATAAATCCTAGAATATCAGCAAAAGCTCGCCCTGTTGAAGTTGTTAGTAGTTGTGCTAACAAAGCTTCCAGTTGTGATTGATTACAGGTCCATTTTTCTTCTGTTGCCTGGGGACGCTTAAAAATTTTAGCAGCACCAAAAATTACAAAGCCTAACAGCACAATGAGTACATATTTCATTTGAAACTCCTTTAATGGATAAGTTACCTTAAGTGTTTGAAATCAAGTGATTGAGATCGCTTTTACTGATACTTCAAAAACTCAATCAACTCATAGTCAAGGCCTTCTGTAGGATTAATTATTTCTCTTGGTGCTAAATCTTCATCGATTGTTATCAAAATTCCTTTACTGATTGCGAGTTTTGAGAATGCAAGCACTCTGATGCATATAAATTCTTCCTCAGTATTTGAATATGATCTAAACTTTTTATGCTCAGCTAACATAATGACGAGAGCCGTGTTCACTTGTTCGCTATCACCATTTATAATTCCCAATAACGCATTGCCTTCATTTAAGTTGTACTTAGCTAGTTTCTTCATTGCATGTAACTTTTCAATGTATTCTAGCGCTTTTGAGTAATCATTCATAACAATGTATTTAAGTGCATAACCACTATAAAGGGCTTCATTGCCAATATCTTTGGAGTCTAGCGCCCCACGTCCACCTAACTTTTTAGCTACCTCCTTAATGAGTTCGATATTCTCTGAAATCAGTGCAAATTCTAAGTATCTAGAAGTGCTTAGCGACAAGGAATTTGACACATTAAGCTCATCTTTTTTTTCGTCAAACCATTCAATCGACCTTAAGCCACATAGTGCTGCGTTGTACATCTTTATCTTCATCAATCCGATATTTTGGTTAATAAGATATTCACAAATTGCCAGTGTTCTTAAGCGAAGTGCACGACTGACGAAAAAATAGCCGACACCTATAGGTAACCCATCCATCCTTATTTTAGCAATATCCTCATCAAGATATTGCGTGAATGAACTATAAATTCGTGGTAACTCCTTTAAAAATGCTTTTCCCATTTTTGAACCATCCTCCAAAATCAACCCGGTGACCCATGCGGTCAAGTGCACTCGTGGGGCCTTCTAAACTAATGACTAAGTGGCATAGTGACTCCGTGTCTACCCTACCGCTTTATTATTTTGAGAATGAACCTAAATTACACTGGCCCTATTTACATCCGACAAATGATGATTCCCGCTGGCCTGTAGCCGCTTAATCACTTCTTGACGCCCCTTGCCACCATGCTTCACAATGTATTCCAGTTCAGCCACGGTTATGAGCGTCACAGCCAGCATGGCAACGCCGTAGTCCGTACCTTCATAGATTGCATAATTAGGCGTATTTGGCCTAGGCATGCCAATCAATAAACCCACACGACCTTCACTGCTGATGAAGGATTCAGGCACACTGACATCATACGCTTCAAATGAAAATGTACCGTACTGTTCGTATTGACCCCTAAAGGCACCTGTGTGCGCTGCATTGAGACCGGTTTGATACAGCATTTCAAACTGCCATGTGCCTTTTACATCTGACAAAACCGACGAGACCAGTTCAGCATCCTCCGATTCTACATACAACTCCAAGGCATGGCCTAAATCCATGTTCCCCTCGTTGTTGAAACTATCTGAAAGACCCTCTGTTGCCAAAATAGCAGATGGGTTACCCCTATGATTTGTGGTTTGAATGCGCATATAGGCTTGCTTTTGCCCAGGCCAGCTTGGGCCACCGGTCATTGCCGGATCTAGCAAAAACGTTAGAACATCTTGGTCAACTAATCCAATTTCATTCCAATAGGCTCTGCGCATGGCTTCAGTGTTTTCAAAGGAAATTGCTACTTCAGACCCGCTACCACTACCATCACCACCACTGTCATTGCCATTCTTTTTATTCCCAAATAATTTATCGAATATGCCCATAAATCCTCCGCATTTACTTGTATTACGATTGATGTAAGTAATAGACAAGGGGCGCAAACCCCTTGTTTTATTAACGATTTAATTAAACGAGGTACTTTGCTTCCCAGGCATCACGACTAGATCCAAGCTCTGTTGACACTTGATCAAAGCAATCAAAGTCGCACTTGATCTCACCATTAGGTGCCAACATGATGGTAACACCATCCCATGATTCTAAGCCTTCTTCAATACAAGCAGCACGATAAATTTTGAGTTGATGATAGACTACATCATCAACTTTATCATATTCTTTATCGGAAATGCCAAAATCTCTAGTTATATGAGCGTGGTGTCTATAGGCTGATTCATCAGCTAGCTTAATATACCCATAGCTCCTAATACTAGTTCCCCAAAACTCAATTCGCGTTAACATCTTTTCTAATTTTTCCGGCATACTTGTCAAATATGCTTCTGCAATGTTTTTCAAACACTCTTCAAAAACTGTCATTTTATCATCTCCTTAAAATTGCTCTACTACTGGCTTAACGGGTTGAATAGTGATGGGGTTTTTGGGTCCAAACTTAGTACCCCCATTGTCAATTGGATTATAACTGAGTTTCCCTTTTGTAGGGTCATCGGGCACCGTTATTGGATTGTGTGGTTTAATAATAGGATTTGTTGGAACGGAAATTGGATTACTAGGGGTTGGCGGTACTACATTAGGTGTCTTTGGCTTAACGGGTATCATAGACTCAAAAGCATTGGGTCCATCATTCGTGAATTTAAACTTTTCTGTTTTTCCATCGATCTCATATTTTACAATAAAAGACTTCGGCCGATTCAATTCAACTTGCGACATGTTCGGCATATTAATTTTGTCTGGGCATTCTACCTTAATCTTAATCTTGACTTCAGCACCCGCTTCAATGTGCGCTTTTAAATGTTGCTCCATTTTGTAAAACGCGCCATTAGTGCCATTTAGGTCTTTGTGCATTGGCACTAAGTTGTCAATGTTTTTAGAGCCTCCAAACATGCTGGCAATTAAGTGCCCACCATGGTCTTCACCTTTTCTACCAAATAAACGCACAATCTTGCTCTGTTGATAAGAGCTGCGTGTAGCGTCTAGATTTCGCGTTAACGTTGCCTGAACACTCTCAATGGCGCCATTTGCGTTAGTTGCATAAAGATGATCTGTACCAGGAGTTTTATAAGTTGCATTTGCCCTTAATAATTTTGACCTCCCTTTTTTAAAAAATTGAGAACCAACAGTTGCATTCTCTTCTGCATCATCAATGACCTTGTTGGCTTTGATAATTGCTGCAAGTTCATCGTTTAAAGCATCTCCTGCGCCTTGATTTTTCTCAGTTAAATTACTGACGAGTTTAGCAACGGCTTCTTCGTCAAAATCACCACGCTCAAGCTGATTCACTAAATCATCAAGCTCCATTGGAATGAGTTCGCCGTGCTCATTGTAGAGCTTTTCTAGAGCTTTCGTATCAAACTTACAATCCTTATTATGGGTCAGAATATCTTGTGTCGTTACAAAATAATTATGATTGTCTTCGACTGAGATATTGAAGATTGGTGTGCCGCCTGTTTCAGTAATAAAAATACTGTCAATGACAATCTTTTGACCCTCTGAAGTCAGCATCACTTGCCCTGCAACAAGTTTACTTGAGATCACCCAACCTTGACCCACAATCCAAAATGGATGCTCTTTTGTTGCCTCAATAACTTGATTACCAACGTGTATACTGTAGATATCTTGCTTTATGCCTCTAAAGACATTATAGACACGCTTAATCTCAATTTTACCAGTTTCAACATTCTTTGAATAGACTAAGTCACCAATTTCAATACTTTCAATTGCTTTATAGCCATTGAACTTATTCATAACATTACATAAAAACGGCATGATTTTCTCGAAAACTAGAAAGCCAACGTTCTTAAAGAAGCACATATTTTATTCGCTAAATTGAATCTCACTAAAAGATAATACCATCAATCACATGGATCATGGGCATGACGAGACTTCTTTCAGAGTTAATATGAGAAAAGCTTCAATGACTTTAATAAACGGTGATTAAAGACCAAAAATAAAAAGGCAGAGTGACTGAGTGCACCCTACCGCTTTATTCATGTGATAATGAAACCGTTAAATAACACTAGCCCTTTGCATGTCCGACAAATGATGATTCCCGCTGGCCTGTAGCCGCTTAATCACTTCTTGACGCCCCTTGCCACCATGCTTCACAATGTATTCCAGTTCAGAAACGGTTATGAGCGTCACAGCCAGCATAGCAACACCAAAATCCGTAGCTTCATAGACTGCATAATTAGGTGTATTTGGCCTAGGCATGCCAATCAATAAGCCCACACGACCTTCGCTATTGATGAACCATTCAGGCACACTGACGTCATACGCTTCAAATGAAAATGTGCCGTACTGGTCGTATTGACCCCTAAAGGCACCTGTGTGTGCTGCATTAAGACCGGTTTGATACAGCATTTCAAATTGCCATGTGCCTTTTACATCAGACAAAACCGACGAGACCAGTTCAGCATCCTCCGATTCAACATACAACTCAAGGGCATGGCCTAAATCCTTGTTCCCCTCTTTGTTGAAACTATCTGAAAGACCCTCTGTTGCCAAAATAACAGATGGGTTACCCCTATGATTTGTGGTTTGAATGCGCATATAGGCTTGCTTTTGCCCAGGCCAGCTTGGGCCACCGGTCATTGCCGGATCTAGCAAAAACGTTAGAACATCTTGGTCAACTGATCCAACTTCATTCCAATAGGCTCTGCGCATGGCTTCAGTCTTTTCAAAGGAAATTGCTACTTCAGACCCGCTGCTACTACCACCACTGTCATTGCCATTCTTTTTATTCCCAAACAGCTTATCAAAAATGCCCATAAATCCTCCGCTTTTACTTGTGTTATGATTCCTGACTTTAGGACTTATAATGCCTAAAATGTAATATCAAGCCCCGAAAATTG
>CAZFST010000042.1:0-27394 GCA_964522015.1 uncultured Fusibacter sp. | reverse complement strand
CGCCCCACCGGCCAGTGTTTTGCGAAGCAAAATCACGAAGAGGTGAAACTGTTATACTGCACCGTTTCAATCACTGTGTATTGCGAAGCAATTCACGTGAAGCTGAAATTGATGTTTTGTTTGTGTTCAAGTTGCTGCCGTTGTCTCTTGGCAACTAGTACATCTTAACACTCCACCCTATCGAGGTCAAGCGTTTAATTCATTTATTTATGCATTATTTTCACTTTCTTTTTTCCTTCATCTATATAGCATTTTAATAATCTCGATTTCTAGAGCGCTTGATAACACCTACAACTAGCACTCCTCGACACGCCAGGTGCCGTTGATGAATAAAGTCGCACTATTGCATAAACGCTACTTATAAACGGCGTTTATGCACGTTGCCCCATGACCAAACCCCCTCAATTATTGGCTCAGACCTTGATAACACCACAAAAGTAGCACAATCCCAAAGTAACAATCCTCAACTGCAAACAACACAATTGCGACCATTGCGCTTTCCGAGGTACATAGCCCCATCAGCTGCTATGATCAATTCCTGTAGGGTACTCTCTGGATGGTAAATGCTAATTCCGAAAGTCATGGTCACTTGGAAATCACGGCCCTTATAGTGAAGCATCTGCGCAGATATACTTTCCTTAAGCCGAGTGCATAAGCTCGCCGCCGCATCCATGTTGGTTTCAGGCAGCAACAGCAAAAATTCCTCACCACCCCAGCGACCTAAAGTATCAGTTTCCCGTAGACCCGCTAAAAGCGTTTTTGAAATCTGTTTGAGAACCTCATCCCCACAGTCGTGACCCATTTGGTCATTAATCAATTTGAAGCGATCAATATCTCCAAGCACAATACAAAACACCCCACCACCGCGCTTAGAGCGAGCTTGCTCCCCTTCCATGCGAGCCATCAAAAAACGGCGATTAAACAGATTGGTGAGAGGGTCAATAGTGGCAGTCCGTTGCAACTGAGCATTAAGAGCCTCCAGTTCTTGGGTCCGGGCTTTAATCTGGGCCTCAAGAATTTCTGCGTGGGATTTTAGGAGGAGTTCTGCAGCTTTACGCTCACTAATATCTTGAACTACCCCAATCAAATAAGCATCGCTCATGGGATCACTCTGCATTAGGGCAACGGTAATATACACCCAAATAAGGGTGCCGTCTTTTCTAAAATAGCGCTTTTCCATTGAAAAATAGGGAATCTCATAGCGAAATAATCGTTCTTTAAAAGTGGCATCAATTTCCCAATCATCAGGATGGGTCAAATCTTTAATCCGTAGCCCAAGTGCCTCTTGACGGGTGTAGCCAATCATATCGCAAAACTTCTGATTCACATCAAGAATCTGACCACTTAAGTCCGTATGGCAAGTGCCACTTCCCACTTGTTCAAAGGTCAGTTCAAAAATACGTTCACTTTTTCTCATCCGATGCATATTCCGCTCATGGACAATACGATGAAAAATCAAGCCACCCATTGCTTGAATAGCCTCTATTTGAAATTGGTTCAAGGTGATTTGGGAGTCTGGCAGTTCAGAAGGCGGTATTTCAAGGTTCATGACAACCTCGCCGCGGGTCATAATCGGTAGACACACACCCTTGCTTTCACCCGCTGAATCAGGGTGATTAAGAGAGACCCGCAAATTCCTATACCCTGTTATACTTTTGCAAAAGTCGCAAAACAAGATAATGAGAGTCTCCTGCTCAAAGGTCTTGGTTTCGTTAAGCTGTTGTATGACCTGTTGATAGAGATGTTCGTATGATAAGATTTGATTAGCCATCTCGTTACCTACTTTCACAATTTATGCGTTGGAAAAAGCCTGGATATTCGCCCGTACAAATGCTTCAAAGGGAGTTGGCTCTTGACCAGTGATCATTTTGAAATCATCAGTGATTGCTTTAGCAGTACCTAGTCTTGTCATTAAATAGAGGGCCACAGTGACATTGACATAACTTTTATCTAAGCCCCTTTGCTTAATATACCGGTGCCGGTACTTTAATAAAGATGGGCTCATATATTTAATTTCCCTACCAGTCACCTTAGTAAGAATTTCAGCGACCTGACCATAATCCAATGCTTCTGGCCCCGTGATGGTATGGGCTGTATTTTTAAACCGCTCTGGCGACTTCAAAATAGTAGCCGTTGCAAGTCCAATGTCTGCAGCATCAATAAAGCTAGTTTTGCTCTTTCCAGCAGGGATAAAAATCTGACTATGATTTTTGATTTCCCAGCTATGAATGCCAGAAACGTTCTGCATAAAAAATCCTGGCCTAATATGGGCGAAGGGAATTCCAGTCCTCTCAATATACTTTTCAATCTTATAATGGGGTGGAATTGTGTTTTTTTCAATACCCATCAAAGATAAAAAACTGATTAAAACAATAGGATATGTTTTTAAAGCCTCAATAAAAGGATAGAGATCTTGTGGTTTACCTAAGTGAGGTGGTCTCATTAAAAACACCCTGTCCACTCCAACTAGAGCCCCATCAAAAGTAGCTGGATTTGTAAAATCCAATTTGACAGCTTGAACTTTGTGGTCAAATAAACGTTCTAACTTACCCACCTCAGTCCCTGCAGCAACCACTTCTTCCCCCATTTTCAGCAGAGCCTTTACCACATAAGTCCCAACATTACCGGATGCACCAGTCACGAGTATTTTCATGATGAACCTCTTTCAAGAATACCATTGGCGATTTTTATAAGCTCAATTAATTGACTAAACTGCACTTCCCCCATTTTGTTTTCCAAGAGTTCCACTGATTTTAAATACTCAGAGTAAGTGTTATCAACAATGACCCTGCCTTTATCAGTAAGACTCAGCATGTAACTTCTTTTATCCTCAGCAGAGGTTTCTTTTTGCAAATACCCCTGTAGACTTAATGATTTAACCATGGCAGTGACCGAGGGTTTTGCAATGCTAAAAAATTGACTAATTTGAAGAGGCGTTACGGCATTTGATTGCGAGTCTATCGATGACTGATTTTGCTGCTGTATAAAAATCAATACACCCATTTCGCTTGCCCGAATCGGCAAATCCCGCTTAGTTTTCATGTGTAATCTGCAAAACATACCCAGTGCATCGGCACTCCCCGTGGCTAAATTGCCCATATAGTCCTCATTTCATCGAGCATAAAATTTAGTTAGTTTAACTAACTATATAACTTAACGTTCTGTTTGTCAATCGGGGTCATGGTGATCAAGTGATTATGAGGGCCATTGCCTAAAGTAAGCTTTAAGATTAATCGAGAACCCATAAGAATAATAAGAACGGGCTCGCTAATCTCAAGTAGCGAGCCCATTATAATACAATCGAAAACCATCTCTAACCATTTATGAAACATCAACTTTAGGCTCCTGGCAAACACTCCAGGCGATTGCGCCCATTATTTTTTGCGAGATATAAGGCTTGATCCGCATAATTGATCAAGTCTTCTATTTTTTGACGTGGATAGACAGGACCAAAATAAAGTCCAATGCTAATTGTCACATGTCCATACTCGGATCCAGAGTGCTCTATGCCAAGGGACTCAACACCTTCTAATATACCGTAGCACAGCACTTTTGCCTGCTCATATGTAACATCTTGAAGCACTGCAGAGAATTCCTCGCCACCATATCTTGCAATGATATCAACTCTGCGTTTGACTTGCCGCCTCAGAACATCTGCTATAGATTCAATGACATGGTCTCCGGCAATATGCCCATAGGTATCGTTATAGGCCTTAAAAAGGTCAATATCCATCATTATAAATGCCAAGGGGGTTTTGTGCCGCGAAGCGAGATCAATTGCTTGATTAGAAAACTCAATAAATCGCCTGCGGTTAGCAATACCTGTCAGGGCATCTGTTTCAGCCAAATTCTTTAGAAGCTCGTTTTTATGTTCTAACTCCAAAGTACGGGCGTGAACTTGTTCTTCCAATTGACCAACTTGATCCATCAAACGGCGACCCATTGTATTAAAATTTTGTGCCAATGTACCAATCTCGTCAGCTCTACGCACTTCAGAAATAGGTTCAAAAGTCCCAAGCAATAGCGCTCTTGCCGAACTATCAAGCTGTTTAATGGGTTGAACAACAAACTGTGTAATTTTGAAGGTAATCACAATTGAAATCAGGGCCATGGTGACTAACAGTGCCGCTGTTTGCATCAAAGTCAAATACATACCGGACAAATAATCTTTAGCCGCTATGGCAGTATAGATATGCCAATTGAAACCAAAATGCTTATATTGGCTCATTGAAACAAAATACTGTTCACCATCGATATCTAGTGCCACTCTATTTAAAGCTGATTGCTCAATCAAGGTGGAGATACCTTTAGTCACTGGGTGGCTGCTCTGACTGAGAGCTAGGTTTTTAGATGCGTTATCAACCACCTCGAATAGGGGTTCTCCTGTCGTAGATGACACCAACTGATTTTTTTGGTCAACGATAATCACGTGACCATTTTCTCCAATGGGTAGGGCTTTTAGAGTTTCAGTTAACCAGGTGGTTAAGAAATCCACAGCAAAAACCGCTACAAGTTCCCCTTCGGCGGGGGTGGAACTCGTTGAAGGTTCTTGGTTTGGAGTCAAGTAGATAGGCAGACTGGCTGTAATGGTGGGTTCTTTAAGCACGAAATGACTATACATATCCGTGAATGATAGTTCTTTAGTGGCAACGGCCTTTTGATACCAAGGACGGGTTCTTGGATCGAAATTCTTGTAAACATTAGTGGCCTCCACAGACTCCCCATGGCTATTAATGGTGAAGTAATGAGAATCTCCACCTGTTGAAGCATTATTTTTAACAACCTCTATGGATTGATCCGCCATACGCCTTGCACCATAGAATTGTCCATCAGGAAAAGCGACATAAGTCATCACCGCATAGGGCATCGTGATCAACGAAGCCGAAAAATACTTCTGAGTCCCTACATTGTCACCAAGTTCAACTAAACCTCTCTCAAAGGTCAATTGGTGATGTCTATTGAGTTTTTCTGCATTGCCAAATAGAGTATCCAGTTCCTTAGAAACCACCTGAGTTGCAGAAAGCTCTAGCTGGGTAATGACTTTTTTTATAGCTCGATTACTACCATTCAGAACAATCCCCGTGGTAGAGAGGGTTGCTACTAAAAAGAATAATATCACGGGTATGGCAATCGTCATTCGCAGGGTCTTAAAGGCTAATCGTTTAGGTAAATTCATTTAAAACCCACCTTTCATTCTTTATTATGTGCTCACTATACTGTTATACCCCTGAGTACAAGTACTAATCTTAAATGCGAATCCATTGATTTGTATCCCCTTGTAGCAAATCCAATCTCGGTATATCCCTATTCACAACAATATTCAGTATATTAAACAATGATTATTTTTTAACTAATTAATTTCAGTTTAAGTTTACTCAAGACCGTGATACAATAAAAGTACAACAAACACTCCGAGTCTAAACCTCTAAGGGCAAGTGCCTAAGATTTTAGACCGATAGGTGCCGCTAGAAATGGTTGCGCCTCCCCATTTGGAAAGGAGCTTATATGAATGCAATCTTCGAGGTAAAACCACCAATCAACGAGCCTATCAAGGATTATTCCCCCCTGTCTTTAGAGCGGGCTGCCCTTGATGAGATGCTCAACAAGTTGTCATCAGAGGTGATGGATATCCCCCTGGTGATTGGCGGCAAAGAAATTCGCACTGGTAACACAGTGCAGTCTGTTATGCCCCACAATCATCAACATGTGCTTGCAAACTATCACCTAGCTGGGGACGCAGAAATTGCCCTTGCCATTGCCAGCTCACTTGAAGCCCGAAAAGCATGGGCAAGTACACCATGGGAACAGAGAGCGGCCGTATTTTTAAAAGCAGCTGAACGAATCGCCACTGTGGACCGGGCACTTGTCAACGCTGCAACAATGCTTGGACAAAGCAAGAATGCCTACCAAGCTGAAATTGATTCCGCTTGTGAATTAATCGATTTCCTTCGCTTTAACGCTTATTTTGCTACTGAAATCTATAAGGATCAACCGGTGTCCACTACCGAGTCGTGGAACCGCATAGAATATAGACCCCTTGAAGGGTTTGTTTATGCCATCTCCCCGTTTAACTTTACGGCAATTGGTGCGAATTTGCCGGCATCTGCAGCCATGATGGGCAATGTGGCCCTATGGAAACCTGCTGGCACAGCGGTTTATTCAAATTACATCGTGATGAAAATACTAGTTGAGTGCGGTTTACCAGCAGGGGTTATCAACTTTGTACCCGGAACAGCCGCAGCAGTTTCAGACGCTTGCCTGAGCCACCCAGACCTTGCCGGCATCCATTTCACTGGCTCCACAGAAGTCTTCCAACAGCTGTGGCGAACAGTCGGGAACAATCTGCCCAACTACAAAAGCTACCCCCGCCTCGTGGGCGAAACCGGTGGAAAAGACTTTGTATTCGCCCACCCAAGTGCCCATGTTCAATCACTGGCAGTGGCACTTGTGCGAGGCGCCTTTGAGTACCAGGGGCAAAAGTGTTCCGCCGCCTCTCGGGCCTACCTGCCTAAAACCCTTGCACCCCAGGTGTTAGAAGCCGTGAAAACCATGCTTGACACCATTAAAGTCGGCGATGTCAAAGACCACACAAATTTCATGAATGCCGTTATAGACCAAAAGGCTTTCAATCGCATTAAAGGCTATATTGAAACAGCCGCAAAAGATCCAGATATATCTGTTTTTTACGGAGGCACTTGGGACGATTCTGTTGGGTATTTTATCGCCCCTACGATTTTGATTTCAAAGACTCTAGACAGCTTGACCATGAAAGAAGAGATTTTCGGGCCGGTGTTGACTATTTATATTTATGAAGATGGTGACATGGAAGCCACATTGGATTCTGTAGACACAGTCAGCGCCTATGCACTTACCGGTGCCATATTTGCCCAAGACCGCAGCGCCATCAACTATTTGGAGCGCCGTTTGGTCAATGCTGCAGGCAACTTCTATATCAACGACAAACCCACAGGGGCCGTGGTAGGACAACAACCCTTTGGCGGCGCTCGGGCATCGGGCACCAACGACAAAGCTGGCAGCAAATTAAACCTATTGCGCTGGGTTTCCCCCCGCACTATCAAAGAAACCTTCGTCCCTGCTACTGATTACAGATATTCTTTTTTGGAAGAATCATAGATTGCACTAGTTGCGCACCTTTGAAATTGCGCATTCCCCCAAAATATGTTGATCTCTCACTCACATTGACCTGGGGCAACCTACAAACAAGAAGAAACACCCACGTCAGCAGACGTGGGTGTTTCTTCTTGTTTAGCATTTCAATCGCACTCATCACGATATTCAATAAGTTTTTTTGTAGTGTTTGTACCGCAAACACATTGGACCTATCTAGGGCTTTGTAGCAGTATGCCCTACCTGTTCACGCAAATTTCAAGACACTGTTTAGTCTTACGGGTCAAAAGATAAATTACTTGTGTCTACCTTCCGGTTAGCTAGACATCATTTGCGTCGCTGATGTACAGCTGATAATGCACTTCTTGAAGTGAACTATCAGCTAGACATCAACTCTCTATGCTTGATCTTTCTTGTGTAAGTTTTTTTAGATTGGTGGACACCGCAACCTGATTTCACTTGTAAATCATGTCTACCCATTTTTTCAGAACTGCTTACCATTAAGGCCTTAGAATCAATGACCATTGTGGCTTTGACTTTGGACTTTTTCTGCTTTTGTTTTAGCATCTTAATTGCCCCCTTCACTTAACACGAACATTGTTTGTGCTTAGCACTTATTTTCCGAACATTAAACACGAATCACATTTTTAAGTTCGTCTTTTGACCCTTCCAACAATCTCAGTCTATACCAAAACAACTGATCCGTCAAGCGTTATTTTGTAATTAATTTTTATTTTTGTTTTTACATTACATTTATGATTATTAAACCCATTATCTGACACTCATAAAAATATCCCTTGCACTTTAAAAGCACAAGGGATCTTATCTATCCTTATTATCAATGGCTAGCAAGAGGACGTCTTATGACGCCATCTCATTAGATAGGTTCATAAAACAGGTCTATTGCGTTGTGATAATCTTGCTTTTTTCAAAGTTATGGTGCTGCTTTATATTCAGAATCAAGTCAATTGCATTATTTGTCATCAAATTAAATCTAAACATGGCCTGCACCTCCTTCTTAGTTTAAGCTAAGTATAGTTCGTGTTTTAACATAAGTCAACGGTTATTTGATTTTTTCTTATTTGATCAACTTGAAAACCAGGTCTACACCATATTTTTCAATGCTGTCAATCACTTCTTGCGGCAATTGGCCCTTGTAAGTTTCATAAATCAGTTTAGCGTTATCAGGTTGCTTTGTAGCTTCTTTCATCATTTCAATCACCACAGGATTATCTTTTAAAGCGACGATTTCTTTGACTTGAATACCAAAATACGAGGCAATAATCAAAGCTATGGCAATCACGATTGCAAACTTGACTGTTTTTTTAATCAAAGTAAACACCAATAACACTGCACAGATAATGACAACCAACCAAATCAATTGTTCCATTCAAGGTTCCTCTCTTATCACGGGTTTATTTGCTAAAGATTTATACCGCTCGGTAACACTTAAAAAATGTCACCCTCAGAATTAATGGGCTATGAAAAAATACCCCTTCAATAAACATAGACGGTTTGGGCTCATTTGTCAACGATGTTAGGTGTTTTCAAGATTTAATGTCACAAAAGGTGTCAAGTACCCTTAAAACCCACGTGCCACTAACCAATTCAATGTTTCTTCTTCTCTTTGTTTTTGGGTAGTAGGGTCCGAAAATTTACCTAGGTTGAGCTCGGCTTCTATCTCCCCATCTTTTAAATAAATGATACGGTCCGTAGTAGCTGCGACTCTAGGATCGTGGGTTACGGTTAGGATGGTGACGTTTTCTTTGTTGAGCTGATTCAAAATACCCAGCACTTCCTTTGAGGCTTTTGAGTTGAGGGCACCGGTAGGTTCGTCTGCAAAGATGATTTTAGGACTATTGATCAGGGCTCTGCAAACCGCAGCTCTTTGCAATTGACCACCTGAAACTTTGTTGATGGTGTGATTTTTAACATCCTGGATATCCAGTTTCACCATCAATTGATGGGCCTTTTCTCTCACCGCTTGATCGCTGGTTTTCTTGGCTTTAAAACCAGGCAAGCAGATGTTGTCATGCAAATTAAGATTTTTAAGCAGGTGGTTGTTTTGAAAGATAAAGCCCATGGTGGTTAACCGTAGATCTGCTAATTCGTCTTGATGCTTATTGGACAAATCAACCCCGTCAATCAGAACATGACCAGATGTCATGGTATCCATGCCGCTGATATTGTAGAGCAAGGTGGATTTACCCGAGCCAGACTGACCCATAATGGCGATAAATTCCCCCTCGCTGATGTCAAAGGTGATATTTTTTAAAACGGTGTTTTCAATGGTATCATTTTTAAAGGTCTTCACCAAGTTTCTAACTTCTAGTACTTTCATCTCAATCCTCCTCTATTCACCAGAAAGGGCCATCAGTTGGGTTTTAGATATGCGTCCTGTCACCTGCCAGGTGAGCAATAGGCCAATCGCAAGAGGTGCGATGCACCCCAATAATATAAAGTAGCCAGGTTGGATCAGGAAGGTAATTTGAGTGAGGCCAAATGCCATAAGAGACAACATACCACCCACCACCAGTTCCCCAAGATAGAGAGATGCCAAGGCCCCCAGGGTAATGCCGATGGTCATGGAGATTAAACTTTGAAGGCAGTACATGTACCTGATAGCCCCCTCTTTAAAGCCAATGGCCAAGAGGGCAGCATCTTCTGAATGATTTTTGTGCATGCGCAGGGTGACAAAAAGTATACAGATTAAGCCAATAATCATGATCGCCAACATAAATACAGCGACCACCGCAATACCTAAAGAATCGGTAACTGTACCTAGGGTTTGACGGATAAACTTATCCAGGGGAATCACCTTGGCGCTTGGGTATTTTTTGCCCCAAGCATCTGCCAGGGCGTTTTTATTTGCCCCTTCTGTCACATCTACAAAAAAAGCATATTGGGCAATATCCCCTTGATCGACAAGGCCTGCCTTACCCGTTAAGCCACTACTTGCAACCTTAGCTGTTAAGCCCCCATTGGTAATATCCTGATAAGTACCCACCACCGTAAAGGTTTGAGAGCTGCCACCGATCTCTAGTTCTAGAGTATCCTTTAGGGATAAGCCCAATCGATTTTGATTCAGGGTGGATAGTGCTATTTCTCCAGCTTTGGTGGGCAGGTGCCCTTCACTCATTTTCACTGGAAAAACACTGTAATCCCCGGCTTCCACTAAAAAGGTGGTCTTTTCTTTTTGACCATCCACTAGGATGTCGATTTTCCCTTTTAGGATTTTAAATTGATGCCATTTAGAAACCTCTGGATCACTGGCTAATTGGCCTGCGATGTCAGAAATCACACCTTGCAATTTGGGCTGATATTCAACACTCATCCTAATATCACTTTTTGCAGCACCTACGTAATTTGTAAATTCTGGAGAACTCATGGTCATATAGATATTGAGGGGCAAGAGAATTGTAAAGGTGCTCAGAAAGAAAACCACCATAAAGAGGGTCCAGGGCCTGAGATTTTGCCGATATTGGTGTAAACCCAGGGTAAGGTCTGTACTGAAAATGCTAGATTTGAGCTTTGACACGAATTTAGTTTTATTTTTTCCCTTGCGGTTTATTAGGCGGCCTTCTTTTAAAGCGTCTAAGATGGTCATGTGACTAAGGGTTTTCAGGGTTTTGTTCAGAGAAAGCATCACGATGAGGTACATCAGAGCCACGGCTAAAAACGGCACGATTGACGTGAAAATTGTGATTTTACCCAAACCAAAGTTAAGGGCGATATTGTCTAAAAAAAGGTTGGCTGTGACAAAGGACAGGCCCCCTGCCAAAAGACACGCAAACCGGGTCAAGAAGCGATATTTTGCTTTGTAGATTCCGTTGATCTCTGAGTTTTTTAGACCGACTGCTTTAAGGGTGCCAATCTCTTTGACTTCATCTTCAAGTGAGGACAGGACCGCAAATCGCATATTGAGCATGGCGATGGCTATCAAAATAAGGCTGACTAAAATGATGACACCGCTCATCATGCCGTCACCGATGCCGTTGACCAACTTGATCAGGGGCAATGTTATGGCGATGCCGTTTTTTGGCATATTGGCCATTTCTTGTTGGTACAAATCCGAGAAGGCATTGATATCTCCTTCTTGGTTTAAGCGAAATGCAATGATGTATTCTTGCCTTAAGGCCTTTTCTTTGAGTAGCTTGAAGTCTTCCCCATGGACCACAAAGCGAATGGAAGATGCCAGAGAGGACCCCATTTGAGCATCCCTCACCAAATAAGCTACTGAAAAATCCATGATGACATCGCCAACAGTGATGTGAACTGTGTCGCCCACCTGGATATTTTTTTGTCTTGCATAGCTAACGGGAACCCCGATTTGTTTTTGGTTGACCTTGATTATCTGATTATGTAAGTCCAAAAGGTAGTCAAATGATTTGTTTTGCTCTATAAAATAGTTATCCATCATGCTATCGGATAATGAGCTAGTGGTTTTATCCTGCCTCTCAAAGGCAATGTTGACCCCTTCAATATTGACCATATCTTGAATCGCTATGGACTTTACCATCCCTGTATCTACTGCAAAATCATTGATAGCTTCTGGATCAAGAGTCCCCACATGCATTTGCATAAAATGGGGCGGCTGGGCGATATCGAATATCTGATCCAGAGAGCCGGTGAGTCGTTCAATCACCAGGGCTCCCGTGGCCATCAGCAGGGCTGATATCAACAGAAATAGAAACAAGGTAACATTAATGGCTTTATTGCGTTTAAAATCGTTAATGACCAAAGACCTCAGCAAATGACTCCCCATGATTTCACCTCGCTATTTGTAGATTGACCTTTTTAAATGGCCATCAAGAGCGGCAAACTCCCTCTACAAAATTATAACGAGTATTCTGAAAAATAGATGCTAATTAACAGTTTTCTCATGTGAATCTAAGAAATGCGGCGAATCTGAGAATTACCAGAGTAAAAGAAATTTGCAGGAATCAAGATTATTCCACATACCCCTTTGACGTATCAATCTCAATTTGACCTTTTTCGCTGTTCCAAGCAATTCCAAAATCCAATAGTCTTCCAATATCTCGCAGCTTGAAATAGTTATACCCCCCTATATTGTAGGCTTTAAATAAGACTGGTGAATCATCTAATACCATGGTGGGATTGTTCAGCTTAGACATGACAGGGGCTAAGATGGCTTTTACCTTCATTTCTCCCCCCACAGGGGTATAGGGTGAAAGTGACTTCATCTTGATTGCTGCTAATTGAGTGTCCCATGTCACCTCAAAGGGCTTATTGGATTGGTTTAAGGCAAAGGCTAAGTCCCGTAACTTAAAATAATTGTTTCCATGGATGGTGTATGCCTCAAAATTCAGAGCTCTACCATTGACAAAAACAGCTGCTTTCGTGGGTATTGCAATCAGTTGCACCGGTTCTGGCAAAAGGCCGCTTGAGATACGAATTGGGGTATCGCTGTGACTGGACACATTGGGGTGGACAGGATACCAGCTGCCCCCTACGTTATTTGCAAGGGTCGTTTGATTTAAAACAATATCCCCAGTATGATTATTGGTCACAAAAAACACACCAGAGCCGTATGCATTGACTTGGTTTTTCTCAATTAGGCTATTGGTGATGGTCAATCGCATTTCATTGCCATCATTGTAAATCGCGCCACCACTACCGCCACCTGGTGTGCCAGGTTTTTGGGGATTGCCCCCATTGCCTAGGGCTTTGTTATAGGAAAACTCACTATTAATAATGGTCCACGAAACCCCTATGCTACTGATAGCACCCCCATTGGAGCCACTATTGCCTAAGTTTTCTCCACCGCCAAAGGTTGAATTGACAACATAGACAGGCAAATCCTCATATTGATCAAAGACCCGGATAGCACCACCACCCATGTCGGGGCCAGTTGATGCACAGGTGTTATTGATAAAGCGGCAATTGACCACTTTAAATCGTCCCCCCCTTACCCAAACCGCGCCGCCACCGGTATATTCTTTTTCTTTGGTGGCATTGCCATTGGCAAAGGTCAGGTTCTGAATGGTCAGCCGCGGATGGTCTTGATTTTGAGCATGGTCAGTGGTCCAAACTTGATTGGGATCTGCCGTGTTCATATAAAGGATTCTCGTGGTATTGCCACCGCTAAGGGTTACCACACCACCCCCATCAATCACAACATCCGGTTTCCCATTGTTAAAAATCTTCGCAGGCTTTGTCAGAGTTATGGTAAAAGGCTTATTTCCCCCATTGAACACAATGGTGCCCCCCTTTGCCACTGCATTAATAAAGGCCTCTGCAGTGCAACTTTCAGGGGTTCCTGTACCGATAATATGGTCTGGTTTGGACACATCTTCCAGTCTCCCCTCCTGGGGAATGGACACTTGATTGTCCTTGGTTCCCCACAAAGAACTGGCAAAGAGGTTACTGGTTGTCACAAAGAAAAAACATAGACAGACAAAGGAGATGATTAGTCGCTGAGTTGTTTTCATGGATTGGTTACCTCTTTCTTGTAAAAAGCGATATAGAAGATTCATATATAGAAGTCTACCATAAAGCAACAGACCGGAATCCTATGCCTATTAAGCGATCCCGGTCTGGTTATACTAATCTCACAACTTAAGTTACTGTCCGTCGTTTTGGTCTTCCGGCATCGCATCCGATGCACCGTAAATTTCACGGCCTCTAATTTTAAGCTTCTCCCGCTCTTTTTCAACTTCTGCGCTGAGTAAGTCCCGAACTTTTTGCGGGTGCTTGATTTTTTTCAGTTGGATTTCTTTATGGGTCTCATCCACCGTAAAGAGGGTCAAGGTGCCAACACCAAAAAGTTTGTCAAATAGGGTGATATTCATTTTAACGTCTAAGATGCGGTACAGCAACATCTCGTTTTCAGTGGTGTTAAAGAACCCCTCTCGCAAATACAGGCGAGCATTTTTTGCAGTATAGACTGTAAATGTAATGGGCAAACCTAAGATACGTTTGCGGTCTCTCCAAATCTGGGTTGGATCAACTGGTTTCTTTGCCATGTGTTCCTCCTATTTTGTTGCGCACTCTTTCGCATCCCCACAAAGGATATCAATGCCGTGGTCCAGTGCTTCTAGTATGACTTCCAAACATTCCTTCACTGCTTTTGGGCTACCTGGCATGTTGACAATAATGGTTTCGCCCCGTATGCCAGCGATTGCTCTAGAGAGCATGGCTTTTGGGGTCACTTGAAAGCTCACCCACCGCATGGCTTCTGCAATGCCTGGGGCTTCACGTTCTATCACAGTTCTTGTGGCTTCTGGGGTGATGTCCCGCTTTGAAAAGCCTGTGCCACCTGTTGTCAGTACCACGTGGCATCCTAAAACGTCACAAAAGTCAACAATGGCACCGGCAATTTGGTCTTTTTCGTCCGGTACAATCCGGGTTTCAATCACTTCAAATCCCGCTTCTATCATCATCTTTTCAATCAGAGCACCGCTTTGGTCCACCCGTTCACCCCGGGACCCCTGATCGCTTGCCACTAGAATTCCAACTGTTCTCATTGGCCATCTCCTTTTGTACCCCTTGTCACAAAAACTTCCGGTGTTTCTAGCACTTCAATCACATCATTGGTTTTTACCAAGCCACCTTTTAGTACCCTTGTAAAGATACCCTCCCTAGGCATGACGCAATCACCAACTGTTTGTTTGATGGCACAGCCATTATGACATTCTTTACCGATTTGTGTGACTTCGTGAAGGGTGTCACCGATTTTCAGTTTTGTACCCACTGGTAGCTCATACAAAACAAGTCCTTCAGTGGTTAGGTTCTCCGCAAAGCGACCCATACAGATCCCTTCCATCCCTTGATCAATGACCTTTTGAGCACTTTCAACCCCCAAAAGACTCACTTGACGGTGCCATTTGCCCCCGTGAGCATCTCCTTCAATACCAAAGTCTTCTATAAACATGGCGGATTCAATTTGTGTTTTAGGAACCCCTTTTTCCGTACTGACATTAATGGCTCTCACATAACCCTGCATAACAACCTCCGTCTATTCACTTCTTGTAGTGTCCACTTTTGCCACCGGTTTTTTCCAAGAGGCAAATATCCGTAATCACAATCCCTTGATCCATGGCCTTTAACATATCGTATATGGTTAAGGCGCAGGTGGTTGCCGCCGTCAAGGCTTCCATTTCAACACCGGTTTGCCCGGATACCTTAACCTCCGCTAAGATATGCACACTGGCCGAGGTCTCATCAAGGGTATAAAGAATGTCGCATCCAGTCAGCATCAATGGATGACACATGGGTATCAAATCACTGGTCCTTTTGGCTCCCATAATCCCCGCCACCTGTGCAACGGTTAAAACGTCCCCTTTTTTGAGGCCGCCCTCTTTTAATCTTGCAAAGGTTTCTGGCTGCATCCGCACCACCGCCTGGGCTTTAGCAACCCGTTCAGTGTTCTGCTTGTCGCCGACAGACACCATCTTCGCAAAACCCTGTTGGTTAATATGTGATAAAGGTTCCACTTGTTCTGTGGCCTCTCTCTTTTCAGCTAATTTATCAGTTAACTTATTATTGTCTTGATTCATGCCATCACCCTCCCATAGCCATCATATTCCTTGCACTTAGACTGATGTTGTTCCCATCCAGTCCATGTCTTTGGGGCTTACAAGCCAAGGCTTCTAATATGACAGTTTTCATAGCCTCTGGCTGATAGAGAAATGGCTTCAAATCCACTTCTTCATCACTGTGCAAGCAGGTTTTTAGCATCCCATCAGCTGTAATGCGCACCTTATCACAATTGGTACAAAAATGCTCCGATATGGGGGTGATAACACCCACTAAACCACCTTGTTCCCCATGGCGGTAATAACGACAAACCCCACTATCCGCAGCTGGTTCCCTTGTAAAATCCGTTCTATTAGCAAACAGATTATCCAGTTTGACAAATCTTTCTTTTGACCACTGGGCAGCCTCACCAATGGGCATCAACTCAATTAAACGAACCTCTAAATTTTGATCTGACAGGGCCACAAAGGACTCCAGTTCCCCATCGTTGATGCCTTGCATGTACACCATATTGATTTTAATGGGGTCAAATCCAATGGCCTTTGCAACCTCAATCCCTTTTAACACCTGGTCCAGGTCACCACCACGGGTAATGTCCCTAAACACATCAGGCTTTAGGGAATCCAAGCTGATATTCAGTCGTCTGAGTCCCGCCTCATAAAGTGGCTCCCCAAGCTCTTCCAAAAGCGCTCCATTGGTGGTGAGTCCAACATCCATAATCCCATCTAAATCGCACACCGATTTAACAAAATTCACGGCACCTTTTCTCACCAGAGGCTCTCCCCCAGTAATTCGAACCTTTTGAGCACCCAACTCAACTAAGGTTTTTAGGATGTCTAAATAGTCTTCAAATCTCAAAATGTCTGAGTGACATTGTTTGTCTATGCCGATTTCGGGCATGCAGTACTGACACCGATAATTGCATCTGTCAGTAATGGAGAGTCGCACATAGCGAATGGGTCTGTTTAAAGTCATGCTTCACCGCCTATCATCAAGCATTCAAAGGGGTCTATATGATAGCCCCCCATGGCCTCCAGGGCCATTTTAAATGCTTCCGACTGAAGTGTTTCTAAAAAGGCTTTTACCAAAGGATCTGCCAGACTTTCTTGTCTTAATAAGAAATCATATTGCTCTTCTACCAAGGGACTAAAGTCCAATCCCATCTTAGAAGCAACAGAGGCAATCCCCATACCCACATCGGCATTGCCAACCAAAACCGCTTGTGCAACTGCGGTGTGAGTGAGCACCTCTAGGTCGTACCCCTTAAGGTCCCTTCCCGACATGCCCGCTTGCTGCAATTGATAGTCCAGAAGAATCCGCGTACCCGAACCCTTCTGACGGTTAATAAACTTAAGGTTTAATGCCGAGATGGACCCTAAATCAGTGATTGGTGTTTCCCCTTTTCGGGTGTAAAACCCTTGGGTTCTGCGGATGCCACGGATTAGGGCCATGGCTTCCCCTTTAAAGTATTTTTCGATATACGGGACGTTGTAAGTCCCGGTGGTTTCGTCTAGTAAATGAACCGGCGCTAAGTGAGCCTCTTGGCGCTTGATGGCCATGATGCCCCCCAGGCTACCAACATGGGAACTGAGCAGGTCGTACTGCTGGACCGCAAGATTTGCAATCACATCCAGCACCAAATCGTGGCTGCCAATGGCCACCAACCCAGGTAGCCCATCCAGGTTTTTAAGCGGCTTGACAGCAACCACCGTCCCCGCTTCCAACCCTTCGGAGGCTCTTGGCACCTTGATCATGCCATTGGCCTTGACCAAAGACATGGTGGCACCGGCACCCCTGGTCACCGGCGTCACCACTTTGCGCCCGCCAATTGTGCCCATTTGCACCCGAACAAATTCCTCGTGCTTTAAACTGGACACAATAGGCCTTGTCAAAATGGCAAACTCTGTGTAACCCGACCGGCCGTCGCCTTCCCCCTGCCCCTTAGCCTGAGATTGCCACTGTAAAAGCGGCATCACCACTGCGTCAAAAGCGATAAAAGCAGACACTGGGTACCCCGGAATACCAAACACAGGGACCCCTTCAACCATTGCAAAGAGCGTGGGCTTACCTGGCTTGATATCGATACCATGGAAAATCACTTCCCCAATTTCCGCCAGCACTGCCCGGGTGTAATCCTCGCTGCCCGCAGAAGACCCCGCATTGACCACCACCACATCAGCTGTTTTGATGGCCTCTAAAATGGCGGTGCTTAAGGCTTGCTTTGAATCTTTGATCACTGGAAACCGCACAGCCTTGGCCCCAGCTTCTTGCACCATGCCAGAAAACATCAGGGCATTGGACTCCAAGATGCTGCCAGCTTTCATTTCTTCAATGCTATTGACAATTTCGGAGCCCGTTGGGACCATGGCAACCACTAAGGGGTCGTAAACCCTAACCGATGAAACACCGGCACTTGCAAGGGCTCCTAAATCTACTGGTCTAATTTTATGGTCTTGGGTCAGGAGCATATCCCCAATGGCGATATCTTCTCCCACCATACGCACGTGTTGCCACTGATGGACACCTGCCCTAATCACAACATGGTTTTGGTCTTCTATATTTTGTTCTTTTATTTGTTCTTTTATTTGTTCTTTTATTTGTTCTTTTATTTGCTCTATTAGTTGCTCTTTTGTTTGTTCTTTTGTTTGCTCTTTTCCTAGCTCTTTCCCTTGCACTTCTCCCGCCACAGCCTCAACATCCTCCACCATCACCACAGCATCGTAGGGCGGGTGAATCACATGACCGGTATTGACCCAGCAATAATCCTCCCCAAGGGTTAAGGTCACTGGGTTTCTTTCGTGGGCCCCCTCTGTTCTTTGGGCGATGACTGCAATGCCATCCATGGCCGCAGCATTATGATTAGGATTTGAAACCACTGCAAATACCGGTGCTGCTGTATGATAACCCAGAGCCTCACTAAGGGGCACTTCAATCACTCGCTTTTTTAACAAATTGCCAACCCGGGACTCTATGGTTTGTAAGGCTTGTGGACGGGTAATGGTCTTCAAATAAACATTCCGTGACATAGGGCCTCCTATAGATAAACGGCCGTTGCCATATCCCCTGGCAAAAGACCCTCGTGCATCATGGGTAAAACAATATAAGCATTGGCTTTAGACATGGTACTCACCATACCCGACTTGCCATAAATCAAATGAGCCCGCTTCCCAGCCGGGGTATCCTCAAGGGTTACCAACTGATACACCTGTCGACCACTGGACCCATGAAGCCTAAAAGTCACTTCACAAGGTGTGGTTTTGCACTCAAGTGGTTGGCCCGTGAGCCACTGATGAACAAAGGGTTTGACCAAGGCATTCATGGTCATAAAGCAAGCACTTGGGTGACCCGGAAGGCCAATAATGGTACTTGATCCCGATTTCCCAACGATGGTGGGTTTCCCAGGTTGGATGGCTAGCCCGTGGACTAAGAGTTCAGCACCTGGCAAGCTGAGAATGGCTTTTTCCGTAAAATCCCGCACCCCTGCTGAAGAGCCACCAGAGAGAATTACTAAATCAACTTTACCAGCCCAAGTTTTAAGGGCCTCATTATAAATGGCCTCATCATCTCTTAAATGACCGGTAAAGACCACCTCAACCCCCATTTCAGAAAGTTGAGCATGGACGATGGCCGTATTGGCATCAAAGATCCCATACTGCACCTGCCCTTCACTTGAGGTAGGCTCGTCCCCAATCAGGGTGAGCGTATCACTAGGCATTAAGAGCTCATCTCCTGAGGAGAAGATCGCCGCTGTCAGCTTACTTTTTACAGGGATTTGGGCGATGCCCATTGAGGCCAGGGCCCCCACGTGGTGTGCCCCGATTAAGGTACCTGCGGGGATCACCAATTGTCCCTTTACCACATCTTCGCCGATTTGTACCACGTGGTCACCGGCGGCAACCGTCCGTTCAATTAAACGCTCAAAGCCCATTTCCTGGGTCCATTCCACCATCACCATGGCGTCGGCACCATCTGGTATGTGCCCCCCTGTTGGGACATAGGCGCATTCCCCTATTTGAAGGGCTCGGGGGGCACCTTGACCCATTTGCACTTCAAAAGCGCAGGGCAAAAGAATTGGAGAAGACTCACTGGCCCCTTGGCAATCCACTGCGCGAACAGCATAACCATCCACGGTGGACCGTCTAAATTCTGGGATGGGCTTTTGGGCGATGGCGTCATTTGCCAGTACCCGACCCACCGCTTCAACCAGGGAAAGAACTTGTTGCCCCCCTTGATTGATGTTTAGGTTAGCCAGCATTTTATCTAAAGCTTCTTTGATGGTCAGCACTGTCAGCATAGTCGATCGTCCTTTATATGTTAGTTGTCAAGTCCCGTGTCAAGCAATAATCACGTTCCTCGACTTGGTTCTAATTGGCTGCTAGCTTTGAAACGTCCTGGGTGATGCCGTTTTCGCTTAACTGCCAGATACAATCGGCCATCCGCTGGGTCTGCTGATTGTCGTGGGAGACCATTACCAGGGTACCCCCGTCCTGGGCAACAAATGCCTTGAGGTAGGCTTCTATAATCGGGACGGTGTCCACATCGATATTGCTGGTGGGCTCGTCCAGATAGAGTATTTTAGGGTTGATCACCATGGCACGGCAAAGGGCTAGCTTTTGACCTTCTCCGGCAGACAGGGTGGTAGCCCTCTGATTTGCGAGATGGGTCAGGTCGAATCTCGCCAAAATGGCCATGACGCGAACCTTGATATCACTTTTGGACACACCTCTGACCTTGAGCGGCAGAGCCACATTTTCAAAGACAGTCTCGGTAAAAGGCCATGGCTGATTTGGCACATAGACGATGCCGTAATCTCTGATCATTCGATGGCAAATGGGTTGTTGATAGGTCAATACATTGCCGCTGCAGGGCTTAGTAAGGCCTGCTAGCATTTTCAAGAGGGTGGTCTTCCCAGCCCCGTTTGGTCCAACGATGATATGGCATTTGCCAAGGTCCAATGTGAGGTCCAGCTGATGAATCACATGGCGCTTGCCAAACTTTTTAGAAAGCTGGTTACATTGGATGCTCATGGTCCCCTCCTGTCAGCCACTGGACTGTGCCATTGACCATAAGTGCCACAGTTAAAAGGATCATAGCCATGGCGATTGAAGACTCGTACTTGCCCATGCTATTCTGGGTGGCGATATAGGTGGTCATCACCCGGGTATGGTCTTTGATATTGCCGCCGACTAGCATCACTGCGCCCACTTCTGAGATAGCGCGGCCAAAGGCGGTAAGGACTGCTAAAACCAGTGTCTGGCGCAGTTCGATCACCAGTCGCCAGAGGCGCTGCCAAAAGGTGAAGCCCAGGGTCTTGCAGGTTTCCACAACTTTGGGTCCTTTTAACTTGGCCTGAGAAAACACAACGCCTGTAATGATTGGGAGCACTAAAACAAACTGTGCAATCAACATGGCGGTCGGCGTAAAGAGCAGCTGCCAGGTGCCCAGGGGGCCCCGCCGCGAGAGCAATAGGGCCACCATCAGACCGATGATCACCGGTGGAATGCCCATTGCCGTGGTTAGGAAAATTCGGAACGTCTTTTTGCCCTTAAAATCAGAAAGGCCAGTCAAGAGGCCAAGAGGCACACCACATACTGTGGCAAGTCCTGTAGCCGCAAGAGATACCGCCAGGGATAGGATCATAATTTTAAATATGGCCGGATCGCCCGATACAATAAGTCTAAAGCCTTCTTGAATCCCATCGAACACGTATTGCATCGCGAACCTGCCTCCTAGACAAAAAAATACGCTCAATCAATTGAGCGCATGCACCCAATTCCTTTCCAAAAAGGGAGGCAACCACATTTCTATGGCCACCCATTGGCAATACCACCATTGAAATCCGCAGATTACGTTAGGGAGCGGTGCTCGGAATCGTTTCTTATTATTATGAAAATGCCTTAATATCTTTACAAAAGATGGATCACATCTAGAAATTTTCTGATTTGTTACACACTTAGATTATGGCATTCAAACCTTGCTAAGTCAAGGTAAGTCCCTAAAATCTCACTGAGATGTTGGCCCTAAGTCAATATAGGTCACATCATTATAGAGTAAATCAATGCACATCACTTGATGCCTCAAGAGCTCCCCCCGATTTAGTAGGACTTTCAAGGCTTCTGCCACTTGATAAGAGGCAATCATGGCCGGGGTAAAGGCTGGATTGCCAATCTTGGTTTCCACCCCTTTACCAGTGGCAGCCCCTAGCAGACGGTCCAATGTCCGGTCCCCAGGAAAGATCGTTGCCACTTGTCCGTACCAACCGGCGATTGCCCCATAAATCAGGGGCACACCTACTTCTTCACAGGTCTTTTGTAAAATCAATCTGGTCATATTATCGTCTAGGGCATCTAGTACAAGATCGTGACCTGCCAGCCACTGACTGGCATTTTCAGCTGTTAAAAATGCGCTAACCGCAGTTACTTCAGTGGTGGGATCAATCAAGGCAATCCGTTCTTTTGCCACCACTGCCTTGTTCCTGCCAAGGGTTTGGGTGGTTGCCAGCAGTTGCCTATTGAGGTTACTCTCCACAAAGTCATCCCCATCCACCACCGTCAGGTGCTTGATCCCCAAACGGGCAAGCTGTTCGATGCTATAGCCGCCTAAGCCCCCACACCCCACCACTAAAACCCGTTTAGAACCCAGTAATAGTTGTTCTCCATCGGTTAAAATCCCATTGCGCTCAAATCGCGGGGCCCTTGCCATCAGCCACCTCCAACCGGTGGAAAAATGGAGAGATAATCCTCTTCTATGAGAATTTGATCCAAGTTGCCATCACGGCCATTGACTAGCAAAATAGCCACTTCTTCAAGGGGGATCTGGAGGTTTTCAATAATGTCTCGAGGGGTGAGGGAGCCGTCCTCATTTGGTATAAAGACCTTCTTTCCTCTACCCTCACGGAGAGTGGCAAAGAGCCTGACTTCAATCGGTTTCACGGTCCCACCTTTCTTAGTGCGAAGGCACTGCACGGTTAGGTGCAGCGCCTTGTACATGTTGTTCTATTGCGCGCATGTAATGCGCTACTTAATACCCAAATCCGTCAAGCGAGCCTCTGTTGGGATACCCTCTGGGGACCAGCCGCGGAGCGCGTAGTATTCTGGAAGCAGTTCTGATAATTTGTGCACCCAATCTTTAGAAGGACCTGCCACAATTGGCTCTTCAAGAAGACGTTTTGGCAAGGTGTCTTGGGATGGGTCAACGCCCTCAGCAAGGTTGTAGAGTCTTTCTAAGTTCCAAATACGCTCCCCTGCTTTGACAATTGATTCTGCGTCGTGGTTTGTGCCACAAACGTGATTTAAAAGCTCTGCATAATCTGGCGCGCCTAGGGCAAAGGATGTGAAGAGGCATAGGCCAAGTGAGTCAATGACAGCGGTTAGATCTTGGAAGCCAATACACCAAGCAGCCTTACCTTCTAGGGCAAAACGGTCCAGTTTAGTAGGCATACCAAGGATTTCTGGAGAGATCAAGTAGCCCCTTACGTGGCAACCACCACGGTTAGAAGTGGCATACTGAAGGCCTTGACCTTGTATACCACGGGGGTCGTAAGCTGGAATTTCTTGCTTTTTAACGGTCATCGATAGTTCAACAGCGCCGTATTTTTCTGTCATACGGTAAGAGCCCTCTGCCATATCGCTACCAAAACCTTCACGGTAACCCATTTTCTTAGTCCAAGCCACAACAGAAGCCTCATCACCAAATGCCAGTGGGGTTCCATCTAAGTCTTTGTCTGTGATAAAGCCACGCTGGTAGAGTTCCATGGCCGCAGCAATTGTAGTCCCAGCTGAAATGGTGTCTAGGCCTAGCTCGTTACACCAGTAATTGGCCTTGATAACTTCTGCAAGATTGTTGATGCCGCAATCCGAACCAAAGGCCCAAATGGTTTCGTACTCAGGACCGCCACCCTCAATGTCGTCCACTTTACAGTAACGACCACAACCGATTGGACATCTATGACAAGCCTCACGTTTGACCAAATACGTATCAGCCATGGTTTCGCCACTGATGGCATCGGCATTTTCGTCATAAGAAGCCTGGAAATTGTTCACTGGATAAGCGCCGTTTTCGTTAATAATATTGACCAATACCGCTGTTCCGTAAGTTGGCAGACCCGTTCCCGTAACGCCATTGGCTTTAATCTTTTTAAGGGATTCTGAGAAAACAGCTTTCAGTGCTTCTGGGTCGTGAATGGCGACTTTTGAAGTACCACGGACCACAATGGCTTTCAGGTTTTTAGAACCCATAACGGCACCAACACCCGAACGGCCTGCGGCTCTATCTTTTTCATTCATAATGGCTGCAATGCGAGACAATTTCTCTCCTGCTGGTCCAATGGTCATGACGCGGCTTTTTTCTCCGTGTCTGCCGATGAGAGTGTTTGTGGTGTCTGATACCAAGCGGCCCCACAAGTCAGAGGCATCCTTGATGGTAACCACTTCATCTTCTATGTGAATATAAACAGGGCCATCAGCTTTGCCTTCAATAATCAGACCGTCGTAGCCTGCATACTTAAGTTCAGCACCCCAGTGGCCCCCAGAATTTGAGCTGGCAACTGTCCCTGTCAGTGGGGACTTGGTAATGACCATGTATCTCCCACCAGTTGGGGTTGGTGTCCCTGACAAGGGGCCAGTCATGACAATCAGCTTATTTTCTGGGCTCAGGGCATCCACACTAGGAGCCACTTCATCCATTAAAATTTTAGTCCCCAGACCTCTACCGCCTAAATACTGATTTGCATGTTCCAAATTAAGCGCTTCTTCTTTAACGGTTCTTGATGTTAAGTCAATACGCAACAATTTACCACGATAACCAAACATATCATTACCTCCTATACACAGATAAACTAATGATACGCAATTGCCGTGCCAATGTGTGGTTGAAGGTGATGGCTGGTGGTAAGTTGGCGAGACGTTGGTAGCAAGTGAGTGAAGAGAGGGGCAAGAGGTGGGTCAGGGAGGCAAGAGAGAGCCGTGGACAGATAGAAGAGTCCCGGATATGAAGGGTCGGTGTGGGAGCAGCAGAGATTAAGTGATTATCAAATAAGTGCATCAAAATAGAACAAACGCACGCTGATAAGTGTCACGAAAAAGAACACTGTTCCAAATGGGAGCAGTGTTCCGAAAATGAACAATTGATATATTGTTTTTAAAAGCTTTGTGTTTTTTCTAAAAACTCATCGAAATATTTATAAAACTCTTCTTTGTTACCTAAATGAACATTGTGATCAGGGTGTGACATATCATAAACAAGGCAATTTGGAATTAGTGATTGCATTTTAAACAAATCTTCATCTGATACTGCATTGTTACCGCTTGCTCTAATTAGCAGGGCTAGACACTTAATATTTGGCAACAAGTGAAACCATCCTTGATAATTGGCTATGTTGATAGCCATCGCCTTGGGACTGAACATCATCTGATAGCCATGGTTTGTCTCTTCTAAACTATTCATAAAATATTGATATTCTAAATCTGATTCTGTAACTTCTTTAATAAAAGTCATCGCTTGATTAAGTGTTACAAATGGCAACGGCCAATCTTTTGTAACAGGGTCGCACAATTGACTTTTATCCAGTGGTAGCTTATTTGACTCTGGACCTGCTGCAGATTTGTCGAGAATGGCAACTGACTTTATGTATTCCGGATATACCGATGCCAAAAATCCAGCAACCGTGCCACCCATGGAGTGTCCAACTAAAATAACTGAATCAATATTCAATAGATCTAATAGCTCAATGATGTCCCCAGCCATTTCTTCAGCGGAGTATTCCGATAGGGGCTTACTGCTAAGGCCATGCCCCCTTTGATCTGGAGCGATAATTCTGTACTGTTGACCATACTGATTTATAAAATCATACCAAGTCTCCGCTCTGCCATATCTGCCATGCAGACAAAGGATTATCGGACCTTCAGTTTTGGTATCAAAATAGAACATATCAATGTCGTTTAGTTTAGCAATGTTACGATGTATTTTAACTGCCTCCATAATTACACCTTCTTTCATCTGAAGTAAATACAGTTTATGCTATTGTGCTTACAAAATCTTTGATTTTATCCCTTACCGCACTGATTTCGCATAGCTTACCTGAGATGGATGATTGGTTGTAGGTTTTACTTTGCAAAAGTAATACATTACGGCTATCTGACAATTCATCATCTGCAATAATACTGGTAATAGCTGCATCTGCCCCAGCAATTTGATTGCCGATAACACAGTAGCATTTTTTTATCTTTTCAAATCTATCATAAAAGTCGCTCTGCCTAAGTATGTCTTGACCGCGCTCCCTAAAAGCATAAAAGGTTGCTGGCGCCGCGGCGCTGTATACTGGTATCACCACAATGATTAAGTGACTTTCACTAAGGGTTTGATAGATACCAGAAACATCATCTGTTATGGGACAGGTCTGCCCTGCTTGAAAACACTGGTAATCACAATTTGAGCAGGGCTTAATAGTGTAATCATTGATATCTAAATATACGGTTGAGAAGCCCTTTGCTTCCAGCGACTCGGCCATGACCTGCGCAATACTTTTGCAATTGCCCATGGTTTTTCTTGCACTAAATGAGATGATGGTTGCTTTCATTTTTTGTCCTTTTATTTGTAAGTACAAAGCTAAAAAACACGTATACAGCTGTATAGAAGAAGCTGCTTGCAGTATGTATACGACCCGCCAATGCGGGAGAGGAGTTAAACCATTACACATAACTAAAATTATAACTTGTTACATTTTTTTCACTACATTTTAAATGTTTTGAGCGGTAACTGACAAAATAAGTGTTTCTGCTTTGCTCATAACTTCAATAACAGATTTATCATTCTGTTCTTCAAAATTGCCTATCAAACTGTCCATGATATCTACTGAATAATAATCAACGAATTCATAAATTCTGCTGGTCGGAAGATTTTCTATTATGATATCTTTAGTTTCTAGGGTTATCTTGTTTTTTTGTTTATCAATTTCTAGTTTATTTACTACTAGAAGATATCTTTTATTGTTTGTACTTACAAAGATAATGCCACTATCAATTTCTGTCACTTGAATCTTCTGAACTTCAAACTTTGTATCACGGCTTCCATCCAACTTTTCGCTTTCCAAAATATACAAGTTTAATGTGAAAATCCTATTAAAAAAATCTTTCATTTTGGACAACTTTGTAATTCCCTCAGTATCACTTTCTATAATGCATAAGCTCTGTTTAATTACTTCACGATGGTTAATCAAATTAATATCTTTATCAGGTAGCTTGATATCAATAACAAATGATTCTAGACTTTTGATGACCTCATCAATTGATGGTCTATTAATAGGTGAAACTTTTGTGCCTCTCATAATTAATTCATTCAATCCAGAGACTGTTCTTATTCCATCGCGTTTAAAAATTTCCATATTACAACTTAAATAATCCGTTGTCGCATAACAATACTCACCAACAAAAGCTCTTTTCCTACTAAGTATTAGCATCCACATTGTTTTGACAAAAGAATAAATGTCAGCCTTACTTGAGTGTTTTAGCTCCGAATTATTTTCCCTCATTTCTGGAGCTATTGTCTCAACTGGCCCTACTCTCTCATCATTATATGTCCGCGACACAAAATTCGGGTGCCAAACCAGGCCGAAATCAGCCAATTTAATCTGATTTCCTACAATCAAAATGTTGTTCGGTTTAATATCTCTATGGCAATAACCAAGTTCGTGAATACTCTTAATTCCTTTGGCTATATTGTTATTCCACACACTATCTGCATTTGAATCAAACTAAATCAAACAAAATAA
>CAZFST010000041.1:2394-30562 GCA_964522015.1 uncultured Fusibacter sp. | reverse complement strand
TTTATTTTGTTTGATTTAGTTTGATTCAAATGCAGATAGTGTGTGGAATAACAATCAAAGCAGTCTTGAAGGAATTATTAATGACAGCGGTGACTATGTTCTGACAATTGGAGCAGGAACAGATACACTAACCTTTAAGAATTGGAATGGTAGCAACAAACTGGCATCAGTAAAACTTGCAGACGGTGGAATTAACCTAACAACTGTCCAACTTGAAGAGTTGGCAGGTATCATAAGTGGCACTGCCGGCAATGATACCATTACTGGCAATGTCGGCAAGGATACAATCACAGGTGGTGCTGGTAATGACATCATCACTGGAGGTGCAGGTTCAGACACCTACAAGTTTAACCTTGGCGATGGGCAGGATATCTACACCTTATCAGGAATTGAAGACAAATTGGAACTTGGTTCAGGCATTGCTCAAAGTAGCCTTAAAGGGATGATTAATGCCGGTGGAGATTACATTCTGACAATTGGAGCAGGTACAGATACACTAACCTTTAAGAATTGGAATGGTAGCAACAAACTGGCATCAGTAAAACTTGCAGACGGTGGAATTAACCTAACAACTGTCCAGCTTGAAGAGTTGGCAGGTATCATAAATGGCACTGTTAGCAATGACACGATTACTGCGACTAAAGCTATCGATTATGTAATCAGTGGTGGTGCAGGTATTGATACCATCACTGGCAATGCAGGCAAGGATACAATCACGGGTGGCGCTGGTAACGACATCATTACTGGAGGCGCAGGTGTTGACACCTACAAGTTTAACCTTGGTGAAGGTAAGGATGTCTATAAAACTTCGGGTATAGAAGACTGGCTAAAACTTGGAACCGGCATTACGTTAGCAGACTTAAATGGTTCTGTAAACGCAAGTGGCCACTATGTGCTGACTGTAAGAGATGCAGCAAATACTTTGACGTTTAATAACTGGAATACTGGCAATAAACTTGCAGGGATAGAGCTAATTGACGGCACTATTCTTACTACTGCGAAGATTGAAGCTTTAAAGCATACCGATGTGATAGGGACTAGTGCCATTAAAACGCTGAAAGGCAATAGTACAACAGCTGTGAGAGAACACCTTCAAGGCCTTGGTGGGAACGACATCTTGTATGGCTATGGTGGTGATGACTTCTTGGATGGTGGCATTGGAAATGACACACTTTACGGTGGAGCAGGGAACGATGTTTACATTTTCAATGGTACGTTTGGGGTGGATATCATCGATAACAGCACTTCTGTAGTAGCAGATTATGATACGGCTTCATTTGCATTCGATTACACAAAGCTAGTCATGACTAAATCTACTAATGATTTAAAAATTAAAATCGCGGGAAAAACGGATACCGTTACAGTGAAGAATTGGTATTTGGGTGGATTGAATCAAATTGATGAGATTGGTACAGTTGATAGCCGTAGGCTTCTAGGAAACCAAGTAGATCAACTGATTCAAGCAATGGCCACATTCACAAGTCAAAAGGGTCTCACATGGGAGCAGGCTGCTGCACAGAACAATCAAGAATATATTAATTTGATGGGTACATTCTTTAACAAACGGTAATATGACTACTTTAAGGCTTATAAAAAAAGCAACCTATTTCAATTTCAGAAATAGGTTGCTTTTTCCCTTTGTGTCCCTAGCCATCCAATTGGTTAGGATGGCATCGCGCTAATGACAGATAGCGCGCTTGAACACTTGATTCACATGGCTTTAAAACGTAATGAGACAGTAAAACAGAGATATGAACAAATAGAAAGACACCTCTTAATATTCCTTTTCGTCACCAAAATCAAGTCCATAGGTGCCGGTTTCGGGTGCATTTAAAGAAAAGGAAACTGTATTAAGTTGCCCTGATTTGATGACCAATTTTTTTGACTGAATCACTTTGCCATTTAAGGTCAGTTGAACAGTCGTAACACTATCAGTGGTTTTCACCAGTACCCGTCTAACCCCAGCAACAGTAAAGTATAAGATGATAGGCTGACCTTTTTTTACATAGGAAGAGTTGATTGCAATTGGACGATAGGTTCTACCATCCAAGAGTAAATTGTCACAAGATAAGAGTGATGGTCCTCTTACGTTGCTATAGTTATTCTTTTGTAGCGCTTTCCCAAGAAAATCAACACTACACCAAAGTCCATCTCCCCAAATATTTGTGAAGGTATTTCCGGAAATCACTGAAGTATTTGACAGACGGCTCATTGTGGACCATATACGAATCCCATGGTAAGCGGCTTGGTTGACTTTATTGTTCTGTACCATCAAAGTGCTATTTGGATTAGGACTAATATTCAGCCCTTCTCGGACATTTATAATGGTGTTACTAGAGAATATCACTTTAGGGCAATTAAATATTTTAGCGGCCTGATAACAGCTAGAAAACAAATTGCTTTGGATATCAACGTTCTTCACATTTTGAATTTCCACTGCGCCAGCGCCATCCCAAGCCCCCATATTATGCAACTCAGTGTTTTTAATGATGAGATTATCGGCGTCATTAATGGAAATGCTCAGCAATTTGTCAAATTCAGGACCAATCAGTTTGCTGTTGTAAATCGCCAAGTCACCCCCGTAAGAGGTAATAACACTATGGTCAACAGCATTGTTATCTGGTTTATAAATCAAGGTCACATTTTTCATGGTTAATTTAGCACCCTGTAAAATTGTAAGGGTCCCTTTGAGTTCAATGGTTTGATTTTCCCAGAGGGTGTCCTGTTCAATCCGAATTCCCTCAGTACTTTTTTCAATGTATTCAACTGGCACAAGGACCGGTGATGAAAGTTTTACAATCTTGTTCAAGGATTTTGAATAGGTTTTATCCAATAGTTTGTCTGCAGTCGAGGTGGTTCCAGACCAGTAGTTCCCTTTGATAATGTTACCCGCAGAAATAAGCGCAGGCAATTTACCATTGATAAAATTATTATTGGATAGGGTATTTTCTTTGGACCAATCCACAACAAGACCGGAAATACAGTCCGATGCACTATTGAAAGTGACCATATTACGGTTGGCATTAAACAAGGTGATAGCTTTACCGCAAGCTATAAAAGAGTTTCCAGACACAGTTTCGTTCTTCGATTGCTGCAAGGCAATGCCGACTTGAGATTGTTTGATGGTGTTGTTGATAATGGTGTTGTCGTGAGTACGGTACATTTGAATGGCTTCGTATTCCCAAATGTCAGAAAAGCTGTTGCTGTCGATGATATTATTTTGTGCAAAAAGCATGACAAGACCTACACGGGTACCCTTGGCTTGGTTGTATTTAAAGGTATTGGCACTGGATTGTGTGATGCGAAAGGCACTACAAGACGGACCATAGGACTTGTTGTTAGTCACCACATTATTGTTGGACATCTCGTTAAGCCATATACCATTTCCTGCAACGCTGCCATTAACAAAGGTTTCATTCCACCATTTAGTTGTATTTGTACCTATATATTTTTCTTCTTGCGCATACCAAGTATTGTTATCAAATTGATTACCCCATGAATAGATACAATAGATGCCATTCAAGCCACCATATTCTGTGTTGCCAGTAAGGGTATTATCATTGGACTGGGTTAGCTGGATCATGGCATAAAACATGGCAGGTGTACTTTCTTGATACAATTTATTATTGGTGAGAGTACATTGACTGGTTTTATAAAGAGTGATAGCTCCCCCAATTTGACATTGGTTGATGGTTGCGTTTTTTCCTGTAATCACTAATGGATTCATGTACGGTGGGGACCCATTCCCAAGCCCTGCAATTTGGGTTTTTTCAATGGTTGCGCCATCACAATGAATGACTATAGGATAGAATGTTTTCCCCGGTGTATTGGAAGATAGCTTACTGTTAAATACGGTAAAAGCGGCACCGTTTTCCGCTAATATGCCTTTAGCATCATCCATCAGTAGGGTGACATTTTGTAACTCCAAGGTACCACCAGATTTTATGATAATCCCGCCTTTGACGATAAGGGTTTTATCTTGAATCACTTCAGGCGAGGTGATCACCCAATCGGTTTTGGTTTCAATCGTGACAGGTGTCATAAAAGACGGTATTAAAAAAGTAATTAGCAACATCATAAATATAATAAAAGTAGGTCTTAGCAACGTTTTCATTGTATGCCCCTCCTTAAAAATGATGCTAGAAAGTGATTGAATCCTAATTATATATATACCCCATTTGGGCAAAAAAAATCAATTAGGAGTAAGGGCTATTAATCCACGGACTCCAGTTTCATGGCATACTCACTGCCATTAAGGACCGTATTCCACGTGGTTCACTAAAATAGAAGTACTAATACACAATTGTTCATTACTGTCAACAGACCCAGTAGAAATAAATCCTGAAATTTACAGCTAAATTAGCCGCAAGTTTCTTTTTTTTTCTTGGTTAAATGGTAAAATTGACAAGTAGTTTAGAATAAGGAGAGACCATGAAAAAAATCAAAATTAACATTGTTATATTAATAGCCCTAAGCATGTTTGTTTTCTCAGGATGTGCAGATACAGGCCCAAGGCTCCAAACTTTTGAAATGAGTGATATAGAAGATGGTGCATTGGCTAATGCCAAAGCCCGTGTCCTAAGCAGCAAAGAGACATTAAAAGCAGTCATGGACAGGGATTATGGAAGTGACTTTGTTGCAGAAACCCAGGAAAGCGAATTAGAATCCTTAGAAGAGACCAATCAACGGCTAAACAGAGAGTATGAAGACCTTATAGAAGAAACGTTAGAAAAAGAGTGGGGCGGTGTTTTTATTGCGCGTATTGATTCGATACTATATCGAGATACATTAAAGCTAGCAAGAGATCAGAAATTAAGTATAAAAGATTTAACGATGAATGAAAGGTACGGACTGAATCCTTATAAGAACCCAGTGAAAGCGCCCGATTTTATTTTATTGGGATTTATAGATTTATCTGGAAAAATTCAAGAGGATAAATTTATAAAATCGATTTCTAAACTCATTTGTGACGCTGACGATCAATTTTATATCTATCCATCCAATGTTCTGAAAACCTATACAGAAGAACAGGTTCGTGCCTTTAAAAATCCGTTAATAGAACTACGAAGAGTTAGTGATTACACATATTCAATGGCGATATTTGGTACTTCGTTTGAAATCGTAAAAAATGCAAGGAAACAATTAGAAGAAAAATATAATAAAGATTTTGAAATTCTCTATAGAAGCGGTATAACTGGAGGTGATATGGTTGCGAGCCCCCTAAATGATCTTGATACTATTTTTGAGGTAGAAAGCAATGGCGTTGGCACTGGAAGTTCTGATCTGTACCTCACGGTTTTAGCCCAACAAAAAATGAGCAACTTTGTTAATCAACAAATTGAAGCAGCGGGACTTAGTGATTCCTTGATTCAGTATACAGGAATTGATAACTGGGGAAGTTTTAGTGACATGAACCAGAAACCCTTTGATTTCCAAATCCAAATGGATGACCGAAAATTTTTAAATGAGGTTTATGATTCACATTTTATGACGATTCTGATTTATCTATTAAAGCCTGGAGAAGAACCGGATTATGGAAAAATACAAAAAGTGGTCAATGGTGTCACGTCCACGCTAGATAGTACCAATCGCCACATCGTGGAAGTGTGTTTTTATCATGTAGAAAAGAAACGGATAAAGGATCTCAAAATGTTGTTTTTAAGGGACTATGCTCCAAATTACTATGTAAATGATGACTTTGCAAATAGGATGTCATTGTTAACTGTGATACGTAGCGATACGGAGGGGTTTGATTACTTGGATGTCTATTGTGAACGGGATCCACTTTATGCTGAGGTAATTGACAAAGCAGATCCTGAGCTATCGCTTAATGAGTTTAAAGCATTGTTTATAGAGCGATAAAAGCCCAAACAACTTGGACAATTATGGTCAAATAGATAACGTGGCACCGACTCAATGAAAGATCACACTAGATTGTATTGTCAACGTAATCCAGAGCTTACACTATTGGTGGCATCATCATCAGTGAAAAGCCCATTGGCACCATTGTTCCAGATAACACATCCTTAGTATGCCATACTGGACTAAATCAGCCATATCAGCCCAGATGCAGCGGAAGACAACAAACTGGGATTTGTCTACAAAATCAAAGTAAAGCCCCTAACCACCACCCTAAAAGTCGAGCAAAAGACCATGTCCATTAGTCCGGAGATGACTGCACAAGCCGAAATAGAAACAGGCAAACGACGGATCATTGAGTTCTTTTTACCTGGGATAGAGGAGGTGATGGGTTTGAGTTGAGGTAGGATTCAGTGAACGGATTATTGAAACACGCGTACTAGAAAAAGACAGGACAACCAGGAGTGTAAAATAATATGCAAAGAATACTGAAAAGGACTAGCGTACTTCTATTACTCCTTATTAGCCTCATTCTACTTTCAGGTTGCAGCGGGATAAGGATGGTCCCTGATGCAATAGGTAACACAGAGTCTGAAATTTTCCGCGAAAGACTTGATGAAATCAGTGCAGAGTTTAAAAGTCGTTATGAGAAAAAATACGGCGAGCAATTTGAAGAGTTGGGGTTTAAAGAAGTCTATAGGGATGGCTATATTTTTTGGTTTAGGTCAAAAGAAACTGGTGTGAAATTTGGCTCATCTTATTTCGGCGATTACCTCCATACAACTTATCCCCCAAAACTGGAGGGTGAGTTCGTAGATAATTATTGGATGGGGCGTATCGATTATGCAGTTACTCAGTACTTTAAACCCTATATGGTAGAGCATTTTAGTGGAGACATTAAGTATCTTCGGATTCAGACATATTTTAGTGATATGGCTAATGGAGGAGTCATGGATAACTGGGATACCGATTTAAGCAGTTTCTACAAAATTGACTATCTCACAAAGGAATTATACCATGTGCCAAGCTTTTCAATTGATGGCATTTACTTTAAAGACGTCACTAAGGCTAACGCCGATGAACTGTATAGGGAAATGTATGATCTTGTTATGAAGTTTAAAGAAGAAGGGGTTGAGGATTTAGATATCAGCATTGATGTCTATAATGAAAAATACTTGACCGACAAGCGCATTGACTTTGAGAATTTTGACAAGAACGTGTTGTATTATGCATCAGACCGACAAGTGTTAGGGATTACCTTATGGGACGTAATGTTGAGTGAGATTAATTCGCTTGATGATTTTAAGAAAGTATTTATTGTAGTTCAACAAAACGGAGATAATTTTGAGACATGGCTAGGAGGAAAAGATGGCAACTAATTTAGAAAAGTTAAAGAGCCATGGGGACGTGCACCGTGGCTCACTTTTCCCTTTACAACTCCGCCACTACAGGATAAAATATGGGGTGGCGCACACGCTAGTTGGCGCCGTTGAACACTAGAGTAGCACGGCTTTGAACCGTAGCGAGAAAGTAGGTTGATGGCATGGAACAAGTAGAACATTTTTTGGATAAGAAAAAAGTGGTGATTGGTATGTCTGGGGGTGTGGATAGCACTGTTGCGGCGTACCTGTTGAAAGAGCAGGGGTATGATGTGATTGGGATTACCATGAAGTTGTGGGATGACCCCTCTGAGGCCTATGCTGAGAATTATGGTGGTTGTTGCAGTTTGTCTGCGGTGGAAGATGCTAGACGCATTGCGGCCCAACTGGAGATTCCTTTTTATGTGGTGAATTTTAAGGCCCCATTTAAAGAAAAAGTAATGGATTATTTTGTGGCATCCTATCAGGATGGGGAGACACCCAATCCCTGTGTGATGTGCAATAAGTATATTAAGTTTGATAAATTGCTGCAAAAGGCTAAGGAGCTTGGGGCTTATTATGTGGCCACTGGTCATTATGCCAAGATTTTGTTTGATGAAGCTAGCGGTCGTTATAAATTGATGCGGTCGCAGGAAATGAGCAAGGATCAGACCTATATGCTGGCTAATTTTACCCAAGAACAATTGGCCCATACCTTGATGCCCATTGGAGAGTTTGCACATAAAGAAGAGGTTAGAAAGATTGCTGAGAAGTTGGATTTTGTGCTGGCTAGAAAGCCGGACTCCCAGGAAATTTGTTTTATTCCAGACAATGATTATGCCCGGTTTTTGGTGGACAACATTGAAACTGAAGTGAAAGAGGGCAATTTTGTAGATCAAAATGGTAAGGTCCTTGGAAAGCACAAGGGGATTATCTACTATACTGTTGGGCAACGTAAGGGTCTTGGTGTTACTTTTGGCAAACCCATGTATGTGATTGCCGTTAAACCCAAAACCAACGAAGTGGTGCTAGGAGATGATGTGGCGGTCTTTTCTAAGGGGCTCATTGCCCGGGATGTGAATCTAATCAGCTTTGAGTCCATTGATGGGCCCATTGCTGTTGGTGCAAAGATTAGGCACACAAAAAAAGAAGCCCCTGCAACCATGACCCCAATTGGGGATGGGCAGTACAAGGTGATTTTTGATGAGCCTCAAAGGGCTGTAACCCCGGGTCAGGCGGTTGCCTTCTACATTGGAGATGAAGTCATTGGGGGCGGGTTTATTGCAGCTTGCCTATAATAAGTTTTTTTGAAGGGCCTCGCGGATTAGCGGGGTCTTTTTTTGTGCTAACTTATGGTTGCAATCATTTAAAAAGCCGTGTAATATAAAGAGGTAATAATTTAGTAAATTAAAGATAAAAATTAGTAACTGGGGGAGGGTGGACATGTCTACGATTAAAGATATCGCTTTAAAAGCAAGTGTCTCATCGGCCACGGTCTCTAGGGTTCTAAACTATGATGCCACCCTTTCTGTTTCTGATGAGAAGCGGAAGCTGATTCTTGAAATAGCAGAAGAACTGGATTATGTCACACCAAGACAGCGCTCGGAAAAGCGCACACATGCCAATATGCGCATTGTTTTAATCCATTGGTATACCATCAACCAAGAGCTTGAAGATCCCTATTATATGTCCATCAGAATGGGGATAGAAAACCATTGCTACGAACAGCATATAGACATTGTCAAAGTTTACAACCCACAACAATATGATTTTGCTCAACTCACTGATATTGCTGGGGTTATTGCCATTGGTAAGTTTTCAGATCAAGAAATTCAGCGGTTTAGAGGGTTGTCTCCATACTTGGTATTTGTGGATTCATCGCCATTTGAATCTGAATTCGACAGTGTTGTGATTGATTTTGAGAAAGCTATAGTCCAAGTGATTCAGCATTTTATCAGCAATGGCCACTTTGATATCGGTTATATTGGGGGTAGAGAGTATGTTGGGCCGGAAAAATTGCCCATTGGTGAGCGGCGAGAAATTGTCTTTAGAGACTATTTAATTAAATGTGGTTTATTGGATTCATCACAAATTTATGTTGGCACCTTTGTGGCTGCCAGTGGTTACGAGTTAATGAAGCATGCTATTGCCACATCCGATGTTTTACCAAGTGCATTTTTAATTGCCAGCGACTCCATGGCGATTGGGGCCCTAAGAGCCCTACATGAAGCTGGTATCAAAGTGCCTGACCAGGTTGCCATTATAGGTTTCAATGATATTCCCACCTCAAAATATACGGTGCCGCCACTGGCTTCTGTCCGGGTTCACAAAGAATTTATGGGGACCACTGCAGTGGAATTACTGCTAGAGCGAATCCAAAGAAAGCGCACCATTGCAAAAAAAGTGGTTGTGCCTACAGAACTGGTGATCAGAGAGAGTGCTTCAAAATAGCTTCTGCAGTAATAATACACTTTAAAATAAACTATTATGTTTGACCAGTTAAAAAACGGGTAAATAAAAAAATAATTTTAAGTAAATTTTAGATAAACATATTGACTTTGCGCTAAAATTTTACTAGAATGATGTTACGAAAACGAAATAAGCTTGACGTTCGTTTTTTATTTCGACGTCGGAAAAACGTTTTCAATACCCAAACAGGAGGCCTTTATTGTGAAAAAGTTACTCGCGGTATTATTAGTTTCAGTTTTAGCATTTTCTATGGTTGCTTGTACTCCAAAAGCGACAGATGATGCAGCAACAGGTGGTAAGCCAACAATTGGTGTAACAATCTACAAATTTGACGACAACTTTATGTCATTCGTCAGACGCGCTATCGAAACAGCAGCAACTGATAAAGCAGACCTTATCCTTAATGACTCACAAAACAGCCAAGCAACACAAAATGATCAAGTGGATATCATGATTTCAAAAGGCGTCAAAGCCCTTGCAATCAACTTAGTTGATCCACAAGCAGCAGCTGCAATTATCGAAAAAGCAAAAGCAGCTGATCTTCCAGTTGTATTCTTTAACAAAGAGCCAAACGCAGCTGATCTTGCTAGCTACGATAAAGCTTGGTATGTTGGTACAAACTCAGCTGAAGCTGGTGTTATCCAAGGTACGATGATTGCTGACATGTGGAAAGCTAATCCAACATGGGACAAAAACGGCGATGGCATCATGCAATACGTTCTTTTAAAGGGCGAGCCTGGTCACCCAGATGCTGAAGCTAGAACTGAATTTGCAATCTCTACTGCTATTGAAAAAGGCATGAAAGTTGAAGAACTTGAAATGCAAACTGGTATGTGGGATTCTGTAAAAGGTAAAGAGTTGATGGACGCTTGGTTAGCTAAGCATGGCGACACAATTGAATTTGTTGTTGCTAACAACGACGGTATGGCACTTGGCGCAATCGCTTCTTTAAAAGCTAACGGTTACTTTGACGGTGGTAAAAATATGCCAGTTGTTGGCGTAGATGCTGTTCCAGATGCTTTACAACAAATTAAAGATGGTTACATGTCAGGTACAGTTCTTAATGATGCTAAGAACCAAGGCGGCGCTGCATTTGACTTAGCTTACAACGTGGCTATGGGCAAAGATGTTCTTGATGGTGGCAAATGGACAATGACTGATAAAGCAGTTCGAGTTGCTTATGTTGCTGTTACTAAAGACAATATCGCTGTAGGCGAAGAAGCATACAAATAAGATTCAGACTGAAATAAATCAAATGGGCTGGGTCGTTTTGCGACCCAGCTTTAATTTTTACAAGTATGCGAGGAGGTACTATGGCACAGCCCTATTTACTAGAAATGGTTGATATTCAAAAGACGTTTCCAGGGGTAAAAGCGTTGGATGGTGTCCAATTAAAAGTTCGTAAAGGCACTGTACATGCCCTTATGGGTGAAAATGGCGCTGGCAAGTCAACCCTGATGAAGTGTTTATTTGGTATTTACAACAAAGATGCTGGACAGATTTTCTTGGATGGCAAAGAAGTGAGTTTTACCAGCTCAAAACATGCTCTCGACAATGGCGTATCCATGGTCCATCAAGAGCTCAATCAAGTGCAATCAACCCGTATTATGGATAACATCTGGCTTGGACGCTTTCCCATGAAAGGGTTCTTTATCGATGAAGAAAAAATGTACCAAGATACATTAGCCATCTTCAAAACTCTGGATATAGCACTGGATCCCAAACAAAAAATCGGCGATATGCAAGTTTCCGAAAAGCAAATGGTTGAGATCGCCAAAGCGGTTTCATATGATTCGAAAATTCTGGTGATGGATGAACCAACATCTTCTTTAACTGAAAAAGAAGTGAATCACTTATTTAATATCATAAGGTCTTTAAAAGCAAGAGGGGTGGGTATCGTCTACATTTCTCACAAAATGGAAGAACTTGATCAAATCGCTGATGATATCACCGTTTTTAGAGATGGTAAATGGATTGCCACAAAAGCCGTTGGGGACATTTCAACCGATGAAATCATCAATTTGATGGTTGGTCGTGACCTGACCCATCGTTTTCCACCAAAAACAAATAAACCCCAAGATGTGATTTTGCAAGTGGAAAACTTGACTGCAATGTATCAGCCCTCTATAAAAGATGTCAATTTTGAATTACGCCATGGTGAGATTTTAGGTGTTGCGGGTCTTGTGGGTTCAAAGCGTACCGATGTCTTAGAAACAATCTTTGGCATTCGCACCCTTGGATCAGGGACCATCAAACTCCATGGTCATAAAATCAACAACCGCAATCCAAGACGAGCCATTGCAAATGGTTTTGCCATGATCACTGAAGAACGCCGTGAAACTGGTATATTTGCAGAGCTTGATATTAAATTCAATGCAACTCTTGCAAATATCGATCAATACCAAAAAAAATCAGTGCTCCTGGATCAAGCCCATATGGTAAAAGATACGGAGTGGGTCATTGAGAGCATGCGGGTTAAAACCCCAAGTCTTCACACAAAAATCCGGTCCTTATCTGGTGGTAACCAGCAAAAGGTTATAGTCGGTAGATGGCTACTCACAGAACCTGAAATTTTATTGATGGACGAGCCCACACGGGGTATTGATGTTGGCGCCAAGTATGAGATTTATCAGCTGATGATCGATTTGGCCAATAATGGCAAAGGGGTTATCATGGTTTCCTCCGAACTCCCTGAGTTACTTGGAATTACAGACCGCATTCTGGTAATGAGTGATGGTCGCGTGGCTGGTATCGTCGACACAGATAAGACAAATCAAGAAGAAATCATCCGCCTTGCAGCGAAGTTTTTATAGAAAGGGGCTACTATGTCAACCAAACCTTTATCAGAGGGCAAAATCAAGCAACCGTTTAAAAAGGAAGATATTTGGCCGTTTGTGGTCAACAATGCCATATTTTTCATCCTACTGGTCCTATTAATCATCATCATTATCATGGAACCAAGGTTTATTTCAGTGACAAATCTACGTAATATTCTTTCCCAGGCATCAACCCGTGTTATCTTCGCTTTAGGTGTGGGAACTATCATCGTCACTAAGGGAACTGACTTATCACTTGGTCGCCAGGTAGGGCTTGCCGCAGTTATTTCTGCTTCCCTACTACAGAGTGCAGACTATGCCTACAAAATGTATCCAGACCTACCTGCATTGCCAATTTTCGTGCCGATTCTTTTGGTGATGCTAGTGACTGCTGGTATCAGCTTTTGCAATGGTTTCATCGTTGCTAAACTCAAGGTTGATCCTTTTATCACAACTCTTGGTACAATGATTATTGTTTATGGTTTGACTTCAATCTACTTTGACCGCCCACCATTCGGTGCACAGCCAATCGGTGGTCTAGATAAAGAATTTATGAAGTTCGCTCAAGGGTCCTACGATCTAGGTTTTATTCAAATTCCACACTTACCTGTTTATGCGATTATTGCTACAATTGTGATGTGGGTGCTATGGAACAAAACAAAGTTTGGTAAGAATATTTTCGCAATCGGTGGCAACCAGGAAGCTGCAATTGTTTCTGGTGTTAACGTTGTAAAATACATCTTAATCACTTATACACTTGCTGGTTTACTTTACGGCTTAGGTGGCGCCCTAGAAGCAGCTCGTATCGGTTCGGCTACCAATAATACTGGTAATATGTATGAACTGGATGCCATTGCAGCTTGTATCGTCGGTGGTCTATCCTTCTCTGGTGGTATCGGTTCTATTTCTGGTATCGTTGCTGGTGTATTGATCTTCCAGGTAATCGCATATGGCTTGTCCTTTATCGGCATCAATCCTTATATTCAGTTCATTATAAAAGGCTTGATCATCATCGCAGCAGTTGCAATTGACAACAGAAAAAACATCCGTAAAAAATAAGATTGGAGTGGCAAAAGGATGATTCAGACAGTGATACAAGCGTTCAAAGATGTTTTTAAGTCCAACGAAACCCCTAGAGTTTTCTTTGCCCCAGGTAGAGTTAACTTGATTGGTGAACACACGGATTATAATGGCGGTCATGTTTTGCCATGTGCGCTTAAACGGGGTACCTATGCTGCTGCGGTTAAGCGCACCGATGATAAGATTCGGTTGTATTCATGTAATTTTGAAGACCTTGGCATTTTGGAAAATAGCGTTTCAAGAACGGATTTAGTGGCTGAGTCCCTGTGGACTGACTACCCTCTGGGTATGCTCCAAACCTTTAAAAATGCTGGCTTGACCTTTGACTCAGGCTTTGATATCTGCTTTATCGGCAATATTCCAAACGGGGCAGGGTTATCGTCAAGTGCTTCTGTTGAAATGGTGACAGGGGTCATCTTTAATAACTTCTTTGGGTTTGGTCTTGACCAGGTTGAAATCGTCAAATTGGCTCAAAAGGCAGAAAATCAGTTTGTCGGTGTCAACTGCGGCATTATGGACCAGTTCGTAATTGGTCTTGGCAAGGAGCATCAAGCAGTTCTCCTTGATACGGGCACCCTCGAATATACCTATGCCCAAGTGAACCTAGATGACTATGCGTTATTAATCGCCAATACAAATAAAAAACGTGGCTTGGCAGAATCTAAGTACAATGAACGCTTTGCAGAATGTCGCGGTGCTTTAGGGGACCTTCAGCAGGTTGTTGCCATTGAGACCTTGGGTGATTTAACCGAAGAAGCCTTTGAACAACACGCTTTTGCAATCAAAGATCCAGTGGCTAAGAAACGGGCAAGACATGCGGTTATTGAGAACCGCCGTACCCTAGATGCGTGCACTGCGCTGAATGAGGGGCGCCTGAAAGATTTTGGTGTGATGATGAATGCTTCCCACCAATCCCTTAAAAATGATTATGAAGTATCATGCAAAGAGTTGGATGTGCTAGTGGACTTGTCTCAGAAGTTTGATGGGGTCATTGGTTCGCGTATGACAGGTGCCGGTTTTGGCGGTTGCACTGTGACGCTGATTGAAAAAGGGCAGGTGGACCGCTTTATTGAAGAAGTGGGTGCCGCTTATCTTGCTGAAATAGGCTATGCTGCGGATTTTTACCCAGTTGAAATCGGTGACGGGGCAAGGGAAATTAACTTAGTTTAGTTGCGAACAAGGAGACTTGAGATGAAACTTTTGGTAACAGGTGGTGCAGGTTACATCGGTTCACATGCTGTGAGAGCCCTGATTGACAAAGGACATGAGGTTGTTGTTCTTGATAATTTGAGTACCGGTTATGAACTGGCGATTGATCCCCGTGCCACTTTTTACAAAGGGGATTTGCAGAATAAAGTGTTGTTGGAATCCCTGATGACGGTTGAGAAAATAGAAGGCGTCATCCATTTTGCTGCTAAATCTTTAGTGGGGGAGAGTATGGTGAAACCCCTCCTTTATTTTGATAACAATGTTTACGGCACTCAGGTATTGCTTGAAGTGATGCAGGCCTGTGGGGTTGATAAGATCGTATTTTCTTCTACGGCGGCTGTCTATGGTGAGCCTGTGGCCATTCCAATTGTTGAGACCCATCCGACTAATCCCATCAGTCCCTATGGTGCTTCCAAGCTGACCATGGAAAATATGATGCATTGGTCTGATAAGGCCTTTGGTTTACGATATGTCTCCTTAAGATACTTTAATGTAGCAGGAGCACATGCATCTGGTGAGATTGGCGAGTGTCATAATCCAGAAACCCATTTGATTCCCATTGTGCTGCAAGTGCCTCTTGGCAAACGAGATGTCATGACTGTTTTTGGAAACGACTATGATACGGCAGATGGGACTTGCATCAGAGACTATATCCATATAGACGATTTGGTGAGAGCCCATGTTATGGCCATGGAAAAACTCCATGATGGCATGACATCTCAGATCATTAACCTAGGTAGCGGCGATGGTTTCTCCAACCTGCAGATCATTGATGCTGCAAGGGCGATTACACAACACCCCATTCCGGTTCAGTTCTCTGCTAGACGTGAGGGGGATCCAGGAACTCTAATTGCCTCAAATGCAAAGGCAAAAGAAGTCTTGGGTTGGGAGCCCTTGAAAAATGATTTGAACCTGATTATCGGCAGTGCGTGGCACTTTCATCAGAAAAAACCTAATGGATTTGAGGTATAATATGATCATAAGAGACATTGAGAGCCTGTTAACTTACGGGCTCTTTCATAAATTCTACACAAATGAAGATGTGGATGCAGTCAGGGGCAAGCTTTGCGATTACTTGAATGTGCCCTTGTACGATGGACAAGAGCTAGACGCAACGGACCTAGATACGGACCTAGAAAAAACCCTGGCCCGTATCACGGACTGGGCCTTTGAGGCGGACCTGATCAAGAGCCCGCACCCACCCTATAGCGATAACTTTGATACGGCTTTGATGGGGATTTTGTGCCCTATGCCTTCTGAGGTATCTCGTCGGTTTAAAGAGCTGTATGTCGCATCCCCAAAGGCTGCGACAGATTGGTATTACAGTTTTTCAAAGGAGACAAACTACATTCGCATGTCCCGCATGACCAAAAATGTGGTTTGGCAGCAGCCCACGGCTTATGGTGATATGGTGATGACCATCAACTTGTCTAAACCGGAAAAAGACCCGAAAGCCATTGCAGAAGCTGCCAACTTAAAAGAAACCAACTTCCCTAAATGCCTATTATGTGCTGAGAATGTGGGTTATGCAGGTACGGTCAACCAACCGGCACGGCAAAATCACAGGATCATTCCACTGACGCTTGCAAATGAACCCTGGATCCTGCAATACTCCCCTTATATCTATTACAACGAACATGCCATCGTGATCAATAAGAAGCATACTCCCATGGTAATCAACAGGGATACTTTTGTGAGACTCTGTGAATTTGTGTCGCAGTTAGATCATTATTTTATTGGCTCAAATGCGGACTTGCCACTAGTCGGCGGGTCCATGCTTACCCACGACCACTATCAGGCTGGTTGCTACGATATGCCCATGGCAAAGGCTGGGGCCTATAAAGAGTACCAGTTAAATGGGTTTGACCATGTAAAAGTCACATGGCTTAATTGGCCATTGACCGTTTTACGCCTATCAGGCAAAAGTGCCGAAGAGGTCATCGCACTGGCCGATAAGATCACAACAGTTTGGCGGGGCTATACTTCTGAGGGTGATGAGCTTATAAGCCATACAGGATCCGAGCCGCACCACACTGTTACGCCTATTGTCAGAAAGCAACTTGGCAACTTTGAAATCGATGTGGTTTTAAGGGATAATCGGAGATCTGAGCAATATCCAGATGGGATTTATCACCCCCATGTTGAAATTCACCCAGTGAAAAAAGAGAATATCGGTTTAATTGAAGTGATGGGCCTAGCAGTTCTTCCAAGTCGTTTGAAAGAAACCGCAGAATGTTTGGCAGATGGCTTATTGCATCAAAAATCTTGGGGCGAGATTGAAGCCAATCCATTAGTGGCAGGATTTGAAGCCATCTATGGACGAATGGTAGCATCATACCAAGCTCACTTGCCTGCAATGGACCAGGTTCAGAACATCATCGGACAAGTTTTTGTTGAGGGCCTTGAGCATTCTGGTGTTATGCCAATCTCCGAAAGAGGCGAAAGGGCCATGGGGAAATTTATAGCGGCTGTCAATCAAGCGGGTTAATAGCAGCAAATTATAGTTTAATTGCAGCATCCAAATGATTTAATGGAGAGGTATAGATATGTTTCTTGGAATTGATTATTATCCAGAGCACTGGCCAAATCATTTGCTAGATGAGGATTTGGATAGAATTGTGGATTTAGGCGCCAATGCAATCCGCGTCGGGGAATTTGCATGGCATTTGATTGAGCCCGTTGAAGGTACTTTTGACTTCAGCTTTTTTGATCGGGTGATTGAAAAAGCTAAGGCAAAGGGTTTGACAGTGGTTTACGGTACGCCCACGGCGACTTTCCCTGCTTGGCTTCACCACGCTTATCCGGAGATCCTTTCTCGGGATTCCGCTGGGGTCACGCGAACTTTTGGCGGTAGACGGGTCTATTGCTATAACTCAGACAAGTACCGCGAAATGAGCCTTATCATGGTGGAAAAGTTGGTTAAGCATTACGCCGAGGAACCGTCCCTTATAATGTGGCAGATTGATAACGAACTTGGCCACGAGGGTAGCGACGATTGTTATTGCGATAATTGCCATAGGGGCTTCAGGGAGTTTTTGGCTGATAAATACGGCACTATTGAGAATTTGAATGACGTTTACGGCACGATTTTTTGGGGGCATACCTACAATCACTTAGGTGAGATACCAATGCCTACGCCTACTATTACCACCCATAATCCGGTGCTTAAGTTGGATTGGGCGAGATTTAGGTCTATGTCCATCAATCGTTTTGCCGCTGAACAAATTGCCTGCGTGAAGGCTCATAAAGGGGCTCACCAGCTCATTACCCATAACTTTTTTGGGGGCTATTTTGACAGACGCTATGATCAAAGCCAGCTTTCGGAAGGCTTAGACGTTGTTGCTTTTGATAATTATCCCGTGTGGGGGGGGCTTATGACCCCCATGACACCGGCTGAAATCGCCATGGGCCACGATTATATCCGTGGACTTAAAAACCAGAATTTCTGGGTAATGGAGCAGCTGATCGGCGCCCAGGGCCACGACGACATTGGGTATTTACCACGGGATGGGGAATCCACACTTTGGGCAAGTCAAGCAATGGCAAGGGGTTGCGAGTCGTTATTCTATTTCAGATACCGAGGTCTTCATAAAGGGGCCGAGCAATTTTGCCAGGGTATTTTGGATTCGGATAATACAATTAACGATAAGTATAGAGAAGTCCAGTCTTTCTTCAAGACTGTGAAAGCCCAGGACCAACTGTTGAAAACACCAATTAAGAGTGTTGTTGCAGTGCTTTACGACTACGACAACCGTTGGTCATGGCATGGCCAGCGCCAGTCTAGGGATTTTGATTACAGCCAAGAAATTTTGCGTTGCTACAGACCCTTCCACAAATTGAATGTGTCTATTGATGTGGTGGATTGCCAGAAGTCATGGGATGGGTATGGGGTGCTTATTTTGCCGGTGATGCAGGTCCTTGACAAGCCTTTATCGGACAGGCTGAGGGCTTTTGTCGAGAAGGGCGGCACTGTTTTATTTAGCTTTAGAAGTGCCATTAAAGACCAAAATAACAATATTGTATTTGGCGAAAAAGCGCCGGTTTATTTGAATGATTTTGTGGGGGCCACCGTCAAGACCTACGAAGCCCTGGCAGATGGGAAATCGGTTGAGATTATAGCCAATAGCAATCTGGCTGATAATGCAGCTGGTGAGATGATAGGTAGTGTGGTCGGCGAGGGCAAAGTCTGGCGAGACCTTCTGGAAGTGACCAGTGCTAAGTCTTTGTTCAACTATGGTGCACCTTATCAAGATTTCTCAGCATGTACTGTCAATCAATACGGCCAGGGCAAGGTCTATTATGTTGCAACGGGACTTGATCATATTTTAATGGATCAATTGGCAAATACGATCGCAACAGAGGCTAAACTCCCTGTGATTGAGTCGCCAGAAGGTGTTGAGATTATGGTAAGAGGTGCCATTGGAGGAGCTGGTGCAAAGGCCAGTGAAAAGACTGGCGATAATCCACTGGTCTACTGGATTATGAATCATAATCACCATGCAGTTGAATTCAACGGACGGACTTTAAAACCATTGGAAGTCCAAATCCGAGAGACTATATAAAGGGGCCTATGATGGAAAGTCAAACGAGGGAGTCAAGGATGGAAAACCAAAAAAAACTATTTGGAAATTTACCATCCGGTGAGGCTGTTTACCAGTGTTCCATTAAAAATCGAAAGGGATTTTCCGTTGAAATCATCACTTTTGGTGGTGCCATCACTGGGATTGAAGCAGCAGATTCTGGTGGCAATCGGACCAATGTGGTTCTGAGTTACCCGACACTGGAAGATTATCTAGAGAATCCCCCCTACTTGGGCGTTACAGTTGGTCAGACAGCAGGGCGAATCAGAAATGATAGGGGCGTCCTTCTTCATGGGGGTGCTGATGGGCTCCACCAAAAGAACTGGACCATCGTTTCTCATTCAGAGGACCATCTGGTGCTGGCCATCAGTGTCAAAGCGACTTTGGTTGTTGGAAAGGGTGAGGGTTTCAGTCAGGATGCGGGAAATGTGACAATAGAAGCGGATTATCGGGTTTTAGAAAATGACACCTTGGTAATCACTTATCGTGCAACCACAGAAGTCAGCACCTATATCAATTTAACCAATCATAGCTACTTTAATCTTTCTGGAAACGTTGAGAAGAGCATTGAGAATCACATCTTGAAAATGGCAGCAGTGGCCTATGGACCTGTTGATAATGAAGGCGTCCCTCTAGAAGACCTTGCCAATGTTGTAGGAACACCCTTTGATTTCACTCAGCCTAAGATGATTGCGGATGCCTTATCTGATAGCCACGAGCAAATCAAAGGTTGTTACGGTATGGATCATCCCTTCGAGCTGGATGAGGCGCCGGTACAGATTCAGATTTCAGATCCTGAGTCTAAAAGAGCACTGGCCATCAGCACGAATCAAGCTTATGCTGTGGTCTACTCCGGTAACTTTTTAGGTAGCGCCAAGGTTCCAAGCGGTCTTGCTTTTAAAAAGCATAGTGGCATTTGCTTTGAGACACAGGATATTCCCGATGCCCCAAATCGCATTAATTTTAAAGATGGGTATTTAAAGCCAGGCCAAACTTATATTCACGAAACCGTTTATTGCTTTGAACCAAAGGCGTAAAAGGCGAGACAGGGGGACGTCCCCCTGTCTCGCTGTTTTTTTGTGAGGCCACCGTTAAACTTGGGTATAATGCACCTATAATCGAATTTCCTTATAGGAGGCCCAATCATGTGCCAATATGATCAAAAATTCATAATTAAAAAGTATTCTGTCTCAATCATGGTAATCATCCTGCTTGCAGCACTATTTGTAACTGGCTGCGGGGCAAAAGATGTGCCATCAGTAGATCCTAGCCAAGTTGCGGGGAATCCTAAGGAGGGCGCCCATTCAGAACCCCCAGTTGCCAACAGTATTCGCGTTGCAGCCGTTTCAGGCCAAGTGGCATTTTTGAGAACCGGTGAAGCACAAGATTGGATTCCTGCAGTATCTGGCATGCAACTGGCCCTTGCAGATACTTTAACCACAGAGGTTGCAAGCGAAACTGATTTAGATGTGGACCAAGACAAGCACGTATTGGTGGGAGAAAAGGTGCGGATGGTGATTGAGACACTTTTACAGACTGTTAATCAGTCCAAGGTGGCAAGGCTCAGAGTAGACACCGGTGCACTTTATATAAGAATTCAACGGAAGCTTGCCACTGATGAGGCCTTTGAAGTGATCACGCCAACCTGTGTGATGGGGGTCCGAGGAACAGAGTTTGTGGTAGCCGCAAGCGGGGGAGATACTCAGATTTTTGTAATGGAAGGTAACGTTCAAGTAGCACTGAATCCAAAAGACCTGGATAAAAACAAGGGTATCCCCTATGGAAACACCTTGCCTGCTGCCTCTTGGATTTCAGTTGCATCTGGTCAAATGCTAGAAGTTCCTTGGGGAACTGACGCAATCAGCAAGATGTTACCCATATCGATTGACTTCAATAAAATTCCAATAGACATGCTTAAAGCATTAGAAGCTTCTGATTCCGACAAATTGACACCTTATAGGAGTGCCATAGAAGATGCCAATCAGGCTCGGGGAGCAGCCCTAGAGGCAGCTGGTACCACTCCAGAATCACCTTTTAAAGATGTCCCCGCCCTTTCTGAGAGTCCTTATGTTGACCCATCTTCAGGTCATGTCTATGCCCGAATCGATTTGGATTTGACTTTTGATGCGACAATCAAATACTGTGAAGAAAAAGGTGGCCATCTGATGACCATCACCAGTGAAGAGGAACAAGCCCTTGCAGAAGCCATGATAGCAAAGGGGAGCCGTTTCTGGTACCTATTTGGCCTTGTTCAAAAGCCTGGATCCATTGAACCAAATCAAGGCTTTGAGTGGGTCACTGGAGAAGCTGTTGACTTTACAAGGTGGCATCAAGAGAATGGCAGCGACACAGAACCCAGTGATGTCAGTGGTACTGGTCAACATGAAAACCAAGTGCTGATGCTCAATTTAACAGGTAATGAAGTATGGAAACTGGGAGATTGGAATGATATGAATTTGGTTGAACAGGTGGGGGAATACGGATTTTTATGCGAGTGGGAGAGTGCAGATCAGTTTTATGGGATAGGCAGTCCATGAGGGCAATAAAATAATATTGTGAGACCAACATCTACAGCGACACTAACACTTTCATACACTTACACCTGCGAGGCATAAGAAAAAGTCGGCTGAGACCAGTCGACTTTTTTAATGTATTTCTGCTTTTTAACCCAGGGCCACATCCAATATCATCATCACGCTGAATCCAATCATTGCTCCGATTGTTGCAATGTCTGTTTTAGAACCACCTTCTTCGCGCTGTGCTTCGGGTATCAATTCTTCAATAACAACATAAATCATTGCGCCAGCCGCAAATGCCAAGGCATAGGGCAGAAGAGGCCTGACGGTAATCACTGCTAAAGCACCGAGCACACCAGCAATCGGTTCTACAATCCCTGATGCCTGTCCCATTAAAAATGCCTTCCACCTGCTCATACCCTCTCTTCTCAGGGGTATGGAGACCGCAGCACCTTCAGGAAAGTTTTGTAGTCCGATACCGATGGCTAGTGCAATGGCACCTGCCAAGGTCGCGCCAGATAAACTACCACTGGCTGCTGCGCCGAAAGCGACACCAACTGCAAGACCTTCAGGTATGTTATGAAGTGTAATTGCCAGTACTAGTAGAACACTTCTCTGCCATGATGTTTTAATACCCTCTGCCTGAGAACTATCAAGTCCCATGTGCAAGTGAGGCAGCAGCTTATCAACTAGGTAAAGGAAACCGCCGCCGGCTAGAAATCCGATCGCAGCTGTCATCCACGCCACTTGTCCCAGTTCTTCAGCCATTGCAATACCAGGTGCCAAAAGGGACCAAAAGCTAGCCGCGATCATAACCCCTGCCGCAAATCCAAGCATCCCGTTTAATACTGTCTTATTGATGGTCTTGAAAAAGAACACTAGGGATGCACCCAGAGCGGTCACCCCGTAAGTGAAAAGTGTACCAATTAAAGCTTGTTCTATCGGTGAATACTGCTCAAAAAAATGTATCATCAAGGCCTCCTTTAATCTATTGCATTCTTTACGAATCTTACTGATCAATAATCTTATAAACTTGCAAGGCTTGTATAACTAGTTGATACCCAATCTCAAGCAAATAACTCAGAGCTACTTGAAAAGCATTAATAAGCTAACCCACATAAACAAAGAAAAGCCGCCCAGATAAACCTCTGTGCGGCTTTTTAGCGATCTCAAATCCAACTACCAAAAATGTCCTCTTTTTTAGGTGCGTGGCGTCTGATTATCCCTCTGGTGATCATCCTTTTTCCTTCTTTTGATTATCAAGAAAAACACCATTATAATGCCAACAACCACAACACCAACCACTGCAATGATAACCATCATCTGAAGACTCAATCCTGATTTACCATCTGCTGTGGGTAGAGCCCCCTTTGGCATTTCCCCTGTAACCAGTTCAATCCGATAGACTCGCTGATCACTTGAAAACGAAAGTGGTAGAGCGTTTAAGGCATAACCCTTGCCATCAAAGATTGCGTAACCTTCAAGTGCCGCGCCGTTTTCACCGCTGACGATTTCAAGCAGCAGGGCTTCGTCTTTTAATGTCACAAAACTAAACTCCCCTTTAGCATTACTGACTGCAACCCGATCGGTGTTGGTGATTTTTATTTTTGCACCAACAATGGGGGTTCCCGCTGGATCCTTAAGGCTTCCAAACAGGGTATTATAGGTATTCATACTCACCACAGGGGCCGTATTTTTACTGAGGTAAATGGTGCTGTTGGCCTTAACATCTACAAAGTCCTGTCGAATACCGGTGCCGATACTTTTTCCTGTTTGGTAACCATCAGCAAAAACATAAGCCCGGTAGGACATAAAGCTGTAGTTGATGGCGTATCCTGTGCCACCGGTGGCTTCGTCAAAGATGGTGAGACCAAGCCTTGCCTGCTCTTCTTTTGTGGCAGTCGAGCCATCCTTATATTTCTCAGTATATTCATAAGGTGGTTCAAATTGAATCACAAAATCAGGCTCAAAACCGCCAAAATCCTTGTAACTTCGCTTGGCAACATAATCGATAAAAAGCTGTCTCTCTTTAAGAATATATTGGCGCAATTCACCGATAGGGATGGCTAATTGTTGCTCAGGGCTTAGCTTAGAGAATTGTTCTGCGCTGCCCACACGAACCATGACACCATCGTCGTAGCGAGCAAAACCGTCATTAAAGATGCTTCTTAACTTTTCGTTGTAGGTCTCTTTTGCCACATCTTTTAGTAGTGTTTTCAACTGGCTAAGGGGCAGGGACGTTTTGCCGTTTAAGCCGCCGAGAAATTCTTCGAAACTCCCACTACCCTCAGCGTTCCAGTAGGGGGTCTTGCTCTGATCGATAATGACTAAAGGGTCTTCGTCGTTGACATAAGCCAAATGTACTTGCAAGTTTGTTGCAAATGGTGGGGTCCCAGCCTCAATGACATCGGTATTATAATAATAGGTCTCGTTAAAAGTAAAGGTCCCATCTGCGCCTGATTTTCCAAGGTCAAATAGCAAGAAAGGGTTAGCCGTTTGGACAGAGTTGCCACTGGTATCTACTGTGGACCGCCTAGCTGAGAAGGACAAATACACCTGAGCATCTTTGATGGCCTTTCCTGTATCAGCGTCTTTAACAGTAATATTTAAGGCCCCAATGGCTTCTTTATTTAGGATGATGCTGTGGTTCTTTTGGAGTATCTCTTTTATAGGATCTGATATCTTGCTTGTGCCAATATACTCAAACTCGAATTTGCCCTCAAGGGCTTCTGCTTGAATGGCTTGGACCTCAGGCGGCAAGTTGTCGGCAAAGACAAAAGAGCCGCTGCCTCCTAAACTGCCTAAGGTCATAAGACATAGGGTTAAACCAATTGCTAAGGTAGATTTTAACTGATTTCTTATGGTCATAAGAGCCTCCCTCCGAGATAAATCATCACTAGAATCATACCCTGTTATAAAATTTTTAATCCCCTTATGAACAGAGAAAGCAGTCGCTGCGGTTTTTGTTGGGTAAACAGTCTGAAAGGGTGGTATCTAGTAAAAAAGAACTGCCCGTGCTTTTGTGGGACGTAAAAAGGAGAAAAAACAATGAAAAATAATCGTCTAATAAGCATGGTAGGGGTTATCATTCTGATTTCTGGCTTACTGTTTGGTTGTCAATCGGAATCCAATTCTAAGCAGCAGGGGGAGAAAGAATCGGAGATCTATTATGGGCAAAAACCACCGGGGTTGATTCCTGAAATATTTGCCCCAGGCATCATTTCAAAAGCTGAGGATATGGAATTTGCCTGCACCTTTTCACCTGACGGGCAAGACATCTATTATACACTCAGAGAGGGTAAGACAGACATGCCCGTGATTATGACCAGTCATCAAGAAAATGGCAAGTGGTCGACCCCCGAAAAATTGATGATTGAAGGTGAGGGCGTCAATCTAGAACCGCACCTCTCTGCCGACGGGCAAACCCTCTACTTTGGATCGACAAGACAAGTAGAGGGCGTCACGACCGAAGATGATGGGATCTGGCAGTTGAAAAAGACAGCTAAAGGGTGGGATCAATTAACCTATCTAATGACAGGTATGTATGTGTCGACTACAAATGACGGTTCAATTTACTTAACCGATGTTTATAAATCATGGGCGCTGGTTAAAATTCCTTTTGATGGGGAAGAATATGGTGAGGCCATTCGCCTAAGTGGCGGTCCAAACTCCCCAGTGCGAGGGATCCACCCATGTATTGCGAGAGATGAGAGTTTTATTGTTTTTGACTCTGAAAGGCCTGGTGGCTATGGCGGCGAGGGTGATCTCTATGTGAGTTTTAATCAGGGCGATAATAAGTGGAGTGAAGGTTTTTTGCTTGGACCTGAGGTAAATAGCGCTGGAGTGGAATTCACGGCTTCTTTGTCACCAGATGGGAAATACTTATTTTTTATGAAAAATGACGATATTTACTGGGTTGACATCAAAATTATTGATCAGTTCAGGTAGTCAATGGACATGGGTATAATGGGCATAAATAAAAGACATAAATAAAAGACATAAATAAAAGACATAAATAAAAGACATAAATAAGAGGGCGGAATGGGAATGTTCTTTTATAAGCAAATTCTCAAGAGCCTGGGGATTTACAGATGATTATCAAATTGGTACACTGTGATTAGTAAGGTTTTTTCGGAATCCGCATGTTAAAAAAGTGTCGATCAACTGTAGAAAGGAAACTCTTTTCTACAGTTTTTTTATAGAAGAAAGCAGGATACAGTATGTTTGAACTCTCATTTAGCCAAGTGATGAAACACATGGGCACCAACCTGATTTTAGAAAATCTCAATTTCCAAATCTACTCTGGCGAGCGCGTCGGTATTGTGGGCCCAAACGGCTGCGGCAAAACCACAATCTTGAAGCTTATCGCTGGTCTTGAACCTCTGAACCGCTATCCAGGCTCATGGAGCGCTGGTTACGATTTCGGATATATAGCCGTGCCTAAAGAAGCAACCGTGGCCTACCTAGACCAAATTCCCAATTATCCTGAACATTTCACTGTCAAAGACGTGCTTAATTTAGCCTTTGAAGAAGTGTTTGCCCTAGAAGAACAACTCCGTGAATTAGAGGCGCAAATGGCAGCCCATGAAGCCGAGTCACTTGATCGTCTTTTAAAGAAGTACGCACACGTCTCCAGCCAATATGAAATCCAAGGGGGCTACGAGGTTCAAGAGAAAATCGGGCGAATTTGCACGGGCCTTAAGTTTGATGAGCGGTTTTTGAATCAGTCCTTTGACGCCCTTAGCGGCGGGGAGAAAACCACCGTTGTACTGGGTAAACTCTTGATTGATCGGCCAGACATCTTGCTATTAGATGAGCCCACCAACCATTTGGACACGGATTCTATTGAATGGCTTGAAACCTACCTGTCTACTTATCCTGGAATTGTGGTAGTGGTTTCCCATGACCGTTACTTTTTGGACCATGCCGTCAATAAGATCATTGAAATTGAGGACCTGACGGCCCTTACTTTTAAAGGCAACTACTCAAGTTACCTCAACCAAAAAGAAGAGTTGATGCGGGTGCAGTTTGAGGATTTTAAAGAGCAGCAAAAACAGATTAAACAGATGCAAAATACCATTAAAGAACTCCGTGATTGGGCCATGCGATCTGATAATAATAAGTTTTTTCAGCGGGCAGCCAGTATTCAAATAAAGCTAGATAAAATGAACCGGATTAGCAATCCCCTTTTGGAAAAGCCCAATATGCGCCTAGATCTTAAGGCAAATCAACGGTCTGGTAATGAAACCCTGAAAGCCGTGGGGGTTAGCAAGAGCTTTGAGGGGAAAACTTTGCTGAGTGAGGCGGACCTGATGGTTCACTTTGGGGAGCGGGTTGCCCTTGTTGGGCCAAACGGCAGTGGTAAAAGCACCCTGATTAAAATGCTCCTTGGGGAAGTGCCTGCTGATAGGGGGCATTTGCAGCTTGGGGCCAGCGTTAAGGCTGCGTATTTACCCCAAGAAATTTACTTTACCAATGAAAAACACACCATTATCGAGTGTTTTAGAGATGATGTGGTGATTGCTGAGGGGCAGGCAAGAGAATACCTTGCCAAGTTTATGTTTTATGGCAAGCGGGTGTTTACAGAGGTTGGAAAATTATCCGGTGGCGAGCGGATTCGTTTGAAACTTGCCAAACTATTATATGAAAAAGTCAATTTATTGATTTTAGACGAACCCACAAACCACTTGGACATTGAGTCCATCGAAACCATAGAAGCAGCCCTTGAAGACTTTAACGGCACCATTTTCTTTATTTCCCACGACAGATACTTTATCAATAAGATAGCCCAGCGAATTGTGGCCATTGAAGGTCAGAAGTTTGTGAGTTACGATGGCAATTATGATGCATACAAGCAAGCCTTAATAGAGAAGGCAGAAAAATTGGCTGCTGTGGAAGAGGCGAAACTGCTGGCTGCTTCAAAAACTGTGATGAATGGAAAGGTTGCACAAGCTGCAAAATCGGCCAGTGAGCAAACTTTGTCAAAACGTACCGAAAGGGTTAAAAAGCCAGTCAGCATAGAAGTGATCGAAGCCAAGATTGAAGCCCTTGAAGACCAGCTCACAGAATCCAATCAGAAGATGGCTGAGTCCAGCGATGACTATGTGGTACTTTGTGAGCTGATGGCAGAGCAAGCAGTTATCAAGGAGCAATTAGAGGCTTTATGGGAAACATGGGGGCAGAGCAACACAGAGTAAAATGAATTGGAAAATAAAATTGGAAAAATAAATTGGAAAAATAAATTGGAAAAATAAATTGGAAAAATAAATTGGAAAAATAAA
>CAZFST010000041.1:0-2294 GCA_964522015.1 uncultured Fusibacter sp. | reverse complement strand
TCGATAAAATAATTTGAATATAACTAAATGGGAAGCGCACTTTGAAATTCAAGTGCGTTTTTTTTATTTAAAACTATAAGACACCAGCTAGGGTGCAGATAGATTAGTTAATGGATTTATGTAAACCATTAAAAAAACTAATTTTGTGATTAACCATAAATCTAGGTAACATAATAAATGCGAATCTTGAGATATGAGTGTGAATTCTGAAATATTAGCTTGTATTATTTTGTAATTACCAGTAAAATGAAAATCGTCGCTGGAATAATTGGAAAAAGATTTTATTGGTGTTTAGAAAATTTTAGAAAGGTGGCATTATCATGTATCCAAATGGCTCAGTTGTTCTGTTAAAAAATGCAAATAAAAAAATTATGATATATGGTCATAAACAAATACGGATGGATGATCAATTACTTTATGATTATGTCGGTTGTCTGCATCCTGAAGGTTTTGTTTCACCTAGTACAAATGTATTCTTCAACAATCATGATATTCATCAGCTGCTTTTTAAAGGTCACGAAGAACAAAAGACGCACCAAATCTACAATAAAAGCAGGTTGGGATCCGGCTTATGAAATCGTATTATCACTCTTTAACAAAACCACCCTATCTAGATGAAGAACTCAACTTGAATGATGCAATCCCTGTGATGAAAAAGAATACTGAATCCCTTAGTAAAGTACTATCAATTATGAACGACAGAAAAAAAAAAAATGTATTATATCTACTTTTTGGATGGTGACAACTGGGGGCAATTAGATATTTGGAAAAACAATACCTTTGTTTGGAAATATGATTTTCAAACGTCTTATGATTTCTTTTGTATCCCAAAGTACAAGGATTGTATCGTTCAGTGGTCTGACGAGTTTATAATCATTAGCGCTGTTGATATCCAAAAAAAATTGGACCAAGTAATTGATTCAAAACCCTTTACAATGACAAAACTGAAATACAAGTCTGATTATATGACGTTTCAAACAGTTGCAAGATTGAGTAATCTCGTTAGGAATAAAAAGGAAATTCTTAAAGGCGTTTGGTATCAAATTGAAAATAAAGAATTGGAGGTGAAAGATAGTGGCAATTAATAATATCAATGGGGTCACAAGCCCCTTAACCACAACAAATAATGTTGAAAAACTCGCTAACAACTCAAGCACAGCATTGCCAACAGGTGTGAAAGCTGATCTTCAGACCGTTAATTTAGACGGGATGACACAAACTGGTGGCGTACTAGGCGGTACAAGTGTTTCGCAAAGTGCAATTGATTCTATTCAAGCGACGCCCTACATCAGTTCAGATTTGACGGTCACAAACTCAACTTTTAAATTCTCAGGAAATATACCTTCAAAATCCATCTCTGGCCATCCCGATAATACAATATATATATCTGGTACGACTGTAGAAGTTGGCTACTTGACTAGTAGTTCTATACAAGTAAGCGCCACTAGCTCCATAGCAGTCAGTTCCAGTAGCTCTGTTGAGGAAACTGTCAGACCAGGTTCTGGTAACCCTTCAGATTACATGTATAGCAATACTGTCTATAAAAGAGCCAGTGGTGTAGCAAATGTAGCTTTGAATATTACTGATTCCAAATTGATGGATAATAAAGGAAAAATAGAGTTCAACCTAAGGGTCAATGAAACCATGCCAGATGGCACCAGTAATTATACGGTAAAATTAATGAATGGTTATGAGGTTTTAGACACACAAACTATCGATAAAAATAGTGATAGGAACAAGGATATTGCACTAATTTCTTATTTTCAAGGCGATATGACTATACAAAGCAGAAATCTCCATGTTGAAATTACAGCAGCCATTGAAAACCATGGGGAGCTGAGTTTTGGAAGCGCTGAAGTAAAACTCACTAAAATGAGTTCAGACCAGATTTTGGCGGATCAAATACAAAGGGGCATTATAAAAAAAGCGCCACCGACCGTGCAAACTGAAGAAGCTCCCAAGTTGACTGCTAACGAATTAACAGACCCAGATTATGATATACTAATAGGGGATCCTAAGTTTCAAAAATTTAAGGATGAAATTGAACCAGAGATATTAATTGGCAAAATGGATTATCAATTTGCCCTTGATAGTAGCTTAGATTTGATTCAACCTAATTGGGATGATGACCCAGCAGGTAATTCTGGCAGTAATCCAATTGTTACACCACCAACGCCAACACCTGACCCCGACTACGATGTTTTACCAATAAATCCATATAGACCGCCAGCACCGACATCAACACCAACACCAACACCAACACCAACACCAACACCAACACCAACACCAACACC
>CAZFST010000040.1:0-31737 GCA_964522015.1 uncultured Fusibacter sp. | reverse complement strand
GTAATCATTGAAACAAGAAGCCCCCACTTCTATAAGTGGTGGGAGCAAGTCACTAGTGGATATAGACTATTTTCTCTTAGGTACATTTGTCTTGTTTTTTCTTTTGGTTGATAATATGCTGGCTGTCCCAGGCTTGCAAGAGCTGATCAGTCGGTATTTGGAAAATCCGATTCAAGTGATGTGGCTATCAGCCTTAACATCTCAAGTGATTAGCAATGTGCCTAGCGCCATTGTCTTTGCCCCCTTTGTTACCGATGTTAAACCCCTATTGATAGGTGTTTCACTGGGGGGGATGGGTACTCTAATCGCTTCTCTTGCTAACTTGATCTCATGGAAACTGTATAGTAGAGACTATCCCAAGTCCATCTATTTCAGATATTTCACAATCATTAATGTAGTTCTATTGGTCCTTATCGGTTTAATCATGAGCCTGTACCTACTTTAAAAATGGGTTTGCGACAGGCAAATGGGGTAACATAGGGATATGAGCAATTTGACAGTAAAAGAGGTGGCCAATGCAATATAGAAAAAATATAAAAAACGGCGACGACTTATCAATAATTGGATTTGGTTGCATGCGCCTGCCCAAAAATGGCCGTACCATAGACGAACCAAGGGCCATAGCACAAATTCATTCAGCCATTGAAAGGGGAGTGAATTACTTTGACACAGCTTATATCTATGGCAATGGGAAAAGTGAGACCCTCTTGGGTGTGGCATTAGCTGGTGGCCTAAGAGAAAAGGTGAAAATCGCGACAAAAATACCGCCTTTCCTGGTTAAAAAGACATCGGACTTTGATAAAATATTTGAAACCCAATTGACTAGATTGCAAACCACTTGGATCGATTATTATCTGATTCATATGTTGGCAGATGTGGCAACTTGGGAGCGGTTAAAAGGATTAGGAATTTTAGAGTGGCTTAAAACGAAAAAAGAAAGCGGACAAATCAAAAACATTGGCTTCTCCTTTCACGGAGGCCGTGAGGAATTTGTTAATCTAATCGATGTTTATCAGTGGGATTTTTGCCAAATTCAATATAACTATTTAGATGAGTATAATCAGGCAACTAAAGGTGGTCTTTATTATGCCACCGAAAAAGGCATACCAGTTATTGTAATGGAGCCACTCCGGGGTGGAAAAATCGTGACGGGTTTACCAAAGGCAGTCAATCAAATATGGGCAAATGCAAAACCAGAGCGCAGTATCGCAGAGTGGGCTCTTAGATGGGTCTGGAATCATCCAGAAGTAGTGGTTGTACTATCTGGGATGAACACTGAAGACCAATTAGATGAAAACATTGGTATTGCTTCGGTTGTACAGGCCAATGGGTTAACAGAAGAGGAGTTGTCCCTATTCAAATCGGCAAAAAAAATACTGAGTGAGCGCATTAAAGTAAACTGTACCGCCTGTGGCTATTGTCTACCTTGTCCATCAGGTGTGGATATTCCAACTTGCTTTTCAACCTATAATGAGAAATACACGCAACCAAGTCCAATGGCCAATATGCAATACATGCTACTAACAGGTGCATCGACAGCCCGCCCAGGCTATGCATCCCTTTGTGTCCACTGCAAAAAATGTGAACAACATTGCCCTCAGGGGATACCCATTAGCGATAAGATGACAGAAGTGGCTAAGGATATGGAAAAATTCTGGTTTAAACCCGCCCTTAAAATTGCTAAAAAAATAATGAGGTAAGGAAAATGAATAGCCTATTAGAATGGCTTGGTTATGATGCGAAACTGCACTATCATCACCGCATAGCCTATGTGATCAATGGTTTTTCTCTGATGTTTGCAGCGGTTTTTTCGATAATCTATGGGTTTGTTATGCGATATACATTGGCTGTCCCTGGTATCATTGCATATCTGATAAGTTCACTTATTGTGTTTATCTTGCTTAAACAGCGAAAGTACAGTAGTGCGAAATTGTTGATATTGCTTGGCTTTATTCTGCAAGAATCCTCTATTGTCTTCTTTCTGTTTCCGGTTGAATTTCATTTCAATCTATTTTTCTTTATCATTGCGCCTATCACCTTTTTTGTTTTTGACTATGCGTCACCGACTGATCGTAAACTGACCTATTTTTTTTCTGGGGTTGCAATCTTACTTTTTACCCTTAGTGAGTTAGTGCCATCAAATCCAAATGCTTATCTTGCCAGTAATGAGCTGACTGCTATTTTTGCAAGTATTTCCGCTTTTTCAGCCCTATTCTCTATCACAATCGTCTTCTATTTTTTTGCTGCTGAAATCTCAAAAGCCAATCGGGAACTAAACCAATTGGCAAACACAGATGGCTTAACTAAAATTTATAACCGTAGATATTTTTTTGAAGTTGGTAAAAATCAGTTTCATTTAGCCGAAAAATACAATCGTCCCTTTTGTCTTATGCTTATGGACCTTGATCATTTTAAAAATATTAATGATACTTATGGTCACCCAGCAGGAGACAGCGTACTGGTTGAACTCAGCAAGTTAATTAGAGATCAAGTGAGAAAAAGCGATGTGTTTTCTCGCTACGGGGGTGAAGAATTTATGATGCTCTTAAAGGATACAGATGAAGCTGAGGGGGTTCAGATTGCTGAAAAAATTCGCAAATCAGTGATGACATATAACTTTGAAGCTCTTGCAGGTACTAATCAGTCAGTGACGGTTAGTCTTGGTGTTGTGGAATTTTCAAGTCATTATCACTCTTTTGATGAGATGGTAAAAGCTGTCGACGGTGCCCTATACATGGCAAAAGAAAAGGGTAGAAACCAGGTAAAAACCGTACTTTAATACAAAAACCGCTACCAAGTGATTTGGAAGCGGTTTTTTCGCGGAAAAACCATAGCGGTTTTTTCGCGGAAAAACCATAGCGGTTTTTTCGCGGAAAAACCATAGCGGTTTTTTCGTGGAAAAACCATAGCGGTTTTTTCTATGGAAAAAAAGACTATATTAGAAGTGGACTTTTCCACTGGTTTACAAATGTGGTATACTCAAATTAGTCGCAATTATGATCAACAAGGGGGCCGAGAGCTATGACCATGATTCAATCACAAAAGCAGCCATTAGCAACCATTACCATGGCCAGTGGTGCTAAGATAATATTAGAAATTCATCCTGAATCCGCACCCAATGCTGCAGCCAGTTTTATGTGGCTAGCAGGACAAGGGGCCTACAACAATCGTGCTATTAAGCGGATTGTACCAGATTTTGTGATTCAACCAACCTACACTTCATTTGACAAAGATCCTGTTTGTGATTTTTTAATTGACAATGAAAGCCGGATTAATGGACACGACAATCCAAATGCCATGGCCCTGACAAAGTATGCAGTGGCCATGGGTGGAGACGGTGAGACACTTGCCTCGGGTAGCTGCTTCTTTATTGTGGTGGGGGACGTGCCGCGATTAGATGGCAAATATCCAGGTTTTGCTCGGGTGATTTCGGGATTTGAAGAACTAGACCGTCTGGTCCAACTTGAAATGATTTCTATAGAAGCCGATGTGCCTGGTGTTGTGATTAACGAACCCAAAGAACCACAGGTAATTGAATCCATCACGGTTGAAACCTTTGGTGTTAGCTATGGTGAACCTGTAAAAACCGAAGGTGTATTGGCCTACGACCGAAAGTAGAGTCACGAATAAGGAGTTTCAATTGAAAAATAGGCTACGGTACATCCTACACTTTGCAAAACCCCATTGGCTTAAGTTTAGCCTCCTTTTTATGTGCATCATCACCACTATCTTTATTGGATCAGTCTTCCATTTTCTCTTTGGACGGATGGTGGAAGAAGTCTTTAGGGGCAAGAGCATGGACGCTTTTATTGAAATCATCTCCCTCTACGCCCTGGTCTTTTTAGTCAACCAGACACTTCATTTTATACTCAATATCTCATGGGCCAAACTCATGACCAACTTCCTATACGATATCCGACAAGCCATGTTCACCCGAGTCCTCAAATACCGAGGGGAACACCTGGTCAATCGCCACACAGGGGACCTGACATCGCGGATGCAAAAAGACGTGGAAGAATTTATGAACTTTATCCACTGGAACGTCTTCTACGGGGTGGGTGCAAGTCTGAATCTATTGCTATCACTTGGCTACATCTTTTACATCAGCCAAACATTGGCCATGGTGGTGGTGGTCTTAACACCCTTAACAGTTTACATAACCCGCTATTTTTCTGGCCGCATCAAACCCTTTATCTCCAAACGCAAAAAAGAAGAAGGCCTCTTAACCGCATGGCTATTAGAAATCCTAAAAGGCATGGGGGAGATCAGACTCCTTGGGGCCCAAGATCATATCCAAAAGCAGTATATCCGTCGTTCAACCGACATCACGCGGCTCGCTATTTCGGCAAGCCGGATAGAGGTTGTTTCAGAGAGAACCAATACTGGAATTTCACTGGCAGGGCAGCTTGTCATGTTTATGACCTCTGCCTTTTTAATGGGTTCAGGGCAACTGACCCTTGGTGGCTTTGTGGCTGCAATGGGCTACTTTTCAACCTGCGTCAGTGCCTTTAAAATACTCAACGAGAAAGCAGTAGCCATACCAGGGAACCTTACGGGGATTGATAGGGTTATTGCCTGCCTGGAAATACCCATTGAAGAAGATCAAGTGGTGGACCCGGTAAAAAAGACCGATGATCTAGCCACATTGCGCAGTGTACCAGTGGTGACAAAAAAAGCGCCGACGATTGCCTTTAAAGGCATCACATTCGCCTATCAACCAAGCTTGCCCCCTGTTTTTTCGGATCTTGATCTCGAGATTACCGGAGGACAAACCACAGCTATTATAGGAAGAAGCGGCGAGGGCAAAACCACCCTGACATCCCTACTCCAACGTTTTTTTGATCCCAATTCGGGTCATATTAGGATCGATGGGGTGGACATTTCAGATATGCCATATGCTAAACTCCGGGGCATGATGGGCACGGTCCATCAAGAATCCGTGATTTTTGACGGGACTCTTGGGTATAATCTGTCTCTGGATCGCAAAGAGCTGACTGAAACTCAGCTATGGGAAGCCTTGGAACGGGCCCATTTAAAAGCATTTGTGCAGTCACTGCCACTGGGACTGGATACACTTGTGGGTTCTTATGGACAGGCCCTTTCTGGGGGGCAAAAGCAACGGCTGGCCTTGGCACGGTTATTTTTAAAAAATCCACCAATTGTGCTATTGGATGAGGCGACCTCTTCCCTTGATGCTGAGGGCGAAGCCGTTATACGGGAGTCGTGGCAAGCCCTTCGTAATCAGCGCACGGTGATTGTGATTGCCCATCGGCTGGAGACCATTTTGGCCGCTGACCGGGTGGTGGTGATTTCAGAGGGCCGAGTGGTGTCAATTGGGACACACGACGAGCTCTTAACCGATTGCTCGGTTTATAGAGAGCTGTTTTTAGAGCAACACAACCTAATGGGAGGTGGTGCCTGTGCCTAAAGAAAAAAGTGATTTTAAAGTCAGAATGGGTTTGGTTCAGACCCTCAAGCCCTATTTACATGGGCAGGGTAAGTTTTTAGTCAGTTTGGGCGGGCTTAAGATTTATGCCATGATTTTAGCCCTTTGTACCCCTCAGCTTTATAGGTTACTAGTTGACCGGGTGCTGATTAAAGGTGAAATTAACAGTCTTTGGTGGTTGATGGGGGCTTATGTGGCCATTTATGTTTTTGAATCCCTTGGGGTAGTACTTGAACGTCGAAGTAATAATCGGGTGTTTTCAATACTTAAGCTGCGACTGCAAAAGAAAATGCTCCGAGAAGTCACCAATATGCCCCATCAAGACTATGTAGGTTATGTATTTAGCGATTTAAAGGCCCGGCTGGAAGACGATACGGTGGCAATTGAGCGTTTTTTCAAAGAGCATATTATAGAATATAGTGTCAGCATACTCAGTATTATTGTGCTTGGTGCAATGATGTTGACCATTTCTCCAATCTTAGCAGCCATAGGCTTTGTGGCCATTCCATTGGCCTTTATGGTTGCCAAATTTATGGGCAAACACGCTGGACTTGTGGCCAAAGAATTCAGGCACCAACATGCCCAGTATGAAGCCTTTGTTTACAACGCTTTTGAGCACTGGCGAGAGATTAAGTCATCTTGCCTTGAAGAGGATCACAGCAAAACCTTAGAAGGCCATTGGTCCACATTAACACCTCTCTTTGTTAAGCGACAAGTCTTTTGGTTAATCAATCGGACGTTTATCGCCTTTAAAGATTTTTTTATCACCTGGATGAATCTGTACTTTATTGGGGGGCTTTTGATTATCAACAATCACTTGTCCGTGGATGTGCTTCTGATGTTCATGCTCTATTACGCCCTCTTTTATAGCCATATAGAAAAGATGGCCAATGCCGTGGGGACCCTTTCAAGTGAAATGGCGGCAATTCAGAGGATTGTAGGTCTTTTGGAACAAACCCACTACAAGGATATGCAAGCCACAAGACGATCTGAACCAACTATTTCAGAACCCCTTCACCTAGAAGTTAAAAACCTGACTTTTTCATACAGTGAAGAACGGGCACCTGTTCTGAGTCAAGTGAGTGCAACCTTTGAAGCCAATAGCCATACCGCCATCACTGGTCCCAGTGGCTGCGGAAAAACTACACTGGCAAAAATACTCTTGGGACAGTACACACCGCAAGAGGGTCTAATCACAATCGGGAACGTCCCATTGGATCAGATTTCGTCAACAACCCGTGCCAAAGTATTAGGGGCAGTTATGCAGGAACCCTATCTCCTTAATCTCAGTATTGCAGATAATTTAAGGTTGGCTAAGCCCAAGGCCACTATGGCTGAGCTCCGACGTGCCTGCGAGCACGCTGCCATTGCCAGCTTTATCGAGACTTTACCACAGGGATTTGAAACTGTGATTGGCGAACGAGGGGTTAAATTATCCGGTGGCCAAAAGCAGCGCCTGGCCATAGCCCGTACCATTTTAAGAGACCCCAAAATCATCATTTTTGATGAGGCAACATCGTCCCTAGATAACGAAAACGAACAGTATATCTTACAAACCATGGCCTCAATTTCTGCATCAAAGACCCTGATTTCAATCGCTCATAGACAGTCAACTGTGGAGGTTGCAGAGCGAGTCCTGTCTTTGTCTTAGATAACATAAGAAAGGTGGCGCAAGTGAAAAAAAAACCTGAAAGCAAGACTATTAACCGCAGCCACCATAGGAGTCCTCTTTTTTCAGCCTTACTCATTACATTAATCTTTCTAATTATCGGTGGTATGAGTAGCGATCAAGAAACTGACATTAAAACCAGTACAGTAGCTGTGGTTTTTGGAGCCGGTATCAATGGGGAAGAAGTATCGCCAAGGTTAAAAGCCCGCTTGGATGCTTGTTTAGAGACCGTAAAAGAAATGGACATACCCATTATTGTATCTGGTGGTCAAGGGGCAGACGAAATGATCTCTGAAGCCCTTGCCATGAAGCGGTATCTGGTTAATCATGGCATTAAGGCATCCCGAATATTTAGAGAAGAACAGTCGACTTCCACCGTAGAGAATATCCAGTTCTCCGGTGAATTGATGGGGGCCCAGTGGCCAGGCGAGAAACAAAAGGTACTCCTAATTACCAGTGATTTTCACATGTTTAGAGTCAGATTTTTAGCCCAAAGAGCTAATTGGGAATTTGTCTGTCAATCAGCCAAACACAGCTTAGCAGAGCATATTCAATTGATACCTCGGGAACTACTGGCGATCATTAAGGATTTAGTAATTGTCAGAAAATCATAGGAGAAAAAATCATGTCACTAAATCAACCACAAGAAAATAGCATTTTAGAATTAGCAAAGCATTATGGCATCACTGTCAAATCACTGGAGGTGCTGTCCAATAAAGATGGGGTTCTTGTAGTGGTGTTACAGGATGGCTTAAAAAATCCGGTGCTTAAATACTTTGAAAATCCTCTTTATATTAGGGAGTTAGAGATCTACAAGCTCTTCAACCAATTGGGCATTATGACCATGCCCATTATAGCCATGGGTGACAATTCGTTGCTGCTAGAAAACATGGCAGACCACCCAACCGAGAGGCTAGCACTGAAATCAGATCTTGAAAATCCTGGGATTGTCAAGGGTCTAGCTAATTGGTATCGCAACTTACATAAGGCTGGTAAAACCCACCTTCAAACCCAAGGGGATCAGGGATTCTACTCAGAGCTCCGTCTTTTGACACCAGAAAATCTCCTAGAAATCAAAGAAAAAAGCGGCTATGATTGTGACGAGTTTTGGATTGAGTTACCGATTGCAGTGGACCGGATTTTAACTTACCTGGAATCCCATAAAACCATTACCTATAATGATTTTTTCTACGGTAATGCAGTGGTATCAAAGTCTTTAGACGATGCCTATATCTTTGATTACAACTTTGTAGGCGCAGGTCTTGCCTTTTTCGATATCTCCAATGTTCTCTCGGGATTACCTGAATCAATGCACAGTATTTTTTGTGAAGCCTATGGAGAAATAGAGCCATATGAACGTGAAATCAACAACCTAGTGTCGCCCCTAATTGGCCTTGCCGTTGCTTATGAGAGGACGCAATTTCCAGAATGGGGAATGGAGGCACTGGCGCAGTTGCGCTCCGGTGAGATTTTTGAGACATTACAGCATTTTGTGAATTTTAACAGTGATGATGAGGAGGCAATTATATGAGACGTATCAGATTAGGTAATTATCCGACACCAACCGTGAAATTGGAACGGCTTTCAAAGCAGATGGACAAGACCATCTATATCAAGCGAGACGACTATAGCGGCATTGAACTGTCTGGCAATAAGACCCGTAAGCTGGAATATGCTCTGGGAGAGGCCATGGATGAGGAGTGTTCTGTGATCATCACTGCGGGGGCCATTCAGTCAAATCATGCAAGGGCAACGGCTGCAGCGTGTAGAAAACTTGGGCTGGACTGCCACTTGGTGCTCTTTGGCATCGCGCCTGACCAGAAAATGACGGGGGAGCTCCGCTACGGGGGTAACCACTTTCTAGACGGAGTTTTAGGGGCCACCATCACCTATTTGGACCCTTCAAAGTATCCAACATACTTGGAAACACTGGAGTCCATTAAAAATGACTACGCTGAAAAAGGGCAAAAGGCATATATTGTGCCAATTGGCGCCTCAAATGCCGTGGGTACCCTAGGCTACGTGGATTGTTTTGAAGAAATCATCCGCGCGGAATTTGATGCCGTGCTGAAGGCGGGTTCCATACTGGCTGGTGAAAAGCGGTTTGATACCATTGTTTGCGCAGTGGGGTCTGGAGGCACGTTTGCAGGCCTGTGGCTCGGCAATTATTTGAATGTGGAGCGCCGTAAGATACTGGGCATCAGCATTGGCGCAGAGGCTTCCCACTATAAGCAAGTGGTTTTAGGGATTCTAGAAAATATGGCTATTTATACAGATCATTTTCAGGACATTGAGGAAACTTACAACCATGATGAAATGATGGCTGCAGCCCGCAAGGAGCTTTGGATTATAGACGGCTATCAAGGTCAAGGCTATGCCATACCCTATGATAACTGTCTCGCACGGATCAAACATGTGGCCCATCTCGAGGGGGTTGTGTTGGATCCAGTCTACACGGGAAAAGCCATGCACGGCCTCCTAACAGAGATAGAAGCAGGGCGACTTGAAAATTCAAAATGCATTCTATTTGTGCATACAGGCGGGGTATTTGGCAGCTTTGCATTTGCGGACCAACTATGACTAGCCAAGCATCAAAGGGGATTTCACAGTAGTAACTGGAGAGAGTGAGAAAATAGTGGAAACTAAAGATGAACTTAAAAGAAACTTGTTAATTGCAGGAGCCATGCTGGTTGCATTTCTTGTGCTTATACTGATCGGTGTTGTTTGTTTTAACTATGAAGCATATACAGAACAACAAATTACTAATGATGTTAGCATCCCAGTAGCATCCTATTTTGAAGCCATTCGAACCTTTAAAAACCCAGTAGCACTGAAGGATTACCTGGGTTTTGATTGTGATGGCTTTTATTGGATTGGACCTTATATGTCAACCGAAATGCGACACAGTACTGTCGGTCAAAGATGGCATATTGACAAAACCTTTTTTAGTCACTTAATCAGTGAAAGTCTATTTGATTATCAACTCCTTCCAGAAGAACAACAACTTTTGATTTTTACAAAAGAAAATAAACCAATTGCTTATGCGTTATTGGAACGCTCAGCTGGGGATTTGTTAAGTGTTTCAGGTTCTTTTGTAAGAATCGAGACACAGCTATACAGCATCCCACTTGGAGACACAAAAACGTGGAAAGTCAACACCATCAAACCCTAAATGGGACTTTTGAAGTTGGTTATGAAAGGGTTGAAAGTTCACCTTAGCTGTGGTATCCGATGTCTGGCCCTCTTTGGAGAATGTCTTTGTACAAGCGGAGTTTCGCCAGTACTTTAAATCAATGATCAGTTCTTCAAAATTGGGCATCACTAAGCCTAATCCATTGATGTATTGGTATCACAGACTTTTAGAGTTCAATCACAAACATAAAGTTGTACGAGATTTTCACGAGTTGCAAAGGTTTTGCGATAACATCTGAACAGGAGAATAAATGAAACTTATTTACGGCACTAAAAATCCTTCAAAGCTGGAGAGCATGAAACATAGACTCCGTGGATTGGAAATTGAACTGGTGGGACTTGACACAATATCAAGAGATTTAGAGGAGCCTGAAGAGGCTGGTAATAGCCCCCTTGAAAATGCTAAAATTAAAGCCTTAAGTTATTTTCATCAGTTACAGAAACCAGTGATGTCAGCGGACTCCGGTTTGTATTTTGATGGCGTTGAGGACATTGATCAACCAGGTGTTTTTATCAAACGTATTCACGGAAAAGATTTGGATTACAGTGACCTGGTAGGTTATTATAGCAAATTGGCAACAAAGTACGGTGGCAAGTTAAGAGCCCATTATAAAAATGCCATCTGTTTAGTGATTGATGAAAATAACATATTTTCACTAGATGGTAGGGATTTAGAATCTGAACCGTTCTACATAGTTGACAAGCCCCATAGCACTTATAAAGAGGGATTTCCACTGGATTCTCTTTCGGTTGATATCCAGTCTAATCAGTATTACTATGACCTAGAGGCCGATGAAGACAAATATCATGAGACCCGATTTGGTCTTGCTATGCGAGAATTTATTGAAGCGCATATGAGTAAATAGGTATCGCAACCTTCTCTGTTATTGAAAACTTTTCGGAGAAAATTTTAGTTATATACAAGCCTGTGTAAAAGTCGGTATTAAAAACATCAAAAATGATGTACAATTGATATGAAAGGATAAATCATGAAAATCTTATCATATTGCACGATGGGTGGAAAAGATCTCATTAGAGAATTTCTTGATGATTTGCCAAGTCGCGAATCAGCGGAAGGCTACTATATTATTGAGCAATTAGAACTTCAAGGGATTGACTTTCTAAAGACATTAAACACAAGGCAGTTAGAGAATAAACTTTGGGAGATCAAATATCCAAGACACAACAGGATATTTTATGTTGTTGTCGATGGTGAGACATTGTACTTACTGCACGGATGCAAAAAGCAGAAGGGAAAGGCAGAAAAGTTTGAGCTAGAGAAAGCAAGAAAACGTGCAAAAGAGATTAATGTGTAAAGATAGGGAGGTGAGGTTATGCCATTTAGAGAGATGAAAGTTCAGGAACTTATACAGGAGAAACGCAAGGAAAAGGGTTTTAATTCCAACTATTTGGAAGTTGAGAAGGAGTACGAATTAATTAAAAAAGTGGTAGAAGCAAGAAAAGAGAAGGGAATTACACAGAAGGTACTTGCGGAGATGGTAGGCATCTCACAGCAAGAAATATCAAGATTTGAGAATGAGAAGCATATTCCGAAATTGACAAGCTTCATACGAATATTAGAAGCACTTGATATGGAAATTAGATTAGAGTCCAAAAAAACTGCACATTAGTACTGTGCAGTTTTTATGCCTGTCCTTTTACATAATAAACATGAACTGTTGTATTCACTAAAATCACTACTGAAAGCAGGTAATCCCATCACACACAAAAATCCTATCAAAAACATATTACTAGTTGAAGACGACAGAGCCCTTTCCATGGGGATCAAACTGGCCCTTCAAAGCGAATCCATACAGATTGAGCAGTGCTATACCTTGGCAGATGCTGAGCAACTGTTTCTTGGACAGCAGCCGACGACAGGTCATCAACCCACTGTAGGTCAGCAAACCCCTGGCAAGAGTCTAATCCGCCAATTTGACCTCATCATCCTCGATATTAATTTACCAGACGGTTCGGGCCTAGACTTCCTTTGCACACTAAAAAGGCAACACTTGGTTCCGGTGATTCTTTTAACCGCCAATGATCTGGAAATTGACATCGTTACAGGACTTGAAATGGGGGCGGAAGATTATATCACTAAGCCCTTTAGTCTGGCGGTACTTCGCGCCCGGGTAAATACCCAGTTGCGCAAAGTGGTCAGTGAATCCAGTGGCTACGAGTTTAGAGGGTTTGCATTTGACTTTGAAAGAATGACATTTCACAAGGATTTAGTCCCTGTTGAACTGAGCAAAACCGAGCAAAAGCTACTGAAAATATTAATCGACAACAAGGGTATCACCCTATCTCGTAGTAAACTCACGGAGCGCATTTGGCCAGATGGGGCAGATTACGTTGACGGCAATGCCCTATCTGTAACGGTCAAGCGACTCCGAGACAAACTTGAAGATCAGCCCTCGCAACCCCAGTATATCAAAACCGTTTACGGTATCGGCTATGTCTGGACGGAGAAGTCATCATGAACATCCTTAAAGCCTCAAAAGTAATGGACAGGCTAGACGCCATGATAGAGAATGCCATCAATGGCAAGCCCATAGAATCTGGCTTTGATGAGTCAAAAATGGCTGCTCTAGAAACCAAGTTGAGCCGCTATTTAACCATGACACAAACTAGCAGACAGAAGTTGGAGACAGAAAAAAGCAGGGTCCATGGGCTTGTGTCAGATATATCGCATCAAACAAAAACGCCCATTGCCAACCTGGTATTGTACGCTCAGCTACTGGAAGAAGCTAATTTACAATCAGAAAACAAGTTCTTGGTAGAAGCCATTGCACAGCAGGCCGATAAGCTGAAATTTTTGATTGGCGCCCTGCTGAAGACCTCCCGGCTAGAGGCTGGAATCGTCACCGTGACACCCACTGTTCAGCCTGTTCAAGCCTTGCTTGACAGCTCGGTTTTGCAGATGGCAGCAATGGCCAAAGAGAAGCAGATTACTATCACTCTAACACCAACCACAGCAAATGCAGCTTTTGATCTGAAATGGTCGACGGAAATGCTGACCAATCTATTGGAAAATGCCATCAAATACTCAGAGGCCGGTGGCAATGTGGCAATCGCTACTACACAGTTTGAAATGTTTTGCCGGATAGATGTCAAGGACAAGGGCATGGGCATCAGTGAAGATGAACATCATCTGATCTTTGGCCGATTCTACAGAAGCCCAAAAGTTGCTGCCCTTGACGGGGTGGGAATCGGTCTGTTTTTGGCACGTGAAATCGTTCAAAAGCAGGGGGGCTATATCAAAGTGGCTTCAAAGCCAGATCACGGCTCGTGCTTTTCTATTTACATCCCCACACAAATTTGAAACATCCCTATACGGATTTGAAAGACTGCCAACGACATTCTTTCAACACTGTAAGATTTCAGAAAGTCTCTGGAAAGATGGCTCTGGTATAGTTTGAAGTGTCAACAGATTGCATTTTAGACCATAATATTTTGGAGGCTAACCATATGAAAATCGTAGAAACACAGGCATTAAAAAAGCACTACGGCACAGGCGATACAGTTGTGCGTGCACTTGACGGTGTTGATTTAATCATCAATGCCGGTGAGTTCGTTGCAATAGTGGGCACTTCCGGCAGTGGCAAGTCCACATTATTACATATGTTAGGCGGATTAGACTACCCCACCAGCGGGAGTGTCATAGTTGATGGCAGTGAGCTTTTTTCACTGAAGGAGGAAGCCTTGACCATCTTTAGAAGACGCAAGATCGGATTTGTCTTTCAAAACTACAATCTGATTCCCACCCTCAACGTCTACGACAATATTGTTTTGCCAATCGGTCTAGATGGCAATAAGCCGGATCAAGCCTACCTGGATCAGATTATTTCTTCCCTTGGCCTCCAAGATAAGCTTCAGAATTTGCCCAATAACTTGTCGGGGGGCCAGCAACAGCGGGTCGCCATTGCCCGTGCCTTGGCTCCAAAACCGGCCATCATTCTTGCGGATGAACCCACTGGAAACCTAGATAGCAGAACCAGCCAAGATGTGCTGAGTCTTCTCAAAGTCATCAGCGACAAATTCAAGCAGACCATTGTGATGATCACCCACAACGAAGAAATTGCCCAGCTTGCAGACCGCATTGTCCGCATTGAAGACGGTCAAATAATAGGTGCCACAAATGGAACGCACCATGTAGGTGCTATAAATGCAAAGCACCATGTAGGTGCAACAGGTGTATTGCACCAATTAGGTGCTAAGAATGTTTAAGCGCCTATACAGTGTCAATAATCAAGAAACCATCCGAAAATTAGCAAACACTTCGTTTAAAGCCAATAAGCTACGAAACCTGTTTTGTGTGGTTGCCATTATCTTAACCACCCTACTGTTTACAGCCCTTTTTTCAATCACTAATAATCTGCTCAGCGCCATGGAGACATATACCATGCGCATGGTGGGTGGCAGTGCCCATGGCAGTTTTAAATATTTAACACAAGAAGAATATGACAACCTAAAAGACCACAAAAGCATCGCTGACATTTCCTATTCAGTGGTCTTAGGTATCGCCCAAAATCATGACCTTAAAAAAAGACCAACAGAAATCCGCTTTTCCAGTGGGGAAACCAACGCCAAAGGCACCTTTAGCATGCCCACAACCGGGGGTTTGCCAGCGAGTGGTAACGAACTGGCCACGGATACCATTGTTCTGAAGGCCCTGGGGATCCCTGCTGAACTGGGACAAAAGGTAACCATTAACTATACCTTAGACGACAAGGCTGTTGAATCAACATTTATACTGGTTGGGTTTTGGGAAGGGGATAAGGTTTCAAGAGCCAGTCAAATGTGGCTCAGCCGTGATTATGTGGTGGGGGAGTTGGCCAATTACCAATCAAAAGGGAAAGGCGATGCTATCGGTAGCATCAGTGCAGATGTGACTTTTAACAATACTTTTTTGCTTGAGAAAAAGCTACAAAAGGTGATTTTAGACAGTGGTTATAGCTTAAATGATATTGCTTATGGTGTGAATTGGGCATATACAGGGAATGCTAATAAGATGGATGCTGGGACCGCTATTAGTTTAATTGGGCTGATTGTGGTCATTGGATTTAGCGGCTATTTGATGATTTCCAATGTTTTTTACATTAGCGTAGCAAGGGATATTCAGTACTTTGGGCTACTTAAAACCGTTGGCACAACTGGTAAGCAGATTGCCAGCATTGTCAGACATCAAGGGCTTTTAATGTGTACTATCGGTGTCCCTGTGGGACTTTTAGCTGGGACTTTTATAGGGCTAATTTTGACCCCAATCCTTTTTTCAATCTTCAATATGGATATGGCTACAAATCAGGTTGTGCCCTTGGTATTAATCTGTTCAACACTATTTACAACGGTGACGGTGGTACTTAGCATTGGAAGGCCCGCTAAATTGGCAGGGCGGGTTAGCCCCATTCAGGCCCTTAGTACTGGGGATATAACTGAAATCAGCAAGAAGACCACCAGGGAAAACTTTAATGAGAAGGCTGGAAAAAAAGCTGGGGGAAAAGCTAGGAAAAACAGGGGTGTGACACCCTTTAACATGGCAATACGCAATGTACTTAGGCACAAGAAAAAAGCGACATTAGTGACGATATCCCTTACTCTGAGTCTGATGATTATCAATGGCGCATTTTCACTGGCCAATAGTTTTGATATGGATCGCTACTTGAAGGATATGATAAATGGTGATTTTACGGTAGCAGATTCGGCCTACTTTACCCCTTGGGTCGGCTATGCCAAGCACGAGACACTAAACTCAAATTTTTTTGATGCCCTGGAGACAAACTTTGAAAATGCAACAATAAATAATGTTTACTATGAAGAGATATATGGAAAAATTGATCCACAACTTTTAGATATGCCTGCACGATTTGAAAAGTTACCCGATATGAGAAGTGACTATCTTGAGGAAGTAAAAAATCAATTAGAATTTGGATTTTCAACCTTGTCTTTGTATGGTCTTGACGACAGTTTACTGGGACAGTTAGAAGTCCTTGAAGGAAATCTGGACCTTGCGAAACTGAAGACTGGTAATTATGTGGTGGTAGCCCCCCACGACGATGATGGCATAGTAAAATACTATGAGATTGGGGACAAGATTACGATAGCCCGGGTCGATGGTATCACAAAGACTTACGAAGTGCTTGCCATTGCAAATATCCCATACGCCCTAAGTGTTCAGCGTTATCATACTCTCAGTCTCCAATTCTTTTTACCCAGCACCGAATTTTTAAAGGGAATTGTTATAAAGGCACCCATGCTGACCACAATCGATGTGGCTGATGAGCAAACACCGGCTATGGAAAACTTTTTGTCAAATTATTGTGAACATGTGAATGAGGATTTGCAATACAAGTCAAAGGCTATGCTGGTGGCTGAATTTGAGAACATGCAAACTACCTTTAAAACTGTTGGTTTGACATTGGGCTTGATTGTTGCCCTGATCGGTACGATGAACTTTACCAATACCACCATCACTTCAATTATGGCAAGAAAAAGAGAACTGGCCATGCTTCAAAGTGTGGGTATGACAAAAAAGCAAATGCTGCAGATGCTATTTTTTGAGGGCATCAGCTACACAGTATTAACTGCATGTTTGACATTTACCCTAGGCAGTTTTCTGATTTATTATGGCATAAGGTCTTTACTCAGCGGTTCAAGTTTTGCGACGCCTAATGTGACCCTGTTACCTTCGCTGTTGGTGCTGCCAATTTTAGTCCTGATTTCGATGATCGTGCCTCTAGTCAGCCAAAAGATGATTATCGGTAAAAGTCTAGTGGAAAGTTTACGGGGGATTGACTAAAGAGAGAGTAACGAAAGTGATAAAAATAGAAGATATGCGGGTAGTAGCAATAGCAATAGTTCGAAAAATATAGTAAAAGAAGCGATGCAAATTCATATCGAATTTGCATCGCTTCTTTTTATGACCTCAATTTGACTGATCATATGCTTCCTTAAGCCACTGTATGAGCTCAGAATCTACATCTTCTGGAGTTTGAATTTTCACTATGAATTTGCACATACTGCCTTTGGGTTGTTCCAAGAGTCTTTCCGTACCTTCAATGTCTTTAATGTTGATACCGATTTCTACTCGAGTGGTGGTCTTTGGCCCAATCATTGCAAATTGTCTTTTTCTATTTAAACTTAGATAACCTTTTTTAGGGATGATTTCGAAATCGCCAAAATCCTGAATCTCATCCATAATAGCATCATGAATGGGTCGGAGGTTGATTTTCTTTGTATCATAAATATCCTCCAGTATTTCTTCCATGGTTTTTCCATCCGCCATACTGGTGCCATCTGATCTTGTAATCAAGTGAACCAGTGTATTTGCAAAGCCATAGCTTAGCTGCAATTTGTCCATAAAAAAGGTTCTCACTTCGCTATGTTTTGTAAGACCAGAACTTAAATAGAGCGATTCGATTTCTTCAAAGGTCTTGCCTGTCAATTCTTTCATTTTAACAAAAAAGTCTTGTGTGGTTTTATCCATTTTATCACCTCAATCGTTTTGGAAAGCATTTATGCACTAAGTAGTTACAATCGAATGATACCCAAAAAGCTAGATTTAATCACCAGTACGCTTTACATCCACCTTATTTTTTACACTTACCGTTTATTTATACTTCAATGACCAAAGTCATTTCCAGTGATGACGTAGTCTACTCACAAAAACTGAAGGTGTGAGTTATGATTAATACATCAAATAAGCAACCCAAGAGGGGTTCTAACTAGGAGGTAATATCATGACAAACATTTTTCAAAACACATTAAAATTCTTATTCGGTGGTGTGATCTCAATCTATGCAGCCTATTTCTTACTCACATCACTTTTAGGGGTAGCAAAAAGTCTTTTGTATGGGATTATTGGCTAAAAAAGTGCGATAAGATAAAAAGTTATAAGGCTATAAAAAAACAGGCATGCTTTAACTTAGCAGCCTGTTTTATTATGCTTTGAAAAGGAGAGATATAGCAACGTTATATGTTTAACTGATTGTTAAGGCACTGTATTCTTCTGTGGTATAGTATTCATTGCTCCTTAAATAACTTGGGATGTGTTGCATTTCCCCATCGATGGTTACCTTGGCAATGCCCCGTTTAATTTCTAGGGAATAGTGCTTTTTATTGTGGGGTAACTGACCAATACAGTGAATGATAATGTGCACGGTATTATCGAGTTTTGGAATGTTAAAGAGCTTAAGCATACGCTTACAGCGGCTCTTAAAGGCCATTTCTGGGTTAAGGTCTTCCAGTTCGTCGTTATCAAAAACAAAGGAGACATGGAAGACGCCATCGATGACTTCAAGAGATGTTTTACAAAACTCTGCAATAAACTGGCGGTTTTGATTGGCACGGCTAATGCGGGAGAACTCCTCGATTTCATCGATGAATGTCAATACGGCTGAAGGGTTATTCAGGGTAGTAATCCTATAACCCTCACTGGTATGATCTGCAATGGCATTGAATAAAATAGTCACTGTGTTGTAAACTTTCCTTCTATTTTGTGCGATGCCGTAACCTGAAGTTCCCATAGTCACTAAGCCAGTGTTTTGAAAGATGTTTAAATGGCGAAACAAGATATAAGCACTGAGTATACCGTGTTGATATTTTTCGAAGTCGTGCGTATAGCGCATAGAAGTGCTGTTGTTTAAGAAATAGTCGGTTTCCCACAAGACATCTTCCCAATCTTGAATAAGCTCTTCTGCACTAAAGTTATGTACTGCTGGATGAACACCAAGGACTGCACCAATACCATCTTTAGGTAAAGTAAAATACTTCTTAAACAGTTCAGTTTGTGTTAGATTAGAGTTTTTGGGTTTGTCAGGATTGAAGTTAAAATCAATGCTCATAGTCTTAATCATTTCTTGAATAAAGGGCATTTCTGCTGCTCCATACTGGAAATCAAATTCAGTAAAACGATCAATACCAAAGTAGGGTAGAATGGACTGAATCGATTGGTTTATTTTTCGGATTTTCTTTAGTGGATAGCCTAAGTCGTGGGTCAGGGCCGTGAGACAACGGACAACACCCATATCAGGTATGGCACGTAAGTATTGCTCAAGCAGCATATAAGAATTTTGTGGAAAGTCGAGAGACTTAAAAACATCCAAAATTCCTTGCATAACTTTAGTAAAGCCATTTTCCTGCCCCAGTACATTTTGATAGTCTTCGTGATAGGTTAAATACTCTCCTAAAAAGTATACCCAAAGACAGTGTAATGTGTGATCTCTATAAAAGGAGTCCGATGCAAAAATCAATTCTTCAAATTGAACGTAGGCATCAAAGTACTTAAATAGCCCATCATAGCCCCTTTTGTCTGGATCAATTGAAGTCAGAGAGGCCTCAAAAAGAATTTTCCAAACTTTTTTTGCCGTTTCAATACGATTATGAAGATTTTCATGGTCCTTTAAACCCTCGATACAGCCCAGTAGTTGCGCCTTTAGTAAGGGCTTTTGCACAAAAAATGTGATTTTGTCTTCATGAAGTAAAGTGCAATAAAAGTCCAATACCTGCGTTTCGTCAATAAATTTCATAAATCCCCCAATTGTCTAACTTATGATTTGGGTGCGAAAGTTACATTTGGCATCCAACCACGTATTTTACATATCTACGTGGTATTATACCATAAAACAAAACACAAATCGCCCATATTCTGTATAATGCAACTTGCACACACCCAAACAGACTAAATCAACAATTTGTTTGTTACTATTATCTATGAACCATGATTTTTAGCATGGCTTGGATGGATGGATGGATGGAAAATGTCATGTAAAAAAATAGAACAGGCCCACAATAGTGGCCTGTTCTATTTTTTTCATTAAGCTGCAAAATACCGTGCAACTTTTTGAAGTTGCTGCACTTGTTTGCCATCCTTCTTTTCAACCCCACCAAACTCAAAGAATTTAACTTTTTTGATGCCCACAAAACTGAAAAGAGCTCTTTTCATCAAATTTTGATGTGCGTTTCCCAGCCACAATTGAAGATAGCCTGCTGGCCCTTTCATTGTGCTGATGCAAACAGCTGACTTTCCAGCAAGAAGGGGCTCTGGAAAAGCCTTACCATTGTCTTTGTAAGCGAAATTTGATGCAAAAATCCGGTCGATGAAGCCAAGGAGCATTGCTGGTGGTCGGCCCCAGAAGATGGGGTAGACAAAGATCAAGCGATCAGCCCACTTGATTTGTTCGCGGTAATCCGCCAGGTCAGGGTCCAAATGCATATCCCGGCGTCTCTTGTCTTCGTTGTAGACAAGAACAGGGTCAAAATTATCAGCATATAAGTCAATAATTTTAACCTCGTGGAGATTGCCTTCAAGACCCTTTAGAGTACTTTGATATAGAGCGGCGCCAAGGCTTTTGTGATTCGGGTGTGCAAAGATGATTAGGTTTTTCATAGTGACCTCACTTGTGTATTAGGGCGGGGAATAGCAAAAGTAACAATAGGCTGATAAGAATAGAAACTAGATATGTGTTGTGAAAATACAATTGTTGTTTCATAATTGTTTTTTTATAATTATTATTTAATAAGTATCTTTTGATAAGTTAATAATAGCCTTAATCGATTTACTTGTCAACGCTTTTTAAAAATTCTTTTTAGTGGTCTTTTAATTTATTCTTTTCACTCGGTTTTCAAACGCTTTATTTCATTTGAAGCTTTTGTCTCACCTTTGCCTCAGCAGCACTTCAAAGCCTACCCGACATCTACACCGATTCAAAGGACTTACCCGAAGACCGTAAAAACCATCGCAACAGGCGATGGTAGGTCAAGGGAAGTCCTTTGAATCGATTGTAAGTTATTGGGTAGGTCTTTTAAATCCCTTGTTAGGTCAAGGGAGGTCTTTTAAATCCCTTGTTAGGTTAATGGAGGCCTTTTGGATTGGTGTATTGGATTAGAATTCCCTGAGAATACAAGAATAATGTTGATTCACAATACTTTTATTGGTAAAATTGTTATAGCTGTAAGTGGCGCTAATAGAAATTTATAGGAGTGTAAATCAGATGAAACGATTATTAGGGGATCGGGAAAACAGCAAGAGGCAACAGCGAATTAATGGAGTTTTATGCTGTGGCATCTTATGTTCAGCATTTTTATTGACCAGTTGCAATACCAACAAAGTAGGTGCCCAGGGGCAAGACAAGACAGAGCCTCTTGCAACAGAAGTATCAACAACCATCAGCGGTTCTGAGGATTCAAAAGAAATCACCAACGACTTAGTCAAGAGTGATACTGGCAAGTGGGTCACACAGTGGGGTTCAAAGGCAGAGATGCCTTTAGGGGCTCAAGCCATGCCCTTATCGGACCTCCAGTTGAAATTGCCTCTGCAAGCAGGAATGGTAGAGGATTTGGCCCTGCTAGGCCGGGTTTGGGGTTTTGCCAAATACAATCATCCAGTGGTTCGCAGCGGTAAGGTGGACTGGGATAGGGAGTTGATGGGAATCCTTCCTGCCTATCTTGAGAGCGAGGACCGGGTCGCCCGTGAGGCGTTGCTACTGCAGTGGCTTAAGGCCTTAGGGCCCATTGAGGATCAGAGCACCGGCCTGAACGGCCTATTCGGCGGCAAATCAGAGACGGCCTTGAGTCCGGATTTCAGGTGGTTAGACCGGGATGTGAAATCTCATGCACTAAGAGAACTCTTAACCAGTGTTAAGGTGGTCAAGCGGGATATCACATCGGCCTACATGAAAATCAGTGGGGTGGGTGGTGCTGATTTTAGTAGTGAGGTAAGCTATGAGGAGGCGGCAACTGACCATTTTGGCATGAGAATGCTGACCCTCTTTAGAATTTGGAATGCTTATCAATACTTTTCACCTTATAGAGAGTTGACGGATTTGGATTGGGATCAGGTTTTAGAACAACATCTAGAAGCATTTGTTCAGGCGAAAAATCCCAAAGAGCTTCAAATAGCGGCAATGGGACTGATGAGTGAAACAGATGATGGTCATGTTGGCTACTCAGGTGGTTTGAAGGGGGATGCCGATGTGTTTGGCAATTACCTAGCAACCCTAGAAGTTGTTTGGGTAGAGGGGCAATGGGTCATTAAAGGACCCCTGAGTCCTGCTGACGATGAGAGCTGGCAGGAGTTTAAGGCTGCTGGTCTATCAGTTGGGGATCAACTTTTGGCTGTCAATGGTGTGGCTTGCGACCAGCTTTATCAGAAACAATCGGAGCTGCTGAGTGGGTCCACAGAAACCTCTAAGCGTTTGGACTTTGCCAGAAGCGTGCTACTTAGATCAAACGCTAGCGAGATGACTTTAAGCATCAAGCGAGGTGAAAAGAAATTGAACACGACAGTGGACACTTTAGGTCTTGAAGGGATTAATTACCAATGGTGGTACGGTAATTTGCGCTACCCGGCTTATAAGGCCCTACAAAATCAAGTGGTCTACATTAATTGCGGTCAGTTCACAGACCAAGATATAACCACTAATCGGCAAGAAATTCTAGACAGTCAAGTTGTGGTGCTTGATCTTCGTGGCTATCCATCAGGTGGCTCTTTGTTTTCACTGATTTCCCTTTTAATTAGTGAAAGAACTGACGGTGCCGTATTTGCATCGGCATCAGTTCAGGTGCCCGGCACATTTTCTTGGCAAAAACCCACCGCATTTATGCCCAGTGCTTCTGGGGCCTTTAAAGGTAAGCTTGTGGCCTTGGTTGACGAAAGCAGCCTGAGCCAACCAGAATACATTGCCATGTACGTCAAGGCGATGGAAAACGGAACAGTGGTTGGCAGACCAACAGCAGGTGCAGATGGTGATGTCAGCATACTGCCGCTACCAGTGGGTGGGAAAATGGCCATGACGGGCCTAGGGTGTTATTATCCAGATCGGATGCCAACCCAGCGAATCGGAATTCTACCAGATCTTTTGGTGCCCCAAACCATAAAAGCCCTCCGTGAAGGTCGTGACGAAATCATGGCCGCAGCGGCAAAAGAGTTCAAGTGCCCAGACCTCCTAACCCTTGAAAATCAGACCAATCCTTGATAGAATGACGTAACTCAAACAAAAATACCGACATCAGGAGGCCCCATGAAGTTCGATTATGACATATTAGTGGGCACATTCATCAAAAGGCCAAATCGCTTTATCGCCCATATCATGCTAAATGGCACCGAAGTCATTGCCCATGTCCCAAACACCGGCAGAATGAAAGAGCTCTGCATCCCAGGGGTGGCGGTGGGGGTCAGCTATCACGACAGCCCGACTAGAAAGACTAAATACGAACTTCGCCTGATCAAGAAGGAGGACAATTGGATCTCTATTGATTCACAGCTCCCAAATAAATTAGCGGTAGAAGCTATTAAGAATGGCTTTGTTAGAGGCGTTGATGGTTATTTGGTCATTAAGCCCGAGGTGACTTATGGGAACTCACGGTTTGATTTATACCTCTCGGGTAACGGAGAAGACAAGGGTTGCTTTATCGAGGTTAAGGGAGTGACTCTGGAAAGAGACCAGTGGACTTATTTTCCCGATGCCCCCACAGAAAGGGGCACAAAGCACATCAAGGAATTGATGGCAGCCAAAGATGAGGGGTATCAGGCCAAGATTCTTTTAATCATCCAACTGGAAAATGCCAAGGGCTTCACCCCCCACTACGAAACGGATCCGATTTTCGGCAAAACCTTGTCAGAAGCCATGGCAAAAGGGGTTGAGGTCCAGGCCCTTCTGTGTTCCGTGGATACTTTCGGCGTCCATGTGATTGGCGAGATTCCGGTGGTCTTATGATTATCAGTGCCAGCAGAAGAACTGATATCCCCGCATTTTACGGGGATTGGCTGATGGAACGGATCCAAGCAGGCTCTGTCGATGTGAAAAATCCCTTCAACGCAGCCCAGATTACTCATGTGGATTTAACCCCAGGTGCTGTGGATTGTTTTGTCTTCTGGACTAGAAATCCACAGCCTTTTCTCAAGCATTTGGACAGGCTGGATGCCATGGGTTATCCCTATTATTTTCAGTACACCATGACAGGGTATGGCTCGGAACTAGAGGGCAACAGGCCAGATCAAGAGGTTGCCATAGAGACTTTCGTGAACCTCTCTGAGCGACTGGGAAAACACCGTGTTATTTTCAGATATGACCCCATAATACTGACGGACAAGTACACCATAAGCTGGCATTTGGAGACCTTTGGGCACCTGATGGCAAGACTCGGACCCCATACGGAGCGGGTGGTATTCAGCTTTGTGGATGCTTATCGACGAACAGCTAAGGCTATGAGAAAAATGGGCGCACAAGAGATCACTGCCCAGCAGATGCACCAACTGGCCCAGGGGATGGCTGAGATTGCTGCACCTTTTGGTGTGACTTTGGAAACCTGTGCTGAGGCTATTGATTTGACGGCACATGGTGTGAGGGCCAGTAGCTGTGTTTCGGCTCAGTTGGTGGAACGGATTATTGGGGAATCGGTGGGGAGAAATGGTCTAGATACAAAGGTGCTAGATGCAAAGAAGCTGGATATAAAGGCCCTGAAATACAGTGGCCGTGATGGTTGCGGGTGTGTGAAAAGCGTGGATATTGGTTCATATCATACGTGTCATCATGGCTGTGTGTATTGTTATGCGACGGGGGCTAAGGTCAAGCCGCTGGAGTAGGGGTCGGATAAGGTAAGGCGATGGATGAGGCAATAAAATACAAGTCCATGCAGCCAAAATTAATTAAATGACATTGAGGGCAAAAGCCATGTGATGATAGAGGCAATGATTAAAGATCATTGACAAGAGGTGATGCAATGAACGAGGCAATGATTAAAGACCATTGGCAAAAGACCATAAGCCCAGAATATTGGCCTGTGATTGAGCTGGCGCTGCAGGTTGGCCAATTCCAGAAAGAGCAATTTAGGACGGGTGATTTGGAAATCATCACAAAAAGTACCCAAGTAGACTTGGTCACTCGGGTAGATATCGCTTGTGATAGGATGATTTCTGACGCCCTGGCAGAGCTGTTTCCACAGGATAACCGGATGGCGGAAGAGTCTGGGGAGAGCTTGGGGGAACTGCAGGTGCGTGAGACTTGGATTATTGACCCCCTAGATGGGACCACCAACTTTGCCGTGGGTTTGCCGATTTTTGCTGTTTCCATTGCCCGCTACAGGGGGGAGGTGCCGCTCTTTGGGGTTGTGTACGTCCCCATGGTAGGTGACATATTTTATGCTGAGGCTGGCAAGGGGGCGTATATGAACGGATGCCGGTGCACGGCCAGTGAACAGACCGTGATGCGGCAATCCGTTCTTGCAACGGGGTTCCCTTATGACAGGGCCACTGCTCGCAACTGCAATGCTGAGAATATGGCGAAGATGATACCGCGGGTGCGAGGTGTGAGACGCATGGGTGCTGCCGCTTATGATTTATGCCTAGTGGCTGCTGGTGTATTCGATGCATTTTGGGAGCTTAGGCTTGCCCCTTGGGACTTTGCCGCTGCACGTCTGATGATTGAAGAGGCCGGTGGTGTTTTTAACTTTACCACAGAGGGGCAACAAAGCAATGTGGTTTGTGGTTCAGCGGCACTTGTTGCTGAGATTGAGTCCATTGTGGATATGAAAAATTAGTGCTACCACTCCCAAATTTACTCTACGATTTTCCGAATGTCCCATAGGGGTTTTCCCAATTGCGACATAGTCTTCGCCATGATTGTGAGCATGCCCTCATCAGGGTACTCTACCGCATCTGGGGAAGCTTGATTACTCACCATAACAAGGCGTACTGTTTCTTGTGTTGTATTGATAATTTGGTGTGCACCTTCAGGTCCTCTTTGAAAATGAACCACCTCACCCTTGTTGAGAATGCGTACTCCCTCAGGTGTCCTTAACGTGGGCTGACCTTCAATTAAAATTAACATTTCCTCAATACCATGGTGAAAATGATAGAGCCCTGTTGTTGCTCCTGGCACTAGAACATATAAACTAGCACCTATGGCTGGACCCCGAGGCAATATTTTTGAATATGCGCCCCCTTCCCAAGTCTCTGAGCCTAATGAATCATACTCGACAGCATAAACTGAATTGTTTATAGACATTCTAATTGCCCTCCTAATAGAGTCATCAAACATTTCTTAGCAATGGGTCCCCAAGTGTCCCTTACTTATAAGTCCCCACTAGCACTGCACTTGCCACGATGCCAGCACCGTGTGGTGATCTGCCTATTTCATCTGTCAAGTCAACACCAGCAGTGATGCCCATATAGTGCTGACCAAGCTGCCACTGACGGAGCTTGGTGACATCGTAAACTTTACCACTCAGAGCCACGAGGGCAGCATTGCCATTCTCGCCGTTATACATGGCTAAAGTTGCTTTTGTAAAGACTAAAGTTCTCGCTTGTCTTCTGGTTTCGGTAGTCATGCGCACCAGCATGGTCACTGCCTCTGCTCTCGTTGCGCTTGCCTCTGGGCGGAAAGTTTGGTCCTCGTAGCCACCGACAATACCAGACCCATAAGCCACCAAAATAGCCTTTTGAAATGGATCAAATACCTTTGATATATCCTTGAATACATTTAAATAAGCATAGGGATAGGCTGTTACTTTGGTTGAAGCATTGGCAATGAGAAGCGCCATTTGCTCCCTCTGGATAGGTGCGTCTAAATCAGTAATCAGACCCGCGGGCATATAGCCATTTTTTTCAGCAGCCTGGACGTAAGGTTTTGACCAATGGCCACTGACAGAAGTGACCTCAAGTGCTTTTATGGTGACCAACAGTTTGATGAATTCCCCCGCAGTGATGGTATTGTCAGGCTTGAATTGACCGTCCTTATAGCCGTTGATAACACCCGTCCCCACAAGACTCTCAATGTCTTTGCTAGCCCAATGGGCCTTTGTGTCTGGAAAACTCGCAAAAATAAAAGACTGGGATAAGAGTAGTGTGAACACCACCACAGAAATAATGATTTTTCTCATGTCCGATACCTCCTATCCTATGCATACCGCATTTTGTATCTTTTAAGCAGAAAACGTTCTAAACAGAAAACTGACAGCTCTACCAAATTACGATTGACATCAGTGGCGCTTTTAAGGTATCATGTCCATAATATACCGTTGACGAGAACAGTAATGCATTTTGGAGATCCAAGCGAGTGGGGATTGGTGTGAGCCCACGATCGATAGTTGCACGAAGAGGGCCTCTGAGGTTTTTTGCCGAGCAAACTGATGGCAACATCAAGCATGGGGGTCGTTGTGACCTGTGTGCGGTTAGGCAAAAACGCTAACCCCGTTAAAGGTTTTTGAGTGAGTCCTTGGGCTAACAAGAGTGGTACCGCGGATAATCCGTCTCTTTATTTAGAGACGGTTTTTTTATTGCAAAAAAAGGAGGAGCACAGATGGCACATATGAAAACAGTACTAAAAACACTCACAGACATTGTCAATTCAGGATTTGAAACCGTAGGTGTGGCTTCAAGAGAAATCGAGGTCAGTTATTCCCGCCGCCCGGATCTGTGTGACTTCCAATGTTCAAATGCCTTAAAACTAGCCAAAGACCATGGGCAGAAGCCCTTGGAACTGGCAAATCTCGTGTGTGACGCCCTTCAAAATCATCCCGCTTTTTCGGTGGTGACGGCCCAGGCCCCTGGTTTTATCAATCTCACCATCAGTCCAACCTGGTTGGTAGAGCGCTTAAATCAAATGGCCAGTTTGCCTAAACTGGGCTTTGAACCCACTACGAATCCCAAGAAAATCCTAGTGGACTATGGCGGTGCCAACTGCGCTAAATCCCTTCACGTTGGCCATTTGCGCTCCGCTGTCATCGGCGAGAGCATCATTCGACTGCTGCGGTTTTCTGGTCATCAGGTGATTGGGGATATCCATTTGGGGGATTGGGGGCTTCAGATTGGTTATGTGATTGAAATGGTTCGGCTTCAAGATGACAATTTACCCTATTTTGATTCAGGTCATCAGGGGAATTACCCAGAGGAGCCGCCCTTTGATATTGCCGGCTTGACAGCCCTTTACACAGCTGCCAATGTACTCAGTAAAACAGATGAAGATTTTAAGGCTAAATCTGCCCAGGCAACCCTTGAACTTCAGATGGGAAACAAGGGGTATATTGCCCTGTGGCAACATATTTTGAAGGTTTCTATTCCAGATTTGAAAAAGAATTATGGTCTGCTACAGGTCTACTTTGATTTGTGGTTAGGTGAAAGCGATAGTGAAACGGCAATTCCTGTGGTGATTGAGCGCCTTAAAAAGCAAGGACTTTTAGTGCCTAGCGAGGGTGCCATGGTGGTCCATGTGAAGACCGATAAGGACCAAAAGCCCATGCCCCCCTGCATTATGCAAAAGTCAAATGGGGCTTACCTCTATGCCACCACGGATCTAGCCACAATCTACCAACGTGTTAAAGACCAAGAGCTAGATGGGATTGTTTATGTGGTGGACAAGCGGCAGGACTTGCACTTTGAACAAGTGATTCGTGTGGCGCGACGCTCCCAAATTGTTGCTGATGACTTTGACTTTGTCTCCATTGGCTTTGGCACCATGAACGGAAAAGATGGTAAACCCTTCAAAACTCGAGATGGCGGGGTTATGGCCCTAGGGGATTTGATTGAGCTCTTAATTGAAGGGGCCACAAAAAAACTGGATACTTATAGTCATGTCAGCGATATAGAAGAGAAGGAAAAAGTGGCGCTTGCAATTGGCGTAGGGGCTTTGAAGTTTGGAGACTTAAGCAATTTACCCAACCGGGACTATGTCTTTGATATCGATCAATTTGCAAATTTTGAAGGTAAGACAGGGCCATACGTCCAGTATGCAGGGGTGCGCATTGCCTCAATCCTTGATAAGCTTGGGAAAAATGGCATTGTGCCAAGCGAAATTACGCTTCCAAAAGTGGCCAGTGAACATCAGCTGATGTCCAAACTGGCGAGTTTTAGCACCTGGGTTGAAATGGCAACTACACTTTATCAGCCTTCAAAAATTTGTGATTATGTATTTGAGTTAGCCCAGTGCTTTAATGGCTTTTACCATGAGGTCCTTGTCTTAAAGGAAAGTCCTGAACGTCAAGCAAACCTATATGCTCTGCTAGATCTCACGCAAAAGACAATCGAGACATGCCTGTGGCTGCTTGGCATAGAGGCCCCTGAAAAAATGTAGATTTTTTAGGGGGATGGCATAATAAAACCATAAAAAAAGCCCATAAAAAAAGCGATTCGACTAAATCAGTAGGTCGAATCGCGTTTGATGACGAGCCTCGTATTGCATTTTGCGATAAGTGGCGTAGGTGTCAATCACTTGTTCTGGAGTTTTTGTATTTTGAACCCCGAGCTTTTGATAATTTGCCCGAGTTGCTAGTTTGACGTTTTGGTCAATGGATTGGAGGGTTTCTTTTGTGATTGGTTTAGGGGCTACTGTCGCTTCACTGGTTTTAAAAGGCTCATTTTGTTTTCGCACCGCCGGCTGAGCGGACTTTAAGTGATAGCCACTGCGATCAACTTCGATACGGTTAAGCATATAACCACCTCGATTCAGTGTATATATACCCAAAGTGAGCAAAAATACGCATGAATACAAGGATGGAACAAGGATTATACAGTGTTTCTAATTTTTTTTGTTAAGTGATTTTTGAATATCCCTTATATCCAGTGCATTTACCAAGCCGTCTTGGTTAAAGTCAGCAGCAATTAACTGTTCAGGGGTTAACTCAGCTTTACCGGAGATATAGGCAACCAATGCCTTTATATCATTTTTGTCAATCACACCGCTACCATCGACATCACCTATAATGAGATAGTCAGAGGCATGCCATTCATACAAGGTTGCATTGCCGTTGCCGTCATATTGTCTTACAAATCCGACAGTGCTATATGAAATATCATATGCTGGACTGCCATCAGGTAAAGTATCTATTGCATAGTTAGATTGACCTGATAAAGTCTTAAAAATAATTCAAAAAAACATGAAATTCAAAAAGGAATTCAAGGAGTTATGTCGAATATATATAGGTAAGAAGAAAAAAACTGAGAGGACTCTAACCTATGCTAATACTCGATTATCCTGATTGGAATCAGCCCACGTTGTTTGAAGAATTTATCCCCAAAGTCGTATTTGAAATGACAAAAGAATTGTCCCGCATTGATCAGTTTTTGAAAAATCCTATCTTTGAGGAACCAATTGTAAGTCGGTATCACACTGTTTTGGGTAGACCCACGGTCCCTGTTCGTGTGTATATAAGAATGATGGTTATAAAATTTTATCTGTGCGTTAGTTATGAAGACCTCAGTGAAGTTATTGGAAAAACACCAATGTACAAGCGGTTCTGTCGAATTCCGATGGAGATGGAAGTGCCCACACCAACAGCTCTTATGAAGATCACTAAGAAGTATGGCGAAGAAATCGTAAAAGAACTTAACGACAACTTCATTATGTCGCTTAAAGATCAGAAAATCATAAAAGGCAGAAAACTTCGCGTGGATACGACTGTAGTTGAATCCAACATTGCCTATCCAACAGATGCAGAACTCCTTTACAAAGGAACCAAGCAATTAGATGCAGCAGTCAACGATGCAATGGAGCTATGCGGTCAAGTAAAACCAAAGAAAACTAAAAAAAAAACTAAGACACTGAGAATCAAGCTACTGTCAATCAATAAAGTGGTCCGTAAGCGTACCGCTGAGACGTTTAAAGAGGTACGACAGATTACAGGTGAAATGGCTGACATCGCAAAAGAAGTGGTGAAAAAGGCTCGTAAATTTGTTGAAAAGCTTGTACCAGAAACAAGTGGCGATAAAATTCAAATCAATAAAGTTCATCATGTCATTCAGACTTTAGAAAAAATCATTACCCAAACAGAATTAGTCAACAGCGGTGGGAAGCCTGAAGATAGAATAGTAAGCATGGATGATATAGATGCAAGGCCGATCACAAAAGGCAAACTTGGAAAGCGTGTTGAGTTTGGACACGTGCTGCAAGTAGAAGAAATATCAGAGGGCATCATCACTGGATACAAAGTCTTCAAAGGCAATCCATCCGATAAAACACTTCTAGTCGATGCTATTGAACATCATATCGATCTATTCGGAAAAGCGCCTAGAGAAGCAACGGCCGATCGAGGATACTATTCAACCTCGAATGAAACGAGTCTAAAGAATTTAGGTGTTAAAAATGTTTGCCTTCCTAAGGTAGGTAAGAAATCCAAAGAAAGAGCCAAATATGAAAGTACCCCTAAGTTCAAAGAGCAAATGCGTTTTAGAGCTGGGGTTGAAGCTCGAATAAGTTGTATCAAACGCTCGTTTGGACAACGAAGAAGTTATTTACGAGGGCATAAAGGCACCTCTATTTGGTGCGGTTATGGGATATTCGCTCATAACCTCTGGAAGGCAGCAAACCTAATTTCAAGCTAAAAGGGCTTGGAGTGGCGATGAAATATCGCCAAAATAGGCGTTAAATCTGAGAAAAGACGCTTGTTTTCTTTTAACTGGGATTTAGTGTTGAAAAAAAGCGAGTTTTATCAGGTCAATCTA
>CAZFST010000039.1:0-32662 GCA_964522015.1 uncultured Fusibacter sp. | reverse complement strand
ATATGTTAAAATTTCAACGCTTATATGGTTATCTTATGCTGCGAAAGTTGAGTTATAAGAAATTCTATGTGGACAAATCTTTGTGCTCATTTTGTATGCTCTGCTATAACAGATGCCCTACAAATGCAATAAATTATCTTGATGGTAATTTCACGTTTAATGAAAATTGCACAACTTGCTTTAGGTGTCGGAATAAGTGTCCTATGAATGCAATTAAGGAAAAACATAAGTAACTGCAAATTTGAGTCACCACGTCATTGTGGCTCTGGCTTCCCTGGGTAGCCCATTAGCACATCGGAACCAGTTTAGAATTAATACCGGTGATGTGTCATTCTCTAAAAAGAACCCCACCCAACTTGCAAACTAGCAAGTTAGGAGGGGTTCTTTGTTGTTGTTGTACCACTTAGTTCTATGTATGTACCGCTTGGTAGCTGGTGGCTTGTTGTGCCTAAAGGGTTGCGGTATGCTAGTTTCAGAAGGGCAGGCAATGAGGTCGGCTCAAAAAAATACATACAAAGGTCAGAGGTAATCACATGAAAACAAACAAATTTTTAGAATCGCTTAGAACAGTAGCTGGTATCTTGGTATTTGGTATTTTTATTTTGGGATTCGCACTTTTGGTAAGATGGCTTAAAAATGATACCACCAGCGGGCTGATGTTTACGGATCAAAGTATGCTGTTTCTCCTTGGTTTTGCTGGAATTTCTATGTTAGGTGTTCTGATTTGCGATACCAGCATCATCTTCAAGAAAACGGCTATCAAAATTCGTGCCCTGGCTTATGGTCTTGTGGTCTATGTTGGGATTTTGGTGTCCCTGATCAATACGACTATGAACCCCTTAACAAGTGTTTCAAAGTTTGTCGGACTAAACGTGTACTTTCTGGTGGTTTGCACTTTTGTGGCTGCCACTTGGTATGTATTCAAGGGATTGACCCAGGCTAAATCTGTTTAAGATTTGGAAACGTAAGATTTGGAAATCTAGATGCTAATTGATTTTACCCAGTAAATGAAAAGATGCTATACCCAAGCTGTTAAGCGGAGGTGTTGCATCTTTTTTAACGTGGTGAACCATGGTGATGTTAACAAGTGATTAGTTCAGTTGTATGATTGGTTATGTGCGATGAGTTATTTCTCTATTCAGAAAAAACTTTGAATTAGAAGTTTGATTTCGTTATAATCAACAAGAGAGGAGGTGCTTTCATTGATCCAAAGAAGAGAATACATAGAGCGTTTGATTGCTAATCGTGGTGACTTGCTCCTCCACACTTATAGAAGTGGGGGCTTCTTTTAAAATGTTGATGCGCCATTCTAGATGAGAATACTTTGAAACGAGAATTAGAGCCTCTAAGAATGATACCAAATCATTCAACAAATTAACCTGTTGGATTGGTTACTTGAGTAGATGCCACATCGGAAATAGTTTCAAAGAAATATATTTGATAAGAGGAAGGGGATTACAATGGTAATTTTAATTGGTGGCGTTAGTTGCACAGGAAAAACAGTGATGGCTCAACGTTTACTTGAAAAGTACAAAATTCCATATTTATCGATAGACCATGTGAAAATGGGCTTGATTCGTGGCAGTAAATATTGTGATTTTACTGCCACTGATGGTGACGTTGAGCTTTCGTATAAACTGTGGCCAATTGTAAGGGGCATTATAATGACTAATATTGAGAATGGTCAGCATATTATTATTGAAGGGTGCTATTTACCACCTGAGCATATTAGGGAGTTTGAGTCTGAATATTTAGAGCAAATAATCCCTCTCTACATAGGCTTTTCAAAGGCGTATCTTGAGAATCATTTTAACTCAGGAATTATTGAGCATAGAAGCGAGATAGAACATAAGGACTGTGATGATTATATGAGCAAAGATAATTTTAGTAAACTTCATTCTCAAATGAAAGAGCTCTGTCATATAAATAATGCGAATTATTTTGAAATCAATGATAATTATGTTGGAGAAATTGCTAATGTATACAATTGGATTGATGAACAAGTAGAAGCAAAGATGCCGTTAAAATAAATGTGTCGTGGAGGTTGGATGGACTATGAAACACTTAGAGGCATGCATTAATTTTTTAATCGGGGAAGTGGAAGGTAAGAAAATCAAGTTTGAAACCTTGCACCCTTGGAGAACGGACGCAATGCACATATTACAGCATGGACTGAGAGTGAAGACGTATACAGAACAGATAATAGACCGTGAAGGGATTATACTTGATGCTGAGGATGAAATCGCACTGTCTGTGGCTACCTTGCTTCATGATGTGGGAAACATTCATGGCAAGGATGGACATGCAGCCAAAGGTGTTGAAATGGTCCAAAGCTTCTTGAAATCGATTAATGAGAAAGATGAAATCATCAATAGGGTAAATGAATTGATTTACAATCACAGCGACAAAAAAACGAGAAACCATGATATTGCCATGAATCTACTTAAGGATGGGGATGCGCTGGATGAAATCGGTATTCAATCCGTCATGATGGGTTCAAACTGGATTGATCGGCAATCTGCGTACTATTTTGTGGATTTGCAAAAACAGCTGGAAGAAAAAGAATTCAAATTTATTGGAAAGGTTTTTGAAATTCTACATTTTGACGCATCAAAAGAGATATTGAATGAAAAAAGTAGATTTATTGAATCCGTTGTGAAACAGTTGAAAATTGAAAACGGTGAGAGCCTTACGCGGGAAGCGATTAAATTGCATAAGTAAAAGGTTCTTTCTTTAAGTTGTTGGAGTCGTTGCGGTAAAATTGGTGTATATGGAGGATGAATATGAGTCGAGAGGGATGGCAAAGTTTCCTGAATGCTGAGGGCGTTGAGGATTGGGTTGTTTTACATGGCGGCGCAACTGCGGTATTTAGTCTTCATTCCTTAAGTGCGGCGACTGATTTAGCCAAGGATATTGCTAAGGTACCTGGTATTGAGGGTTCTGGGGTGTTGATGTCTCTTATTGATCGTCAACTGACCATACGCTTGACTAGGGATATTTGGTGCCTTGAAGCTCATCATATTCAAATGGCACTAGCGGTTTCAGCGGTAGCAAAGAAATTTGGAGCAATTGCGGTTCGTAGCGCTGTTCAGGAAGTACAGATTGCAATAGCCGCCAAGCGTGAAACAACAGATCTTGCCTTTTGGCGTGCGGTACTGGGTTATGAAGCTATGGCTGAAGACAGTGCAGTTGATCCCTTAGGTCATGGTTCGACGGTTTGGATGCAAGAAATTGATCAAGACAAAACTTTGCGACATGCCATGCACATAGACGTATCGGTTGCGCGGGAGAATGTTGCGGCACGTTTGGAAGCTGCCCTTGCAGCAGGGGGACGAATTGTTGATGATTCCCAGGCGCCTTCTCATTGGACGCTTTCGGACAAAGCTGGTAATAGGGTTTGTATTTGTGGCTGGCCAGATGGTAAATAACCTAGGTTTATAGATGGAGGGTCCTATGAAAAATGCTGGATAAGCCAATTGATCAGTGCAAAGCCCTATGTATTCCGACGGCGGGTGTGCTTTTGGTCAATGTCAGGGATCCACTTTACCTTAAGTATTGGATGCTACAGCATTCAAGGATGTAGGGAACCCCCCACCCAACTTGCAAACTCGCAAGTTAGGAGGGGTTCTTTTTTGTTGTACCACCTGGTGGTTTGCACTTTTGTATTGATCTTTGATGACACATAGTGATGTTAACAAGTGATTAGTTCAGTTGTATGATTGGTTATGTGCGCACAGAGAAGTCTCTATAGCTTGAAAGCACAATTGCCTGCTCTTCGCACCACTTGATTAGGTCGGGATCTGTCAAAACGGCTAACTCTGTTTCACGGGGGCCTAAATAACTACTTATTGACATGAGACCTTGGTCCACATAAGCCGGATGAACCATTATCTCTAGCCACTGATCTTGGCACTGGTTTACCAGTTCTTTAAAGTTTTCAACCGTGATTTTCTCGTCATAAAAGCCACCGGTAAACTCAGGGGTAAGAGCACTTGAGTGGGTTGGTATACCTCGCAAGGGCACTTGAAATTCCCGGGCTAATTTCTGAGCAAGTGGTAAGTAATGGGGTGCAGTATGGATGTGGTGGTGAGAGTCCATATGGGTCATTTGGAGTCCTGAATCCATAAACCCTTTTATTTGAGTTCGCCATTCGATTTCCACCTGTTCTAGGGGGAGTTTCAAATCAAAATTGGCCTTTGTCATTTGACCACTTTGGTTGATGAGTGAGGGTACTTGATTCGTGTTTGTAAGGGGACATCCAGTGCTGAGATTTAAGTGAATACCAACACAATTAAGGCCATGGAATTTGGCTAACAGGATTGCTTCTTGGGTACCTGGCATATTCATCATTAAAGTTGTGCTGGATACCACCCCTTGGGTGATGGCTTTTATAATCCCTTGATTGCAACCTGTGCTAAGTCCAAAATCGTCTGCATTGACAATGATATATCTTTGTTTCATTGCGACCTCCATAAATAATGTCTCATTAAGACCTCCATGAATAAGCATAATGCATTAAAGTGTAAGACTAATTCCATTATACCCATGATTGTTGGTAAAGTCAGTTGGTTTATATAACATGGAAACCGCTTAGAAATAAGTAATGTGTCATTCTCAAAAAAAGGTTCTCTCTCACCTTGCAAACGTGCAAGGTGAACCTTACCTTATGCAACAATTGCCCTACCTTATGCCTAAGTAGTTGTATTTTGTATGGTGTCTACTATAATAAGGGAGAAGATATCTTTGAAGTGTTGGAAGTAATAGAAGCATTGGAGGGGAACTTTGATCAAAATTGCAATCTGTGATGATGAAGTGACGACTTTACATCAAACCCATACCGCTGTAAACCAGTACTGCGAAGGGGCGAAAATGGCATACGCCATCGACCTATTCAGCAGTGGGGAGGCGCTCCTAGAAAGCCAGCACCACTACACCATTATGCTCCTAGATATAGATATGGGGGGGATAAGCGGCATAGAAACCGCCCAGCAGATCCGCCAACGGGATAAAAAAGTGAAAATTATCTACCTCACTAATTACAGTGACTATACCACATTTGCCTTTTCCGTTCACGCCTTTGCCTACTTGCTTAAGCCTTTAGATGTTGTGCAGCTCCACCGCCAATTGAACGAGGCCTTTGAGTACATGACGGAATCGGTAGGCATTACCATGGGCTTTCAAACCCTAGAGGGACTGGTGCGCATCAATTCCCAAGAAATTATGTATTTTGAGTATCTTAATAGAAAAGTTCTGATGCATGTGGCCGGGGGGCCTCAAGCACAGGGATCACACACCCAAGAATCCCAGCCTCACACCACCTATACCCTCAAGCGCCGCATGTCGGATTTGGAAGAGGAACTCAAGGGTAAGGGTTTCGCAATGCCCCACAAGAGTTTTATTGTCAATTTACAAGGTGTTAAAGGGATAAAACACTACGACATCCACTTAGTGAATGGCACCGTAATTCCCCTTTCGCAGAAGAAGTCGGTGGCCTTTCGCACCGCTTTAAATCTTCACTTATCACAGGTAGGGGGATACCTATGACCAGCAGCGGAATTGGCTTAATGGACATCTTGGTATTCGGTGGTGTACCCCTCTTGGGCAGTGTGTTTTTAATGGTGGTAATATTCAAATGCATTGAGCAAATTGGGGTCCGAGATGGAACCACAAACATAGGCAAGTGGCGCACCCCCGTTGTAGCCAGCTACATCGTAATTTCCGTTGCCATCTCCCTACTGGGAAACGGCATCCTCAATTTAATCATGCTCCTCTTCATTCCCTTAATCGGAAATCGCTTCTACAACCGAGAAAGACAACAGTTGTTTTACTACTTCCTGTTTGTCATCATTGTGTTTCTAACCGATATCGTTTGCCTACTAGGGTTATCCTATTTGCTAAACAGCGGAATCCTCAGTTACAACAATCCCCATATCATCACCCTGATCACCATCGTGGCCCTGCGCTTTACCGAATACGCCATGCTCAAACTCTGCACTGCAGCTATCCTGCGCCGAAAGGCCGGCACAATCAGCGGCAGACAATTGCTAAGCGCCTTCATCCTGCCTATTTTCAGCATCGTTAACCTCTTTACACTGATGTACTTCCTTGACATCTATATTGCCGAGGACCGCATCATCCTCCTGATGGTCAACCTACTATTGCTGTTGGGTCTAAACTTCTATTTTTCCCACGCATTTGAAGCTATTTCTCGGAACAACCGCCTGGAAAAAGAAATGAGCCTCTACCTTCAACAGCAGGCCATTCAAACCCGCTACTATGAATCTATTGAGCATAAGTACGACCTGACAAGGGGCCTAGTTCACGATATGCGCAGCCATATTCAAGGGATGCAGCAGTTTTATAAAGCAGAGCAAAACCATGAACTGGTCACCTACACCGACGACCTCCATACCATGCTCAATCGCTTGGGCCAGCGCTATTACACCTCTAATAAAATGCTCAACATTATCCTCAACGACAAGGTGGAAACCATGTTAGCCCATGGCATAGAAGCGGATATTAAAATTGCCGATGTTGACTTTACTTTTATGCGCAATGTGGATATCACCACGATCTTTTCAAATATTTTGGATAATGGGATCACGGCAGCTAGAGCTGATTCAGGCATGGGAGAGGAAACAAGTGCAGGTGCAGAAACTGCCCTCAAAAGAACCATCATCCTTCGGGCAGTTCACGTACACAACTTTGTTTCTATCACATTGCAAAACACAGCCCCCTTTGCTCCTATTCCAACGGACGACTTCTACCTTTCCTCAAAGGAAAATCACCAGGGTTACGGACTTAAGAATGTAAAGCGGGTTGTCGAAATGTATAAGGGCAATGTGCAATTTGAATGGAGGGATCACTATTTTTTTACCCGGATTATGCTCACCATTTAATACTAAATATACCATGAGGCGATTCTTTCTCTTTGGCTGTATCGCCTTTTTAGTCAGCCAGGTGGCTCTAAGAATCCCCATACTAACATATATACTGCCCAATTTTGTATGGTATAATGCCATGCAATTCACTCCCTGGTTAAATGCCCTGTTCTTGGGGGGCACCGCGGGAATCTTTGAAGAGGGGGCCCGGCTTATTGCCCTGCGCCATCTTCTAAAGCGCCAAATCCTTGAAAATGATAATCCCCATACCACCTTATGTCAGGGTATGGCCTTCGGCCTTGGTCATGGGGGCATTGAAGCCTTCATATTTGTAGGGCTGAACACCTTGGTCGCCCTTTTTACAGATTTTCAACAACAGACCCTTATATGGCTTGGCATCGCTTGGTTTGAAAGACTCTTTGCCATCGCCTTCCACGTGGGGGCAACATTGATTGTCTTATACGGCCTCAAGGTAGGACGCCCTCTACTGTATACAGCCATCGCCATTGTTCTCCACACCCTAATCAACGGCATGGCCATTCTGCTTCTAGCCCTGTGGCAAGTGGATATACTTGCCCTTGAACTGGCAATTGCAGTGTTTGGAACCCTCACTCTCTGTGGTGGAATCTACCTACACAAACACGAACACCTACACACACTTAAAACGACACAGAACATAGCAGAATATAACAAAAACAACTAGGAGAAAAACCATGATAAGAAAACTCACATTATCACTATGTACTATCCTTATGATCCTTGCAGCCCTGGCAACATTTTCAAGCGGATGCACTTCCACAAAACTCGCCGATTCCTTTGATAGCGCAGCCGTAGAGACCAGCGCCCACAAAGTGATTGAGAACCTAAATGCCAAGGATTACGATGCCATCAAAAGCAGCTTTAAAACAGAATACCAAGATAAAATGACCGCAGAAGTTCTTTCTAATGCTGTAACTAAGACCTACCAAGATGCAGCATTCACCAAAATAGAAAGCACCACCATCGTTGGACAAAACAAGGACGGTGCCGACCGCGCTGTAGCTATTGTTCAAACCCGATACGGCGAGAAAAAAGTGATCTTTACAATCATCTACAATACAGAAATGGAGCTGATTGGCTTTTTTATGAAGTAGCTCTTGCTCTCGCCACACCAGAACGGCGAGAACCCAGTAATCTTTAACAGATCATTCTCTAAAGTGAGCCTCTCCCAACTTGCAAATTTCCAAGTTAGGAGGGGCTCTTTACTTTCTACTTCAATAAAAAAAGCAAAATGATCGCGATGGTAGTGGTGATGACAGCGGAACCAAGGGCCAAGAGTACCTTTTGATAGGGTCTTTTGCCTTTTTCCATAAGCTTCTCGTCACCTGGTAATCTCTTGCCTTCGGTGAAGGCTACGATTTCTTTTAATGTCTGGATATCAAAGTGCTTTTTTGTCTTTTCGATACGGTAGGCAAAATAGAATGTGACTGCATAAAGAATAATTAGAACCCCCATACCCCATGGCCAAAACCACTTTATTAGTGGGACGGGCAATACGACGCTCATCACCATAAGGATGGTGAATACCATGCTGTCTTTACCAAATTGCTTGATTTCTTCTTTCTGGATTGTCTCTTTCATTTCTTCTAAGTCTCCTTTGATTAAGATATCAAGAGTCACGTTAAATGTGGCACTTAGAAGCAATAAGCTTTTGACGTCGGGATAGTTTTTATTGTTTTCCCAATTGGAGATGGTCTGGCGAGACACGTAGATTTTCTCAGCTAAGTCCTCTTGTGAAATTGCCATTGCCGTCCTGTATTTTTTGATTTGCGTTCCAAGTTCCATAGATTGTCCTCCTGTAATTTCAGTCTATCTTTTTTCAAAGGATTCACAATCCAATGTGTTTGACATGGGCTTTTTAGCGGTGTCAAAAGCTTTTGACACTTAGGCAAACTGTTTATTTGTAATGTGTTGAGCTAATGTTTTTGATGGGGTCAAGTATAAGGTAATATAAGTGGTCTAGAGTTATTTTATCATAAGGAGAGAAATACGTATGGGTAGGAATGAAATATTGGGTTGAAAACTAATATTGGGTTGAAAAAAAATGATTTGTACCACTTAGTTATATGTATGTACCGCTTGGTAGCTGTTGGCTTGTTCAAGCTAAAGGGTTGCGGTATGCTAGTTTCAGAAGGGCGGGCAATGAGTCAGCTCAAAAAAATACATACAGACGAAAGAGGCAATCACATGAAAACAAACAAATTTTTAGAATCACTTAGAACTGTAGCAGGCATCTTGGTATTTGGAATTTTTATTTTGGGAGTAGCGCTTTTGGTAAGATGGCTTAAAAATGATACCACTAGCGGACTTATGTTTACGGATCAAAGCATGATGTTTCTGCTTGGCTTTACTGGGATTTCAATGCTCGGTGTTCTGATTTGCGATACCGCCATCATCTTCAAGAAAACGGCTATTAAAATTCGTGCCATGGCTTATGGCCTAGTGGTTTATGTTGGGATTTTGGTGTCCCTGATCAATACGCCTATGAATCCATTAACAAGCGTTTCAAAGTTTATGGGGCTGAGTCTTTACTATCTTGTGGTTTGCACGCTTGTGACAGCTGCTTGGTATGCATTTAAAGGATTAACGCAGGCTAAATCCGCTTAAGATTTGGAAATCTAGATGCTAATTGAATTTAGCCAGTAAATTAAAAATATGCAACACTCAAGCTGTTAAGCAGAGGTGTTGCATATTTTTTTGTCGTGTAATAAGATATAACACATAGACACTTAAAACGACTTTTGATCAACTGGGAGGACCCAATGAGATTCATATCATGGAATATAGATTCACTGAATGCGGCGTTGACAAGCGATTCAAATAGGGCAGTGCTGACTAGACAGGTGATTGACACCATTAAGGCCGTAGATGCAGATGTGATTGCCTTGCAAGAAACAAAATTGCCGGTTAAGGGTTTAAGTAGTAAGCATATAGAAATGATGACAACGCTTTTTGAGGGATACGCTTATGTCTTACGGAACTCTCAGGAACCCGCTAGAAAAGGGTATGCTGGGACCATGTTTTTGTATAAGGATAAGTACGCACCGATTGTTTCTTATCCTGAGATTCAGGCGCCAGGTACCATGGATTCGGAGGGTAGAATCATCACTTTGGATTTTGGAGATTTTTATTTGACGCAAGTTTATACCCCTAATGCAGGAGATGGTCTCAATAGACTGGAAGACAGGCAAGTTTGGGACCAAAAGTATGCTGAGTATCTTCAAAAGTTAGACCAAGAAAAGCCTGTGATTGCAACTGGGGATTTTAATGTGGCCCATAAAGAAATTGATTTGGCAAATCCCCAAAGCAACCTTAGGTCTCCAGGTTTTACAGTGGAAGAACGGGTCGGGTTTACTAATCTTTTGAACAAGGGTTTTACCGATACCTTTAGACATATCCATGGTGACGTCCCCGATATGTATACGTGGTGGGCGCAAAGGGTGATTACAAGCAAAATCAACAATTCTGGTTGGCGGATTGATTATTGGTTAGTGAGTGATCGACTTGCCTATAAAGTTGTTAAGTCTGAAATGATAGACTCAGGTGTAAGGCAAGACCATACGCCGATTTTGTTGGAAGTTTTCAACAGCGATGTGATCATCTAAAAGATTGCCGAGGGCGATTAAACCATAAAAAAACAGCACGATGCCAGATGGCATGGTGCTGTTTTTTACAAGGGGGGGGATTATGCACTCGTATTTTTAGTTGCAGTAGCTTGTGATTTAGATAAGACCAGTGCTTTTGCTTCATTTCGCTCATAAACTGCATACATTGTAAAGGCGATGATAGAGAAGACAACAGGGCCTGCAATACTCCAGACTGTTTCTCCCATTCTACCTTCAGTGGCAGGTTGAATGATTGTAAAGAAGTTGGCAAAACCAACAACCAATGTAACAACACCACCCATGATCATACCGAACAGTGGGCTTTTGAAGGCTACATATGGCTTAACAATATCTTTTTTCATTTTAAAGCCGATAAATGCAATGGCAATAAACATATAAGGTAGCGTCATGGCAACGTTCGTCATCAAGACCAATTTGTCAAAGAATTCTTTAGCAGAGTCGCCACCGAATGAAACCAAGACGATCATAACGATAACGATGATGGCTTGAACCCACATTGCAGTCTTTGGAATGTCATTTTTGATCACTGACATTTTACCAGGCCACAAACCAGCAGGTGTGCCTTCTATTAATTGTTTAAGCGGTGCATAAGACAGGGTAAAGAATGCGCCGAAAAGAGCAAGGAGCATAGAGACAGCCACATAGCGGGCCATCCAAGCACCTAGAGTCAGTGCCGCTGCTTGAGAAAGACCAAAGACCAGACCAATTTGAACGCCCATATTTGTCATGATAATATAGGTGACATTACCCATTGTAACGTTGTCGGCCATAAGAATATCTGAATAGTTGGTAAAGACGCCAATCAAGAGAATGCCCAGGGCGTAACCCACTGAAATAACAAGTGCTGCAATGGCAATTCCCTTTGGGAATGTTTTAGTTGGGTTCTCTGTTTTATCAACGAGACCACCGGCAACTTCAGTACCTCCGAAGGCAAATATAGCATAAACCAAGAAACCTAATATAGCGATTGTATTTTGGTAGCCGTCATTTGGAGAAGCAAAGAGGTCGCTTGCAGAGTTTAATGGCTGTGCAAACTCAAAGCCATTACCGACAAATACAATCAGAGCGCCACCCAATAGTAGCAAGTTGAGCAAGCTGACTGCCAAGCCACCTACAGATGTAATTTTCTTGATAATGCCAATGCCGTTTGAGGCAACATACGTTACCAAAAGTATCCAACCTACTGCCAGGACACCAAGGGTTTGAGTTGATGAAAGACCAAATAATGACCATGAACTGGTCATGTCTTTACCAAAAACTGCAGTTGAAAGGGAGATCCAAAGACCAGTACCAACATTGACCATCCAGATGATATTTGAAGCATACCACATGAATGTGCCGATAAATGCAAATTTAGGACCAACTGATCTTGCCATCCACGAGTAGATACCACCTTTTTCATCTTTGAAGGCAGCACCATACTCAGCCATCATAAATGCAAAAGGAACGAAGAAAGTGATTGCTGCGAAGATGTACCATGGAATCGCGGCATAACCCATTTTATAAAAAGAACGGGGCATATTCGAGAAACCATATACCGATGTAAAAATCATCAACACCAGTGATATCAGTGTTAATTTGCCGCTTGCTTTTTTAGCTGACATGATAAGTCCTCCTGAATGATTGTGAATTGTCCCCATTATGCCATTGGAATTTCACAACCTCAATAGAACTTAAAAACTACGGAATAGTCCGACAGTTGCAATTATCAAAAAATATCATTCTTTTAACAATTGTCATAAATTAATAATAAAGTCTGTATGCGTTCATACAGCTAGTTTAGGCAAAAAAAATCAGGAGAATCCTCCTGATTTGTGAAAACGATTGCCTGCCCTTGAGGTTTTTATGCGTCTAAATTGTCATGTGTTGTTACGGTTTTGATACTGACCTAGCAATAGCAAGGACGCCAGTAATCCAGAGAAATTAGAGGCGTGTTAACAAATGATGTGAGATTTGATATTGATCTTTGATGACCGATTCATAATGAATACGTCTACTGTCCTGTGCGTTCAGTAGTGCAACAGTAAAGTAGTCATAGGCCTCTCGTTTGCCTAAATGGTGATAAGCAATGGCTTTTCGCATGAGTAAATCAGTATATAGGGTGTTAGAAAAAGTTATAGCGTCGCATTTAAAGGCGGTGTCAACCAGATCTATAACCTCTTGATGCTGTTGAAGTGCATGCATTGAATACGCAATCAGTAAATACAATGCCCCCATATGGTCCTTTTGTTTGCAGTTCAAATAGGGGTAGTGTTCAAGTGTTTCAATTAATTTATAGGCAAGGGAAATCACCTTTTCATTTTGCTCACATCGCCTATAATGGGCCATTAAATAGATGGCACAATAAAATTCGATTGGGTAAAGGTAAGGATCATTCAAAATGGTTGATTGATCTCGGCCTAATGCAAGGAGCATATTTTCAAGGGTGATGATGGTGACTTGAATATCTTTTGTGTCTTTTAACTTCAAAGCTTTAAATGCGGCTAAAAATTCCTTTAAATATTGATGGGTTCTTGGATTCTTTTTTGAATCTGTATCTGGCTCTATAAGTGCGTTAAGCAATTGATCAATCACTACTCTGAGGCCTTCGTAATCAACTTCTCGAAGCTTAGCATTGACTTCTTTCATAAAACTATCTGAGAAAAAACTGTGGTGGGTGCGGGTTTGGATAAAAAGTTCAACAAGGTCGTATTTATACAAATTAGAAAGGGCATTTAAGGAGGATAGCCGTGGTTCTGGGATGCCTTCTTCTAGCCTGCGAAGGGTTTCAACGGAGATACCAGTATGCCTTTTGACTTCTTCCCTAGTATACCCACAATTTTTTCTTATATCACGAGCCTTAAGTCCAAAATCTATGTAGTCCATAATCACTCCTTTTAGAACAACTAATATATTAGCAGTTTGGTCTATTGGTTTTATTGTATCCTATGGCTACTATGCATGCAAGTGTTCAAGGAGGAGAGACAATGAAGAAGATGACATCAGTAGCACTTATTCTCGCTCTAATGCATTGGGATATGATTGCAAACGGGAGACGGAACTATGAGAATGCGCAAAAAATCTGAACGTGAATCATTTGTTAAACAGTATGAAATTGGTGAAAACTTCATTAGGGTTGATTTATCAACTGGTAAAAGCTTCTTGTACACATATGAAAGTGCAGGGAAAGATCATGTTGAAGAGATGAAAAGATTGGCCCTTGTAGGTGATGGTTTAAACTCGTATATCAATATTTGTGTAAAGAAGCTGCATGAAGTTTAATGGGATTTGACATAAAACTAGAGTAAAGTTTCCTTACACAACCATGAAAATGTCGTCCGTTCTGAGAGAGGAGCACATCCCAATTTGCAATTCGCAAGTTAAGATGTGCTCCTTTTTTTAGCGATGAGATGTGTTCCTTTTTTCAGAGAGGGTTTTAACAGTGATGCTTGTATGTTAGAATAGGGGGTATACTTAATGAAAAGTTGAAAGCAATGCAAGAACGTAATTTACATAGCTGAATGCTGAAAATTTACATAGCTGCATGCTAAATACGACACCACAAATTTTGCATTTTCTAATATATTGGGATAAAAGGAGCATGGCGCAGTGCCATTGAAAATATGAATGAATCTAAGAAATCACGGGACAAAGGGACAACCGCAGCAGCTGGATTTATCTTTGGAAGAGCAAAATGAAGTGGTTCTAAGGATTGAACGGAGCAATGCTAAGCGACTAAAACTCGTTGGGTACACGGCAATTGTCTTGGAACTATTACTTATACTTTTTCATGATTTACCAAACTTAACCAAACCGGGGTATCGTTTTGAGCTCACAATGGCTTATCTAGGTACGCACCTTTTTCTAATGATAATTTCAATTATTGTGGTATTGACAGAACGGTTTTTATTATCACAGTCGGAACAGAATAACGCTAATTTTGGCAAGTATGCATGGGTCAGTGGTGCTTTTGGCATGTTGTTTTTATCCGGTGTGGCCTTCATTACAGGGTTAGATCAGTTGATCAACAACCAAATTGTATCGTTTATTGCGATGTTTGCTGCTGGGAGCATGCTTTACTACTGTAAGCCACCCAAGCAAGTAATCGTTTTCGGTATGCCAATTCTTTTTTTTGTAGTCAGTGTGTTGTATTTCCAGAAGAATTCGGCCATCGCCAGTGCAAATATTATCAATGGCCTTATGTTTGCGGTGACTATGACGGTTATGTCCATTTTTAACTACTATAAAGCCAAAAGTGAAATCTCAAAAGAAGTTCTTTTGGAAATCTGGACCAAGAAGTTGGACTTTTTAGCACATCATGATTCATTAACCGGGCTGTACAACAGGCGCCGATTTGATCAGGAAGTATTGAACCTAATCATAACTTGTGATGTACAAGATTGTTTTGCTTTGGGTATTATGGACTTAGATTACTTCAAAAGAGTCAATGATGATTTTGGTCATGATCGAGCAGATGATGTGCTGATTAACGTTGCGCAAGTGATGAAACGGGGCATTGAACCTGATGGTGTTGTGGCGCGATGGGGTGGTGAGGAGTTTATTTTTATGCTGAAGGGCCATACCTTTGAGTCTCTGGTTGAAAGAGCAGAGGCGCTGCGTGTGGCAATTGCATCTGAAACAATAACGATTGGCAATGAAACCATTGGGGTTACTGGTAGCTTTGGTTTGACTGAAGTGAAGAGCCATGAGTTTGAGCATCTTAAAGAAAAATTTTCTCTGGTAGACGCAGCACTTTATGAATCCAAAGATGCTGGGAGAAACCGTGTAACGGTTAAATTGTAAAAAAGTAGATAGACCTATGGTCTATTTTTTTTGTGCTAAAATTGGTATAATTAGCATGCAACATTACGAAAATGACAATAAAGCGTCTATTTGCGACAACCTTACTCCAAGTGCAAGGGTATATGTTATCATCATTACAGAAATGACAATAAAACGTTTCTTCAGGACAACTGCAGTTGTTCGAAGCAAAACTGTAAGGTAAGGTATGGTGTAATGTGATGATGGACATAACGAAACAAATGGTAGTGTGTATGCAAGCAAATCCTTTTCGACAGGAGCTCGTCGATGTGCTAAAGCAGATTGTACTAGAAAACGACCTTGACATTTCCCTATCCCTAGTGACAGATGATCTTGAAATGCTCGTTCAATATCTGGATAAAAGCACGATGAAACGCCTCTACATTATCGATGCAACGTTTTCCACAGAAGTCGATGGTTTCAAGCTCGCAAAGTATATTCGAATGTTTGATGCCAGCGGTTTTATTCTGCTTTTTACGTCTGAGGAGGTGAATTATTCAAAGGTGTTTGAAAATAAATTGGAAATAGTGGACTATCTCTCAATCCACGAAGAGGCTCTTTTTTATGATAAAATGGAAGAAAATTTAAAGTACATCAACGAAAAGAAATGATGCGATGTTTTATGGCATCTAGAGTGAGGGCTGAGCATGTATAAAAAACTCGCGAATAGAATAGCAACCGCGCTCACGAATAATCGAGAAATGGATAGGATTGCAAAGCTCAAATTACTGTATGGGCTTGAAGTTTTACTCAGCAATATTGTATCAATGATGATTATTATGACCTTTGCCATAGTCTTTAATTGTCTTAAGGAATTTGCAGTCGTCTTTTTAGCCTTTAAATCTTGCCGAAAATATGCACACGGGGTCCACGCCCAAAATCATGTGAACTGCTTAATATCCTCGACAATATTCCTCGTTTTCGTTCCTGTATTATCCCGCTATTGGTTACTTCAAAATTGGCCCATTGCGCTCTTTGGTAGTTTTTTTATCATTATGTTTGCCCTTTATGCCCCTGGTGACACTGAGAAAAACCCAATACTCGGGCCCAAAATACGGGAGCGTCTGCGAAGGCAAGCAGTTCTTTGTGCAACTTTGCTCATCGTAATCGCAATTGCAGTACCAATCTACTGGATCAAGTTCTGTATTCTTTACGGCATTGCCATGGAATGCGTATCAATCTTGCCAGTCACCTACAAACTATTAAACAAAAGGAGAAATAATTATGGAAAATATGAGGAAAAAATTGAGCGGAATACAAGATTTGTTAATTGATTATGCAACCGGTTTTTCAGAAATCAATGGTTGTAGGGGGTACTTTTTTCATGAATCTATTATGCCTGACGAATTACTTGAAAAAAAGATTACTGAGGTAGAAATCGATTATTCTCCAGAGAATGTAGTTTGAAATTGTGAAATTGTGAAATTGTGAAGTTCGAACGAGGAGATTAAGTAAGTATGAGTGAGTTATCAATTTACATTTTGAATATAATTGGATATGAATTGGTTGCTTATAACATCTTTTCTGTTGCGAAGTATACGAAAAAGCAAATTATGGAAATTTGCATGATTAGCATAATTTCCATCCTAGTCGCTTTCTTTTCTCCCCCCATAGCAGGAATAATTCTGGTTGGAGGAAATTGTTTGATAATGACTCGTAATGGTTCAAAATGGAAAGTTGCTATAGCGGTTAATGTGATGATTGTGATTTTTCTAATAATATCAGAACAAATCTTCTACACAATTCCTTTGTTTCTATTCAATTTTGATTTAGATATATTTATTGGTATAGGTGCGACTTGGGAAAGAACAGTTGCAGTATTGTATTTAAATCTTGCTTATTTTATAACAAGCTATGGGATAAAGATACTAATAATCAAAAGACGAAATTGGTTATCTGTAATGAATAATAGCCGATTTCAGATTATTGGGTTAAGCTTTGGCTTAGGGTTATATGTGATGTTTTATTACGTTACATTTTATGCTGACTTAGGAAAAGAATACACTTGGATGATAACAGGACTTTTTACAGTCGCCTTCATCACCTTCATCGTTATTTTGTTTCTGATGCACAACGCAAGTGTTCATGCTGAAAAAGCAACTAGGAAAGAGATGGAGCTTATTCAGCTTGCGACTTACACTGAGAGTTTGGAATACATTTATACGGATATGCGCAAGGTGCGTCATGACTTTACCAATGTGTTATCATCCATGGTGGGATTTTTAGATTCGAGGGATATGGATGGTTTGATTGCGTATTTTAGTAGAGATGTGGTGAGTTTTTCCAGTCAAGTCAATCAAATTAATCTGAATCTGGGGCTATTAGGTAATATTGAGCAGAGTGAGATTAAGGGATTGCTAGCACTTAAGGTTTTAAAGGCCGAAGAACTCGGTGTGGAAGTCAAATTGGATATTACAGAGCGTATGATTTTTAAGGATGTTAAGACGCTTGATCTTTGTCGTGTGATTGGAATTTTAATGGACAATGCAATTGAGGCCGCGATTGCATCAGAGACTCCAAGCATTTCTGTTGGGCTTTTGAATAAGTCCCATGGGCAGATTATTGTGATTAATAATAGTCATAACGAGGAAATTGCTTCAATTGCAAAGCTCTTTGAAAAGGGCTATTCGACTAAAGGTGAAGGTAGAGGCTTTGGTCTTAGCAATATACGGGAGATTGTTAATCGGTATCAGAAGTGGAGTTTGGATACTGAGTTTAGTGATGTCATGTTTACTCAAGTTATAGAATTGGAAAGATAGCGCTTTAGGGGGGGAAATGATCAAGGTTTATATTTGTGAAGACAATTCAGAGCAGTTAAGAAATATTCGGGAAACTGTTTCTGGAGCAATTGCTATTGAGAATTATGATATGGTGATTGAAAAGGCTACAAAGAATCCTATGGAATTATTGGAAACTCTTAAGGCTAATTCTGGAACAGGCATTTATTTTTTAGATGTGGATTTAGGTTGCGAGATCAATGGCATTAAATTGGGTGAAATGATTCGGCAATTGGATCCAGCAGGCTTTATTATTTTTATTACAACCCATGCAGAGATGACGCACTTGACGTTTAAATATAAGGTAGAGGCTTTAGATTTTATAGTTAAAGATAATTTTAAAGACGTTTCTGCAAGGGTACGTGAATGTCTCGAATATGCCCATGATAAGTATCAATCTCTTAATGGCCAGAGAAATGAAGTGTTTCATATTCACACTAACGACAAAGTAATCCTGGCCGAATATAAACAAATTATTGCTTTTGAAACGTCTAGCACTGTGCATAAGGTTATTATGCATTCTGATAAGCGACAAGTGGAGTTTTATGGTAGCATCAAGGAGATTGAAATGCAGCTTGATAAGCGCTTTGTGCGATGTCACCAGTCGTACATCGTGAATCGTGAAAAAATCAAGGAGATTGACAAAGCGAACAAGGTGGTTCGGATGTTGAATGGCCAGGAGTGCATGATTTCAGTTAGGGGCATGCGACTGTTGAAGGAGAAGTAAGATGGTTGGGAATATAAGACTATAGAGTTGCAAAATTACAAAAGACTACCCGCACTGGCAAGTTATGGTTGCTAAGGCGGGTATTTTTTTGCAGTGAGTGTGGTGTGTGAAGCGCTAAAACGGGATTCAAGACATCAAAAATGATAAAAAACTATACGAATTTGATGATGTTGAATGCTTATTTAAATGAAAATGACGAGATATCAAGAACTTATTACAGGAATGAAAACTAGGTGCATATTTGATGTACACTAGGTTCAGAAGTTAAGCAAACCGGTGCTTAACATCGATCAGCACCAAAAGAAAAATCTTAATGATGCATAATTTTGGTGATGTTTTCATAGTGAAAGTCCAGTGTACATAAACTAGTGCTATGAAATAAGCAATATAAAACAATCGCACAAATGAGAGGAGAAAAACATGAGCAAAGAAAACATGAGAGATCAACTCGAAGAAAAGCAAGCATCACCAATCGCAGGTGTAGCTGAAGAAATCAGCGAGCAGGATTTAGATGACAAATCAGGTGCTGGTTGGAGCACGGCGGTTCAACTTACCCTTTCTGGTAAATGTGGTAGATTATTCACGGCATCTTATGAGTGTACAACTAATAATGTGAGTTGCGGCTAAGCAATTCACCTACAGAGAAAAAGGAGAGCAGACATGAGCAAAGAAAACATGAGAGACCAACTCGAAGAAAAGCAAGCATCACCAATCGCAGGTGTAGCCGAAGAAATCAGCGAGCAAGATTTGGATGACAAATCAGGCGCTGGTTGGAGCACGGCGGTTCAACTTACCCTTTCTGGTAAGTGTGGTAGATTATTCACTGCATCTTATGAGTGCACAACTAATAATGTGAGTTGCGGCTAAGCAATTCAATGCATGGGACTAGTGGTCTTCCACTAGTCCCATGAACACTTTCGATACTAATAACAGAAAAGGAATAATGAGATGAGTATGATATTAGAGAATACCACGTTTGCTTATAGTGTTGAAGCGCAAAATAAAAAGGAAAAAATACTTAGATTTTGGAATCAACTTTTCCCAACCAAAGATACTGAGTTTATTGCAAACATGCTCAAAACTATCTCCAATGTTGATATCGAAGTGCTATTAAATGATTATGTGGCCAATGAATCAAACTATCAGAACGTTGATTTTCTATATGACAACGAATGCTTTGATTCTCATTTGAACGAAATGCTTGAAGGTATTTTCAACTCAATTTATAAAACAAATAGATGGATATACTTTTTCAAACCCATTTTAAATAAACATGTCGAAGAATTGTTATTCATAGTTAAAAATAGCTGTTTAATCAAAGAAGAAAGTACATTTTTACACGAGATAATTCAAAATGTTGTCAGTAGATTCACCTCTATGAGTTTTAGACTGCTTGTTGTGGAAACGAATATTGCTAAGCATGAAAACCGCTTAATTGGGAATAATAGTAACGAACGAAGTGAATACTATTCGCAAAAACTCTTGAGGGATACTCAATATATCAATGAACTCTATCGTGCTTATCCAGTTCTTGGTGATGAACTTGATCGCATGTTTAAAAATACAGTAAATTATATAGCTGAAATAATAAAAAATACAGAAGATAATTTGTTGCAGATCGAACAAAGTATTCTTGCGGGTGGAACATTAGGTGAGCTTAAAAAGATTGTTCTTGGGAATGGTGACACCCACAATAATGGTAGAACAGTAGCAACCTTGGTGTTTGAAAATGCAAAAATAATGTACAAACCCCGTAGCTTCTCCTCTGAAAAAGCTTTTGATGCATTTACTGACTGGGTAAATAATACTATCCCTGGCATTAGTCCACTAAAAACAGCAAAAAGCTATAGTACTCAGAAAGTTGGATGGATGGAGTTTGTGAAACATGATGAATGTGATTCATCTGAGGATGTTTACGAGTTTTATCTTAAGATGGGACAGTTATTGTGCATTTTGTTCACTCTGAATTCTAAGGATTGCCATTGTGAAAACATAATTGCGTCTGGAAAATATCCAATTCTAATTGATTTAGAGACCTTACTTCATACTGAAGATATCAAGAATGATGATACATTTGATTCTATTGAAGAGTATATTAGTCACTACCTACAAAATTCTGTGAACGAAGTACTAATTCTACCTTCAATTCTTCATAATCATAAGACTAATGAGGCTATGGAAATTGGTGCAATTGGATCAGGTAGAAAGCGGGTATCACCGTTTAAATCCCAAATTATTACTGGATACGACTCGGATGAGATACAAATTGAGCAAGTGAATAAAGTAATTGAAGATGCGCAGAATTATCCATTACTTAATGGTGAATCAATCGGTGGTAATGGCTATATCAAAGCAGTTATGGAAGGATTTAAGGCGGTTTATCAGTGGGTGATTGATAATAATGCCGTTTATGTTAAGAAGCTCAATGATATTTTTAAAGGTGTGGAAAGTAGAGTAATACTGAAAGGAACTAATGACTACACACAGCTATTGACGACTAGTTATCATCCTGATTTGCTACACAATACAACAGATCGATTTGTGTATTTTCACAGACTGGGAATCTTAATTTCGGACATTGATAACTTTCAAGAACAGTTGATCTATCAATCGGAAATTAAAGCAATGCTTAACGGAGATATACCAATATTTACAATTGAAGCGGATTCACTAGATGTCCATGATTCTTCAGGTAGCATTGTCTACAGAAAAGTGAATACTATTTTAAGCATGATCAATAGAAAAATTGAAAGTATGTGTGAATTAGATTTAGAAAGACAAATGGCTATAATCAACATGTCTTATATTGGGTGCAAAATGGAAATTGATATACCTAAAGGAACAGAGAGTACATTTAATTACCCTGTTAACTCAGGCCAACAGAATCTCATGGATATGGCCGGAGAAATTGCAAATAAGGTGATTGAGAGAAGCTTAAGTACTGAAGTTAAGAATATTAATGAACGCAGCTGGATATGCTATACCGGATTAGGAGATGATTATTATACAATCAACCCAGTTGGGTGGGACATGTATAAAGGGAATAGCGGGGTTGCGATATTCATAGGGCAATATGCGCTATATAACCAAGATAATCAGTATAAGCAGTATACAAAAGAAATCTTAAATGCCACACGCCGCAGTTTACTTTGTAGTCAAGAGACTGATGATGCCATTATTGGCTTTGGTGCATTTACGGGTATGTTGTCATATGTGCATGCCATACTCCATATGCATAAAATTGGAATAATAACGGTGGCTGAGCAACGTGTTATGGTAGATGATATTTCGTCGATTTTAAGGCGTTTGACAACTTATTTAGATAACATTTCGGACTTAGATGTTTTATCTGGCTTAGCTGGAATTCTTGGTACGCTTGTTCGCATATACGAAAGTGATATTGAACTTAATCGTGAAGAAATCAAAGTACTCATGAATAGCGTAGCGCAGAGACTTAAAGAAAAAGCAATTACGATAGATGAGCAGCAAGTAACATGGACTCAGAATCATGACATAGGTTACGCGCATGGTAATTCTGGTATTATGAGTCAAATGGCGAGAGCTAATATCTATCTTGCAGATGATAAAATTGAATCAATAATTCAAAAGGCTCTTAACTATGAGCGTCAATCCTGTTTTGATGCCGTTGAAAAACGTTGGGATTTTAGAGATAATGCACAATATTTCTCATGGTGCAATGGAATTGGTGGCTTATTGTTGTCAAAACTAATTCTACTCAGAATTGGATTTATAGATGAAAAACTAAAAGAAGAAATTAATATGATTATTGCACAATTGAAGGTTTGTGGCTTGAGGCAGGATTCGAGTATATGTCATGGCGATATGGGGACTATTTCAATTCTAAGAGAGGCCGCAAGGTTTTTAAAGGATTCAGAAACGGTTGTCGAATGCAAGAATGCCATGAATAGCTTTGTAGAAAGTTATCTAGTCCAACTTTCTAATCAAATTTATTGTATTGAAGATTGGGGCGTAATGGTAGGCAAATCTGGTATCGGTCTTGCCTTAATAGATGAGTATTATGAGGATAATTCTGTGTTTAATTTGTTGAGTTTATCATGAAAGTGAAAGGAGATTTGCTTATGAGACATCTTAAGCGAGTTCCATATATTGAGCAAATGCAACAAACGGAAAGCGGAATTTGCTGTATTGGAATGATTTTAAGGTATTATAAGTGCCACGAGTCTTTAGGTATGATACGAGACTATCTAGATATTGGCCGTGATGGACTCTTAATGGAACATATGGTGGCGTATTTAAACAATAAAAAAATGGAAGTTTCCACGACGCCACTGACTCATGCCGAGTTGATAATGGTTAAGGTGCCTGCGATTGTAAAGATAAAATCAGAGGAATATTTGGTTCTAGAGAAATTTAATAGCAAATGGGTTTATTTAATCAGCCCAGAATTTGGGCGAATTAAGCAAAGTACTGATGATTTTTTTCATGGTAATCAAGGCACAATCATTAGTGCGGTGCCCAGTCTGGAGTTCGAATGTGTTAAAAATAAGCACTGGATTTGGGGTAGTATGCTCCATAGATTAGGACAACGGCGTGGAGTATTTCTTAAAACAGCAATCGTTTCTTTAGTGACTTATGGGATACAGCTTTTTCTTCCGATACTCATTGAGAGTATGATCAATCTTACAGTAGATCCAAACAATATGATGCAAGTCAAAAATTCTATCTACTTCATTCTCGCAACCATATTTATATTAGGCATTATGTCTTTTTATAGACAACAAAATGTACTAGAATTGCAAATCGAAATTGATAAAAGTATTACAAAAGATACATTTCATAAGTTGATGCGCCTACCTTATAAGTATTTTGAAAGCAGGGCGAATGGCGATTTGCTGTTTAGATTGAATAGCCTCAGTATCATAAGAGATCTAGTATCCCAACACATTATTAATGGCCTTATTCAAATGGGTTATGCAATAGTGATTGTTAGTTATTTATTCAATAAATCGCCATTGTTAGCGGCTGTGAGTTCAGGTGTGTTTATTCTCAATGGGTTATTTGTATTGTTGATTAGACCAAGCATTTTACAGGCAAATCAGAATATGATTATTGAAAACACTAAGCTACAGTCGATTCAAACGGAATCAGTATACTCCATGTATGGTATTAAAGCTAGTGGTATGGAGTCTGATGTATCCGATAATTGGGAAGCTCAATACAAAAAAAGTATGAAAAAGTACAAATATAAAAATACGATGCTAAATGTATATATGACAACGATTTCGGTAATACAAATAATGGGACCTTTCACTGTACTACTCATCGGCCTGCAATTAGTGGCATCTAAAAGCCTAAACCTCGGGTCGGCGATAGCTTCATATACACTATCCAGTATTTTTATAAGCACAAGCATTTCTTTATTTAACATGTGGAATGATTTTAATCTAGCTTCGTCTTATTTGGAAAGAATTAATGATATTACAGAAGCTAGAGAAGAAATCACCCCTGATAAGCCAATTACGTTTAATTTAACTGGCAATGTTGAGTTTAAAAATGTTTCTTTTGCATATGCAAATAATTCTAAGTCTGTACTGCATAATATAAACTTGCAAATTAATAGAGGTGATAAGATAGCGGTTGTAGGATCTTCTGGATCGGGAAAGAGTACTCTCATAAAGTTATTGCTGGGGCTCTATGAACCCACATCAGGAGATGTTTTATTTGATGGCATCAGCATTAAAGATATTGAGAAAACTGAGTTACGAAAGCAGATTGGGGTTGTACCTCAAGATATGAACTTATTTAATAAGACAATACTTAAGAATATTACTTTAAAAGATGATTCGCTTGTGGATGCCTCTGTTATTTTTGCAGCTCAAACAGCTCAAATTCATAGTGAAATAGAGGAAATGCCAATGAAGTATAACACTTTGGTTTCAGATATGGGTTTAAATTTGTCAGGTGGTCAACGTCAAAGAATTGCTTTAGCAAGGGCTTTAGTGAAACGTCCTAAACTCATAATTCTTGATGAAGCGACAAGTGCTTTGGACTCAGTTAACGAAAAAAGAGTTTCTGATTATTTCAAGGATATAGGCTGTACGCGCATTGTAGTAGCGCATCGCATTACAACGATTATGGATTCAGATATGATAGTTGTATTAGATAAGGGGAGGATTGTTGAGACAGGCACCCACGAAGAGCTCATGAAGGATGCACAAATCTATATCGATTTGAATAACAGCATGAGCAATGAAGATGAGAAAATTGCATAGGAGGCAGTGATGTTTAAGAAAAAATCAAAAATTGAAAGTAGTATCAATTCCAATGTCGTGGAACTGACGGACAATCAAGCTGATAACATAATTGCTACAGGCTTTCACAATAACAACTTGGATTATATGAAAGAGTCCTACAGTAGCCGAGTTAATGAAACGCGAGCAATTCTGTCGAAAATACACTTAACCTAGGGGGTTCTTATGAAAAGAGCTCACCATCGTAAAGTACCATACATTCAACAGATGAGACAAACTGAGTGTGGATTATGCTGTGTTGCAATGATTTTACAATACTATAAGAGTTATGAAGGTATTAGAGGTATTCGGAGCTCCTTGGAGGTAGGGCGTGATGGTTTGAAAATATCATTACTGTCAAACTATTTGAAGCAGCGTGGAATGGAGACCAAGGTATACCAAGCCGATGCGCTAAATATAATACAAATGCCCTTACCTGCCATTATGTATTGGAAAAATGAACACTTTGTCGTTTTAGAAAAAATGGATTGTAAATCCTTCTCGATTGTTGATCCAGCCGTGGGCAGAAGAAGTGTTTCAACAGAGGAGTTCCTAAAGTGTTACTCTAACATTATTATGGTGACACAGCCTACGAGTTCATTTACCCCAGTTACTCAAAAAAGAAATATATGGAAAGAGGTTTTCCATAACATAAAGGTTAAGAAGAGTCTTTATGCTAAGTTAATCGCTGCTTCATCTTGTCTCTATGCACTACAAATATTAATACCCATTACAATACAGCAACTTACTGAAAATATAACCAGTGGAACTGGGAAGTTAATTAATGGGAATACATTTTACTATGTATTAGGGATCACAGCAGTTTTAGCGTTGATAACTTTCTATAGGGGAATCAAGGTTATCGATTTGCAAATTGATATTGATGAACATATCTCCAAGGGAACCTTTAAACGAATGATGAGATTGCCCTTCAAATTTTTTGAAACGCGTTCTAATGGAGACTTATTGTTCCGTTTAAATTGTCTGCCGGTTATTCGTGATATTATCTCAGAAAAGCTGATACAAGGCATTTTACAGTTCGGTTTGATGATCATCATGCTCACTTTCATGGTATCTAAATCACTGCTGTTGACAGGCATAGCCGTATTGTTTTTATTGCTTAATATTATATTTATTAATAAAATGAAGCCTGCACTCATGGCGGTTAATCAGAATGAACTCGTTGAGGAAACTCGGTTACAAGGTGTTCAGGTGGAAGCGATATACTCGGCTTTCGGCATTAAAATAGCGGGAATGGAAAATGATATTTTGAATAATTGGGATGATAGGTATTCAAGAGCTGTTTCGGCGTATAAAAAGAAGAGCTTCGTCAATAATTTAAACGATGCAGTATTACAGACTTTACAAATGATAGCGCCCTTAATTATATTAGCTGTCGCGATTTTTCAATCAATGGTGGGATCTATAACCATAGGTGAAGCAATAGCGCTTTATACATTAGCAACTAGTTTATTTGCCAATGGTATGTCAGTCTTTAATGTATACAATGCATTTGTACTCGCAACGTCCTATTTAGAACGTATAAGCGATATTATGGATGCTGAAGTTGAAGAGATGCCAGATGATCCAGTTTCAATAGAGCTCAGTGGAAGCCTCCGATTGAACGATTTGAAATTTGCATATACTCAAAATTCAGAGTATGTACTTAAGAACATTAATTTAGAGATAAATCGCGGTGAAAAGGTTGCCATCGTTGGTGCGTCCGGCTCTGGTAAGAGTACATTAACAAAAATTATCTTGGGTCTTTATCCACCGACAGCAGGTTCTGTTTCGTTTGATGGTGTAGATATTAATGATATGGATAAGTACAAGCTTCGTCGTCAGATTGGTGTTGTACCCCAGGATATGTCCTTATTTAACAAATCAATATTTGATAATATTTGCACGAATCGCATTGTTTCGGATGATGATGTATACGAAGTTGCAAAAATTGCACAGATCGACGATGAAATTATTGATATGCCAATGGGTTACCAGACAATCGTATCTGATATGGGAATGAATCTTTCTGGTGGTCAGAGACAACGAATTATTCTGGCGAGAGCATTACTTAACAAGCCAGAAGTAATGATTCTTGACGAAGCGACGAGTGCACTGGACACTTTAAATGAAGCAAAGGTGTCTAATTACCTTCATTCAATAGGCTGTACACGGTTGATCATTGCACATAGACTTTCAACAATAGTCGATGCAGATCGCATTGTAGTATTAGATAAAGGCGAAATTACTGAGATGGGTAGACATAACGAACTACTTTCGCAAAATGGTATCTATTCTCGGTTATATAGAGCAACAGATGATCTAGGTCTGTTGGCATGAAAGGAGTCGCTATGTTATGGCCAAGTTGTATGTTTGTGATGATGATACAGCGCATCTTGAGTTACTAAATAAACAGATTTCTATTTTGTTAAGGGATGGCTCAGTTGAGCTTGAAGTGGTGATATCAACTGTTGATCCGTATGAATTAATCAAGAGTATTGACACCACTTCGAAGAATATTTATGTCTTAGATGTTGAACTTAATACAACTATAAATGGCATAAGACTTGGCGAAGAAATAAGAAAGATTGATAAAGTGGGAATTATAATTTTCGTGACTTCCTTTTGTGAATACCGTGACTTAACATTTAAATATAAACTGGAAGCTTATGATTATCTATTGAAGAGTTTGATTTTTAAAGATCAGCACTTACTAGCTCAAACTATACGAGATTCTATTGAACGTCTATCTCATGAAAAACAGTTGCGTAAGGATTTTTTTGTCATAAAGGATTCAATTACACATGAAATTCCCTATGAAGAGCTCTATATTTTTAAAACTACTAATAAGCCTCGTCAGCTAACCCTGATGAGCCAGCGGGGGTGCTATTATTTTAATGGTACTATTGATCAAGTCATGTTGCAAATGGGCCATGAATTTATCAGGTGTCATCGTTCATTTGCTGTGAATGTGTCTAAAATTAGTGGCATCGATAAGCGAAATCATATTGTTTATTTGGATAATGACCTGAGCGCACCTGTGTCGAAAAAAGGATTGAAGGTATTATTGGAACGAATCTGACGGAATATTGTTCAAATGCGACAAAAATGATTAAAGTCCGTTTTTATCTACTATAATAGCTTTGAACTAGTGTGAAGTTGCGGTTGTGAACAGGTATATATAGGAGCGGATATGACTAAGATTTTGGAAGTAAATAAAATTCACAAGTCCTATGGACCCAAAAATAATCGGACCAGGGCGATTAATGGCATCTCTTTTGAAGTGGATAGGGGTGAATTTGTGGGCATTATGGGGCCATCGGGTTCAGGTAAGTCAACTTTACTCAATTGCATTTCTACTATTGATGAGGTGACTGATGGGGAAATCAGAATTGAAAATCGCGATATAACCACTCTTAAGAATAAAGAGATAGCCAGGTTTAGACGTGAAAATCTGGGCTTTATCTTCCAGCACTTTAATCTGTTAGATACCTTAACAGCCTATGAAAATATTGCCTTGGCACTTTCTGTTACCAATTGTCCGGTTAAGGACATGGCGCCGAAGATTCAAAAGATTGCTGAGCTCCTTGATATAGGCCGCATTCTACATAAGCATCCTTATGAGATGTCCGGCGGCCAGCAGCAGCGGGTTTCTGCTGCTCGTGCCATCGTGAGCCAACCTTCACTTGTTTTAGCTGATGAACCTACGGGTGCCCTTGACTCTAATGCGGCAAAAAAATTACTGTCAAGTTTTGAAGTGATGAATCGCGATATGAATGCGACGATTTTGATGGTCACCCATGATACCACAACGGCAAGCTATTGTAAGAGAATCTTATTTATCAATGATGGCAAGATTCACAAAGAGCTGCACCGCGGCAATGAGACGCGTAAGCAATTCTTCGACCGAATTATGGAGCTTGTAACGGTGTTCGGGGGGGAATAAGATGCTACTTAAGATTAGTTTTAACAATGTTAAAAAGAATGTAAAGGATTACAGTATCTATTTTCTGACGTTGATGATTGGCGTGGCACTAGTGTATTCCTTTAATTCGCTGGATTCACAGACTGCTTTTAAAGAAGCGATGAACGAGGGCACGGCAAATATTACGAAGACGCTGTTCACAATCCTAGATATTTTGTCAAAGGTGGTTGCTGTCATTTTGGCATTTCTAATCATTTATGCCAATGACTTTTTGATGAAGCGCAGAAAAAAAGAGCTGGGAATCTATATGGTTTTGGGGATGGAAAACCGGAGAATTTCGCAGATCTTTGTTGCTGAAATATTGATGGTAGGCATGCTGTCCTTTGCAGTGGGCATTGCAGTGGGAACCGTCCTTTCGCAGGGCATATCGATTATTGCCCTCAAGATGTTTGCCTTTGATTTGTCTTCATACCAGTTTGCGTTTTCGATGCAGTCCCTTATGGATACGCTGATTTCATTTTGCATTATATTTTTTGTCGTAATCCTCTTTAATGTACGCACAATTAGCAAGGTAAAGCTGATTGAGATGCTGAATGCAGGGCGCATGAATCAGGTCCATCCATTTAAGGGCGTTAAGCTCACTTTGGGAATCTTAGTGATGGGGCTTGCAATGCTTGGGACTGTGGCCTATTTAGTGTACGCGAAGAACGCCATTAATCCGAATTCACCTCTCTTTTCGATTAGTTTTATAGTGGCTATTCTAGGTACAGCCTGTATCATTTACGCCATCTTTGGACTGATGCTGTCAGTTCTTAGAGCGATGGAGAACTGGTATTTTAAAGGTCTAAACGCATTTTTTATACGCCAGATCAGCTCTAAAATTCAGACGAATTACTTGACCATGACCGTAGTTTGCTTGCTGCTTTCTGCTACAATTTGCATTGTTGCAACGGGTATGGGCATGGCTTTCTCGATGAATAACACCGCTGAGGAAGCAGCGCCTTATGATATTTCGATTTTTCACGATTTGACGAAATCGGATGAGGGTGACGTGGCAATAGGTGAGGCCGTTACTATTGAGTCATTTTTGGCTAAAAAAAAGATAGACCTTACAACTGTTATGGAGAAGTCAGTAAGAGTAAATATTTATGAAGATCCTTCACTGACATATGGGCATGTAATTATGGACCCGGCACAGTTGTTCTTGAAAGATGAGGCGTTAGTTTCTGATCCACTTGCGATAATGAGTTTGAGCGACTTTAATGCTATTAGGGTTGATCAAGGACTTGATCCTATTACTCTTGGTAAGGACGGTTATGCATTAACTGCGTATTATGAAGGAACTAATATTTTATTACAGAATTTTTTAGACACAAATACGCCTCTAGAAGTAAATGGTCAGAGTTTGAAACCAAATCCGCGCCAACTATTTCTGACTGTGTATTCTGTTCTACCAATTAATAGTAACGATCCAGGTACAATGATCGTCAATGATGAGGTCGTTGAGGGCTTGGAAAAAGTAGGGGTTATCTATGATGTCCGATATCGTAAAGATGCTGATATTCTGGCTATTGAAAACCAACTCATGACGCATATGATTGATCCTAAAAGTCCGGTGTTTTACTTTTCTAAAACCTTGCTTGAAATGATGTTCTACAGTACATTTGCCATGGCATCATTTATTTGTTGCTATATTGGGATTGTCTTCTTGATTATTTCTGTGGCAATTCTGTCACTGCAGCAGCTGACTGAAACGGCAGATAATATTTATCGTTATGAACTACTACAGAAGCTTGGTGTTGACAAAAGTAAGTGTGTTGAACTTGTTTTTAAGCAGATTTCAGTGTATTTTGGCACACCACTGTTGTTGGCAATGATCTATTCTGCATTTGTGCTTCCAGCCATTATTGAGAAGATATCTAAAAGTTTGAAATTAGAAATTGGAGCAAATGTGGGTGTTACGCTGGTTCTATTTATTGTTATATATGGCAGTTATTTTGCTATGACTTGTTTTAGTTGTAAGAACATGGTGATTGGAAAAATTGACGCTTCTAAGGCTTAAGTTTCATTTGAGGCAAAATAGAAGTGGAACTCATTTTAAAGGAGGTGAAAAATTATGGTTAATTGGACAAATGTGATGCAAAGTATTTTTGATATTTGGGTACCAACACTTGTGGTTGTGGGTGTAGGTATTGCAGTAATTGTAGGTATTAATCTCAGCAAAAAGAAAAAACTAGAGCAAAAATAAGCACCAACTAATACAAAAGGACCACCAAACATTGTGCTTGTAAAGCATCATGTTTGGTGGTCCTTTTGTCGTTTGTTCTGTGAGGCGAAATTATAGTGATATCATTGGTTTTACCCGTAGTTTTATGCTGTTGCAAACCGATTAAAATAAATAATTTCTGAGGGAGAAATGCCGTTTTTAATCAGTGTGGCGCAGGTTTCTCTAGCGGTATCAAATGCTTTGAATTGCGCTAACGCTAATTCGAGATTCGCATAAACTTTCCAATACCCCACGGCCAAACACGGCGAGCGGGGGGACTCGCAATACAACTGTACATCAGTCAGTGGGTAGCCCAAGAACAGTCCTATCTCGTGGGGACATGCAACCTTATATCGCGCTTCTAAATACATTAAGGACTGCTCAAAGCTCATGTTAGAATTATAGCCAAACCTTGACAAAAACAACTGATTAGCGTTGGATGTTATCAGATTGGATAGCCAATTCTTGTGATAAAACAGGACCTGAACGCAATTTTCTGTACGGTTGAGTTCAAAAAATGCCACTGGGAGTTGTTGTGACAGTTGATGTTTGAACGTGTCCCAAGTGGCCAGGACTTGAAAACCATTCATTTCTCTTTTGAAACTGATGAGTGACGATGGTTTTAAATTACCAAGGGTTGCTGCACCGTAGTAGGCAATCAGTGACATTAAGTGTTCGTAGTCATCAAAACGGCCCTGGGGGTTTTGTGGAAAGGGACTCATGTGGGAACCTTATTGTGCCAGTGATTTGGCAAATATTTCGATCATTTCTAGTTGATCGCTATAATCACCATCGACTTTAAGACTTTCAATAACCAAATCTGCACCTAGGGAAACAACTTTTGTCTCAATTAAGTTAACGGCTTCGCAAAACACATCTGAAAAACTGACACTATCACCGCAACCAAATATGGCGACTTTCTTGCCATGGAAAGTGCCGTGGTTCATCTGATCATAGAAAGTTTGAAAATCATCTTGAATCTCACCGTAACCCCATGTGGAAGAACCCAGAATTACTAAATCGCTTCCTGTTACTTGCTCAAGTGTGGCATCAGCCGCATTTATCAATTCTACCGAGTGGTGATTCATTTGATTTGCAATGAGATTAGCAACTGTTTCTGTATTGCCTGTAGTACTACCGTATATAATTTTTATATTCATAAGGTGTTCCTTTCGTATTGGGAAAGATAATCATTGTCAATGTCGACTACAATGCCATTATCCATGAAATGATAATGGTTGTCAATTAGCCTCATCTGAATAAATGTCCAGATTTCTGACGCTATAGGCGGTCATTATAATGCCCCCCAATGTCAAGACACGATTTTTAAAATCTAAGTTAAGTACTTT
>CAZFST010000038.1:0-35406 GCA_964522015.1 uncultured Fusibacter sp. | reverse complement strand
TAAGCCTTTTCAAGCTTTTGAAGGCGATTTTTTTTATTCAACTGTCAAAGACCCGGATTATCAATCAAAACCCCTGCCACTAGATATAGTGGTGGGGGTTTTCTTATTGTCTATATAGCTGTAAGTGTTGCAAAGACAGCTTGGTAATGAAAAAATGTTTTGGGAAATTGATACTTTTGGTTGCAAAATCGATTTTTTTCATCTAAAATATAGTAAAGTGGGTTAAAGTGGAGTGAGGTGGAGTATGTTTTTCGGTGAATACGAACATATAATGGATCCGAAGGGTCGCATAAGCATGCCCGCTAGATTTCGCGATAAGCTCACTGAAACGTTCTATATCACAAAAGGATTAGATGCTTGTTTGTTTGTTTTTCCAGAATCAGAATGGATGAATATCGAAGAAAAAATCAAAGCATTACCACTCAGTAACAAACATGCCCGTCAGTTCGCACGGACGTTTTATTCAGGGGCAATGGAGTGTGTATTGGATAAGCAAGGTAGAATGGCTATATCTCAAAATTTAAGAGAATATGCCAAGTTAGATAAAGATGTTGTTGTCATTGGTGTTTCAACACGGATTGAAATTTGGGATCAGACTGCATGGGCTTCCTATCATGAAGAAGATGGTCTTAGTTTTGAAGCCCTTGCGGAACAGATGTCTCAATTAGGGATATAGGAGGTTAGCGGATGGCATTTGAACATTTATCAGTGCTTTATCAAGAATGCTTAGATGCCCTTGACATAAAACCAAATGGTATTTATGTTGATGGCACATTGGGTGGCGGTGGTCACTCGGAGGGCATTTTGGAACAACTTCCTGAGGGTCTACTAATTGGTATCGACCAAGACCCAGAAGCTTTAACGGCAGCAAGCAAACGTTTAGAGCGTTTTGGTGAGCATTTTAAACCCTACAGAAGTAATTTTGCTCAACTGGAAGATGTTTTGAAAGATTTAAACATCCCTAAAATCGATGGTATTTTAATGGACCTTGGCGTGTCTTCGTATCAATTAGATACCCCAGAACGAGGCTTTTCTTATAACCATGACGCACCACTGGATATGCGTATGGATCCCAGTGGAAAAATCAGTGCATTTGATGTCGTTAATACATACACTGCGAAAGAACTTGAACAAATCATAAGAGATTACGGCGAAGATAATTGGGCAAAGCGGATTGCTAATTTCATCGTTGAAGCTCGAAAAGAAATGCCGATAAAAACCACCCACGAACTAGTCAGTGTGATTAAAGCAGCTGTGCCAAAAGGGGCTAGAATGGATGGACCACATCCTGCAAAGCGGACATTTCAAGCCATTAGGATTGAAGTCAATCGGGAACTGGCTATTATTCCTCAGACAATCATGCAGGCCAATCAACATTTAAACAAAGGCGGCCGAATTGCAATTATTACATTCCATTCTCTTGAGGACCGGATTGTCAAAAATACATTTAGAGATTTGGCTAAGGATTGTATTTGTCCACCCACGTCTCCAGTTTGCATCTGCGATACCATTCAACAACTTCAAGTGATCACGAGAAAACCCATCTTGCCATCAGCAAAAGAACTAGCAGATAATCCTCGCTCTCGGAGCGCTAAGCTAAGAGTGGCGCAAAAACTATAAGCATTCAATAGCATTGAATAATTGAGCACCACAACACCAAAAGAAAGGAGGGGTATAATGGCAGCGTTAAGAGAACATGATTACGATTGGTATGTTCAGGATGGTTCTTCAAATCAACAGACTAATGAACGAGTCAAACGAAAACAAGAAAAGGCACGAAAGAAGCAGGAACGATTTGCATATGTCTTCGAGCGACTAGGTATGGCGCTAGCGATTATTATCCTTGTATCCTTTGCTGTGGGGTGCTGTAGCATTATTTTGGGCAGATATGTCGATATTCACACCATTCAGTATGAAATTTTTACAGCAAAACAAGACTTGAATAATTTGAAAAAGCACCGAGATGAATTGATTGTTACCAAAGAATCGTTTATGACATTGGATGAACTTGAGTCTTATGCTAGTGAGCAACTTAATATGATTAAGGCAGATGAAGGGCGCAAGGTTGTGGTTGAAATGACTGAGGTCTATTCAACTTCAGGGTTACTAGAAATGAAAGACACAGCGGAGATAGCCCTTACAAAAACAACGAATTCACCACTTGCTCAATTGGGTATTTGGATGAAAAAACACTTGACGTTCTGATGCTCAGCAAATTTGCTGAGCTTCATTTTGTTTAATAGGAAAGTAATTTGGAGGCATTATGGAAATTAAAAATTTAAGACGATTAAGATTCATACATTTTATGATATCGCTTATTTTGATTATTTTTGTTGCGCGATTGTATCAGTTTCAAATTATTGACAAGCACATCGTTAAAAAGCAATCTGATTTAAGTATGAGTAGAACCATACAAATGCCTGCAACACGAGGGGAAATAAGAGATCGTAATGGTGTTATACTCGCTTACTCTTTAGAAACCTATGATGTTTATATTGATAAAAGCAAACTTATTAATCTCGATACTGCTATACAGGAAATCACAAAAGCTTACCCCTTGGCTTCAAAAACTGAGATGACAACCCTATTTCAAGAGTCAAAAGATAATGAAGTCCTGGTACTGAAATCAGTTTCAATTGATTATGTTAAGTCCATAAGAGCAATCAGTGATGATTCTATTCTTGTGAAGACTAAAATGACTCGGGTTTATCCAAATGGCAGTTTAGCTTCCCATGTACTTGGTATAACCAATCGGGACGGCAAAGGCATAGAAGGCCTTGAGGCTACGGCAGATAGTTGGCTAGCTGGAAAAGATGGCTCCATCGAAACGAGAACTGATGAGCTAGGCAGAAAGTTAGCTTTTGCTGAGTCGGTTGAGGTTAAACCCGTTGAAGGTTATACTGTTTATACAACCATTGATAGAACCATCCAATACTATGCAGAACAAGCCATAAAAACTGGCTATGCATTTAATGAAGCTAAACGGGTTACGGCCATTGTTCAAGATGCAAAAACCGGTGAAATTCTGGCAATGGCAAATGCACCAGATTTTGATCCCAACAAACCCAGGGAGTTTTTGTATGAATCACAGTTAAAAGCTTATGAGGCAGCATCTACAGAAACCGACAAACTAAATATCTATTATAATATGTGGCGTAATCCAGCAGTTTCAGATTTATATGAACCAGGCTCAACATTTAAGATTTTTACAGGCTTAGTTGGGTTAGAAGAGGCTGTGGTTAGCCGCAACTCAAAGTTTGTGTGCTATGGATTTGAAGAAGTCTCCGGAAAAAAAGTGCGCTGCTGGGTTTACCCTAAAACCCATGAAGATGAAACTTTTGAAGAAGGATTTCAAGACTCCTGTAATGTTGTTTTTATGGAAGTGATGAAAAAGTTGAATCGTCATGCTTATTATGATTATTTAAAATCTTTTGGGTTAGTGGATAAAAGTACCATCGAACTAGGTGGAGCAAAACCTATCTCAAGGCAAGAAAAAGATGCATCGGTATTAGATTTAGCGAATATGTCTTTTGGCCATGCGATTTCTATTACGCCAATGCATGTTATGAACATTTTGGAGACGGTATCTAATGATGGGAAATTAATTCAACCGTCGATTATAAATCGTGTTGAAACCCGTACTGGGGAAGCAATTGCACAGGGGAATCGTCAAGTGGTAGGGCAGGTGGTTTCAGAGGCGACAGCAAAAGAAATGCGAGAAATTTTAACCACTGTAATTACTAAGGGCTCAGGAAAAAAAGCTTACATCCCAGGTTATACAATCGGTGGGAAGACTGGTACAGCCATAAAAAGTGGTGCTGGGGGTTATAAAGATGAGAGAAAAGTTTATTCTTCTTTTGCTGCGATAGTCCCTTCGGATAAACCCGTTTTTAATGTTCTTGTCATTGTGGATGAGCCTAAAAATGAAGTGTTTGGTAGTCTTGTAGCGGCTCCCATCGCTCGTGAGATTATCTACAACACCTTGCAATATCTAGAAGTACCATCAGAGGCTGTCACTGGTCAAGCCGTAGTGGTTATTCCTAAGTTGGTTGGTGGCACTGTTGCCAATGCCATCGCTGTCTCTAAACAACTTGGTTTAACAGTTCAAGACATCAATACTGAAACCGGTATTTCAGAAGACTTAAATGCGATTATTACAAAGCAATATCCTTTACCTGGCACCCTTTCAAGCATAGATAATGTTGTATTCATAGCAACAGGGGTCAAGTAATATTCATGGTCTTGGTATAAGAAAATGATAGGTTATGTGGTATAATAAACTGGGCTCGTGAAAAGAGTCCAGTTTACTTTTTATGGAGGCTATATGAGAATTACAATTAGAGATATTTGCGCTTATATAAATGCCAAATGTGATGGTTTTGATAATCCAGAACAAATCTTTGCAACTGGGGTTGCAATTGATTCAAGAAGTGTTCAGCCAGGTGATGTTTTTTTTGCTTTTAAAGGAGAACGTGTTGATGGTGAGCAATATGTAATACAGGCTTTACAACAAGGTGCTGTTGCGGCTGTTGTCTCAGAAGGCTTCGCCTCAAATAATTTATCGGTTTTTAAAGTGCCAGATGTGCAATGGGCTTTACAAGAGCTTGCAAAGAACTATTTTGAAGGTTTGCATATACCTGTCATAGCAATTTCTGGGTCGGTAGGAAAGACTTCAACCAAGGATATGATTGCTTCAATATTAAGTCATAAGCTACGGGTTTTTAAAACTAAAGGCAACTTCAATAACGAAATTGGTCTTCCTTTAATGCTTTTACAGATGACAGAAGAAGATCAAGTTGCTGTGTTAGAACTTGGTATGAATCATTATGGTGAATTGTCACGGCTATCACAATTGACAAAACATCAAATTGCCATTTTAACTAATATAGGGACTGCACATATTGAATTCTTCGGATCGAAAGAAGGGATTTTCAAAGCTAAAATGGAGATTACGGATTCTCTTTCTGATGATGGAGTTTTGATTGTCAATGCAAAAGATAACTACTTAGCTAATATCGAAGCCAGTAGTTTTGATGTGGTTAAAATTGGTCGACAGAGTGATGCAATATATGCTGAAGCGATAGAAATCACACTTGAAGGCACAAAATTCGAACTGAAATCAGTCATGTGGTCTTTTCCTGTATTTATGCCGCTTTGGGGCGAACATCAAGTGACCAATGCATTATTAGCAGTTGCAGTAGCACTGCGTATTGGCATGAGGATAGAAGACATTGTTGAAGCGCTTGCCACCTTAACACCAACTCATATGCGATTTACCCCTATTCGAGACGACCAAAGAATCTGGATTAACGATGCCTATAATGCTAGTTATGATTCAATTTGTGCCTCAGTTAAAACCTTTCAAGACATGCCATTAGATAATCGGTGGCTAATATTAGGGGATATTTTTGAATGTGGGGATCAATCTGATGCAATTCACAGTCAAATAGGTCAGATGCTGAACACACATCACCTCAATATGTGTGTGTTTATTGGGGATGCCATGAAATTGGCATATGAAGAATATAATGGTGTATCAATTCACTTTAATCTACTTGAAGATGCCCTTGATTATTTGAAAATCAACATGCCTATACAGTGCAGTGTGTTGGTTAAAGCGTCACGAGGAATGGCCTTAGAACGGATTATTGAACAAATGTCAGGAGTGTGAAAGATATGAACGAACTAATAGGATTACTTTTAGGATTAACGATTACAGTTGGTTTAGGTCCTGTGTGGATTCCATTTTTCAAAAGGTTGAAATTTGGGCAGTATATCCGAGAAGATGGTCCACAAGCACATTTGGCGAAATCGGGAACACCCACGTTTGGTGGGTTAATGTTCATGAGTTCAGTATTATTAGGGGCTTTAGTTATGTTCCAATCGGTGCAAACAATTGAAACGACTTTTGTCATTGTTTCTATGTTTGGATTTGGCCTGATAGGTTTTAGTGATGATTTTATCAAAGTCGTTAAAAAAAACAATCTGGGATTACAGGCTTGGCAAAAAATAGTGGGTATGTTGACCGTTTCAGTACTGCTTTTTTTAGCTTTCATGACGTCTGCTATCTCGGTCATACCATTCTTGAATCTAACTATCAGTAGTGGTTTGTTATTTTTTGTGTTTTTTACATTTGTCGCAATTGCTATTACCAATGCCGTTAATTTAACGGACGGTATTGATGGCCTATGTGCATCAGTCACCTTGACTATTTCCATCTTTTTAACAGTCGTTGCAGTGATGTCTAACCACACCTCACTTGCTATACTGAATATGCTTATGGCTGGAAGTCTCCTGGGTTACCTTGTTTACAATTGGAACCCTGCAAAAGTATTTATGGGTGATACTGGATCCCTTGCGCTTGGTGGGTATGTCTTAGCCAATGCCTTTATTTTGAATATAGAGTGGTTCATCCCATTGTTTGGAATTATTTACGTGCTAGAAACCCTGTCTGTTATTATTCAAGTTGGCTACTATAAAAAAACTAAGAAACGATTTTTTAAGATGGCACCTTTGCATCATCATTTTGAATTAGTTGGATGGAGTGAGTATAAACTAGTGTGGGTAAGCGTTAGTGTAACTGCACTAGCATGCCTCGTGACATGGTTTTGTGTGATAATATAATACTTGGGGGAACACAATGAACGCAGATAAGATAGCAGTGCCATTTACTATAGAAAATAAAAAGGCGCTTATTGTAGGTATGGCGCGATCAGGTATTGAAGCGGCTAAGCTCATTCACAAAATGGGGGGGGTTGTATCCATTTATGATGGCAAAACAGAGATGCAAATTGATAATATTGCTTCTTTAGATGGGATTGTTAAAGACCGATTTTTGGGAAACGAGCCTAATAATATTGAGATGTTCGATCTGATTGTGTTAAGTCCAGGCGTCCCAACTGATTTGGCGTTTTTGAAAACTGCGAAGGATATGGCTATTGAGGTAATTGGGGAGGTTGAATTAGCTTACCGATTTGCCAAAGGGCGATTTATAGGCATAACAGGTACCAATGGTAAAACTACCACCACCACTTTGGTTGGAGAGATGTTTAAGCAACAAGGACTACGTACATTTGTAGTTGGAAATATCGGGGTCCCAATTTCAAAAATAGTATGTGAAGAAAACGATGATGATAATTTTTATATTACAGAACTAAGTAGCTATCAATTGGAAAGTATCGATTCTTTTAAACCTTGGATTGCTGCTATTCTTAATATCACCCCAGATCATCTAGCCAGGCACAAGACAATGGCAAACTATATTGAGGCGAAGCTCAATATTGCTACCCATCTTGATACCCCTTCCCATTTATTGCTCAATCTAGATCAAAGTGAAACTCGGGCGCTAGGGAATAGATTTCCTGGTGCCGCGTGGTTTTCTAAAACGAATTTAGACGCTCTAGTACATGTTAGGTCTTTTGATGATTCAGATTACATTGTAGTCAGTGATAAAGAGACGTTGTTGCCTGTGATGCCAACCAAGGAGATTGGCTTACTTGGTGAGCATAATCTTGAAAACGCCTTGGCTGCAGTTGGTCTTGCTTATTTGGCAGGTGTGAGCATAGAATCAATGGGGCATGTTCTACGTACATTCAGGGGAGTAGAGCACCGAAACGAGTTTGTTGCAACGATTAATGGTGTTTCTTTTTACAATGATTCAAAAGCTACAAATCCTGAGGCCAGTATTCCTGCCATTAAAGCTATGCAGCACCCAACTGTCTTGATTGCAGGGGGTATGGATAAAGGTAGCGATTACACTTTATGGATAGCTACTTTCAAAACTATAAAACATGTGATACTATTTGGTGAGACCAAATATGCAATAGCTTCTGCTCTTGAAAAAGCTGATTTTGTGGACTTCTCAATTGTTGAAAATTTACATGAAGCGATTCAGTTGGCCACGCAATTAGTGATAACAGGAGACAATGTCTTACTCTCCCCAGCATGTGCAAGTTGGGATATGTATCCTGATTTTGAAGCTCGGGGCGATGAATTTAAAATGCTCGTACGTAAGTTAGAGGCATAAAGATGAATGAAAAAAGAAAAGGGAAGATTGATTATCCTTTACTGCTCGGTGTTCTCTTAGCAGTTGGTTTTGGCATTATCATGGTTTATTCTGCAAGCTATTATAAGTTGCTTGTAAAGGATCATCTTAATCCAGAATCGTATTTCAAATCGGGAAGTCTATTTGCGTTAATTGGTACAGTGGCAATGATGTTTTTTTCTTATATCAATTACGAAAGATACAAAAAAATGACTGGCGCATTTGTAATGATAGCACTGGCTTTATCAATTTACGTGCTGATATTTGGTGACAATATTAATGGTGCGAGAAGATGGATTTTCTTAGCAGGTATCTCCATTATGCCCTCGGAGGTTACAAAAATAGCAATTGTGTTTAGTATTTCTGCATTCGTTGTCAAGATGGATAAAAGAATTCAAGAATTCGGTGTTTTTTTTGTGGCTTTGCTTGGGACCGGCTTATTAGCAGGCTTAACATTTTTTCAACCCAATCTATCAACGGCTGCTCTTATTTCAATATTGGGTGTTAGCATGCTATTTGTTGCAGGCTGTCGCTTTAGTCATATTTTTTTCACATCTGCAGCATTAGGATTTTTAGTTGCAATCGGCATTATTTTCGAGCCTTATCGCTTCAAACGATTAGTTGTCTATTTGAACTATGTTGTGGACAGAACATATGTCTTCGATGATACAAGAAGGCAGATTATGTATTCTATATATGCTATTAGCTCAGGTGGACTAAATGGTTTAGGACTTGGGATGGGTGAGTTGAAAAATCTAAGACTCCCTGAACCCTATAATGACTTTATTTTTTCAATTATTTCCGAAGAACTTGGATTTATTGGTTCGATTAGCGTGTTATGTTTATATGCATTTATTCTATATCGTATTTTTTTGATTGCTCTCAATTGTAAAGATCGTTACGGTTTCATGATTGCTTCAGGAGCAGGACTTCAGATAGCATATCAAGTTATCATTAATGTTGGGGTGGCAACTAATTTGTTACCCACCACAGGTATTTCATTGCCGTTTTTAAGCAAAGGCGGCAGTTCTATCATAATGATGATGGCCTTAATGGGGGTTGTACTCAATATATCTTATCAAAATTCGTTAGTAGAAGAGGTAGAAAAATGAGATTGTTAGTAACAGGTGGTGCGACCGCGGGGCATATTTATCCATCTATTGCCATAGCCAAACGAGTACGTGTGGCAATACCGGATTGTGAAGTTTTGTTTGTTGGTAGTGCTTATGGTCCAGAACTTAAAATTGTAAAAAAAGAAGGTATACGCTTTGAAGCCATTCATGTTCGGGGGTTTCATGGTAAAAGTATAAAACAGAAGATTGGTGCATTTTTTCTGCTTTTTCGCGCTATTTGGGAAGCATTTAAAATTTTAAGGAAGTTTAAACCTGATTTAGTAATTGGCACGGGCGGTTATGTTTGCATACCGATGATATGGGTCGCTTATGTCATGGGTAAGGAAACCCTCTTGCATGAACAAAATGCTGTTCCTAGTCACACAACAGGTCGACTGGCTAGATTTGCTTCTAAAGTGCTTATCAGCTATAAGGAGTCGATTCCTTATTTTAAAGATCCTAATAAGCTATACTATACGGGCAATCCTGTACGCGAAGAATTTTCCAGAGCAAATAGGGCAGATGCAAGGCGGGATTTAGAAATTCCAGAAGATGCTTTTGTTGTCTTTATAACAGGCGGCAGCAATGGCGCCAAAGCTATTAACGACTGTGCTTTATCTTTAGCGCGTTGTGTTGAGCAAAAGAAAGATGTTTATGTATTTCTATTAACAGGTAAACGCTATTACCAAGAAACCCTTGCTCAAGTTAAAACAATGCCAAAAAATAATCGTTTTGCAATCAAGGATTATAGCCAACACATGGTTTCCATGATGGCGGCATCCGATTTAGCAATTTGCAGACCTGGAGCTATGTCCATAGCGGAAATGGCGGCTGTTGGGCTTCCTGGAATCTTGATTCCTTCACCGTATGTAGAAAATAATCATCAGTATGTGAATGCCCGTACAATTGAAAAATATGGTGCAGGAGTTTTGTTGGAAGAAAGTGACTCGATGACAGAGGATATAATTACGATTTTTGAAGATCTTTATAGCCATCGTTCGAAACTAACTTCAATGAGTGGTGCTTTTTCAGAACTATGTCGTGAGAACGCTTTAAATACGATTATGTCGATTATTTATCCTTATCATTTGAGGTAAGTTGATGAAACGCTTTCTAAAATTAATCATTCTTTGCTTATTAGTGATACTCTTAATCTCTCCGATTGTTGAAGTCGGTAAAGTTGAAATAGTAGGCGCTAATAGCCGATATGTTAAGCAGTTGACGGAGCTAGTAACCCATAAAAATTGGCTATTTACTTCTTCCAATCGCTTTGCTACTCTGCTTGAAAAACATCATCATGTTAAGAAAGCCGTCGTCAAGAAGAATGGTCTATTAAGCTTGCAAGTAATTATTGAAGAGCGAAAGCCATTTGCATCTGTTCATTCAGGTGGTTTATACGTTATGATAGATGAAAATGGCCTTGTCTTAGAATTGTCAGAAAAGTCACTTGCACCATATGCCATTGAAGGTTTCCATGTGCAATCAGCAAAGATTGGTTACCCAATTGTGACAAATAACACTGAATTAATCGAAAAAGCGGTACAACTTGTATTTTTGTATCAGCAGAATAGTGATATCACACCTAATGTTTATTTGGATGATGGACAGCTAATACAAAAGATAGGTCCACAATTTTGGGTTAATTATGGGAAGGGATATGATGTTGAAGCACAATTCAACGAAGCGATGGCTATTTACCTAGATCTTAAAGGTAAAAATAGTAGCACTGGTATTATTAATTTGTCGATTGAAGGACAAACTGTCATACAATCATGGAAGGATTAAGAGAATATGAAACTGATAGACCAGCTTGTTATTGGCGTAATATGTGTTGTTCTGGGGGTTTTTATTGCGATTCAATTCAAAACGGTTCAGGCGAATTACCTGGATGGCCTTATGCCAAATCAAAGATCAGCACAATTGATGAATGAATTGACCACACTTAGAGATGAAAAGAAGAATATGGTGGTTGAGTTAGAAACCTTGCAAGCGGAGATTGATAAGATAACCACATCAGCTTCTGGTGGCAACGCGATTGTTAAAACTCTTCAAGATCAAGTAACTCGATTTAAGGCCCTTGCCGGGTATACTGATTTATCTGGTCAAGGTGTTGTGCTAACCATAGATAATCAACCTGCTGCATTTTCGGGGGGATTGGATGCGAATATTGTTGATGATTTTCAGCAGTTGTTGATTGTCATTAACGAACTAAATGCTGCTGGGGCTGAAGCTATAGCAATTAATGATCAACGGATTCTTTCTATGTCTGAGATTCGAACTGCTGGTGGTTATTTAAGTATCAATGCTCAGCAATATAAACCGCCTTTTGCAATTAAAGCTATTGGTAATAAGGATGTACTTGAGGCTGCGTTAATGCAGCGGTTTGGTATTGTAACTTCCCTCAGAGATAAGGGATATCAAGTCAGCGTGCAGCGATACGATACGGTTGTTGTTCCTAAGTTCAATGCAATCATTAACTGGCAATATGCTGGTCCGAAGGAAGAATAGGTGAGGGGATGACCAAACGTTCAAAAACGTATCTGTGGTTATTTGTCTTGGCGATTGCATTAGTTGTCTATCAGGTTCGATTGCTCTATACGACAGAAAAATATGTTGGCTTGCAGGATATTGGTCACTTGAAAAAAGAAGTGACTGATTTGCAACTGAACATCAATCAGAGCGAACTCGGTCTAGTTGCTTTGAGAGACCAGCTGGACACCTTAAAAGGTTTGAAAAGTGAGCGAGAATTGATTGAGCATCTAAATGAAGAGATTGAGCGGTACAAGATGTACGCTGGATTAACAGAAATTGTTGGTGAAGGGGTTCTAATCATCATCAATGATGGTGATCGAGACTTAATGGTGACAGAAACACCCAATGATTTAGTGGTTCATGATTTAGACCTCAGGACTCTGGTTGATGATTTGAGAATTGCTGGCGCAGAGGCAATATCCGTTAATGGCACAAGGATTATAACAGGTATCACTGAGATTATCTGTAACGGTCCTACCATTCGAATAAATGGCGTGCAACAAGCGCAACCATTTATAATAAGAGCTATTGGGGATCGCTACAAGTTAGAAGCTAAACTGAAAGATACAGAGTCTTTTGCCCATGCCTTAAAGCAATTAGGACTTGAAATGGAGGTCAATACTCGAATTCAAGTAACCATTGAGAAATTAGAAAAGCCGGCTCAGTACAAATACGCCACATTTATTGAATAAAGGAGCTAAGGATGCTAATCGTCATTATTGGACTAATATTAGGAATTGTAATTGGCCTTAACGCACCAATTCTCTTTAGCACAAACTATACCATTTATATGTCAGTTGGAATATTGGCTGCTGTTGATTCCATTTTTGGCGCAATTCGTTCCAATATGGATCAACGTTTTAATGCATTGATTTTTGTTACTGGATTCGTCACCAATGCCATTCTAGCTGCCTTTTTAGCATTCGTTGGCGATATGCTTGGTTTGCCACTATATTATGCCGCGATGTTTGTGTTTGGCTCAAGATTATTTAATAACTTAGCGGTTATTCGAAGACATTTTCTAAGTAAATATACCAACGAGAAATTTTAAAATGACCTAAAGTGATATTAAAAATTCGAATCCATTTATGGAAATAATGATATTGAAATTGTTTTTAATAAAAAAACTTAATAATTCTTAAAAACCTTACAAATACCCATGTCATTGGGCAACGGATTATGGTATATTAATGAGAGATAGTCTTATAACGGAGAATACTGCTTTGCCTAATGGCAAGACGTGATCATAATAGAGGGGGAGTTATCGTGCTAGAATTCGATATCGACATGGAACAGTTTGCACAAATTAAAGTTATTGGTGTGGGTGGTGGAGGAAATAACGCTGTTAACCGTATGATTGAAGCCAATTTGAAAGGTGTTCAATTCATTGCAATCAATACAGACAAACAAGCCTTATTCACATCAAAGGCGGAGTACAAAATTCAAATTGGTGAAAAACTCACCCGTGGCTTAGGAGCTGGTGCAAACCCCGATATGGGATCAAAAGCTGCAGAAGAAAGTCGTGATGATATTTTTCAAGCCCTTCAAGGGGCGGATATGGTTTTTATTACTGCTGGTATGGGTGGTGGTACAGGTACTGGTGCTGCTCCTATCGTTGCTGAAATTGCAAAAGAAATGGGTATTTTAACAGTTGGTGTTGTCACAAAACCCTTTACATTTGAGGGTAAAAGAAGACGTGCCCATGCTGAAAAGGGCATTGAAGAACTTAAAAAAAGAGTGGATACATTAGTAACCATACCTAACGATCGCTTATTACAAGTTGTTGAAAGAAGAACTTCAATTGTTGAGGCCTTCAAAATTGCAGATGATATACTACGTCAAGGTGTTCAAGGTATTTCTGACTTGATTACAACGCCAGGTCTTGTTAATCTTGACTTTGCAGATGTTAAAACAGTCATGTACGAACGCGGTTTAGCCCACATGGGTATTGGAAAAGCAAGTGGAGAAAATCGTGCAATAGAAGCTGCTAGACAAGCGACCCATTCTCCTTTGCTAGAAACCACAATTAATGGTTCGAAAGGTGTACTACTAAACATCACTGGTGGCAACAGCTTAAGTCTTCATGAAGTTACAGAAGCTGCTGAAATTGTATCTGAATCAGCTGATATTGATGCTAACATCATTTTCGGTGCTGTCATTGATGAAACTTTGAAAGATGAAATTCGTATTACTGTAATTGCAACAGGTTTTTCTGATGGTCAGTTTGATGAAATGTTTGTAGATAATCTCGTTAAAAATGTTACGACAGAACACCCAACTACTAATGCTCAGCCTATATCTCCTGTTACCCCTTCTGCCAAAGCGCCGATTGTGGCTCCGAAAACGTCAGAAGTTGACTCGCAGGAGTCTACTGATGATGCTGATGAATTAGCAATCCCCACATTTTTGCGTATGTCTCGGGATCATTAGAATTAATTAGGGTGTGATTAAACAATCACATAAGTTAAAATAGAACCAGCTCATTTTAGAGCTGGTTTTCTCACATCATTGTCAATGTTGAATATCAGTGGAGAGGGCTTATGGCGCATCTAGTAATTTTACTAACACCGGGAATGATTATATCTGAAGATGTGTTTTTGGATTCAGGCGAACTCATATTGGGGTCGGGGACCAGATTGACGCAAATGCATATTGATAAATTAATCAGCTTTGAGGTTGAATTTGTAAAGATTCTTTTAGAAGCAAGTGAACCTTCTAGTTCAGAATTGAAGCCATTTGTTGCTAAAAAAACAGATGCGCAGAATGCTTTTGAGGGGTCCGTAGTCCGATTTAAATCTGTTTTTCAATCTATAAAATTTGGAAATAATCTTGCTGTTGAGGAGTTGCAAAGTATTGTTACACCCTTAGTGGACCAGGTATTGAATAACCCTGGTGTAGTTAGGCAGTTGTGGCAATTAGAAGTGTGTGACGCTTATACTTTTGACCATTCGGTATGTGTGTCGCTAACTTCTGCACTGCTGGCTAAATGGGCTAATTGTGATGAACAGCTAATTCGCGAAATAGCCATAGCAGGCTTGATGCATGATATAGGTAAAGTAAATATTCCCGATGAAATATTAAATAAGCCAGGGCCGTTAACCCATGATGAAATGAAAATCATGAAAACACACGCAACTCTTGGTTACGTATTGTTAATGAATCAGAAATCGGTTTCAGAGTCAATTTTACGTGCAGTGGTTGAGCATCACGAGCATTATGACGGCAGTGGTTATCCTTATGGTTTGAAAGCAGATGGAATCCAAAGGATATCAAGGATGATTTCCATTGCTGACGTTTTTAGTGCCATGACCACTAAGCGTGTCTACAGAGAAGCTTCCAATCCATTTCTCGTTGCAAAAGTTATGACAGAAGAGAGTTATGGGTATTTAGATCCTGAATTGACGCAACTTTTTTTGTCGAGAATAAGTAATTATTATGTTGGCAATATTGTCAAGTTAAGTGATGGTCGTGTGGGGGTAATCGTGATGATTCATAAGTCTCAGCCTCATAGGCCCCTGATTCAAATTGGTACTGATTTTGTGGATTTGATTAAAAATTTCGACCTTGAAATCGATTCTTTAATTTATTGATGTCTTAGAAAAAAATCGAGGTCAAGTGTTGACTTTGATTTTTTTTAGAATGAATTTAAATTTAAAATGACTTTTAAGTTTTCATAAACCATAAAATCAGTAAAGTTAGTGGTCTGAATTGTATACTACAAACGGTGATGTTAGGAATTTGGCCCATGTACGCCTGTGTTTATTGAGAAACGAGGGTTCGATACCCAAATTAAGTATGATATAATATTATAAAAACGGATGGTTTAAAATGAGAATGAAAAAAAATAATCATAGTAAAAATGACGATATTAACATGTTTTATCAGATAAAAATGCAACAGAAATTGTTTGTAGTGATGTTAATTTACGGGCTCGTCGGCTTACTTGGGGTTTTCACTTTTATTAATTTGGATGAGTTTAACATAGACATCCCTTTTGTTTTCATTGCTTTTGTCATATTATATGTTACATTGCTTTGGGCTTGTATTTCACTATACAGAACTATCAATAACCATTATTTTAAACCTCTGGATCACGTATTAGAACTAATGACATCTTATCGTTCACAATCTGAAACGACGGAAGTTCAATTGACAAATAGTCAAGAATATTTAGAATTGGCACTTCAGCGGTTTCAAATCTCTCAAGAAGTGCCATTGATATTTATTGGTTTGAAAGTTGTCGGACCTGATGTAATAGTCATATCAATGCAAAACACTGCTAAACCTTTAACTGCGATACAATTGAGCAATCAGATGTCTTTTTTGGAACTCTTTGATATGAATACTGGATGGAATCTAGTAAATCGGTTGTCTGAGTCAGCAAAATACATGTTGCCTGTACATTTTGAGGCTAAGTTAAAGAATCTTGACTTTTACTATTGTGATATACAATTACAGCCTGTCAAAGTGGTTGATGGTGTAATTTGGCAGGGGGTTATTTCAGATGCGACAGATAACAAATTGTATCAATTGGCACTTGCTGAAGAAAAAAAATTTATTGAGGAATTATTTCAGGCTTCTAGGGCACTGTTTTGCGTTGTGGATTTAAACTTGCGCTTGATCAGGTATAATCAAATATTTGTAGAAAAACTCTTACTCAATCAAGAAGACACTTTGAAATTAGAATTTTGGAAACAATTATTATTAGGTAATGAATTTGAAGAATTCAATAAAAAAATTCAAAGTACAGTTGCTCAGCGGACCATTAGCCATATGAATAGCACATTAACTTTAACTTCAGGCAAACGGCTACTAATTGAATGGTCATTTGTAGCAATTGAAATGGATGAACAAGCAGTGATTATGATTACAGGTAATGATGTGACTGAGCATGCTTTTTTAAATAATGAATTGCATCATATTAATGAAAGTCTAATGGCTAAGAACAAAGAAGTTGAAAATATCATGCATAAGCAAGAGCAACTATTCTCCCTCTTTGAACAAATCAGATTCACTGGGACTGCGGATGATTTATTTCATGTGTTAATAAAGGGTTTGAAAATGATTCTACCTTTTAGAAATCTATTTCTATTTATCAAAGCCGATAAATTCGCTACGGATTTTGAGGTATTTGATGCCAGGGGAGAATTTTCAGAAACTCAAAAGCAGACATATTTTGTTGAGTACAAAGGAATTTTAGGTCAAGTTATTCAGTCTGCGACTGATTTTTATTCAGGCGCAATTACGGAGAATGAAAAGTATATTGAACATCATGAGGGGATCAATTCATTACTATTAGTGCCTATTCGACACCAAGATTTTTTATGGGGAGTAATTGGTGCAGATAGCGAAACCAAAAATGCATTTTCTGCTATTGAAATTGAAATGTTTAAATTAAGTGCTGCTCACATCGGATTATATCTTGAAGAGTACAATTCTAGAAAAGAGCTAACTGAAGAAGCCAAGAAGTTAAAAGGGCTCCATCATACGGTCAGTGAGATGATGTATCAACGGGATAGAAGTCATATCGCTCAGAGGGTCGTGGATGAAGGTTTGTATGGACATCTGGCGATTTATGGTTCTACTACAACTGGTATACGATTATTATCAGAAACAAGAAAAAATAGTCACGAACAATTTGGCGTAGAGCACTCAATGGCGCTTATAGAACAATCTATCGAATCTGGTAGCTATTCACAGACGTATTTTAAGAGTCAGCAACTTTATCATTGCTCCCAGCCCATAAACCATGGAGAGGCAAATTTCGGCGTTATTTATGGAATAAAAGAGAGGGGACTCACCACCCAAGAACGTGAAGTCATGGCCATTATAGCAAAGCAGCTGGCTGTTATCTGGCGGTTGAATGATCTGATGGAAGTGACTGAGTGGGAGGCTCTCATTGACCCATTAACAGAAATATGGAATAGACGCTTTATTATTAGACGGATTGAAGAAGAACATTTGAAGATGTTAAATAGCGAGACGACTGCTGCGATGATAATGATTGATCTATCTGAATTTAAATCTGTTAACGATACTTATGGTCACGAAATTGGTGATGAAGTCTTAAAAAGTGTTGCGCAAATATTTAAAGATTGCCTAAAACCAACAGATGCGATAGGGCGTTTTGGTGGGGATGAGTTCATTATTTTACTACCTGAAGCTGACCGCCTTGCTGCTCAAGACTGCGTTAATCTTATGGAAAGACAGCTGTATAAAGCGCCTCTCACAGTAAAACAGCTTCGTATTCAAGCTGATTTTGGGATTGTTTGTGTACCGGAAGATACAGATTCTTTAATGACAGCACTTAAAATTGCAGACTTAAATATGTATCATTCAAAAGGTACGTCAAAAGTGATGCAAAAATGATGCAAAAATGATGCGAAAGTGAGACTTAACCTAAGGTTAACAACACAATGTGAAATTTAGGTTATAATCAGGTTGAATTCGACTATTTTTGGGGGTGTAGAATGGCTAAATTACAGGTAGTTGTAATTGAAGATGATGAAAACATTGCTGAGTTAATCAAATACAACTTTGAGGAAAATGGCTATGTAGTGACTGTCGCAAACAATGGTAAAGATGGCTTAGCCTTAGTTAAGGAATTGATGCCTGATGTGACGCTTTTGGACCTAATGATTCCGGAATTGGACGGTCTTGAAGTTTGTAAGATGCTGAAGATGAGTGAAAAAACAAGGGATGTGCCAATTATCATGTTGACGGCAAAAGGCAGTGAAATGGACAAAGTGGTCGGCTTAGAAATTGGTGCAGACGATTATATTACAAAACCATTTAGCATCAGGGAGCTACTTGCTCGGGCGAAAGCTGTATTAAGGCGTTCGAATACAAATGCAAAAGAGACGCCGAAATCGAGTTCGAAAACTTATGAAATTCAATCTCTTATTATTGATGTCGATAAGCATGAGGTATCTCGAGATGGGCAAATCTTTCAATTAACCTATAAAGAATTCGAGTTATTACAAATACTTGCAGAAAATCGAGGTAAAGTCTTAACAAGAGATTATCTACTAGATGCAGTTTGGGGTTACGAATATTATGGGGAAACAAGAACGGTTGATGTTCACATCCGCCATTTGAGAAGAAAAATTGAAACTGACGATGATAAGTATATTGAAACAATTCGTGGTGTTGGTTATAAAGTAAAATAGAGCTTATCAGTTAAATAGTAAAATGGATTTTATAGGTTGCTTTTTAGTAGGAAAAGAGCCGGTAGCTTAGTTTGCGCAGATCTTAGCGTGATGGACTATGCCGCTGGGCTCTTTTTAGTTAAAATTGATTTAATGAATAGAGTCAGCGCTAGTTTAAGTAATACTATTAAGGGTAAGTTACTTAACACAGACTTAACATTCTCCTTATTTAAAGCTAACATTGGATTGTTATAGTCTATATATGGTTTGAGTCACTAACCACTAAAAATAACAACAACACAGAATTTCAACCTTAGTTTAATCGGAGGATCTACATGAAGAAGCTTAAAAGAATTGCAACTGTAGTCATGACTGGTTTATTAGTAGTAGCACTTGCTGCATGCGGTGCACCAAAAACAGATGCAGCTCAAGCTGAAGGAACAACAGAAGCAGCAGCAACTGAAGCTGTAAAAGTTGAGGGAGAAATTAGCATTGATGGTTCGTCTACTGTGTTCCCATTAGCTGAAGCCGTTGCTGAAGAGTTTGGTAAAGAAAATAAAGATGTTCGTGTAACAGTGGGTGTTTCTGGTACAGGTGGTGGTTTTAAAAAGTTCGCAGCTGGCGAAACTGATATCAGTAATGCATCTAGACCAATTAAACAAACAGAAATTGATGCTGCTAAAGCAAATAACATTGAGTTCATTGAATTGAAAGTTTCTTTTGATGGCTTAACAGTTATCATCAATAAAGAGAATGATTGGGCAAAGGAAATGACTGTTGATCAGCTCAAACAAATTTGGAATCCGACTTCAACCGTGAAAATGTGGTCAGATGTTAATCCAGCTTGGCCTCAAGAAGTGATTAAATTATATGCACCAGGTGTAGATTCGGGTACTTTTGATTACTTTACAGAAACAATTAACGATGAGGCAGGTGCGATTAGACCTGACTTTACAGCATCAGAAGATGATAACGTATTAGTACAAGGTGTTGCAGGTGATAAATATGCACTTGGATTCTTTGGTCACTCTTATTACGAGGAAAACTTAGATTCACTTCAAGCAGTTTCAATTGATAACGGCAATGGTCCTATCGCACCGACATTTGACACGATTAAATCTGGTGAGTATGCACCACTTTCAAGACCTTTGTTCATCTATGTTAACAAAGCATCACTTGATAAACCACAAGTTCGTGCTTATGTCGAATACTTTTTAACGGTAGCTGCTGAGTTAGCCCCTGAAGTTGGTTTTGTAAGCTTGCCTCAAGAAGAGTATGATGCTGCTTTGGAAGCCATTAAGTAAGTATTGCAAATGGTGCCTTCCTTGTGGAAGGTGCCATTTTTTATCGACATAAACTACGACATCACATTGAGGGCCAAAATGAAAATGCGAACTAAGTACATTTCGGGTATTCAGCTCAATTTATTACATCAATTACTTGGTATGTTTCTTGTAACGGCTCTGATTCCACTCTTTATTGTTAGCATTCTGACTTACCGTTCCAGTTCTCAGATGCTCTATAAAGCCACAAAAATTACGCTGGATCAACAGACTAGTAATATTTCAAAACAAGTAACTCGTCTCACGTCACAAACTGCCATGACAATGGGATTAATGAGTTCACTGCCAGATTTGAATCTTGCCCTGGAGAGTTTTAATCGCAAACAGGAGCCAGACTCAACTCGCCTAAGTAGTGTTAAATTTTATCTTAAAAATATTGTAGAAAATGCTGACGGCCTTTATGATTCAGTTCAAATCATTGATTTGAACGGTTATATCGTCATAGAAGGTGCTAAAGAATACCGTGATATGGTAGGTACTTCAATTGAAAAGCAGGATTTTTATGCAAAGGCGTTACAAGTTAACGAGGATAGTTATTGGGGTACCCCCTTCATATCCGAAATCACCAATAAAAAAGTGATACCTGTAGTTTATCAATTAAAGACACTTGCTGGGAAAATTGGATATGTGGTGATTCTGTTTAATTATGATGATCTAACCCGTGATTTTGACTCATTGCATCAAGGCAATAGTGTGATATTTGATGTTGATCAGACGGTGGTTTATCAAAGTGTGGTTAATTCCAAATTGATCCCAGTTCTCGGGGCCATTAAGGAAGATGCCAATCAGTTTGTTTCCCTTGCAGATGAGAAATACGCCATATCTCAACAACCAATTGAAGGTACTAATTGGCGTGTTGTTAACGCCATAAAAAAGTCTGTGATTTTGGAAGGGATAACTGCACTGCAACGAACAATGACGGTGATAGGTTTGTTTTTCGCGGTTGCTATAACACTGATGGCGTTCTTATATGCGAGAACCTTGGCCAATCAATTGAAGAAACTAGGGTACCAATTACATCAATTGGGCAAAGGTATTGTTAACGTAATGCCGGAATTGCGTTTTGTTAAAGAATTTACTATAATAAGTAGAGATTTTAATGGTATGGCGGCTAATATTTCGGGTATAGTGAATGGTATACACAATGCTTCAGAAGAAATTGTCACTGTCCAGAGTAGCATTCAAGAAGCAAATGCACAGACCTTGATTTTTTCAGATCAACTAGAAATCGCTACAAATGTTTTAACAGAAGGTATGTTGACACAAACCAATGGTTTTATAGAAAATTATGAGATTATTGCGGATGTTTCGGTGCGCTTGGAAAATGTTTCAGAGGCCAATCTCAAGTTGAAAACACATGCAAGGGCAAGCATTCAATCGACTCATGAAGGGATTGAGGCCATTGATAATCTCTCAACATTGGTTAGTCAGGGTGAACTTCAAGTAATAGAAGTCGTTGCAACAACAGATGCGTTATTTATGGCGACAAAAATGGTGGATTCAATATTAGTACAGATTAATGATATTTCTAGAAAAACCAACTTACTAGCACTGAATGCATCAATAGAAGCAGCACGGGCCGGTGAACATGGTTTAGGCTTTGCTGTAGTTGCCCACGAGATAAGAGAACTATCAGAGCAAGTTAATGAAGAAACATCAGCGATTACAAAAATTGTAAAAAACATTAATGGTCATTCAAGTAACGTTTCTAAAAGTATACAAGGAAATTTGGAGACTTATAAAGCTCAAACTAAAGCGACAGAGTCTGTCAAACAAGTGTTTCAAGGCATCAAAAAAAATCTGGATTTAAGCAATAGAGCCCTTGAGAATATTGATGAATCCGTGTTTTTAGCGAAACAAGACCAGTTTCAAGTGGTGAGTGCATCAGCTAAGTTGCTTGAAATTACAGAGCAAACAGCAAAAGAAACTAGGCTCATTCAAGAGGCTTTAGCAACGTTCACTGAAATTCGGGATACATTCGAGTCTTGTACCATAGCTTTAGAAGTCTCATCAACAAAACTTCAGGCATCTGCAACCAAGTTTGAACCAATCTAATCAATTGCTTTTGAACCAATTAGAATCGCTTTTCAACCAATTTTTTCAATCGCTTAAAATAATAAAGAGTATAAATTTACAATGAAAATAGGATCGAGCCCATAGCGATGCTCACAAGATCCTATTTTATGTGCGTCAGTGCGACTAGTTTTCAAGTTAGAGGAGAGCGTTATATGGAGCATCCGAAATCCGTACCCCAACAACCATCGTCACATATGGTTGATGCAAGGCAAAAAAAGCTGTATCGATACGAACATCTTGTGAAATTAATCCTGATGCTATTTTCTGCAATCACCGTACTAACCACAATTGGTATTGTGGGGACTCTATTTGTAGATTCATTTCATTTTTTTGAAGAAGTTTCGTTTTTCGAATTCTTTACTGGAACAACATGGACGCCGCTGCTTGAACCCAAGCACTTTGGAGTCCTACCCCTAGTTGCAGGGACGTCTTTAATTGCACTTTTAGCCTGTGGATTAGCGATTCCAATTGGTCTTGGATGCGCTATTTACATGAGCGAGTATGCACCTAGAAATGTGAGAAACATACTTAAGCCAGTTCTTGAAATACTTGCAGGGGTTCCTTCCATCGTTTATGGTTATTTTGCCTTAACGGCGATTACGCCGTTTCTGAGAAAATTCATACCAGACCTGGAGGTTTTTAATGCTTTATCTGCATCAATAGCACTGGGTATTATGATTATTCCGATGGTAGCATCACTTAGTGAAGATGCCATGAATGCTGTTCCGGATGCCATGAGAAAAGGTGCCCTTGCACTGGGTTCTACAACGTTTGAAGTGGCGACTAAAGTTGTTGTTCCGGGTGCATTGTCAGGTATTATTTCTTCTTTTGTTTTGGCTATTTCAAGGGCAATTGGAGAAACCATGATTGTGGCAATTGCAGCAGGAGCTACACCCAAATTGACGATTAATCCATTGACGTCTGTTCAAACCATGACAGGTTATATGGTCAATATAAGCCTTGGTGATGTTCCGCACGGCACAACGATGTACTATACCATATTTGCTGTTGGACTATTACTATTTGGAATGACATTTGGTCTTAATGTCTTTGCGCGATTTGTCGTTAAGCGTTATAGAAGGGAGTACTAAGTGGCTCAGACAGATTACATTAAAAAGAAAAGACGTCAAGATACACTTTTTAAGTGGTTGATGATGATGTGTGTTGCTTTTGGTATTTTAATGCTTCTTTTATTATTGACGCAGATTGTGATGAGTGGGATTAGTAAATTAAACTGGGATTTTATAAGAAACTTTCCATCGAGAATGGCTAGTAAAGCTGGAGTTAAATCTGCTTTAGCGGGTAGTATCTGGTTGCTTATTACCACTGTTGCGATAGCCCTACCAATTGGTATTGGTACTGCAGTCTATTTAGAGGAGTTTTCTAAAAAAAACAGATGGCGTGAACTGGTTCAAATCAACATTTCAAATTTAGCCGGGGTACCTTCTATTGTTTATGGTATGCTGGGCTTAGCAGTGTTTGTAAGGATGTTTGGATTTGGAAGAAGTGTTCTTTCAGGTGGACTTACCTTGGCACTTTTAATTCTTCCTGTTATTATTGTCACTTCACAAGAAGCCCTCAGAGGTGTTCCAAAATCACTTTATCAAGGGTCTTTGGCTCTTGGTTTAACAAAACTACAAACCCTTCGTGGTGTTATCCTACCCTATGCAATACCAAGCATTTTAACAGGTGCAATCTTGGCAATTTCAAGAGCTCTGGGTGAAGCTGCTCCCCTAATTATGGTTGGTGCAGTGGGTTACGTTGCATTTACGCCGGAATCCATAATGGATCAGTATACAGCACTGCCTATTCAGATTTTCAATTGGACATCTAGACCTCAAAAAGAATTTCAAGAGGTTGCAGCTGCAGGCATTATGGTCCTAATGGCCATCCTGTTGTCATTTAATGGATTCGCAATTCTTTTGAGAAACAAATTTCAAAAGCGTGCAGAATAGTAACGATAGCAGTAATTAAAAAAATATGTGTTTCTCTTAAACTAACATTTGGAATGAGGTCCCTATGCAAAATATTAAGTTCAGTATCAAAGATTTAGACCTTTTTTATGGTGACACCCAAGCGCTTAAAAAAGTCAATATGGAAATTAGAGAAAAGAGCATTACAGCCCTAATTGGACCTTCAGGTTGTGGTAAGTCAACATTTATTAGAACTCTAAACAGAATGAATGACCTTATTGATGGGGTTCGCATTACCGGCGATATTCTCTTAGATCAAGAAAACATCTATAAGAACTACGATGTTATTAATCTACGAAAGAAAGTTGGCATGGTTTTCCAAAAACCGAATCCATTTCCGATGAGCATTTACGACAATGTTGCCTATGGTCCCCGTGCCCATGGCATTAAAAACAAAGCGAAGTTAGATGAACTTGTTGAGAAATCATTGCAGCAAGCTGCAATATGGGATGAGGTTAAAGATCGCCTTAAAACAAATGCTTTTGGTTTATCAGGTGGTCAGCAACAGCGTTTATGTATTGCCCGTGCGCTGGCAATTGAACCCGATGTTTTGTTGATGGATGAGCCGACATCTGCTTTAGATCCGATATCAACTACAAAAATAGAAGAACTAGCAAGAGAGTTGAAAATGAACTATACCATCGTTATCGTCACTCATAATATGCAACAAGCTGGTAGAATATCTGATCAAACGGCTTTTTTCTTAAATGGTGAAGTCATTGAATTCGACGATACCGTTAAACTATTTAATACGCCACACGATTCTAGAACTGAGAACTATATTACAGGTAGATTCGGATGATTTAGGCATTAAGAAGACCAGATGCAATGAGGATTAACGATAAATATGATCTTTGGATACTAAAAATTATTATTGAAAATAGAGGAGGCTACTAAATGTCACTACGAGCTACGCTGGATGCAGAGATTCAAGATTTGACAGAATCAATGATTAAAATGGGGACTTCCATAGAAAAAGCCATAGATGATACCATAAAAGCACTTATAAGCCAAGATTCAGTTTTAGCACAAAAGATTATTTGTGGCGACGATGTTTACGATCAAATGGAAGTTGAAATTGAAAACAAAAGTGTTGCTATCATTTCAACCCAACAACCTGTAGCATCTGATCTTAGAAAGATTTTTTCAACGGTTAAGATTGTAACGGATTTAGAGCGAATTGCTGATCATTGCTGTGATATTTCCAAAATCACAATACTTCTAGCTAAAGAGAACTACGTCAAGCCACTGATTGATATTCCCAAAATGGCGCAGCTAGTTAAAGAGATGATTCGTATGACAATCGATTGTTTTATAGAAGGCGATGTTATAAAGGCAAGACTTATCTGCGCTTCCGATGACGCCATCGACGATTACTATCAGTTGGTTATTGATGATGTCACCCACATGATTCACGAAGATAGTCAACGTACAGAACAGTTGTTGAAAATACTGATGATTGCAAAATATTTTGAACGTATGGCAGACCATGCAACTAATATCGCTGAATGGGTAATCTATTCTGTTGAAGGGAAGCATTATAGTGCAAATGCTCCACATAACTCACATGGTAATCAAATCTAAGCACAGGAATGGCTATTGGTTTATATCGGGATAGATCTAGCGATGGTTATAACTATCCCGATAACATAGACTTCTACAGGGAGTGAGTGCGATGAGAAAAAAAATGGTATTATCTTATTTTGTCTTTGGTTTAATTATGTTTGTTTCTTTCGCTTCTATTTCTGGGATTAGTATCAAAAAGACCCTTGAAAATCAGATTACTCAGTCATTTTTAGACGAAATCAAACTCATTGAACTTAATGCTGAACATTGGGAGTTCAATGATGCTACTGCTCAGGATTTTGTTAAGTATCTTGATTTTAATGACACGCAAAGATTGACGATTATCAATGAGTCTGGCTTAGTTGTTGCTGATAATTTTGAAAATCCATCAAAAATGGATAATCATTTAATGCGTCCAGAAATCAAAGCGGCAGCCTCTTCATCGAAGTATGGTATAAGCATTCGTTACAGCGAAACCATTAAGCAAGAAGCGATTTACGTGGCTAGTAAACTTAAAGTGGGTGCGAACTCTTATTATGTAAGACTTTCGAAGCCGTTTCTTGTGATTAAGGAATTCAACCATTTTATTACTCGCTATACAATTGTTGCGTTTTCTTTTGTGGCAGTAGGCGTTTTTATTATGGTGTTTTTCTTTACAAAAAAAATGACTGACCCTATTATTCAACTTAAAGAGGATGTCAATTTAATTGCAGAAGGTGCTTATGAGAAAACAGTTTATACCGCACAAACAGATGAAATAGGTCAATTAGGGGATGCCTTCAATAAAATGCGCCAGAACCTTGTTCTTGCTATGTCTAATCTAGAAGGTCGAAATGCTGAATTAAAGGCAATCCTAAACAGTATGGCTAGTGGTGTTATTGCAGTCGATTGTAAGCGACAAATTATGATGATTAATCAAAAATCTAGGGAAATTCTCAATTTGCCTGAGAGTTTAATTGGAATTCAAGATTCTATGTATCGCATCATAAGAGATGATGAAATTATCGAGATGATTAATGCATCTATTGAGATAGGACATCAAGAAACCCGTGAGCTTCAACATGTCCATTTGGATAAATCTTTACGGGTATCAATTCACCCAATATTGACGGCAGAAGCGGAAATCTTGGGCAGTATGATTGTAATTGAAGATATTACGCAAATAAAAAAGTTGGAGAATATGAGATCGGATTTTGTTTCCAACGTCTCCCATGAACTGAAAACCCCTTTAACTTCTATTTTAGGCTTTGTTGATACCCTTAAAAATGGGGCGATTACGGATGTTCAAAAGGCTATGAGATTTTTGGGCATCATTGAAGATGAATCGGAACGACTGAACCGTCTTATTTCTGACATTCTCTTGCTTTCCGAAATCGAAAATCCTAAAAAAGAGCTGGAGTCTTCTCTTATTAGCGTTGATGTTGTTATCAAAGAGGTCGTTGATATGCTTCAACAAAGAGTTGAAGGGAAACCAGTTAAGTTAATATTTGAAAACCAAGAGTCTATTAATATGTTTGTAAACAGGGACAGAATCAAGCAACTTGCAATCAACTTGATAGATAATGCCCTTAAATACACTGAAGAAGGCTACGTCAAAATTAGCTTAGAGGCAGACCAAACCGAGATGACTTTAATCATCGCGGATACTGGCATCGGTATTTCGGATGAACATAAGGAACGACTGTTTGAACGGTTTTATCGAGTGGATAAAGCTAGGTCTCGCAAAGTAGGTGGCACAGGTCTAGGCCTTTCAATTGTAAAGCATATTGTTCATCAGTATAAAGGAGAGATCCATGTTGAAAGTACAGTTGGTAAAGGGAGTACTTTTATCGTTAAGTTACCCCTAAAACAGAGTCTTGTTCCAACTAAAGTGGATTCGAATTAAGTAATTTAATTGACTTAGATTAAATTAACCCATAATAGATTTATTTGCACTAAAAAGCCAGTCAATCGACTGGCTTTTTAGGTTTCTGATAAAGGGCCTGCTTTTACATGTAGTTCGACAACCCCTGAGAGGTGATGAATTTCTTCAATAAAATGATCAATTGATAGTTCCATTTGTGTCGTGTCAAATGTTACATTAGCACTGGCAATCCCATTCTCAGGTGGGGATTGTGCAATTGTTAGAACATTGCCATTTGCTTTTGCAATCATTTCGAGTATCCTAGAGAGGACGCCTTTTTCGTGTGCTAACACCAAGGAGAGAGTAAGGCGCTTGGCATTCATTTTCTCCTCAAAAGTGAAGACGTGCTCTATATATTTATAGTATGAACTTCGGCTGATACCAACTTCTTTAACAGCTTCAGAGACGCCTTTAGCTTTTTTTTGCATGATTAGTGCCTTTGCCTCAATCACTTTTAGAAAAACTTCAGGTAAAACCTCGGTTGAAACAATCAGATAAGTATGAGACATAGTATTCTCCTGTAAGCGCGTGGCAGGCAGACAAGTGTCCTTTATTTGTGGAAACGTTATTTTATTATAACAAATGGACATAGGATGGTCAAACGAACGTGTGTTTGTACTTTGTGAAAATGTATGGTAACATCTTGTGAAAAGGTAATAAGGATTGAAACGAAAAGAATTGATTTTTCTGGCGTTTCATGTGAACATAATAGAGGATTTATACACAACAGTGGGAAGGGGAAACCGATGGCTTCCAATAAAGAAAAGGGAACATATGATAATAGTAGTATTTCATCTCTAAAAGGCTCAGATCGTGTTAGGAAACGACCTGGTGTTATATTTGGATCCGATGGCCTTGAAGGATGCCAACATTCTTTTTTTGAAATTTTATCGAATTCTATTGATGAAGCAAGAGAAGGACATGGAGATGTGATACGGGTCATTCGCCATTTGGATGATGCTATCACCGTTGAGGATTTTGGAAGGGGTATTCCCTTAGGCTACAATCACAAGGAAAAACGATTTAACTGGGAACTTGTGTATTGTGAGCTTTATGCAGGCGGTAAATACAACAATAACGAAGCTGAGCATTATGAATACAGTCTTGGGTTAAATGGACTAGGTGCCTGTGCAACGCAGTATGCTTCTGAATGGTTTGATGTGGTGGTTTATAGAGATGGGGCTAGATTTGATCTTCACTTTGAAAAAGGTGAAAATATTGGTGGCTTAAAAAAGAAAGTCATAGAAGGTGAAAGAACTGGCTCAGTACAAAAGTGGAAACCAGACTTGGATGTTTTTACTGAGACCCACATACCTTTGGATTTTTTCAAAATGGTGCTCAAAAAACAAGCGGTAGTCAACTCTGGTCTTAGATTTGAGTTGTTCGATGAAGAAAGCAATGAGACTTTTGTATTTTTATACCGCAATGGTATTGTGGATTATCTAGAAGAAATCAACGAAAACATGGCAATCTCTAGAATTATGCATTACTTTGACGAAGGTAAAGGTCGAGATAGATCGGATAAACCTGAATACAAAGTGAAGGCAGAAGTTGCTTTTGCTTTCAATAATGATATCAATTTAATTGAATACTATCATAATTCAAGTTTTCTTGAGCATGGTGGCGCACCAGATAAAGCAGTAAAATCTGCATTTGTAAATGAAATTGATAGCTTGCTAAAAAAACTAAACAAATATCAGAAGAACGAAAAGAAAATTACATTTCAAGATATTCAAGATAGTTTAGTGCTAGTGGTCAATTCTTTTTCGACTCTTACAAGTTATGAGAATCAGACAAAAAAAGCCATCAATAATAAGTTTATTCAAGAGTTCTTGACGGAATTTATCCGCCATGAATTAGAAGTTTACTTTATTGAAAACCGCGCTGAGGCTGAGCGTGTTGCTGAACAGATGCTAATCAATAAGCGTAGCAGAGAAAATGCTGAAAAAACCCGGTTGAATATCAAGAAAAAACTCAGTCAGAAAATCGATTTTACAAATCGGATCAAAAAATTCGTCGATTGTCGTACAAAGGTTGTCTCTGAAAGAGAAATCTACATTGTGGAAGGTGACTCGGCTCTTGGCGCCTGTAAACTCGCTCGGGATGCAGAGTTTCAGGCCTTAATGCCCGTTAGAGGTAAAATTCTCAACTGTTTGAAGGCTGACTACGAGAAAATATTTGCAAGTGACATTATCGTAGATTTGATAAAAGTACTGGGCTGTGGCATCGAAATCAAATCAAAACATGCTAAAGAACTTGCCACTTTTAATCTTGAAGATCTCAGATGGGATCGTGTTATTATCTGTACAGACGCGGATGTGGACGGCTTTCATATTCGAACTCAGATATTGACGATGTTTTATACCTTGATGCCAACTTTAATTGATGCTGGTAAGGTTTTTATTGCAGAATCCCCATTATTTGAAATTTCAACAAAAAAAGAAACCTACTTTGCATATAGCGAAAAAGAGAAACAGGATATTATTAAAAGCCTTGGTAAACAGACTTATCAGATTCAACGGTCAAAAGGACTTGGTGAAAATGAGCCTGATATGATGTGGAAAACCACAATGTGTCCTGCCAGCCGCAGGTTAATCGCCATAGAATCAGAGGATGTCAAAAAGACAGAGATTATGTTTAATACTCTCCTAGGGGACGATTTGCAAAATCGCAAATTATTTATTGAAACATACGGGCCAGATTACCTGGATAATCTAGATATTAGTTAGGAGGAAATATGTCATCAGATAATCTTATTGCCCGTCAAGGCATCACAGATACCCTACAAGAAAATTTTATGCCATACGCCATGAGTGTTATTGTCTCAAGGGCGATTCCTGAAATAGACGGTTTTAAGCCTTCTCATCGAAAGCTACTTTACACGATGTATAAAATGAATCTTTTGAAAGGCAATCGGACTAAATCTGCGAATGTTGTAGGGCAGACCATGAAACTTAATCCCCATGGAGATATGGCAATCTATGAAACCATGGTTCGCTTAACCAAGGGCCATGATGCTTTGCTGCACGCTTATGTCGACAGCAAAGGGAACTTTGGTAAGACGTCTTCAAGAGACATGCGTTTTGCTGCTTCTAGGTATACAGAAGTTAAGCTTGACGATATTTGTCAGGAGATTTTTAAAGATATTGATAAAGACACAGTTGATTTTATGGATAACTATGATTCAACCACAAAAGAGCCTATGTTATTGCCAACCACATTCCCGAATATTTTAGTGAATGCCAACAAGGGTATCGCTGTTGGTATGGCTAGTTGTATTTCCAGTTTTAACTTGTCGGAGGTCTGCCATTTAACCATAGCGGTACTAGAAGGTCGTACGGTGCATCCAAGCCAATATTTGACCGGACCGGATTTTAGTACTGGTGGCTATTTATTATATGATGAAAAGGCATTTAGGAGCATCTACGACGACGGTGTCGGTTCGGTTAAACTGCGTTCTAAATATATCTATGATAAAAAGTTAAATTGCATCGAAATCACCGAAATACCATACACTACAACCGTTGAGGCAATTATTGATAAAATAATTGATCTAATTAAATCAGGTAAAGTTAGAGAAATTTCAGATGTCCGTGATGAGACGGATTTAAAGGGTTTAAGAATTGCGCTGGACCTAAAACGTGGTACTGACTACGAGGTATTGATGCATAAACTTTTTAAGATGACGCCGCTAGAGGATACTTTTTCGTGTAATTTTAATCTTTTGATTCATGCCCGACCAAAAGTTCTAGGGGTGCTGGGCATTCTTGATGAATGGATTCTTTTTAGAATTGGTTGTATTCAACGTCAGCTGAATTTTGATCTGATTGGGTTAAACCAAAAGCTGCACCTGTTACTTGGCTTAGAACGGGTATTACTTGATATAGATCAGGCAATACGTATTGTCAGAGAGACAGATGACGATCAACAAGTGGTTCCGAATTTGAAAACCTCTTTTAAGATTGATGATATACAAGCTGAATATGTTGCAAATATTAGACTGCGTAATTTAAATAAAGATTATTTGATTCAAAGGATCGATGAAATTGTCAATTTAAAAAGATCGATTGATGAAAAGACAGCCCTTAAAGACTCCCCTACAAAAATAAAGCAATTGATGATTTCAGAACTTAAAGTGATCATAAAAAAATACGCTAAACCTAGAGTCACTGAGGTCTTGCATCAACATGTCAACAGTGCTATAACTGATTTGAATCTGATTGAAGACTACAATCTTAAGCTCTTTATGACAGATCACGGATACTTTAAAAAGATTACTCTGACTTCCCTTCGAGCGAATAATACCCAAAAGATTAAGGATGATGATGTCTTTATTCAAGAGTGTGATGCGACCAATCTTTCTGATATCCTATTCTTTAGCAATCAGCAAAATGTTTATAAATTAAAATGTCACGAGATTGCTGAGCATAAGGCATCAGAACTAGGCCATTACTTGCAAAATCTTTTGGAGCTCTCTGAAAATGAGCGAATTATCTTTATGCACTCAACTATTGATTATCAAGGCCAATTGATAATTGCACTGGATAACGGTAAAATTGCCAAAATTCCAATCTCCAGTTATGAAACGAAACAAAACAGAAGAAAACTTGTGAATGCTTATACGGACAAAGGACAAGTGGTCCGTATGATTGTCATCGATCAAGAAGTTCAATTGGTCGCGGTTAGGACTGAAGGTGACTTGTCAAAAAATCTGCTAGTATTCTCCTCAGAAATCATTCCGGAGAAAGCAACTAGAAACACTCAAGGTGTTCAGGTGCTTCGACTAAAAAAAGATGCTTATTTATCTAACCTAAGCCTTCTCAATGAATTGAACTTATCTGATGCGTCAGTCTATTTGACCCAGTCAATTCCTGTGGCAGGTGTTAAAATGACAGCAAAGGATAAGAAAATTCACCCTGAACTATAGTTAATGCATGTCGATAAGTCGATTAAAATTAAAGATAGTAGAGCAAAAAATAAAGATAGTAGAGCAAAATTATTATCAATTCAACAAGTTAATACTCTGAGAACGCATCTATACTCGTTATAGATGTGTTTTTTTTGACATAATTAATACTCTTAACAGGTGAACACTTGCTTCTAACTGAGAAAAGTGTTACACTAATTGATAGCAATTGTTCAGGATTCTCATAAACACTTCTTACAAAGCTCGTCTTGTCATCTATTTCATATGTGCTAGGAAAATTCTACGTACCTTTTGAGCTGAGTAAGCAAAGTCGTCTGCGTGACAGTCTCAAATTGGGGTACTTTTTTTATTGCAAGAAAAACCGTTCCAGTGAACGGTATACTGAAAGTGGCATGCCCGATGAATCGTGAACACGTTATCAACAAAGGAGAATATCATGGATTTATCAAAATTCGAAGCACTGGGGCTTAGTGAAGCCTCGCTAAAAGCAATCGAGAAAAAAGGTTTTGAAGAACCAACACCGATTCAAGCACAAGCTATTCCAATCATCTTAAGTTCAACTGATGATATTGTAGGCCAAGCACAAACAGGAACAGGTAAAACAGCAGCATTTGGATTACCGATTTTGGAATTGTTGGACGATAACAAAAAAGGAATTAAAGCCTTAATCGTTACACCAACCCGTGAATTAGCGGTTCAGGTTTCCGAAGAGCTTTATTCATTCAAGAAGAACAAGAAGACAAAAATCTTGCCTATCTACGGTGGAACTTCAATAGAGCGCCAAATCAAGAAATTGCAAGAAGGGGCAGACATTGTTGTCGGTACCCCTGGACGCTTAATCGACCTGATTAATCGTAATATCCTTAAATTGAATAATCTTGACTTTTTAGTGCTGGATGAAGCTGACGAAATGCTTAATATGGGTTTTGTTGAAGACATCGAATACATTATCAAGCATGCCAATGCTGATAAGCGTACTTTCTTGTTCTCAGCAACGATGCCTGAGCGTATTTTAGATATTGCTAAGACTTACATGAAAAAATACCAAACGATTCTTGTTAAAAAGAAAGATTTAACCACAAGCCTAACCGATCAAATTTATTTTGAAGTCGCTAATAGAGATAAATTTGAAGCTTTGACGCGGATTATTGATATTGAACCCGACTTTTTTGGTATTGTTTTTTGTCGTACAAAAGGTGACGTTGATCAAGTTTCTAATAGTTTGATGGAACGTGGTTATGATGCTGAAGGTTTGCACGGTGATTTATCTCAGTTCCAACGTGAAAGAATCTACAAAAAATTCAAATCAAAATTATTGAATGTACTTGTGGCTACTGACGTTGCTGCAAGGGGCCTTGATGTTAACGACCTTACCCATGTTATTAACTACTCTATCCCACAAGACCCAGAAAGTTATGTCCACAGAATTGGTAGAACAGGCCGTGCTGGTAAGCAAGGTACTGCAATCACATTTATTACATCTGCAGAATATAGACGTCTTGTACACATTCAAAAGATTGCAAACACAAGCATCCGTAAAGAAAAAATTCCAAAAGTTGAAGATATCTTAAAATCAAAACGTGCAAATGTGATTGAAGAAATTAAAGAAACAATCTTTAACGAAAATATCGAAGAGTACCAAGAAATTACTCAAGTGCTTCTTGAAGAATTTGAGAGCACCACGCTTTTGAATGGTTTGCTTAAATATTTCTTGAAAGATACTTTAACCCAGGATAACTATACTGACATTAAAGATGTTTCTACTTCTGTAGATAAAGAGGGCAAAACCCGTTTATTTATCGCAAAAGGCCGTCAAGACGGTTTCAATGTTAAGAAAATCATTGAATTGATCCAAGCTGAAGTTGAAATAAAAGCATATGACATCAAAGAAATTAAGATTTTTGATGCATTTTCATTCGTTAGTATGCCGTTTTCAGAAGCAGAGACTTTGATTTACTCATTAAATGCTAAATCTACGAACAGAAAACCTATTGTTGAACACGCAAAGCCAGGACAAATGCAAGAGCGAAGCGGTAATAGAGATTCTTTCAAACGAAATGATGGTCCTAAAAAAAGCTATTCAAATTCAAATGACGATGGTAGAAAAAGACAATCGTACGGTAAAAAGCCAGAATCAGGACAAGAAGGTGCTAAAAGACCTTCTAGACCACGGACTTCGGCACCTAAAAAAGACATCTAAATAAGAGGTGGGGCCTATGAAAAAGGTATTGCAATTTTTTGCGGTAGTCGTACTCATCAGTAGTCTCGTCGGTTTAATTTACTATTTATGGCGTTTTTCAAAAAGAAATGATGTCAAATCCTTGGTGGCTGCTGCGCTTTTAGCGCGGCGCCAACAAGGACTTATTGATATTACTGGTAATGGATCTAGATTTATAGCACAAAAAAACGACATGTCTATCATGGCTTTTGAAGCCTATATGGCGAAAAAAAATTACGTTCCAGTTGCTAATTATGGCAGATCAACGCTGTATTCCCGTGATGGTGAAGAGGTTGTTGTGAAACGGATTCAGGTACTAAAGCATTACCTAATTTTCGAGGTATATAATGAGAACTTTTTTTCGATGTCTGAAGCTGCATAAAGAAAGTTTAAAAAAAACAAAAAAAGATTTGATAATTGGTTGACATGCTTTTAGCACTATGGTAAGATTAATCTTGTCGTCAGGGCAGTGCAAACGCTTGAAACATAGCGGTTCGTTGCTCACTGACATTCCAAGGTAGCTCAACGGCGGAGCAACCGGCTGTTAACCGGTAGGTTGTGGGT
>CAZFST010000037.1:0-35630 GCA_964522015.1 uncultured Fusibacter sp. | reverse complement strand
GTAGTTGATTCTGCTACGGTAGTTGATTCTGCTACGGTAGTTGATTCTGCTACAGTAGTTGATTCTGCTACGGTAGTTGATTCTGCTACGGTGGTTGATTCTGCTACGGTGGTTGATTCTGCTACGGTCGTTGATTCTGCAACTGTGGTTGATTCTGCTACGGTGGTTGTTGTGGTTGGTGCTGCAGTTGTTGTGGTAGTGGTTGTGGTAGTGGTTGTCACAATACCAGTTAATTTAAAGGTGATATGACTAATATCCTTTAAGTCCCATGAGTCATTACTATTTTTACGCCATTCAGGACCTGTCAATTTGCTATCACTTTTTTCACCAGCTGCGCTATAGTTATATTTGTGGTAACCATTGCCGGCTTTAACAATAACATCACCTGTGTACATTGTATTTGAAAGTGATTTCCATTCTACTTTGTGTCCATCGCCTTGATTTGTCACTTTGTATTGGATATCCGAAAGATAACTAACAGTAACCCAATTGCCAATACTCCAACCGCCAGAGGGTTCATTGATATTGGGGAACCCTGGATAGTTTGGATTGTTGTTTGGATGAACCGAAGGCAATATGCCTTCAAAACTTGCAGAACCTGCTGGATCTCTCATTTGAAGCGCTGTTGTGGTAATCGGATCAGCGAATGCGCCAACGGTTAAGTAAATCAACAAGGTAACGATTAGTATAACTGCTTGTATTTGCCTACTTGTTCTTTTCATAACGTTCTCCTCTCTCTACTGAAGTCAAACCCGCATCGACGGATTTATCTAATCTGATGAGTGGATAAAATTATATGTGTACTCGGTTTTCATCTATGTCTACTGAATTGAGTGTTACGATTAGATTGTCTAGTTTTAAAATCAGCACAAACTATAATTCGATCAACTAATTATGTTAATTTATCTTAACATAGTTGATACTGATTGTCAATATCAATAAAAGAGGCGTTTTTAGATTCCTTATACCCCTTTCCCCTTACACAGGAAAGCGTTTTTCTGCTATACTTAGAGGTATCACACTAAGGAGGCATTTATGAACCAAACCTACATTTCAGACGAACTTTTAAAACTATTAAACATCCCTAGCCCGACTGGTTTTTGCCACGATATAATGAATCATCTTTCTCAAGTTGTTTCAGAACTTGGTTATACCATGACACGGACAAAAAAAGGCAATGGCATCATTCACATTACTGGTACCGATTCTAAAAAGACCATTGGTGTAGCAGCCCATGTGGACACACTGGGCGCAATGGTCCGGTCTGTCAAGGGCAGTGGCACCCTGGCCTTCACATCTGTTGGCGGCTTTACCATGCATAGCATTGAAGGTGAATACGTTAAAGTCTTTACACGAGACGGCCGCGAATATACTGGCACAGTTTTAAATACCGAACCCTCAGTACACGTTTACGAAGGGGCACGTACCCAAGAACGGAAGATTGACAATATGGAAATCCGTCTAGATGAGCGGGTTGCCTCAAAAGATGATGTGGCTAAACTAGGCATTGAAACAGGTGATTTTATAGCCTTTGATGCCCGTGCAATTCTTACAAAAGAAGGATTTGTTAAATCCCGTCACCTGGATGACAAAGCCGGCGTCGCTGCCATTCTAGGCTTTTTAGAATACCTAAATACCAATGAACTTAAACCAAAACACGATTTAAAAATCATTATTTCAACTTATGAAGAAGTGGGCCATGGTTCAGCCTCATTACCAGAAGGTCTTGACGAAGTCTTAGCTATTGATATGGGCGCCATGGGATCCGATCTCACTTGTACAGAATTCCAAGTGTCGATTTGTCCAAAGGATTCTTCAGGCCCATATGACTACCATATGACAAGCGCTTTAATTCAAGCAGCTAAAGACAATGGTATTCAATACGCTGTTGATATCTATCCATTCTATGGTTCAGATGTCTCTGCTGCCCTTAGAGCGGGGCACGATATCAAAGGGGCCTTGATTGGTCCAGGGGTTCACGCTTCTCATCATATGGAACGGACCCATATCGAAGGAATCATTGAGACAGCGAAGCTTTTAAAAGCTTACCTGATTTAGCTGTTTGATTTAAGCCTTTAACGAGATTAAGAGCCATAAAAAAACCGTTGAGATTGTTTAATCTCAACGGTTTTTCTGCATTTTTGTTTAATATTAAAGATTTGCTTTTGCCAAAATATCAGCTTCTCTAGCAATTGCAAACTTCTCAAGTTCTTTGACTTCTGACATGATTTTTTCAACATAAGCAGCATCTTTAACAGATGGGATGTTGATTTTAACATTATAAAGGGCACCCAAAACTGCACTTCTAGCCATCATTGTGCCAACCAAAGCATCTGATAAGGCATTTTGATTGCCTTTAGTCACAACAAACTCAAGGTTTTCAAAAAGTTCTGCAGAGGCTTTAGCAACCGCTAAAGGAATTGCAATGGCTTCTTTGTAGCCCTCTTGAATAGCCGCAGTACGGGCTGCTTTTTCTTCGTCTGTCTCTTTTGGCATTTTAAAGGCTTGCATAACGCCATCAAAAGAATTGGCATCTTTATCAATAAACTCAGTAAAAGCAATTTTCATTTGAAGCATACGGCTTGCAATAACAGCCATCTCGTCATTGACTTCTTCAAAATTCTTTTTACCAACTGTCAAGCTGGCAACCATTGATGCCAATGACGCCGCAATACCACCTGCAAATGCAGAAACACTGCCGCCCCCTGGTACTGGATCATTTGATGCAATTTTGTCCATAAATGCTTCGCAAGATAATTGTGCTAACATGGGTTCCTCCTAGGTATGGTTTTGTTATCAAAACCTATTGATTTCGTTTCAAGGTTTAGGGGCCTGATTAAAACACACCAAGCCACCCTTTACTCTGTTTGTTAACAGTATAACACACTGCTCTTAAGCTGTCTTAAAACAAACGCTCGTAAACGATTTCCCCTTTTTTGATCACCGTTTCTACTGTGGATACTGCAATGTGGTATGGCAAGAACTTATAAGACGGAAATTCGTGAATCACAATATCCGCTTGTTTACCAATGTCTAAACTACCCACAGAATCCGCTCTACCAACAGCTGCAGCACCATTAATGGTCAAGGCTGTGACCACTTCTTCTGTGGTCATACCCATTTGAAGTGTTGCTAGAGCAATAATCAGGGGCACTGATTCTGTAAAGCAACTACCAGGATTAAAATCAGTTGCAAGGGCCACCGGCACACCAGCATCTATCATATAGCGGGCCCGTGCGTAGTTCTCTTTTAAACTAAATGCTGTTCCCGGGAGAAGCGTTGCGACAACACCAGCCTTAGCCATGTCAGCAATACCTTGGTCAGAAGCTTGAAGTAAATGGTCCGCCGAAGTCGCACCTAGCTCCGCAGCTAATTCTGCACCGCCCAGTTGAACGATTTCGTCCGCGTGGATTTTAACCTTGAAGCCCATGTCCTTTGCCGCTTGTAAAAAAGCACGAGACTCTTCTATATTAAATACTTTACCTTCGCAAAAGATGTCAGCAAACTCAGCAACATCAAGGGCTTTAACCGCAGGCAAACACTCTTTGATCTGGTAATCAATAAAAGCCATTTCATTGCCCTTATAATCTTTTGGCACAGAATGGGGTCCTAAATAGGTTACCACAATATCCATTGGATGCATGCCTTGTAAAGCCTTATAAGCCTTCAATTGTTTGAGTTCTGTATCTTTAAACAATCCATACCCAGATTTACCTTCAACGGTTGTGACACCAAAATGAAGCATAGAGTTAAGGCGATTCATACCGACATCTACTAGTTCTTGAAAAGTTGCCGCATCAGTTGCTTTAACAGAGCTAGCAATACCGCCGCCTTTTTCCATGATATCCACATAACTTTGACCAGCTAAACGCCAAGAATACTCATCAGCTCTAAAGCCACCAAATACAAAATGGGTATGGGAATCTACAAAACCTGGCATAACGGTTTTACCAGTGGCATCTATCACCAGGTAATCATCTTCATTTATAGCTATTAGTACATCTTCAGTTTTACCAACGTGGGTGATGACCCCATCAGTTGCTGCAAGGGCACCATCTTTAATCACATGGAGCTCAGCCATATCTGCCCCAGTTTTAGCAGCAAAGCCAGAACAAGTCACAAGCTCCGCCGCATTTTTAATCAGGATTTTTTGTGTCATGGTTTACTCTTCCATCATGCGCTTTTCAAGCACTTGGTCCATAGAGAAATTTTCAACCCCAAGGTACCATTCAGCAGTACGGATCATGGCTTCCATTGGCACAAGACCGATGACTTCAGAACCAATGACGCTGACACCATAACGGCTAGCTTCGATTTTAATGAGTTCAAAGGCTCTATAAAGCGGTGTTTTTGTAAAGTCAGTCATGTTCATAGAAACTTGCGTAATGCCACGCTCTGGCATATCAATGCCGATACCCTTCACAAAACGGAGACCACCGCTTAAGTGACGAACATTTTTAGCAATTTGGTTGGCGATATCAAGACTTGGGGTGTTAAGAAGCACATTAAATGCTACCAGTGGCATTCTAGCACCAACTGCTGTAACGCCATAAGTTGGGTGACACTCAGTACCGTAGTCAAGGGCCCAAGCAGCGTCCTTAACCTTCTCAAACATGCCCTCGAATTGACCTTTTCTTACATTTGCCAAGTTTTCTCTATCAGGGTTTGACGCAGCTTTCTCGTACAAGAACACCGGTACACCGTGGGCTTCGTTCATGGCAAGTGCTGTTTCTTTTGCAAGGGTAACGCACTCTTCAATGGTAACGCCCTTGATTGGAATAAAAGGCACCACGTCGCAAGCGCCCATACGTGGGTGCTGACCTTCGTGTTTTGTTAAGTCGATTAACTCTTTAGCAATACCAACAGCCTCAACAATGGCATTTTTAAGGGCTTCTGGCTGACCAACAAGGGTAACAACGCTGCGGTTGTGGTCCTTGTCACTTGAATAATCCAACAATTTAACCCCTTCTTTGCCTCTAAAAGCATTCAAAATCTTTTCGAGTTTTTCCAGGTCACGACCTTCTGAAAAATTAGGTACACATTGAATAATCTTTTCCATGTTAATGTCCTCCAAAGTTTGTGTTAGTTGATTGATGTGGGATAGCACTACTGTGCGCTATGTGTGATAGCGCTATTGCGTGCTATCCGCAATAGCACTACTGCGCGCTATGTGCGATAGCGCTATTATTCAAGGCAAGCTTGGTAGTTTGCAGCCACCAGCTTTTCCACTAAATCTTCTTTTGCAACATAAGGAATGGTGATATGGTCAGTACCTTGATACATTTGGTTGTACTCGACACAAGTTTCCATACCGTGTTCGTTGCGAGCCCAGCTACGTCTAGCGACACCGATCATGGTATCCCATGGAATTGAACGTCTCAAGATGCGATCAACACGCTCAGAACCGTCAAGCACCATACCGAATCCACCGTTGATGGATTTACCAATACCAACGCCGCCGCCATTGTGAAGGGCAATCATGGACATACCGCGGGCAGCATTACCTGCAAAACACTGAACAGCCATCTCAGCCATAATGTTTGAACCGTCTTTGATGTTGGAAGTCTCACGGAAAGGTGAATCCGTCCCCCCTGTATCGTGGTGATCACGGCCTAGCATGACAGGACCAATTTCGCCCTTTCTAACCATGTCATTAAACTTGAGGGCAATATTCATACGGCCAAGGGCATCTTGATAGAGAATTCTGGCCTGGGTACCAACTACCAATTTATTTTTAGCAGCATCTCTCACCCAAACGTAGTTGTCTCTGTCTTGACCTCGGCGATTAGGATCAATACAGCTCATAGCCGCTTCGTCAGTTTTTTGAAGATCTTCCGGCTTGCCGCTGAGGCAAACCCAACGGAAGGGGCCGTAACCGTAGTCAAACAGCATTGGTCCCATAATGTCTTCTACATAAGACGGGAAGATAAAGCCCTCAGACTCATCTACGCCGCTCTTTGTGATTTCTTTGATGCCAGTATCATAAACCGCCTTCATAAAGGCATTGCCGTAATCAAAGAAGTAAGCACCCTTAGCAACCAGTGCTTTCACCACATAATAGTGGGCTTGAAGGGTTTCGTTGACCCGCTTGACGAATTCGGCTTTATTTGTAGCAAGCATCTCGGTACGTTCAGCAAAAGTCATGTTCACTGGGCAATAGCCACCCTCGTAAGGCACATGACAAGATGTCTGGTCTGAGAGCAAGTCAATACGCTCGTTGTTTTCTAGGGCGTATTGCAAAAGATCAACCACATTGCCGTGGAAAGCAATGGCTCTACCTTCCCCTTTTGCCATATAGATTTTAGCCTCAGCAAAAGCCTCTTTGCAAGAGTCAGTATAACTATCAACCCAGCCCTGCTCGTGACGGGTAATCACACGGGACAAGTCAACTTCAGCAATAATACCAACGCCGTTGGCAATCTTCACCGCTTTACCCTGAGCACCGCTCATGCCTCCAAGGCCTGAAGTGACATAAAGGACTCCAGCAAGATCTTTATCATCTGCAATACCAAGTTTTAAACGACCAGCGTTCATAACTGTGTTAAAGGTACCGTGGACAATGCCCTGTGGACCGATATACATCCAGCCACCAGCAGTCATTTGACCATAGTTGGCAACACCCATGGCTTGGGCCTTGTTTTGCCATTCTGGATTGTCATACATACCAATCATCAGGGAGTTTGTGATAATAACCCTTGGAGATTCTGGTCCCGATCTAAATAATCCAAGTGGGTGACCACTCATCACCACTAAAGTCTGATCTTGAGTCATCACTTCAAGGTATTTTTTAATCAATAAATACTGCATCCAGTTTTGGCATACCTGACCGGTTTCCCCGTAGGTAACAAGCTCATAAGGATATAGGGTAATGGCAAAATCAAGATTATTATCAATCATTACCTGAATGCCCTTTGCTTCTGTACAAACCCCTTTGTACTGGTCAATTGGAAGGCCAGTAATATTGCCTACCGGTCTAAAACGGTAGCCGTAAATACGGCCATGGGTTTTAAGCTCTTCCATAAATTCCGGCGCTAAAACTTCGTGAAACTCTTCTGGAATATAACGGAGAGCATTCATTAAAGCGGTTTTTGTTTGGTTTTGCGTCAAGGTAAATTCACGCTTTGGTGCACGGCGCTGACCCTCAATAAAAGCTGGGTATTCTGGTAAAACAGCATCCAGTTTAATGGTCATGGCGTCTTGAACATCGAGATTTGAAATCATAAACCCTCCTATTTATCTTTAATCGCAGCCAACATATCTTTGGTCATGCGTTCTAAGTCGTACTTTGGAGACCACTGCCAGTCGTTTCTAGCAGCAGAATCATCTAATGTGTTAGGCCAAGAATTTGCAATGGCCTGTCTAACCGGGTCAACCTGGTAAGATATTTCAAATTCAGGTATTTCCTTTTTAATTGCAGCGGCTAACATTTCTGGATCAAAGCTCATGGCCGTTATGTTATAGGCGTTTCGATACTTTAACCGGCTACCATCAGCATCCATCAACTGCAAAACAGCATCAACCGCATCTGGCATATACATCATATCCATAAACGTGCCCTTGTCAATGTAACTGGTGTACTTCCCTGTTTTCAGTGCTTCGTGGTAAATATGCACTGCGTAATCCGTTGTGCCACCGCCGGGAAGTGTCTTATGAGAAATAATCCCCGGGAACCTAACCCCACGGGTATCCACTCCAAATTTATTAAAATAATAATCACACAATAATTCTCCAGCCACTTTTGAGATACCATAAATGGTGGTTGGTCTTTGGATGGTGACTTGAGGTGTGGCATCAGCAGGTGTTGTCGGGCCAAAGGCTGCAATTGAGCTTGGCACAAATACCTTTAATTTTTCTTCTTTGGCCAAATCGAGAACATATTTTAGGCCGTCCATGTTGACTTTCCACAGAAGATCTGGATTTTTTTCTCCGACCGCCGATAAAAGTGCTGCCAGATGGTAGACTTCTGTTATCCCATGTTTTCTGACAACGTCTCCAAAAGCCTTGGCATCAGTCACATCTAAGGATTCGTAGGCATAGGGCCCCTCGTAAGTTGAACGCAAATCACTGACAACAAGTTGATGATCTCCATACTTTTTGGCAAGTGCATCTGCTAGTTCTGTACCGATTTGTCCCAGCGATCCTGTTAAGAGTATTTTTGGCATAGATGCCTCTTTTCTGATAGAGTGGTTAAATGACCAGAAATCGTTTACTTGAATACTTTCTACCCCTCTAGTCTATCTCTAGACCCCTTAAAAATCAATTCAACTTTAGTCAATTAAAGAAACTCTTTTACGAAGGGGACAAGTTTTAAAACTGGTGCTTATTCCAATACCTTTTAGGGTAAAGATGAGACACGACGGAGGGCTATAAAATGAAGATAGACGCTAAATTGATGTATAATATACCATTAATGGATAACGAACACACAGAGTTGCTTTTTCGGGCCGAAAAATTGATGCAGGCCTATCAGAATGGGGATCCAGATCACGAGATCATTAAATTGTTATCATTTTTAAAAGACTATGTTCATGAGCATTTTGAACACGAAGAAGCCCTTCAAAGGGAAAATCAGTATCCTCAGTACCTAGAACATCAAAAGATTCATGCTGAATTCAAGAAAGATATTGAATTTCTTTACAAAGACGTCTTTGAAAACGGTCTCACCATGATGACCCGTTTAAAACTAGGCCATGCCACCAGCGAATGGATTTTGCACCACATTGGAGAAGAGGATAAAAAGTTGGCTGACTTTCTTCATAACCACGAAGACAAACCAATAACTTAATGAGCATACACAAAAACACGGTTGACAGTGACGTCAATCGTGTTTTTTTATTTCCTATTTTGGGGTTACTATTTTTCTAGTAACAACTTTGCTATAAACTCGCAACCTAAGTGGTAAGTCTCACCGTCACCAATTCTTGCCACGATGTAGTTTTCATCCCCATAACTATGGATAAAAACTTCTTTACCATCGTCAAGTACAATTGTCATGGTCATGCCTGTAATCATTTCGATATAGGCAGTATCCATAATAAAACTGTCGTTAAAGGCTTGTTTAATCTGATCTTGCTCTTCTTTTGTAAAAGTTCGTTCTACGACATTGCCTTCTATGTCTTTTAACGTGATACTGACGATGCCATCGATTTGCTTATCAAATTGCATGGCTCTGGCTGCATCTTCACCAATTTTAGGACTAGTTGACGACTGCTCATCTTTTGCGCAACCACTTAATAATAGTGCTACTGAAACCACGGCTATGATTAAACTAAATAGACTCTTTTTCATCTGAATCTCCTCTCAATCGTTAAGCAAAACTCTCTCAAGTTCACTATTGCTATGCTTGGTATAAGTTTTAGACGTCAACTGAGTGATTAAAGTTCCCGCACATAGACGAATGGCTTTATTCTATTTAAATAAGAATAATTCTCCGATGAAAAGAGGTAATTAAATCAATAAAGATATGGTAGAATGTTATATCAGAATAAAATAGCAGGGCCATTTGGAGGGGTAAATCATGGATAAACAGTATAAATATCAAGAGTTTTTCAATCGATTTGACACCAATATTTTTATTCGTCAAACTGGGCAACAACAGTGTCTACCAAATCATTCATTTGGTCCAGCAATCAGAGATCACTACCTTTTACATTTTGTCGTCAAGGGCAGCGGCCAGTATCACTTCAATTCAAAAGTCTATGACATCTCAAAAAATCAATGTTTTTTAATATGTCCTAATGATATTACCTACTACAAGGCCGATAGTGAAGACCCTTGGGTTTATCTGTGGGTCGGTTTCAGTGGGGCAAGAGCCCTGCAATACTTAGAGCAGATTTCACTGACTAGAGAGAACCCGGTAATCGATATAAAGGATATGGATTATATGATTACCTCACTAGAGAATCTTATTGAGAGTTCTGCTATCTTACGAGGCGGAGAACTGCGCATGTTGGGACACCTTTATCTACTTTTATCAAAGCTACTTGAGGAATCTAAACGCCCAGATAGCCATACGATTCAAGACGATTACATCAGAAAGGCCGTTGAGTTCATTGAAATGAACTATACGCGACAAATCACTGTGCAAGACATATCAGATCACTTGAATTTAAATCGAAGCTATTTTAGTAATCTATTTAAACATAAGTTAAACCAATCCCCTCAGAATTTCCTGATCACCCATCGCATCAATAAGGCCTGCGTATTACTTATTCAAAATAAGGACATGTCTGTCAATAATATCTCCCGTTCTGTCGGCTACACCGATCAATTGGTTTTTTCTAAAACTTTTAAAAAGGAGCTCGGCGTATCTCCATCGGATTTCAGACTACGAGATTCCTTAAAGCATTCCAACAGGTAGATACTACCCGATATAGCTATCGGTGTAAAAACTTTTGAAACAATCAGCAAGAATGCTATAGCAGCAAACAGAGTGCAAAAGGTAAAATAAAGGTACCAGTGCCTGTTAAATGCTGAAAACCCCCGCTTGATCAGTTTAAAGATATCCGGGGTATCATCGAATAATAAAAGATGCAAGCTGGCTAACAAACTCATGGTAATTTCAACGGCAAATAGGCACGTAATCACTATACCTGCCAACGAGCCTTGACTGATAAAGATTTGGAATATTGTCTTAAAAACGAGAAACCACATGAGCATCAATAGATTTAAGACCATCCCCTTAAAAAAGCACCTGCGGTACCACTTCAGAAACTCAATGAAAAGTCCTTCTGAGTTACCGGCTCTAAGTCCATAAATCACCTGTATGCCAGCTAAAAGAGAAGGTGCTATAGTCACAATCATGAAGCTCCCCATAATCATCAAAAGATTGATGATTATGAGATCGTAAAGTCTTTCTCCGACAGAAAACCACTTTGATTTGAGCCACACCACCATACCCTCCTATTTTATCGCACTATCAATCATCCCTTTTACAAAATACTTTTGAAGTACAATGTAGACAAGTATGACAGGAATTATAACAATTAACGATGCTGCTGCTGCTGCGTTTAAGTTACTGGAAGACTGACTGAAAAATGAAGAAATGGCTAAAGGTACTGTCCGCATTTCTTGCTTTTGTAAAAAGAAAAGGGAAAATTGATAGTCATTCCACGCTGCCACACCTGTAAGAATAATGACTGTCGCTGTCACGGGTTTTAGCAGCGGTAGAATAATCTTGAAGTAAATTTGGAAGCGATTGCACCCATCAAGCATGGCTGCCTCATCAAGATCTTTAGGCAAAGATGCAATAAAATTGGTGTAAATAAAGATACTCAAGGGCAACTGGAACGTTGCAATGATCAATATGATCCCCCAGTAAGTACTAATACCACCCATGTCGGATAGATTACAGTATAGCGGTACTAGAATACTAAGTGGCGGTACCATCATAACAGCTAAAATCAAATTGAGTATGGTCTGATTGAACCTAGTTCTATATCGAGCGAGGGGATAGGCTGCCATACCCCCTACAAACACCAAAATCAATACAGAACACAACGTGATAATAAAAGAATTTTTCATTGCACCTAATAGATCTGCTTTTTCAAACGCAGTTACAAAATTTTCTAGGTAGAGGGTCTTCGGTGGTAGCCATCTTGAAGACATATCTGTCATTGGTTTAAAAGCCACAACAATTGAAATGTAAAAAGGAACAAAACTTATTAGGCAAGCAAAAAAGGTGATAAGCATTTGTGGCAACTTATTGGCTTTTCTCATAGCTCTACCTCCTTTGATCTGAAGTATTTCTGAGCACCGATGCTGACAAGGACAATAAACACAAATAGCAATAGTCCCATGGTAGAAGCATACCCCGCGCTTTGATTATTGAAGTACGTAAAATTAACTAGGGTTGATAACGAATGGGTCGAATAACCTGGCCCCCCATTTGTCAGTGCTTTGATGACGTCAAACAGCTTTAGTCCGCCAATCAGGTTAAGTGTGACAGAGGTTGAAATAGCGGGCATAAGCAGTGGTACGGTAATGTGAAAGAACTTTGAGATTGCTGTTGCACCATCAATATCAGCGGCTTCGTAGTACATATCGGATATGCCTTGCAGGCCAGCCAGATAGATGACCATGGAAATCCCAAAGTATTGCAATGTATTAACGCCAACAATCAGCCAAACCGTTATTGATCCTTGTGTTAGCCAGTCAACCGGCTCAAATCCTAGTAGCATGACAATGTCGTTTAGTGCACCCCTGTCATATTGAAAAATAAAGTACCACATGTAACCCATAATGACGGCAGCGATTAAAACAGGCATATACAGAATTGTACGTCCGATGGTTCTGCCCTTGAATTTAGAATTGATGACAAGCGCCATCAAAAGACCTGCAATTTGTTGAAATAGGGTGCTGCCTACCCCATAGACGATTGTGTTTCCAAACGAAGACCATACGTTCTTGTCTTTGAACATGGTCAGATAATTATCAAAACCTACAAATTGATAACTCTGAGAGAAACCATTCCAGTTTGTAAATGATATTTTTATACCAGTTATAAAGGGAAAGATGACAAACAAGCCAAAAAGAACAAGGGCAGGCATGTACATTAGGTTTACACTTGATTTCTTCAGCACATCACGTTTGCCCTTTGATTTCGGTGCATTGTTGAATTGTATCATGTCTTACTCCAATCTCCCGCTTATAAGCTAAAGGGTAGGACTTAGGCCTACCCTTTATCCATTCTATTGTTTAATCAGCCTTAAATAATCAGAAGCCATTTTTTCACTTACTTCTTCTCTAGTCATGTTTCTCGCTAATAAACCTGTGGATGTTGACTCAATGGTCTCCCACATGCCGCTTGGCAAATAGGCACGGTCAAAATATGGAAAACCTCTAACAGCACTATAAGCTTGGTATGCGCCTTTCAAAGAACCAGTATCCGATTCGACACCTTCAAAACCTGCCGGCAACGCACTTGCAGTAGCAATTTTAGTCATGACCTCTGGTCGAGCGAAGTAATCCAAAAGCATGAGTGCTTCGGTTTGATTCGGAGAGTCCTTCCATACGCCAAAAGCATTTCTTTCACCACTGATCAGGGTTTTGCTATCGGTTTTGCTTGCTGATGGCACAGGCATGAAAGATAGATTCGCTTTTTCGTTGTATCGCAGCGCTTCACCGATTACATAGTTGCCGTAGAACTCAAAACCGACTTTTCCATTCGCAAGATTCATAGCAGAATCAGTATAGGTTGAAGATAGTTTGTCTTTATTGAGGAAACCTTTCTCATCCAGTGTCAGCAGCAAATCTGACGCCTTATGCCACTTGGACCAATCAAATGTTCCATTTAATAAGGCTTCGCGGTCATTAGAAGCTTCATCGGTCACATAGAATGAAGGCGCAACCCAGTCAAAGAAATTGCCCACTGTCCAGTAGTCTTTCCCACCCATATGTATGGGAGTAAAGCCAGCATCTTTAATCTTCTGGCAAGCCACTAAAAAATCATCCCAGGTTGCAATGGCATCAACATCAACACCCGCTGCATCGATAACATCTTTGTTGTATACGATGCCGGACAAGTCCATATCGACAGGAAGAACAAAAATATCGCCCTTATCGTTGGTAATGACCGATTCAATTCCTGGACTTAGCTTATTGGCCCACACCTGATCTGTGAGAGGTCTTAAATACTCGCTATATCTGGCAACGGACCACCCATGAGTTGACCAAAGATCCGGCAAGTCATTGGCTCCCATACGAGTCTTCATGACTGCCTCGTAATCGGCGACACCAGAAACCAACTCAACTTTTATGTTCTTATACTCGTTCTCAAAAGCAGTGATCGCTTCTTGTATTGCTGTCGTGATACCTAAATCAGTTTGATGATTGATCATAAATGTCAACTTGACCGGTTCTTTTTCAACTGGAGCTTCGGTTGATGGTGTTGCGGTTTCTGTCGTACCACTGACAGCTGTATCCCCAGATATTGAACAGCCAGCCAACAGTGTCACTACTAATAATGCCATTGTAATCAGTTTCAGCAATTTACTCATATTGCCCTCCTTTAATATGTTGTTTCATTCACATTTTAATGAATTATCAGAAAACTTTATATGGCTAGATGTAATCTCAACAAGGTTAAATATGAGAACTTAATAGCCCCTCACCTCTGATTGATTTTCAATTCAGAAGTGAGGGGCTATTTTTGATTAACTGCTTTCTTTGGTCAATTATTTTATGGCATCAGCCAATGTCTCTTCTATTCATTCGACGAATGCCAAATCCTATGGCACAACCCATATAAACAAGCACATAGACCATCATCCAAACGCTAGGTTCTGTGCCTGGTCCAGACATAGCACCGCCCATCAATGAGGTGAAACCGCCTACCTCTGCAAAGATACTGCTGACCAATTTTCTATAGATTGCCTCAAAGGGTGCAAATAAGCTGGCAACGATACCAAAAGTGGTTAAATCAGGCGCTTTCATAAAACCACCGATCTGTTCCATCAGTCCGCCAATGATACCCAAAAGATACAATGCGATTACGAAAATACCGTTATTGACTGTCTTAAAGATCGTGCTGCCAAGCACAGCCACCGCCAAGATGGCTAAGGGTTGGAGCAGGAAAAAGACATACCCCTTAAACATGGCCATTACCCCAAATGTTTGAAAGAAATTCTGCTTGCCTAGAAAAGCAAAGAGCACAATTGCAATAAATAAAGTTGTGGCATAAATGATAATCATAATCGCAATACCCAAGTACTTTCCAAGAACATATTCGAAACGATGAATCGGCTTGGTCAACAGTGTTAGAACTGTACCATCCTCAACCTCACTTGAAATAACGCCGACTGATAGCATCACTGTCAAAAAAGCCATCAACATGCTAGACAGATAGAAGCCCAAAATGGAAGTCAAGGCGGAAATATTCACTAAGTCGTTAATTAGGGAACCGCCACCTCCGAATGACCTCGGTTGAGAATAGAAGATGAATCCCAGTATACCCCAGTAGAGCAGGGTCAATATTGCAACCACATGGACAATTCTTTTGCGGTTGACCTCTTGAAATGTTGATTTGGCAATTGCCCACATTTACTGCTCCCCCTTTTCGACAAGCTGAATAAATAAGTCCTCAAGCTTGTTACTGCTTGGTCTGATGCTAAATAGCCTGCCACCATTTTGAACAATCATTGCAGCAATCTGTGGGGTATCCTCAACTGCACTTAAATTGATTCGAATTTTACCGTCATTATAACTAAAGTCTTCATCATATGCCCTTAATTGATTTAAGATCCGATGATCTATACAGTCTGCTTCTATTTCAAGGGCTTGCTGCCCCTTTAGAAGATCCTGCATCTGCCCCTGCTTAATGATATGTCCATGACTGATAATTGCCGCAGAATCACAGACCTGTTCAACTTCACTGAGCAGATGGCTATTCAAAAACACGGTCTTGCCCATTTGTTTCAGATTGACGATAATATCCCGAACCTCTTTGCGACCTATGGGATCAAGTGCAGAAGTCGGTTCATCCAAAAAGATAAGCAGTGGGTCGCTAAGGAGTGCACTGGCCATGCCAATACGCTGCTGCATGCCTTTGCTGTAAGTGCCTATTCGGTAGCGCTCGGAACCTTTCATGTGGACGATTTCTAGAACTTCCTCAATCTTGACATTCATTGTTTTCTTGTCGATCTTGTAGAGCTCTGCATGAAATTTTAATAAGTCAATACCCGTCATCCATTCTTGGTATTTAAAAAGCTCTGGCAAATAACCAATTTTCTTTTTCGCTTCAATGCTGCCAATGGGCAATCCTAAAATCTGCGCGCTGCCTCCTGTGGGAAACAAAAGTCCTACAAGGGTCTTAATCAGTGTTGACTTACCAGCGCCATTTGGACCTAGAAATCCAAAGACCTCGCCCCGACCGACGTTTATATTGATATCAACGCAGCCCTTTTGATTTGCATATTGCTTGGTGAGTCCTTTGGTTTCAATAGTCCAATCACTCATTGTCTATTCCCCTTGATAATCTTTTCAAGATCTTCTTTGGTAAAGTCACCAGTCAGTGCCTTTACGATGTCGTTTTCCATCCACATCACGCTGCCATAAGTATAGTCGCCCGTTTCAAAGTACCCATAAAAAGTTTGATCGCCTAAATCAAAAGACTCAACCGTACCATCGACATTCGGTAAATAGAGGGTTTTGTCTACATCTGTCATAGACTTCAACTGACTTTGCAGATTTGAAGGCAATACGCTTAACGAACCGATTGCATCTACTAGATCTTGAATGCTAACACCCTGCGGCGCAGTTATTTCAGGTAATTTTGTTTGCGTGTATGTCACTTGATTGATACCGTGCTTATTGAAGCTGCCTTGAGTGTCTAAAGCATATGTCATACTGACACTGGCTGCTGAGTTTATCGAGAACGTCTTGCCATCAAGTTCCATATCGAAAAGTTTCTTCGCACCTAGTGTTTTCATCAGTTGATTGACATTGGCAATATTCAACGTAAAGTCGATTTTTCCCGCAGTCATCATATTGACTTCACTGAGTGTTTTTCCTTTTAAACCTGGCAAGTCAGTAAGGGGAAAATCAACCGAGCTCTGCGCTTCAGACTCTGAGATAACTTTATATTCATTACCTTGCTGAGCCACTTTTGCTAGGTTTTCGATGTCAATATTGCCTTCTTGATGTCTTATATTTTCTTCAAGTGTTTTCAAATCACCCAGTGAAATATCCATTGTCTTGATATTTTGAGCTCTAAAAATAGAAACGACATCACCCACAGCCGCTCTTACGGGTTCCATTGCCATGCCACCGATTACTAGAACAAGCGCACACGCTGTCAATAGATATTTTTTATACGTTTTCATATGTTGATTCGCTCCTTTATTTTGCTTTGAATATTTTCCAATCAGCAATAGAGGCAAAGATGGCACCTCAGTCTTTTCTGTTGCATAAAGATTATTGTAATTTCTGATACGCAAGTTACAAAATTCTTGATCGACCCGTTGATTCTCATAGCTTTCTCTACAAAACAGGCACTGCTCTAGGTGATAGACCAGTAACTCACCTTCAGATTTTGAAAGCTCACCATCAAGGTAGGCTTGTATTTGATTGTTGCTTAAACAGTTCACAGGCTTCCCCCCTTTTCGTATTGCCGTTCAAAATGCGCTTTAAATTTACTCTGAGCCCTGCTGATGATGGTGCCAACAGCTAAGATGTCTAGTTCCAAACACTCGGCGATTTCAACATATTTATAGCCTGAGTGCTTCATTAGAAGACAGGTCCTATCTCTCACTGTAAGTAGCTCGAGGGCTTGATGGGTTGCTTTGGCTTCATCATTTTGAATAGCTGCATCTTCTGCAGATATCTCCAACAAAGACATTGGTTGATAGTGCTCCATTTCCTTTTGTCTATGGGATTTATCATCCCTCAGGTAATTATAAGCAGTCCTAGCGGCTACTGTATTAAGCCAAGCCCCTATGTTTTCATGTTGAGGTGGCTGCTCATATAGTTTAATAAAGACATCCTGAGTCAGTTCCTCTGCGACGTGCACATCGCTTATCAAGTAGGCAATTCGCCGAACTATGGAATGATAGTACGATTGATAAAGCCCTTCAAATGCATGCTGTTTAGTTTTTTGCTTTGGTTCAAAGAACTTTAAAATTCCCACTTCGGTTACTCACCTACCTCTTGTTTTTTTTGAGCTCTATATCATCAACACATTGACACTTGATTTTATAACATAAAATCAAAAAAAAACACTGTCGTCACAGTGTTTTCGTTTTTTTAGATCTCCGACTTTAAAATCACTTCTAAATCCTCGCCAACTTCTACAGTTTTATCAAGTAACAGAAGACCTGATTCAATGACTCTCACCCTGATTGCAGTTCCTTCCCTTAGTAGTTCTAAGTCAAAGCAACTGCCAAAGGCTTTGATGTTTCGAAGGGATGCTTGGGGCCATTCAGATGGCAAGTGCGGCTTACAGATAAACGAATGAAAACCTGTTGGCCTTATGCCGAAGAGCCCCTCCACAAAGACTCTTGCATAAAGTCCGCTTTCGGCAGAAAGTTGTCTCTGATTTCCTTCAGGATACGCCTCTACTGCATAGGGGACGTGTTCACCAAGCATTCTTTGTCTTGTGAAAATACTTAAATACTTATGCGCAAGATCAGGATACCCCGCTGCAAATACACTCCTCAAAGCATACAATGTGGACCGGTCCCAGAAGGTATTCTCCCCTGCTTTTGAATTTAAACCATTTGAAGTCCAAAGACGGGAGGAGAAAAGTGCCTCAATGGTCCCCTTAGCTCTGTCCAAGATGCCCATTACAAGGGGAATACAGATCCAAGCACGAAGGACGTCATTGCCTTCGTAGTATTGATAGGTTTCAAAGCCTTCAACCACGCCCCCAAAAGTCTGTTCTATAGCCGCTCTTAAAGCGAGAGCCTCTAATTTATATTGAGATAATAGTGCTGCTGGTTTGCCGAGCTCTTTTCCTAGCATGCCTGCGCTCAGTAAGGCATCATAGAGCAAACAGGATGTAAATAGGTTGGCATCCCCGCTTTCAAATCGATTTTCCAGTTCATCCGAGTCACTGGAGATGACACCTTGATGATTTTTCTTATTCAAAGAATATTGAATTCCCCACTGAATGCCTTGCCACAGCTCCTGGGCAACGGCTTCATCACCATAGGCCAAACAGAATCTGGCAGCCCCATATGCGAACATGGCCCCATCGCCTCTATCCCCAACCCCATTCCAGAAACCGTCTCCTTCAGCGCATATGCTGCTGACAAGACTCTTTTTGCATGCCAAGTCCATATGGGTCATGAACAATCGATAGGAATTGATAGCCTCTTCGTTACCAGCCCAGTAGCCTACAAATGGGAAAAATGGATTGACATACTCGCATTGGTCGTTGGTCCACAGAGCGGCGTAGTAGACACCGCCACCGGGTCCGTGCATGAGCCCTCTCTTAGTTTTAAAGATGCTCTCGCAAGCTCTGACCTTAGCAAAATCAAATGCTGTATTGATGAGCTCATCAGGGGTTTCAAGCCTCAATGACTGCTGCATCTCAAGTACATAAGCCTCCCGAGCCTGCTCTTCCTCGCATAAGTTAAAGCCCAGAGGTGCTCCTGCCTCCTCAGCGCAATACACGCAATAAAAAGTCTTGGTTTCACTGGGACCCAGGTTAAAACTGAATCCATGGTTCTGTCCAAGGGCAAACTCACCACTGGCATCCGCCAACTCGGCATACACATCATAAGCACCAGTAATGCCTTTTTTATGATCGGATTGGTATTTGATATTCGGCATTTTTGCATCGATAGCCAGTAGGACATCTGATTGATTCACCAAAGTCACTTTCTCAATCAGTGCTGGATAATTGACAGAGGGTAATAGTCTTCTTGTAATTTTGATGCCCATCTGAGTTTCACTTTGAAATTCAAGATTCCCTCTGATGCTTATTCTATCAGGGTATTCTCGGTCAAGCTTCTTGCCACCAATATGAATCTCCAGGGACATTTCATCTCCAAATCCAAAGGAAAAACTGCCATAGGTATTGTTTGGTATTTTTCTTAGCCGTGGAAAAACAACATGTCTATGAAGCTTTAACGATTTGTCCTCATTGACCCCATAGCTTAAGATTGCCGCGGCAAAGAATCCGCTCATCTCTATATGGTCATAATGAGGCAAACTCTGTTCTTCTGATACATCCCAAACAACTGCTGCATTGGCATCAATATGATGCCTCATCTTCCCTTGGCTTTCCGAGGGGGTGTTTACTGTGCACCACTTGGGAAATGGCACAGGGTCAGTGCCAATTTTCAGGGTTTTATAAAGATCTCTTTTGAATCCCATGGATGCCTTCATACCTCTTGTCTTTTTTAGTTGGCGTTTTGTTGCAAATCAAATTGCGGGAGCCAATCCCCATGTGCCTCAATCAGCTCATCGCACAAGGCTCTGATATCATCGATTGATAGCTCCGATGATGTATGGGGATCCAGCATCGCTGCACGATAGATAAATTCACGTTTTCCAGTCAATGCAGCCTCAATGGTGAGCAGTTGGGTATTGATGTTGGTTCTATTGAGCGCTGCAAGCTGTTGGGGCAGATCACCTATAAAGCAAGGTGTTATGCCGCTGCCATCCACTAGACAAGGCACTTCAACCACCGCGTCGTGAGGCAGGTTTGTAATCAATCCGGAATTCATCACATTGCCACCAATCTTATAGGGAATGTTCGTTTCCATTGCTTCCATGATGTAAGATGCATACTCTGAAGTTCTGGTATGCTTGATATCATGACTGTTGAGCAAAGACTCTCTTAGATTTTCCCAGTCACTGATCTGTTTGACGCAGCGTCTTGGATATTCATCGATGGGGATATTGAATCTTTCGATGAGTTCAGGATATTTGCTTTTAATGAAGTAGGGCAGGTACTCTGCATTGTGTTCGCTTGACTCTGTCACATAATAATCAAATTGCTTCATCAGCTCATAGCGTACCATGTCACCATGCTTTTCTTCTCTGGCTAATGCCTTCTCTTTGATTTCAGGGTAAAGATCCAGCCCGTTTCGAGTCACTTCCAGTAGCCATGCCATGTGGTTAATACCAGCAATTTTGTACTGTATATTATCAGTGGCCATATCAAGTCCCTTCAAAAGATGATCTGCACACACCTGAACGCTATGGCAAAGGCCTACAGTCTTAATCTTAGTCGCTTTAAGCAAAGCGCCAGTCAAGGTTGACATGGGGTTTGTGTAATTTAAGAACCATGCGTCTGGGCAAACCTCTTCCATATCCCTTGCAAAATCAAGCAGCACAGGAATGGTTCTCAGTGCCCGGAAAATACCGCCTATGCCGATGGTATCTCCGATGGTCTGCTGGAGGCCGTATTTTTTAGGGATTTCAAAGTCGATTACTGTGGATGGCTCGTACCCACCGACCTGTATGGCATTGATCACATAGTGTGCGCCTCTCAGAGCTTCTTTCCGATCCGTGTATTCTGTGATGGTCGCTCGATTCTCATTGGAATTCTTATTGATGTTCCGGATAATGGTCGCTGACTCTTTTAATCTTTTCGGATTAATATCATACAGCGCTATGTCCGCAGATTGAAGTGCAGGTGTCAGCATGACATCACCAAGAACATTTTTTGCAAATATGGTGCTTCCTGCACCCATAAACGTAATTTTTGGCATCTTAAGCCTCCTCTAGTATTTTGTCGTTCATTAACGACAGGCATTTGCTCGTATACAGTCTAAGAGTTTTGCTCTCTTGTGTACATGGAACCTTGTCATTAACATATGGTTTGATGTTATTTCTGCATTGATAGTCATGTTACTTTACACCTAGCTTGTATCTTGCCACCGAGTTTGTAATTTACCATTAAGCTTGTATCTTGCCATCAAGCTTGGTCTTCTGATCAAGCTTGCTTAGGAATTCGTTTTGCGCCATCATGATTAGAAGGCACAGAGAACTCATTATGACCAAAATCCAAATGCTTGGAATAAAGCTATAAATCATCAGATTGGCTATAAGGGTCATTACCATGGTCAGAGTCGTTTTAAATTGTTTAAAGATGCTGACTGTTGCGATTACGAGCACGGATCGTGTGTTGATATGGTATCTAGACAAGATGGGAAATGCATAGAAACCCGCCATCGTCACCACAAAAAATAACACCCCATAGAGCAGGCTGAAAGAACCTGTAGCGCTTTTGATGTCTACATACAGGACGATCAATAGACTCAGTTGGATTGTCCATATCACCAAGGTCTGCAAAAAATTATCACGATATGTTCTAAAGAAATTTCTGGCGGCCTGCGCATCTTGATATCTGATAAGTTTCCCCATGGTACCCAGGAGTCCAACTAGGCCAGGTCCCACAGGCCAGCAGCACAAGAAGATTTCCAGTACGCTCGCTTCATAAGACCTTGGTGCAGCAGTAAAAAATAGGAGTCCCAAAAGGGGGATATTCATCAAAGCGAAAAAGAAATTGCCTGCAAAAAGACAGTAGAAATAGTCCACCGCCATGGTGAAACCATTCTTTCGAAATCCCTTATCAGCCCCCATCACACGTCTCCCCTACAAACAGTATGGATCCTTCCGCCTTCAACCGTGATTTTACAATAACTATAGACATGTCCATCCTCCCCTATTTCCTGGGATGCTGGCAGTCTAGCGCCATTATGCATAAGAGCCTTGAATTCCCCTCTAAATGTAGGTTTCCAAATCACTGATACCATTCCGCTATTTCGAAAGATGACATTGCCGTCATTTACGATGTCTATAGAAATCTCATTTCCAAAGATAGGCACATGCTTAACAGAAATCCACCCCATGCCCTTTGGCAGCCTTGGCTTAGTTTCAATAAGGCGCTCAGCCGCATCTGGACAGATGCCTACAAGCCCGTTGAGTATATTGCCCATGACGCTGTACGAGACCTCTGGATACTCTCTTCTCTTAAGTTCAGGATCCACTAGCGTCATCAGCATTTGGTAAGCAGCTTCATTGTAGCCATATTGGAATAAGACCTCTGGAAAATGAGATTTCGTTTCGACATTAGCACTTTCACAAGCGAGAAGAATCCCAATCGCCGCCTCCGATTTATGGCCGGTCTCCACTAGCTTGAAATAGAGCGGTAAAGGTGTTACCAATTCATTGCATTGGTTTGCTTTACTTTCAGGGACGATAGCTGTGGTGCCATCTTTAAAATGCGCCGTATAAAAAGCCCTTTGCTCTTTGTTCCACCAAGAGTCATTGAACATGTGTCTTAAGGCATTTGCTTTTTTTTGATAGACATAACTTTTTTCAAATTCATCGTTAAGTTCCATAATGGTTGCATAGGCAGCATAACCTGCATACTGGGCAGCAATCAAATCACTGGCAGTCCGAATCTCTTTCTTACCTATTTGTCCTTCAAGATAAGATGCAATGCCTCTATGGGGCAGCGTGCCTTGGTGTTCAAGCAAACCATCACCACTGGCATCCCACCGTTTAACAAAGTCGTCCACTGTTCTGTTGTAAAAGTTCAGAAACAAGGGGTCTTCTATATAATCCCGGTCTCCCGTCCATTGATACTGCTTTAAACAACATTGTAAGACATCAAAATTCGCAGGCAAGTTATACCAAAAGTTAGAATCACTTTTATAATCAATCGGCGCAGGCAAGTCTTCTCGGTTTATTTCCCAATAACTGCACCAATCCTTAGAATCGCTGATATTTTCAGCGAATTTCTTGAGCATATTTTTTGTATGCCCTTCAAGTCCTAAGATATGAGCACCCATGCTTTGATGTGAAACATCACGCATGCAAAATGCGCCACGGCCCGGAAGAGCTGCTTCATACCATTTTCCTACTGGATCATCCCAGTGAACATAATCAAGGGCCTGTTTTTTTGCCCAATTGAAACCAGTCACCAATCGGTGATCTGATGATGCTAACACGATTCTGCCGACTTTAAACTCGTCCCCCATTGCAAGCTCCTCTTCCTTCTGACTTCACACTGTGCACTTTGCACCGCTTCTTTATTCCTTGACAGCACCAATGGTAATGCCCGAAATGAAATACTTCTGGAAAAACGGGTACACAAGGGCAATCGGTGCCGTGACGATAATTGTTGTTGCCGCTCTCACAGTCTGTGCAGTCAACGCCGCATACTGGGATTGCGCCATCTGTTGGTCTCTCAGTCCTTGAAGCGCCTGGATTTCAAGGAGCATCCTTCTTAAATACACCTGCAGCGTGTCCCAGTTGCCAGAGGGATTGTAGATCATACAATCAAACCATGAATTCCAGTGGCCTACAGCTGTAAAAACCGATACCGCAGCAATAACCGGAACGCTGATCGGTAAGATAATCTGCCAAAATATACGGAATTCACTTGCCCCGTCAAGCCTGGCGGATTCCCCCAAAGAATCGGGTATCCCCTGCATGTAGGATGCCATAATCAGCATGTGGTAGGCGCTGAATAGTCCGGGAAGCCATAAGACCGTAAAGGTATCGATCATTTTGAGTTTCGCAATCAACAGATAGAATGGAATCAAGCCACCAGAAAAATACATGGTAATGATAAAAAGTCTTCGCATGAATTTTCGCCCCGAGAAATCGTTGATTGTGACGATATAGGCAAGCAGAGCTGTTGCCAATACGCTTAAGCTTGTCCCTACAACCACACGCAACAAAGATATGAGTGAGGCTTTGAGCAGTTCTTGATTCTGAAATATATAACTGTAAGCATCCAAAGAAAACTTCCGCGGCCAAATGGTAATGCCACCTCTGACAGTATCAGCGCTATCGTTGAATGAAATAGCGATTTGATTCAAAAAAGGATAAAGCATGACAACAATGAGCAAGGATAAGACAATCACATTGAATGCATCAAAAATCCTGTCTTTCCAACCGGTTCTCAGATAAGTTCTTTCCACTTCATTTACCTCGCCTTCATATGTCTACATCACTGAAATATCGAGCTTCTTCTTGCTTAGCCAATTGGCGAAAAAGACAAGTGAGAGTCCGATGGTTGATTTGATGAGACCTACAGCAGTCGCATAGGAATATCTGCCCATTTGTATACCATAACGGTAAGAGTACGTATCAATAACGTCCCAATAATCTCTGGTCTGCGGGGATCCCATGAGAAGTTGCTGCTCAAAACCAGCATTGAGAATGCTGCCGATACTGAGAATCAGCAGTAGGACAATGGTGGTGCGGATGCTTGGCAAAGTGATATGCCAAACCATTCCGAGCCTCCCTAAGCCATCGACTGCTGCGGCTTCATAGAGATGGCCGTCAATACCTGCCATTGCAGACAGATAGATAATTGAGGACCAGCCTACATTTTTCCACACATTGGCGGCGGTAATGATTCCCCAAAAGTATTTACCCTCTCCAAAAAAAGAGGTCTGAGGATCAATGAGCCCCGTCTTGATCAAAAGGTTGGTCAGTATGCCATCGCTGCCCAAAAAGGAGAATATCAGACTGGCTGCAACTACCCAAGATATGAAGTACGGTAGATAAGAGAACGTTTGCACTGTCTTTTTAAAGAATTTCAGCTTCAGTTCGTTAATCAGCAGGGCCAGAATAATCGGCGCAGGAAACCCCACTAATAGATTTAACCCGCTGATGACCAAGGTGTTTCTTAGAATCTGCAAAAAATCAGGGGCGTTGATGAATTGCTTGAAGTAGAAAAGACCCGCCCAATCGCACGCCAGTATCTCTTGCCCAGGAACGTAATGAACAAAAGCCATCAGCAGGCCATACATGGGATAATAAGCAAACACCAATACCCAAACAATAATGGGCAGGCAAAGTATCCAAATCTGTTTTTCTCTCAATAGATTTCTTTTTATTTTGTTCAATTGCATGGTTAATGAGCGTTTCTTGGTAACTGTGATTTCCTTTGATGGTAGTATCTCATCCATCCCTTGACCTCCGATCATATTAAAACTGAATATAAGGAATGGGAGGTCGCCCCCCCATTATCTTAAACCTATTTATTTGCCCAATTGGTTAAATTCTTATTGTACTCTTGGGTCATATACGCTTCTAAATCTCTGATCCCAGCCTTGTTAAGGGCTTCCTTCATTTGAGCATAATTCTTCTCAAACTCTTCTTCTGTCTTACTGAGAACTGTTTTGCTCCAAGAAGAAACAATGATATCTTCAATTTGCTGCTTTTGAATCGTCACTGGATTATCTGGCAAAAAGTCTATTTGCGCCATAGCTGAGTTGTCATAGATGGTATCTGCCAAGTTATCAGCCATAAGCTTTTTCCATTTGGCCTCATCGTTAAAGCATTGATCTATCCAGGCATTCACCTTTGGATTATCGCTCATAGACCCTTGTCCATGGGTTAGCCAGTACTGATTTGGTCCAAGTAGATCGTGTGCATCATAATCATAACTTGAATCAATGATTGCGGCCTTTGCTGTCTCGTTGAAACTCCAGTTGCCTTTTTCAATCATCCAGTTTGAATCTGGTGTATTGGGAACACCCCACGCCATCAGTCTAGTGCCATTTGGGGTCATGGAGAAGTCCAAAAACTTGATGACTTCTGCAGGATTTGTACACTTGTCTGTCAACACAGTGTAGCCCCAGCCGGTTGTATCTTTAGCTGACAAATAAGCCGCTTCCGCTTCAGCATCCTTGATCTTGATCTGAACGAACCGTTGCTCCTCTTGCCAGTTAGGATTTGTCTTTTGCCATATTTCATGACCAGAATCCCAGCTCTGCCACCAAGAGCCGATATGTCCCAATATTCTTTCGCCAGAAAACTTGGTTTTCCAGTCTTCGTACTTATTTGAGAAAGCATCAGGGTCAAACATGCCATCTCTATAAACCTGGTTATAGAACTGCGTGAATTCTTTACCTTCATCTGTATTGATCCAGTGGACCAAATTGTGGTCTGCATCTTCCTTGTAGCCGTCCTTGAGTCCCCATACGCCAGCGACGGTGTTGATGCCATAAACCATGTCGGATCCCGCATCGCTCCAAGAAAGGGCGTAGGCTTTTTTACCGTCTGCACCAGTCGGATGGGCTTTTAGCATATCCTTAAGCACAGCATAATAGTCCTCTGGGGTTTCAATTTTAGGTGAACCCAATTCTTTATACCAATCAAGTCTCAAGTGAGCCGAATAATCCGGAATCGGGAGCATTCCCCAACCATAGGGCAAACCAATGATCTTGCCATCAGCATCAAGATATCTGCCATACTGATCGCCGAGTTCAGATTTGATATTTGTCCCGATTTTATCTACATAAGGGGTCATATCAATCAACTTTCCAAGTTGCTGCATTCTAATCACATCAGCTTTTTTTAACCCCGTCATCACAGCAGGATAATCCCCAGAAGTGAGCATCAGGTTGAATCTTTCATTGGCATCAGTATCATAGACAACCTTGTTGATGTTAACGTTGAACGTGTCGAGTAGGTATTTCTTCATGATTGCTGTGTTTTTCTCAACCTTATCTGGATTGCTTTGGCCCTTTTTGTAATAGGTGATGTCGATGGTCTTTACAGGCATTTCCCATCCGAAATCATTGGTTTCCGCAGTTTCAATGACAGTGTCAACAGCAGCAGGTGCCGCCGCTGCAGCCTTTTGCTGACAGCCTGTCAATAGACCGATGCCCATCACAAATACCATGAAAATTGCTAATATGCGCTTGTTCATGTAATCCCCCTCAATATTTTATTGTGTTGTTCCTTCACTAAACATGTTTAATAAAGCCAATTATAGTCCTATATTTTTAAACAAGAAATGAATTTATGTCACTTTCATATGTCCTTATGTTGTATTTGTCGAACAATTCTGAAGTTTGTATTAATCAACCCCTAAAAAGGGTATTGTCTATAATAATCAGAAGTCATTGAGGAGGCTAAGGCATATGGAGAGGCTAAAATCGATAGATAGATTGCGGGGCCTAGCCGTCGGGCTGATGGGATTGGACCATGTCAGGGATTTTTGGCACAATAGCATCATTCTACCCACGGACATCTTACGCACAACACCAGCCCTCTTCGCAACCCGATGGGTGACCCATTTTTGTGCCCCAGTCTTTTTTATGCTAGCAGGGATGAGCCTATTTTTTGCCCTACAGAAATCAGGGCCTAAGGCAACAAGTCGCTACCTAGTCCTACGAGGACTTCTGCTGATTGGCCTTGAACTCACTCTGTTCTCAAGGATTTGGACCGGCGGCAGCAACACCTTTCTCCTTCAGGTGATATGGGCACTGGGTGTCTCCATGATTGTAATGGCAGCCGGCATATGGCTCAGGCCCACCTATGTCCTCGTAATCAGCATTTTACTGATTATCGGGCACAATGGCCTGGATGCCCTCGATTACCTTGCCTATAGCGCTCAATCAGAAGCGCTGAGTTCGATATGGAGCCTTCTCCACGTCAGCGCAACCAGCTTCAGTACAAATCTGGGCTTTGGTCTTGGCATGAAGCAAGTGTATGTTGTGTACCCCCTCGTACCTTGGGTCGCCGTGATGGGGCTCGGTTTTGGTCTGGGGCCTCTGATGCAAAAACCCAAAACGGAACGAAATCAGTGGCTTATGACCCTTGGCAGCGCCCTGATTGTCGGATTCTTTGTGTTGCGGTTCATCAACGTCTACGGGGACCCCGTTCCATGGAAGCCCTATCCAAGCGCACTTCAAACGATCATGAGCTTCTTCAACTGTGAAAAGTACCCACCTTCCCTCATTTACCTGGCCATGACCCTAGGTCCTAGCTTACTGGCCCTCGTCGCCTTGGAGAAGGCAAAAAAAAATGGCCCGCTGACCATCTTCGGTCGCGTGCCACTTTTCTTCTATGTTCTTCACTTGCCGCTGATTGATGGCCTTCGCCACGCAATCGACTACTTGTACCCAGACTTTAGAGGCCTGAACCTCTTATGGACCTATGGGATATGGATCCTGGTCATCCTACTTCTGTTCCCCTTGTGTTATGCATTTTACTGGCTCAAGGGCAACAAAACCTGGCCTTGGCTCAAATACTTGTAAATAGCATTTATCCTTACTATTCGATTTTCTTAGAAAGTGATGCCACGTAGGCCTCTTTAACCAATGTCATGTCTTCCAAAAAGTCATTTGTTTTGCCATTTACACGCTTATAAATCTCTTGGCATGTATAAAGATCATTTAAGGTCACATCAATATAGTCCTGAAGTATAAACCCCTTACTCGGGTGATAGGCATACCACAAATCACCATTTGGCTTGATCCAATCTCTTCCTAAGGCGCTTAGTTTCTCAATTAAATCGTTGCCCAACTGCTTAGAAGTCTCATCCCCAGTCAACTGATAATGGTTATAAAGGAGAGTTACTTGGGCCAACACATGATTAAACGATGCATGGTTAGTGGCTGATTTGTAGACTTGAGTGATTTGGCCTTCCACTTGTGTTGAAGTGAAATTGGCATAATCCATAGGCAAGTAATGGGTGAATCCAGCTTTTTCGTAAAGGAAGCTATTCTTAGAAGCATAGGTCTTAAAAAATTTTATATGATGATCTAGAGCTGTCTTTGCCTCTTTCAAATCATATTTTAAAGCTAGATTTGCTAGAAATTGGGCAGCATCACTGTTAAACCTGGTATCATAAAAGTCTGTCTCTATACCATAGTCTACCTTTAGCCAGTCAACCGAGAAAGGCGTGAGGAAAAACCCTGATTCCGGGTAGCGGCTTAATAAATGCTGGGCCGCTACAAGGGCATAAACCCTTGAAAATGGCGAAGTCCCTTGTAGCAGCAATTTATTGCCAATGTGATACCCATAATTCGACCAAAAAAGATTAGGTATTGCGCCTTCGTAATTACTTGGAACCGGATCAAGGTTACCAAGACTACTCCACTGGCGATTTTGATCAAAATTCATGCGCTTTAAGAGGTTCATTTCAGTTTGATCTTGTGGATTGACCAGCTGATTTGGGCTCAACATCAGCCAATATTCGCTAAGATTTGCCCTTGTAATGGGGAAATTCATTTGCAAAGTATTCTTTTCAAAAGTTGTGGCATCTGGCGGGTTTGTAAGCCGCTGATAAGCGCCCTTTTGAATGGTTTTATAGGTCTGTAGAGACGAAATGACCAGGGATTGGGTAGGACTTTGGTAAAAGACTGGGCCTGCTCCGGGGTTAAGATTAGTAATGGTGAAATTTTCTTTAGAGGTCCCTAACTGGAATTTAAGAGAAAGGGGCTTGGGCTGGTCAAGGGTTTCAGGGGTTGCTTGGAAGGTGATATGTAGATAAGCTTCCGGTTGTTGAGGGAGGTTTAACTGTTTAACGGTGAGGGTTCCAAGATTTTTGCCGGTGGCGATTGATGCCAGACCATAAGTGTCTTCTTGATTGTTCCACAGGGTGGTACTTGATTTCAACGAAATATTCCTGGATGTTAAGCGGTAGGGAGAATCCCCGCTAAGGCTAAGTTGGGGGGTTAGCTGCTCAATAGACTGAACAGCAGGTTTAGGGACTTCTGGTTTAGGGATTTCTGGTTTAGGGACTTCGGGCTTGGGTAGTGGCGGTATATAAGAAGCATCATTGAGACTGACGGTGGCTGTTGCTGGGTCCCACAGCACTTCTTTTCCAACAATGGATGCCACTTTTCTCATGGGTAGATAAGTTGTCCCATTATATAAAATGCTAAAAGGAACTTTTGTGCCATTATCAAGTGTGTAGGTATCACTGGATTTGGCCACTTGGGCCCCATTAATTGAAAGATTGATTTTGTTGAGAACCACTGAAATTGTGATGAATCCATTATCTGCAAAGACCAGGATTGAACCCAATAAGATGATTGCTGATAGAAAACCGATTAAATAGCCTTTTAAATATTTTTTCACAACTTTTGCCTCCATTTTATATTGGTCTATTTTTCTCAAAATCAGATACCTTATGAGTAAAAAGAACACTTACAGGGTGATTATATCACAGAACCCTCTGACAAGCCCAACATTTGGATAATTGACATTGAATCTTAATACCCCAACACAAAAGACCAATTGTCCCATCTAATTAGGGAAAATTGGTCTTTTGTGTTATATAAAACGCCCTGCTCAAAGCGCGGGTGGCTGAATAGGGCATTTCTGATAACTCTTCTTATCATATCAAGTTTAACAAACTTTGTGTAACTTCTGCTACGAGAACAATGGCTGCTGCAACAGCCACAGAACCAATTACAATGAAGATTGCTGCCACTGCAACCGCTTTGGGCAACGGGTACATATAAGGTCTACCTGTTTGGCGCATTAGTGTTTTATCCAGTAGAACGTCTCAGCAATCCCTGCGCCTATATGATGCCCCGTTGAATAGACCACGATAGTAACGCCTAAAACACTCCCGATTACAAACACAATTTTCGTAAGCGTTGGTACCCACGTTTTAAAATCAACCATTGCTATCACCATGCCTTCCGTTTGATTTTGATTTATTGATTATTTGGGTCTATTTACTTTCCATGTTCAAGTTCAATCCTTCTTTCTTGAAGCGCTTTGTCCTTCCCTACCATATATCCAATTGTATAGGCTTGAAGTGCTAAAATAGTGAGTGCTAGAATAAATGCGATAATATAAACCAGATGCTTTTCCGATATTGTTTTCATCTTATACCTCATTCTTTAGGTGGAGAGTGGTTGTCTATAATAAGCAGCTGCTCTTTTGTATATCAATCACTATGTCATCATTTGAAATTTCGACCCAATTGATTCGCTAATCATGGTGCGAAGTTCCTCTACAGAACCCTGATATATACCTGATTTAGAAATAATAAATGCCTGCATATTGCTAATGTAAATAAAAAAGTGGGTCTTAGTTTCGTAGGCCTTGTACACCAGACTCCATTTCGCTTCAAAGCTAGAAGTACAATCCTTACGTTCCAGCTTGTTGTAGAGTGACTCGGTTGTAATTTTAAAGTAGTTCATCGAATCATCGGAAATATACTTTGTGCTCTTCAACTGATACCAAACACCCATTTTAAGGGCTAAATACAGAAGAAGGGGAAAGCAAACGCCCAAAATTAGTAAAAAAATACCGACAGCGGTATCACCCGCACTTTCGGATAAAAAAAGAATCACGGTTCCAAGAATGACGAATAGAAAACTGGGCAAGATGACTATGAGTCGGTTCTTTCTGAAAAGATGAAAGTTATTTAGGTGGCCAATTTCGCTTTTATCAAGTTTTGTCGTTGCTTCAATCATGTTCAATCTCCCTTAGATAGTGTTTAATTCCGAATGATGACTCCATTACTTTTTGAGTTCTCAAGAAGCAGAAAAAGTGCTGACGTACAATCTAGGTACCACTTAATCTTGCGCATTATCTTTGCGCTAAGTATTGTCCCAACTTATGTCCCGCTGAATATGTTGTATCAACCATTCTAACTAAACCGTCGATAAATCCGATACCAGCCGATGTCATACATTCACCGACAAATAGCACGCCTGTTATACCAAGCATTATAATAATCACATTTGCTAAGATTTTTTGAGTGCTTTTCACGTATCGTCACCAGCCCATTTCTATGTATTTTTTGAAAAGTATTTCTAACATCCAAGCCAAGCTTGCATTAATTAATACAAACCACCTTCAGAATTTTGAAGGTGGTTTGCAAAATACCTTTACCCAGTATAGCAGATTTCAAGCTGAACACAGCCTTCTGCTGACTTGTTTAAGTTTAATTTAAGGTTTCGTCCATATACTGGGTTTTTATCAGTCCAGCGTCACGAACCGTCAAATTTTACTGATAAAACTCTTCCACCTTGTAACCCTTAGCTTTTAAGATGTCAATTACCATTTTATCAGTTACTAAATGGGCAGCACCCACAACGATAAAGTAGCTCTTCTTCTCGCCTTTTTCAAGTAGGGCGCTGAGTTTCTCAGCCATGGCTTGATCACGTTTGCCTAACAGCATTGCTGTAATTTCAGAGTCAGCGCTAGCAGTGTCGCCAAACGAACTGTCTATGGTCTTTTTAAAACTAGCCTTATCGCCCTTTTGCCAGAAAATTAACCAATCTTTAAACATTGCCTGACCCTTTTGAGCTTCTTCACGAATGGCCTTTGCTTTGGCATCATTTGGATCAGTTGACGCTAATGCTAAACATGAATCCACCACACTATTAAGGTATTTAACTTCGTAATCATCAGTGAGACTATCAAACAATTTGCCCTGGAATTCCAAGCCTTCTAACTCCACCACTGGCTTTTGATCAAGCAGGGTACGGGTTAAAAAGTAAGCATCAATGCCAAGACCCGCCGCTTTGCTTGTTTCTTCAGTTGTTGTTGAAGCCGTTGTGACAAAATTGCTCATGGTTAAAGCAACCATCCAAGGTTTGAATGGGGCTAAGTTCTCCATTGGCACCCCATAATTTTTGCACGCCTGTTCAAGTCGTGCATAGGCTGGGGCATCAATCACATCTTTCAATTTTTTACCACCCTCAAGTTGGGCTGACTTCATAAATGCTTCGTAACCATTCATTGGGTTGATAATATTGGCTTCTACATAAAGTGCATCAGCACTTTCATAAGCTTTCACCAACCGCTGATCCATTGGATAAATTGCCGTGCTTGCCAAGTGAATCGATCCCAATAAGTAAAGATTTGTGTCTCCCTTTGAAACCTTCCACGCCAAGCCTTTAGCGCCAGCATTAAGATTTTCACTTAAATACTGAATAGCTCGGGCCGACAAGAGTACCGCTTCTTGGGTTGTACAAGGCCGTTCCAAGTTAAGACCACCACTCTCACCCTTTAAAATACCTCTTTGAGACAAGATAGATGCCACATCTGATTTCTGGATAAGCATGTTAGGATCATATTGACCTAATTGATCAAAAATGACGTTGACCACTTCTTGTCGGGTTAGTGATTTACTATCTTTGAAGGTTGGTAGTGTTGGCAATGCTTCATTGCCACTGGCAGTCACTTTAGTGGCTCCGCTTAGGCTAACTTCTTTAAGCTTAGCTTGTAAGTTTTTTGCCAATCCATTAAAGCGCTCTGGGGAAATGGCTTTTGTGAAACCATTTTTGTACCATTCAATGTCGAACAAGCCATATTTTTCAGCTTCGTTGAGTTCACCAATTGCCCACATGCTGAATTGTGGTTTTTGTTCTTGTACTGGCGCTGTGGTTGCAGGGGCTTCTGCAGCCCAAATTGGGAGCTGGGTGACTACAAGAGCCGCCGTTAGTAGTAGTGATAAAATCTTCTTTTTCATCTGATCCTCTTTTCTAATTTTTTATGCATTTTAGCCTAGCCACACTTTAATGTTTAGGTCTAAATAACAATAAAGCAATTCTATTTTATGGTTTGGGTGTCAAAAGTCTGTTTCGCACAAACTATCTACCATATGCTGTACCGCTTACTTTTCGTAAGCGCATCATATGGTAGATAGTTGCTCAAAATTTGACTTTTGACACCCAAACCATTTTATTGGACTTTTTTATAAGAAGTCCTAATTGCTGACGCTCAAGGTTGATCAATGGTTGGGGGTACTCAGAGTAAATCTAAGGGTTTTGCGGTTTTCGAGAGGCAAAACTAAATGCAACCATTGCAAAAACTGATGCTTCAATAAAAGCAAAGATTGCAGAAACCAGTAACTTAAAGCCAGACTCTAGCGTTCCATGCATCAATAAATGCCTTGCTTGATCAGTTGCGATACCAAATGAAGCAAAAGAACATATTACTATGAACACTTTGTACTTGTTTAACACCGTAAAGCGTTTGATTATGCTATAGGCCCCAAAAATAATAATCGGAGGACTCATTTGAATCACTGTGGCAAATAATTCTGCTTGTGTTAGGCTTTCCTGATTCAATAAATGATACAGGACCATTCCATAAAATAATAGAAAGGCAAATCTTGTTGAATAAATCTTTTCAAGACTAACTTGGTTCATATTCTTAGATTCTCCTTGTTTTTCAGCAGGCTTGAATTCGTTATAACTTGATGGCTTATGTAATTAATCACCCATTGTATTTACTTAAGTTTTTGCTTCTCACGAAAAATGGCTATGATGGGAACAACAGATGCTGATAATGCGATTATCCCGAGGATGATACTTACTTTTCCCCAGAAACCGCCTGATTTTATATTTATCATTATGGTACATGTAACCATTGCATCCATCAAAATAATATAATGCATCAGTTTATTAAGCTTAGTCATCTTCATCTCCAAACAGCCATTCATATTGGCTAGTGTTATTTTAACCATCACAACGCCTTTTTCTCTGATAAAAAGTAAACAAACCCTATTAAAGCAAATGCTAAAGCTAATGCCCCATTGATTAATACACCATTCCAAGCACCCGTTACGATAGAAGTGATTAGATTGGGGACATATAATAAACACAAAATTAGAATTGCAATCCCCGCAAATCTCTTTATATTTGACTTCTTCATTCCAAATTCTCCATGCAGAAGCTCAAGGTATACCCCCCAGTAGCTACTGTACCGTGCAAGCTGCACTCTTATTCTTCATACTTATATGGAAACATAATAGTGAGGTTTGCCATAATGGTTGCAGGGACAGTATTTCGTATTAAGACACTACCTAACTCCGTCATGTCTGTGAAAGCCACTAAAGCTATCCAAGAGCTCAAAGCAACCATAAATATGAAGCAACAAAAAAAGAACCTCAAATTATATTTATCACTATACATAATCAAAAAATATAATAGTAATGCTATTGGGATGACATAGAATAATTCGCTGAAATAAACTGAAAATGAAAGACCAAAAAATAAAAGCGTACTAGTAACTGCCACTATTTGCAATATCTCTTTTTTTGTTGTCTTACGGACTTTTTTCATATTGCACTCCAATTCTATAGCTGAACAACAACAAATATTACTTATGTGAGATTATGATATAAGAACCTTCCAAACATAAACCAACCTTGTATGCACTGACCAAGCAAAAATATCATCATTACAGCAATCAAGCCAATGCCCGCAATTGAATCATAATATTGCTTTAGTGATAACAGATTTTTTTCAATAATCATTTTACCTATCGTCAAAACTGAAAATCCATAAATAGCAATCAACCCATAGAGTATTATTTCTGCTTTTGAAGTACTCATTAAATTGTAATAACTCCAAACCACTTCACTTAGAATAACAAGGGCCAGTAACCCTAAAGTAACCCGAATTATTCATAGCGATTCTAAATTAGAAGGGATCCCATAAAGAGATACC
>CAZFST010000036.1:0-37957 GCA_964522015.1 uncultured Fusibacter sp. | reverse complement strand
AGTGATGCTCTTACCCAATATCAGTGATGCTTAGAGTGCGTATCGATGATGCTCAATTGAGCAACTCGGTGATGCTCTTGACGCGAAATAATCAGTTGGCAGCAACTGAATCCAAGCACCTATTATATTGATGTGAACAGTTTTGGCATTGACCCCAATGTGTTTTGGAGCAATCTCAACAAACTAAAGGTAGAACTTTCTGAAACACCATCTGTGGACACCATCGTTATAGACCTGAGGGATAATACAGGAGGTATTACTTTGAATGCCTTGGGATTACTTGGACTGGTCATAAAGGATGAACTGCAGTTCAATCTAGGTTACTTTGTGAATCGCCAATTAGTATCGACGCAGCATTATCAATTAAGAAGGAATAGAATGATGAACAGCACGTACAACTTGACCGTATTGGTAAATGAATCAAGCGCAAGTGCGTCCGTTCTATTCACATCCCTACTAAAAGATAACGCAGATCTGGTGGTGATCGGTGAGGAACCTAAATTCAAGAAACCATTGCAGTTGACCTATTTTCAACTGTTAGATGGGACGATTATCACTGAGTCATCTAGGCAGTTTAAGCTTTTAGATAAAAATGGTGAGATCTTCGATGAGATGGTCCTTGTTGATCAAGTGATGGACGATGCTTCAATAGATTCATGGTTAGGTGGCTTAAAACAGAGTATAGAGGTGAAACCATGAAACGCTCTCATAAAAACAGACTATTAGTGTTCATTTTCTTAGTGCTGTCACTGATCGCGGCACTACTGTTTTATTGGAATTTTACAGTGCACAGCCAGCTGATACAATCCAATGATAAATATATTGAAGACTTTAATGGTCTTGTTGACACATTAGAACAGTCCCATCCTGCCTTTGAAATGGCTAAATTGCCTCAAGACTACGAGGTGCAAAAGAAGGCTATACAGGGACTGATTTCGGTTATGACCCATAAAGAGGACTTTCCACTGTTAGTCAGTCTCTATCTCTCTCTCCTTAATGACAGTCACACCAGACTCTTAAAGCCAATAATAAATGATCACTATTTTTTAGAAATTCAACCTGATTGCCATGCTCAAAATAAACAATTATATTTTACTTCAAAGAGTGAACCAGAAACAAAAGAGGAGATATTAACGATTGGTGGCATTCCAATAAAGGATATTTACAAGACAATTGACCGGTATGTGCCCGCTGAAAATCAGTTGGCCCGGGATTATAACCATCGTTTGTATGCCACAAATAGAGAGATTTTGTGGTTATCTGGATGTGTGATTGAAACAGAATCGCTTTTGGGGGACCAAACCATTGAAACAAAAGGGACTTTTTCTAAGGTTGGTGAATTAGCCGATGAGCCTATGGAACGGGATTTGAAATTTTCGGTGCAGAGCATACCTGATTTTAAACCTTCGATGGAACAGATTGCGTCGAAAAAACTTGAGGATGTCTATTACTTGGACATGAATTTGTGTTTAGATAACTCAAAAATGGCTGGTGAAATTGAAAAACTAAGGAGAGCTATAGATTCGGGTTTTTATAAAATCATTATTGATGTTAGGGATAATGCCGGTGGCAACTCAGAGGTTTGTAGAAAGCTTCTCAATGCTATGGGTATGGAAAATCCAACAATGGGGGAATATGTACGTTATTCACCATTGGCTCATGAGGCGTATAAAGTGTATCCTATAACTGGGAATTCGAATATCGAAGCAGACGTGAATGTTGCGATTCCAAATTCAAAGATTCAACTTGTTGTGCTGATGAATGACCACACTTATAGCTCAGGATTATGGCTGCCAGTGTATGTGCAAGATGGGAAGCTGGGTGTGGTTGTGGGAAGCCCTAGCATTAATGCGCCAAGCCATTATGGTGATATTCTTAAATACAAACTACCAAATAGTAAAGTCGAAGTGAGCATTTCCCACAAATACTTTAAACGTCCCAATTTGCTGGCTAATCAGGAGCTATTAATGCCCGATTATATACCTGAGATTGGTGTTGATAGTCTGGATTTCGCCTTGGCGTATTTAGCGGGTAAATAGGTGTGGGAAAGCATTAAGCCTTATCGCCGATGGTACTTTTTTTAAGATGTTGCCAAGTGTGCTCCCTTTGTTTAAGGCGCTGATTGTAGATGGCGCAGAGTCCCTTCGCTTTGTAGCCGATGAGTCATGTTCCCATTGTGGCGTCTGTGAAAGTATCTGTCCCAAAGACAATATTCACTTAGTTCAGGGGAAACCGGCTTTTGGTGATGACTGTCTCAGTTGTTTTAGCTGTATTCAGTGGTGCACTGAATCTGCAATTTCATTTGGTGGCAAGCGGTTGGGGCTTGGGCATTATACCCATCCACAAGTAAATGTGGGAGAATTGATTGAATTTAATCAGCCTGTAAAATATGGAAAATCGGTACTTAGAATAACTAAAGACGAATAAAAAAAAAGGAGTAATACATGACATACGAGATAGTTGAAATTTCGCCCTTAAACAAACATTTCCACAATAAATCGGTTGAATCCTTTGATGTGTTTGGGCGATTAGAAGCCTCTTTTCAAAATAACATGTGGCATCATAGGGAGCTAATTTTTGATAGTCCTTATACCAAACTATACGCTGAAGAAGACCTTGATCTTGATGATTATATAGAAAGTTCAACAAAAACGATTTTTTATGCATTATCTGATGGCGAAGTGATTGGTCAAATCGTGATTAGAAATAACTGGAATAAGTTTTGTTTTATTGACGACATTGCTGTCTGTAAAAGTGCTAGACACAAGGGTATCGCTTCATCTTTGATTAAAGAGGCACAAAATTGGGCAGTAAAGAATGATTTAAAAGGATTGATGCTTGAAACTCAAGATATTAATCTAGCAGCATGTAAATTGTATAGTAGAAATGGTTTTGAAATCGGCAGTGTTGATACCATGCTTTATCACAACTTGGAAACTAAAGGCGAGATGGCGATAATTTGGTACAAGCGGTTTTGTTAGCAAATAAAAGAGTGATTTTCGAGACCTGATTGAACTAAGAGGAGAGATGAAGTCAAGGGGAGGAAATATGAGTGATTACAGACTATCGGTACGAGCAATCATAATTTATGATGATAAAATTCTGTTAAACCAGTTCAATGATGGAGAATATTATAATCTTCCTGGTGGCGGACTTGAGGTTGGTGAGACTTTAAGAGACTGCGTAAAGAGAGAAGTCTATGAGGAATCAGGCTATACAGTGACAACGGGTAAGCTCCTTTATATTTACGAATACAATCCTGTGAGAGAAAAGTTTTTATACGGCAAAAGAGGTGCCTTAAGTCATGTATTTAGATGTGAGATCGATACAAATTATGATGTCGTTGAGAGGTCTGTTATTGATTCTGCCCCAGATGGTTCAGCTGTTAGTACCGGCTGTAAATGGATTCCTATTCGGGACTTAAATACACTCAAAATATATCCTGAAATCGGTAGTACTCTCTTACATGATATTAGCTTGGGTCAGTTTGAAACGAAATTTCTTGAAGACATACACTAAAAACAATATAATTTTGATATTTGATTAAGTGCGCGGACAGTGCAAGAACAGAGGGGCGTTATTAGATTTCTCATGAAGCCTAGTAAACGATTCACTTTGGAATACATAAGCATTTAGTTGAATGACGAAGATCAAGTAGAATCACCTTATCAATTATAAACTTTGAAAGAATGCGATAGGAGAATAAATATATGTTAGAGAAGCGTGACTATCCGATTTTAGAATTTGATCCAAGTCCAAACGCAAAAATAAATCCATCAAATTTGACAGCAAAAATTGATGTCCCAGAATACTGTGTCATAACGTTCTTTGGAGACGTAATCTATGAAATGTTGCACTCCAATAAATTAAATCAAGTGGGGACATTTTACTCAGCTACAGTTAATTTACCTATTTACGAAACAAAATATAATGGTAAGTCCATAGCTCTTGTGCAAGGATTTTTAGGCGCGGCTGGTTCAGCTGCCTTATTGGAGGAACTGATTGTTATGGGCTGCAAAAAGTTTATTGTATGCGGTGCAGCCGGTGTATTACAGAAGGGAATTCAGGTAGGGCATTTAGTAGTACCCTGTTCGGCAGTTAGGGATGAAGGTCTTTCTTACCACTATATAGCACCTTCAAGAGAGATAGAATGCGATGCTCATGCGTTAACTACAATTGTTGATTTGCTTGAAAAAGAAAACGTGCCTTACATTAAAGCCAAAACATGGACAACTGATGCATTTTACAGAGAGACAGAAGATAAAATTGCGCTTCGTGTTTCAGAGGGATGTGTCACTGTGGAAATGGAAACGGCTGCATTTTTTGCAGTTTCAAAATTTCGAAATGTTACATTGGGACAAATATTATTTGGTGGCGATGATCTCAGTGGCGTAGAATGGGATTCACGTCGGTGGTCTAGTAGAGAAGAAATAAGAAGAAGTTTAGTGGAATTATCTTTAAAAACATGCTTGCAATTGTAAAACAGCTTAAAAAGCTAGCAGCAATCAGATCAAGAGTTGACAAATATAAACAAGCCTTTGAAGATAATTTACTTCAAGGCTATGCAGTTCTGAAAAAGCACAAGGACTTTAACAAAACCACAGCGGAAGTAATTGCAGTAGATTCAGCAGAGAAATACAAGATAAAAAAACTCCCAAGCCACACTTACATTATCTTCAGCAATGTAATCGAAGATATCAATGAAGTCGGCCCGGGAGCGTGGCGTGTATAGGATTGAATACTTATTTTACATTGTATCTACTCCTTAGTTCCTGAAATAGTTCTTTGTGAGTAATTGCAGCTTCGCCATTTTCGACTTCAGTTTCAGCAGCAGCTAACTTTTCATATAAATCTAGTCTAGCTTGATTTTTTTGTAAATTTGAGATTGGTAGTATCTTTGCCATGAAATCACCTCACTTTCAATTTGCAGGGGTATTATATCATAATTATGATTAATTTTATTGGGGGGATTATTGTATGAAAGGAAAGCAATTAGGCTTGATTGTCCTATCCATAATAGTACTCATTTCCTTCCTATATCTCTATGACTATCATCAGTTTCACGAAGTATCTAAACTAATCGATGGTAACAAAATTGATAAAATTGGGTTTACAAAATTAAATAGTGATGGAGAAACAATTTCAATAGAGGCTAGTGATAATGCAACACTAGTAACCGTAAATGATAAGGACTATATTGTTGATAATGATAAATTGTTTGATCTACTTTCTAAATATGATTGTGTTAGAAGCAGAAATGATTATTTACCGTTTACGGAGGACAGCATTAAAGTCGAAATATCATTAACTCAAAACCATAAACCAATGCATATATTATTGGGCGAGTTTAATATCTGGTATGAATCAAGTGATTCTAATGTATACGACATAGTTAATGGCAATATGTTACTTGAAGAGATTATTAAGCTCGTGTCTGAATTATGATCAGTCATCTAAGCCGCTGTAGCGGCCTAGATACTACTTTGTATCCCACACCTATTATTCAATAATCATTCATGATTTAAACTACCTAATAACCATTAAGAAGGAGATTATGAAGGGGTAAACATTTTCAAACCATGACCGGCAAAGTTAACTGCTGGTGGGAAGATCAAAAGATTGTCCTCAAGCGGCAGATGGGAGTGTCTATGCTAAAAAAGATGCATACTATATTGATTAAATTCAAAGTACCTCTTATCTGTTTAGTTTCAATCGTGGTATTGCTAAATTTAATGATGTCAAGATATACCGTCGATGAGAGTGTTACTACATTCGATTTATCTTCAAAAGAGGAACTGAGCGAGAAGGTCACAGCCAAAATTGTTGTCACTAAAACCTTCCCATTTAGTAAGTCAAAAAGAACATTTAATCTTGAGATTCAAGTAGATGGCAGGGATTATGGGCACTATTTATCACATTATTCTAATGGTCCAAAAGATAATATAATACCGATTGGTAACCCATATTTAGATTTTGGTGTGATTTTACATAACAGCAATTTTTCGAAATTTGTTGTGTTGTTTGATGATCAGCATCACGCTAGAGAAAATGGGGTTTCTAAATTTTTTACATTCCCACAAATGGAGACGGCGGAGGCTTTTGAACTATTAGATGAATTGTTAACTTCTAGTGGTTACTTAGATTCTGTTTGGTTTTCTATAATGCCTTTGAATTAGCTTGACTTTGAAACCAAAGGAGACCGAAAATGATAGAAATCAAAAGAATTACGGATGCTACAAAGAATGATATAAATATCCCTAATGAAGCGTTTACATTATGGGGGAAAATGATACCAACTTATGATGGCAACAAATGGGCCTACACAACCGAGAAATTTGAAGATAACAAGGTCAGCGAGATGGTATTTCCAGATGAGAAATATGATTTTGAAGCCCTAAAAAAAGAGCGTTTTTTTGTTGGCGCTTATAATGATGATGGTAAGTGTGTAGGACTTGCCATTTATAAGCATGATTGGTTTAAGTATTTGTATCTTGACGACTTGAAAGTCAGTAAGGACTATAGAGGCCGGGGGGTAGCAGCGCTACTGCTGGAAGAGGGCAAGAAAATTGCTGTTGAAAATGGTTATCGAGGAATCTATACGATTGGTCAAGACAATAACCTTTCCGCATGCCTATTCTATATAAAATCTGGTTTTAGCATTGGAGGATTCAATACACAGATATATGCAGGTACTAATCAAGCAGAAAAGAGCAATGTTTATTTCTATATGGATGTTTGATTTTCAGGTTGAATTAGGTGGCAGCCCATTTGTATCTATTCAGTCATGAAGGATTCTGAAAAATCATATGGATTTGAACTAACATACCCCATGATACAGCCAGCACTTTACAAGAGAGTAATTGAGCATTTAGAAGGGATTAAATGACATGTTAAGAAATATGACAACTATCTATATTAGAGAAAACAATCGACTTCTTATGCTGTATAGAGTTGGGTCAAGGGTTGTTGAGCCGTCATGGTGTGGCATTGGTGGTCATTTTGAAGAACATGAATTGAATAACCCGAAAGCTTGTGTACTAAGAGAATTAATTGAAGAAACAGGGATAAATGCTAGTGATTTAGATGCAATCCAAATGAGATACATAACAATGAGATTTAAGAACAGCGAGATCAGACAAAATTACTATTTTTTCGCTAATTTAATTAATAACAATATAGACATTTCAAATTGTGATGAAGGCAAATTGGAATGGGTTGAGATTAGTGACCTAATGGACTTGGAAATGCCATTTACAGCAAAAGCCTGTTTGAAGCATTATATTGAAGAAGGGCAATTCACCAACGATACACTTGCAGGGATTGCGACTGAAAATGGCGTAAACTTTATAACATTAAAGGATTTTTAACAGAAAGAGGGTCGTGAGTTTGAAAACTTATGTCCCTTGTATTCTTTTGTATGGCTGACACCAAATATGCGCCTGCAATTGGCGATTTGGTATTAGAGGCTTTTGGCGTCCGTTCTTGGTCAGGTGAACATAGTGGTACACAACACACATGACTGTGCTTTATTTTGGCATCTTTTTTCTATTATGTTTGTTTGCCGTGGGAAAGTACGGGATTGATGAGTTGAAATTAAATGGAAGACATGTTTTCTTAATATTCATCATATTGGTTACTTCATTTACTTATATTACGGGGTTTACTGCGCAAAGTCTTAAAAGAAATTCTGAAGGTTTGCAGGCCATTGCATTCAATTCAAAATATAGTGAAATTGAGTACAAATTTATAAATGGCAACCTAGTAGATTTAAAAATCGAATTTGAATTAAGGAACTATGGTGATCAAACCTTAACTTTCTCAGCAAATATAGATAGTTCTTGGCTGCGAGAAGATAGATTTGAACCCATCAGCATTCTTAATAAAGATGGATCCAATGCCGTTTTCACCCTAGGTTCGGGTGAAACTAAAAAGTTCAACTTGGGATTTCAAAACTACATCATCAGTGGCGGTCGAGTCATGGTTGATGGCAGCTCTGGAGGCGTTATAAGTGAATTAATTTTATCCGAAATTAATGGTGAAGGTCATAAAATTAGACTCAATTCAAGAGAAATTACGGGGATAATGCTAGGACGAAGGAGATTTCAATGATTAAAATTATTAGTTTTGATAGAGAAAACCAAAATCATATTCAGCAAGCAGCAGCTCTTTTAGCCGAGGGTTTCCCTCATTCATACTCTGAGCAGCCGGAGAAAGAAATAATGCGATTATTAGATGGGAAGCGGATAGCAATTGTAGCAATAGACGATAATAGGGTGGTTGGATTTATTGGTGCCATTCCCAAATATGGCGTTACCGCTTGGGAACTACATCCTTTAGTTGTGCAAAAGAACTGCCAATCAAAAGGGATAGGGACCATGCTTGTCAAAGCTTTAGAGGAGGCGGTGGCAGAAAAAGGGGCCATCACTTTATATTTGGGCACCGATGATGAGTTCGATCAAACTTCACTGAGCAATACCGATTTATATGTAGACACCTGGTCAAAAGTTGAGCAGGTGAGGAATTATAAAAAGCATCCCTTTGAGTTCTATCAAAAGGTTGGGTATAAAATTGTCGGGATTATTCCAGATGCCAATGGTGTGGGTAAACCGGATATTTGGATGGCTAAACGGGTTGGTGTTTTGTAATCATCGTTGGAATTTTTTTTTATAGGAGAAGTGGGCTTTGGTGAATATCTGCTGTGGCTTTATAATAGACTCATGAGTATAAGGAGGTAATTATGAAAGACACACAAAATATAATAGCACGGGCATACAACAATATTGCAGGCATTAGCGAGGATTACTATGCTGTTCGTCAGTTCTTTGTAGAACTTGGTATTGCAGAATTCACCTATGCACGGTGGGACTGGATGACCACGCACAGTTACCTTGACAAAGAAGCGATTAGTAGCATTGGACTTTGGTTACTTAACGAAAAGGTTGTAGGTATAGCAACCTTCGATACCTCCTTGGGAACCACATATTGCTTAGCACTTCCTGAATTTGCTTACTTAAAAGGGGAGATTCTTCGGTATGCCACAAACCATCTAAAATCTGAAAAAGGTGAAATTACAGTGGCCATTGCAGATCAAGATACTGTTTTTCAAATGGAAGCGCTGGAGCAAGGCTATGTGGCAACCCCGAATCGTGAATCAGATGCCGCTTTTTACTGTAGCCCAGAAGCATTAACACAGCTGCCTTGCAGGTTGGATTTATTGCCCCAGGGATTTAGCCTTGTCTCTATGGCTGATCGATATGATCCCTATGAATATCTCCGTGTTCTGTGGAAGGGTTTCAACCATGAACTGGATGGTGAAGGGGAATTGGTTTACACAGATCTAAAAGCAACTGAAGTAGATCTTGAAATGAAGCGGCCCAATGTAGATTTGAATCTAAAACTAGCAGTGGTGTCCCCTGAGGGCCATTTTGTGTCCTATTGTGGCATGTGGTACGACCCAGAAGTGGGTTACTCTGTAATAGAACCTGTTGCTACCGATCCTGAGTATCGCAAGCTGGGTCTTGGCAAGGCGGTTGTCTTAGAGGGTATTAGACGCACAGCAGCACTTGGGGCAAAAATGGCCTTGGTGGGTTCTAGTCAGCAGTTTTATTACAGCATCGGCATGGTGCCCTACCAAACGGCTACCATTTGGAAACTGAAAACTGCTGGTCAAGCGTAATACCGAGAGCTAGAGTGATGTGTAAGGGAAAGAGGATGTACGAATCGTAAAGTTCGTTCATCCTTTTTATTTTTACTTTTTATTTTTGACCGAATATTTGGAATAAAATGATGACAGGATTGTATAACTTGGTGGATTTTCATCCATAATATGTTATACTGGGGCAGCAGGGTCTACATCTAATATCAAGTATCGCTTTCCCAGGTCAACCAGAGGGAGATGTAGGCGTACTTTGGCAAATAAATGTTTGCCAAGGGAAAGAAAGAGAGAGGTGTACCATGCGCATTGTTGTGTTAAACGGCAGTCCAAAAGGCAATATGAGCATAACCCTTCAATCGGTGGAGTACTTGAAGCATCACTTTGTTGATGATGATTTTGAGGTGTTTCATATTGGGCAACAAATACGTCAATATGAGAAGAGTACTAATCTTCTGCAACGTTGTGTTGACTCTATTGAACAGGCTGATTTAGTGCTCTTTATCTATCCGGTGTATACCTTTATTGCCCCCTATCAGTTACATAGATTTATTGAACTACTAAAAGCGCATTTGGGTTCTAAAGGATTAGAGGGGAAATTAGCAACTCAGCTTACTACATCCCTTCATTTTTACGACTTTACGGCCCACCGGTATATCGAGGACAATTGCTTTGATATGAAGATGGCCATTTTGCAAGGGTTTTCGGCGGGCATGGAAGATCTACTGAGTGAGAAAGGACGACAGCAGCTCCATCAGTTTTGGCAGTACGTGCAGTTCTCGGTGGCCAATCACCTCTTTGAAGGTCCTAAGTCGCAGTGGGATTTTCCTCTTGATGGCCGAGAAGAGAAGAAAAATGTTTTTTTGTGCCAAAGTGGGCTAGATGAAAAACCATCAGACTACGATACTGTCATTGTGACCGATTGTACATCAGGTCCTGAGGATGAGAATCTTAGCAAGATGATTGCGGAATTTAGGGGGCGGTACCCCTATCAGACTCGGGTTATCAATATTGGGGAGTTTGATTTTTCGGGGGGCTGTTTGGGTTGTTTTAGCTGCGCTTCTCATGGTATGTGTATTTATAAAGATGGGTTTGATGTGTTTTTTAGGCGTGAGATATTGTCGGCGGATGCTGTGATTTTCGGGGCTTCGATTAAAGATCATTGTTTGGGGTCGCGATTTAAATTATATGATGATCGGCAGTTTTGCAATGGGCATCGGACCCTGACCATGGGGTCGCCGGTGGGATATCTGCTCAGTGGGGCTTATAGTAAGGAGCCTAACTTGCAGGCGATTTTGGAATCTCGCTGTGAGGTGGGGCATAATTTTTTTGCGGGTGTGGCTTGTGATGAAAGTGGGTCACAGTTGGAAATTGAACGCAGTATTGCCAGTTTAGCGGCGAAAACCGCTTATTCGTTAGAACATGGCTTTGTGAGACCCCAGAATTTTTATGGTGTGGGTGGTATGAAGATTTTTAGGGATTTGATTTATGTGATGCAGGGGTTGATGAAAGAGGATCATCGGTTTTACAAGAAGCATGGCATCTATGATTTCCCCCAAAAGCAGTGGCTTAAGCGGTTAAAGATGTCGGCATTTGGTCTGTTGATGAGCATTCCTACGGTTAGGGAAAAGAGCAAGGGACAAATGAATCAGGCGATTTTGAAGCCTTATAAGCGGGCGGTTACAGCTCTAAAAGCGAAAGACTAGAGGCATATGCTTGGAATACATACGATATGTATAATTTATCAAAAAAACAGGAAAGAGGCATAACATGTATACAGAAAATATATTGACTAAACTTACTGAAGCAAATGAGTTGCCCGCGCAACGAATCAAATTAAGACGTTTTACTCTCGATGATACAAATGACGTTTTTGAGTATGCCAGTGATGATAAGGTTACAGAGTTTCTGACTTGGCCTTCTTACACTAAGCTAGATGATATTTCAGAAGTAATAGAGCAATATTATTTTCAAAAACCAGATGTTTGGGCTATTGAGTTAGTTCAAGAAAAGAAGTGTATTGGTGCTATTGATCTTAGAGTTTCCGAAGAACATGAAAAAGGAAGTTTTGGCTATGTCTTGAATAGAAATTATTGGGACCATGGTTATATGACAGAGACATTGAATACATTGATTGATTTTGCATTCAATGTTTTAAAACTGAATAGAATTGAAGCTACCCATTATGTAGGGAATGAAGGTTCTGGGAAAGTTATGGTAAAATGCAATATGAAATATGAAGGTGTTGGACTCCAAGAGGTTAAAATCCGTGATGTGTTTAGAGATGTTGTCCACTATGCAGTATTGAGACGTGATTGGAAAATAAAAGAGTAATGAAAAGATAAACTACGCCGAACAGAGCTAGCGCTCAAAACGATATGTTAAATTGCTGATATAAAAACAATTGGAGAGAAAAAAATGGAAATGCTAAAACCAAGTGAAAGTCTTTTTGAAGAATACTTTAATGCATGCAAAGAATCATATGACAACAACATTGAGGAATGGAAACCATTTAACCCTGATCATTATGAACAATGGAAAGAGTGCATTCTTGATGTGTATCGTAATTATGAGAATGGTGTTAACATTCCTGATGAAATGCCTAGAACCTACACCTATTGGTGCGTCGAAGATAATACATTTATTGGTGAAATTCAATTACGACCATTCTTAAATGAGAAGCAAGCAAAAACTTGGGGACATCTTGCGTATGCCATAAGATATACGAAGTGGAATCAAGGTTATGGCACTTTATTATTGAAAAAAGCATTGGATAAAGCAAAAGAATTTCAATTGACTGATGTCTATGTCGCCTGTCATGAGACTAATATTGGGTCTATAAAAGTTATTGAAAAGAATAATGGTCAATTGATAGATAGAGTTAATGATACCGAAGGTATTCTGAATAATGTTTATCATATTATCAACTCGTAGACTATCGAATTTGCATTGCTAGTATCAATCGATTAAGAGTCGTTTATACAGGGAAATTGTAATTTACACAAAGGAGACTATCTAAATGAATAAGCGCATTCTTATTAAAAAATTGTCTGAAGTCTTTAACATGAACAATGAGTTTATTAAGGTCATAGAAGCGCAAAGTTTAAAGCTCAGAATTGAAAATGCTCGGTCAAACTCCATAGGTAGCCAGCTCGCATGTGTTGCCAGAGCTCGTGACGCCTATTCTAAAAGCATCCTAAGTGATGCACCATTTAGTTGGAAACCCGACTTTCCATATGAAAATAGATATAATCTTGAGCAATTAAGCGAGCACCTAATTGAGAAAAGTGCTGAATTCATTAAAAGTCTTGAATCCTTTGATGCTCTGACTGAAAATCAAATGGACCTTTCCATTGATTTAATAGGTCACGAATTTTTGCATCAGGGGCAGTTAGTCAGATATATTTATGCCAATAATCTTACCATGCCAGGTACGGTTAAGGGCTTTTGGCATCTTGAAGATTGATTAATAATAGATAACGGTGAGGATCTATGATAAAAGCTGTGGGATCATATCTGTAATTATAAGACTCTAACAGCTTTTCAAACCCATAAGGAGCGTATATGTCTACTCTAAACACGAAAAAGAAAATCATGGTTGTCATCGGCACCAGACCTGAGGCCACTAAAATGGTACCGGTGGTACTGGAACTCAAAAAATACGCCGACTGGTTTGATACCCGTTTGGTTGTAACGGGCCAGCACAAGGAGCAAATGGCGCAGTCGTTGAAGCCCTTTGATTTAGTGCCAGATGTGGATCTCAATATTATGAAACCCAATCAGAGTCTTACATATATCACCACATCGGCAATGGCTGGTTTGGATGAGGTGATATTAAAGGACCGTCCTGACCTCATGCTTGTCCACGGTGATACTCAGGCAGCCTTTTGTGCAGCCACAATCGCATTTTTTCATCAGATACCCGTGGGTCATGTGGAAGCTGGGTTACGGACTCATAACAAGTACTCCCCATATCCTGAAGAAATCAATCGGAAACTTGTGGATGTGATTACAGATCTCTATTTTGCCCCCACTGAGCTCAATAAGGCAAATTTGTTACGTGAAGGTTATAAGGACAATATTTTTGTGACGGGGCAAACCGCCTGCGATGTGGCCATGACCCTTGCTAAGGAAAATTACAGCTTTATTAATCCTGAATATAATCGCATTTATGAACACACTGGCCGATTGATTTCCATGACTGCTCATAGAAGAGAAAACTACGGGGAGCCCATGGACAATATGCTCAGGGCTATTCGACGGTTAGTGGATGATCACAGCGATGTTCTGCTGGTTTATCCGGTTCATTTGAGTCCAATTGTGCGAGCGGCTGCGGCTAAACATTTGAGCGACCATCCGAGAATTTTGCTGACAGAGCCTGCGGATTTCCCAGATATGATCAATTTGATGACACGATCTTACATGGTGATGAGTGATTCTGGGGGCTTACAGGAGGAAACTTCTGTTTTCCAAAAACCCATGGTGCTCATGCGGGACACCACTGAGCGTCCTGAAGCGGTTGCAGCGGGTTCGGTGTTCCTTGCTGGCACTGATGAAGAGGCTATTTATGAGATTGGTAAGAAGATTTTGACCGATGACGTCTATTATGCTCAAATGGCCAGTGCGAATAATCCCTTTGGTGATGGCAGGGCTTCCGAGAGAATTGTGCAGTTGATTGGGGCCCACTTTGGTTTTCGTGATGAGGCAGTGCAGGGGTTTGGAGATGTGCGAGGGGAAGGATGCGTAAAAGGAGCATAGAACATGAAAAAAGTAATAAACAAAGAAGATTACTGCCATTTATTTAGCGAGTATACGCATAACATTCCAGTTATACATTCATCTCTGGAAGGACAATATGATGGTGAATTATTCGTTGATTCGGATATTAAACCTCAAATTGCGATTTTATTTACACCATTTGGATTTCATTTTGTAGCGGGTAATGTTGAAGCAGATAATGTTGTTGGAATATTGGATGAGATACTGTTTAAGAATTATTTGACTGATACTGGGCAAAAAGAAGCAATTGTTTTTGGCCCCAATAAAAAGTGGGATCAAGTTCTGGACCAAGTTTTTGACATGCATCACGGCATAAAAGATACTCGAAAGATTTTTGGACTAAACAGAGATAAATTTAAGACCGTTCTAGCGAGAAGGAAAATCTTTGAGGGTATTGAAACCAGGCTTGTTTATGAGCAAGAGGGCGGCGCAAAAAAGCAATATCCAGTGTGTCGTATTTTTGAAGATGAAAAGTGCATCAGCTTTTGCTCAGGTTTTATGCTGGGAAAAGGACATGCTGAAATTGATACAATGACTGAGGATGCATATCAAGGTAAGGGCTATGCGAAAGAAGCTGCCATTACATTAATTGTTGAACTGCTAAAAAACGGGATTGAACCAGATTGGTGTACTTGGCCATATCGGCTAGCGTCCCAACAACTAGCGCTTTCTTTAGGATACGAGTTACAACATGAAATTGCAGCACATATTTGGGTAGAAGAAGAGTGTACGGGTGAATAAGGTTGGTGATGATAATGATCAGAGACGTTGACTTAAATGATGCACAATCAATTTGTGCTATTTACAATTATTATGTACTGAATACATCTATTTCATTTGAGGAACTACCCGTTACTGAAGATGAGATGAAAAAAAGAATCGCAGATATTTCTTCGGAATTAATATGGTGTATTTATGAGATTGACCAAAAAATTGTTGGATATGCCTATGCGTCAAAATGGAAGACAAGGACCGCCTATAGATATACTGCCGAGCTCTCTGTTTACGTAGATACTAAACATCAGGGCAAGGGTATAGGAACAGAGCTCTATAAGCATGTGATTGAGCAATTGCTTAAAATGGGTATTCACAGCATTATTGGGGGCGTTGCGCTACCCAATGCAGCAAGTGTTGGTTTGCACGAGAAACTTGGCTTTGTGAAGGTGTCTCATTTTACAGAAATCGGATTTAAGTTTGGCAAATGGATAGATGTGGGCTACTGGCAATATAGCCATGGAAAAATAAGCGAGTAAATTTTCCTAACCTAAGGAGGAAAAAATCATGACAAGTCATTTTAGAGTCGCTAGACATACCAATAATCTTGAGCAAATCAAGGGGTTTTATGTAAACCTATTGGGGTTAGAATTATTTGGTGAGTTTGACCACGAAGGGTATTTGGGCGCATTTGTGGGTGAGAAACAAAAAGATTGGCACTTAGAATTTACCCAGAGTATTGATCTAGCCAAGCATATGCCTGATGAGGATGACTTGCTCGTGTTCTATCACGGTGCTGGGGAATCCTATAATCAATGTCTTGAACGGTTTGCGGCTCACGGGATCCAGAGTGTGCCATCAAAAAATCCGTATTGGGATCAATGGGGCAAAACTTTCTTGGATCCTGATGGATTCAGAGTTGTGATATGCTTTAGGGATTGGTCTAATGAATAGAAATTTATAGAAAGCATAAGAGTGCAAGATAGATTAGGGGGTCTTATGAGTATGAGGGTTAAAGGGACTATATGGGGATTGCTACTGGGGTGTATCCTGTTTTTTGGGGGCTGTCAAAACACCCAAGACCCGCCATTTGAAGTTGCCGAAAGGACAGTAAAAACAGAATCAGAATTGACTACTCAAACAACAACTGAAACAAAAGTTGAAACTACAACAGTGCCGCTAATTGAAGCATATGAAGCGAAGACTATTCCTATTATTGCATTTAATGGCCAAGAAATCGACTTCACTTCTAGCGAAGAACAAGTACAGGCCGTGTTAGGCCTACCCTATGACTTAGCTTCTGTGAATGACGTCACCCGATACCGATATACCGACCAACCAGATATAAAATATCCAAAAGTATCCTCATTCTACTTTGTTGATCATCAATTGTGTAGCATAGAGATTGAGTGCTGTAGTATTGATGGACCTAGAGGCATACGGTGTGGTGAGCCTTTTGCCAAGGTCATTCGGATTTTTGCCTCACAGAATCAATTAACGGCGCTAGGCATAGAAAAAACTTTTACGGATGCAGAAATTTTGAAACAACTAGTAGAAAATGGGGTTTATGATTTAACCTTTGATTTAGATGAACAATTCAAACTCTATGTAAAAATTTCTACAAAAGATGCAAAAGATAAAATTTTGGAAATGAAGATTTTTAAAAGCAGTCAATTCATTAGTGACATTGAAATAACAAAATCTGATTTCAGTGCAAAACCTATTGAAATCATTAAGAAATTTGGTTATCCCAATACCATCGGCTTCTATCCACCTTATTCGGTTTCCTTTATCTATAATAAAGGAGCAACTTATGAAACGGAAAATACAATATCTTTACTTAACGAAACATTCGTACATTCTAATAATTTTAGAATTAAACAGGATTGGAAAACTGAATTTGGATTACGAGTAGGACAAGAAAAAGCAGAAGTTGAAAACATATTGGGTCAGCATTTCTTCGATGATAGCAGATATAGTGCTACATATGAACATGGGAACCTTAATTATATTATTTATGGTCAATCTAATGACAATCGGTTAGCATCATTTAGTATTTGTAGGGAAACAGTACCGGAGTATGACATACAAAAAAAACAGCCAAAAGATTTTATTTTGCCTCAATTTGACCCTAATCAAATGGCATCATGTGACGATATGTATTTGTCGGAATTAGGGTTTGGAAGTAGTCGACTTGATGTTTTTAGCAGATTAGGAACACCAATTAAAGTGATTAATGGCTTTGACGAAGTTATAGATAATTATCAATATTGTGTTTATGCACTAAGTTATTTTGTATTTCGTAGTGTTGAAGATGCCATTAATTTAGATAGCGGTTCTGCTTATTATTGTAGCGTCAATGACCCTAATTTAGTAGGACCTAGAGGTTTAAAAGTTGGCGATCCTATAGAAAAATTCTTAGATGTTTTTCCTGGTCTTAATGATATAGATTTTAAAAATGTAAAAGGACCAAGGGTAATTTATGAAAAAGAACCTGGGTCTGAAGCCGATTTCGCTAAAATAATTCCCGATTTGGAAAGCAATCAACCCAATTCAGGCACGATTCATTTAACAATTGAATGGTACCTTGGAATTAATTTTAATTATGAAAATGGTGTTATAACAGAAATTAACTTAACTCAGATGCTGGATTAGGCATTTATGCCATACGTGAAACAAAGATAATAAAAGGCTTATTTTTACAATGTTTTGGAGTTCTTTCATAATTTGTTTGCTTTGTTATGGTAGTTTGGTCTTTGGTGTGTGTTGGTTAATTAGATTTATTGAAACTTAAGTGTGGATGAAATACAAAACGAGACGACTATAACAGCTAATCAATGGGCTGTTAAGGGAAGTCTCGTTTTTTAAAATAGACGTTAATGGATTAGGATGCGCCATAACAAGTGTGTGACAAGATGCTTACGAAACATTTCTGTTTGTATAAAATAGGAATATATGTGCCGCAAATGTGCTATGATAAAGGTAGGTTTTTAATGATGATATGTTTGAAAACTTACTAGGAGGTACAAGCGATGAGTAGTTTTAAATTGAATAACCAAATGGCTTTAGGGATCGGAATTATTAGCTGTATTTTTGTATTTGTCTTATTTTATAGTTTTCCAAAGGCCATTGAGTTGGAAATTGGAGCTATGGAATTTTCAATGGAAGATGCAGCTGTTAACAAAGATGGCGCAATACCTGTTGTGGTCAAACTTGTGGGCTACAAGCGAAATGTGATTTTAAGTGCCAGTTCTTACTGGGGTCAATTGATTATTGGTGATAAAGTGTATGAGGTTGACCGGATTCTGTTAAATAGGCACAATAATGTTGTGGCAATCGAAAAGGGAAGTGGCGAGGCATTATCTCTTGGGACTTTGTTTTTAAATAACGATTTATCGAAAATAACCCTTAATGTGATTGATCAAAACAAATGGCGTCTTGAGGATGGGACTGTGATTGCAGGCCCTGCTATCAATGCGGAAGAGGCTGTGGGTATTGCCAATGGCTTTTATCAGCAAGATGTGATGTTTAAGGGAACCGAGCTTAAAATAGGTGATAAATTAGTTGAAGATACCATTTCAGAAGATGACACTTCTAAGGATGAGCCTTCAAAGTTTGATGCCCTTAAGAAGTATACCTACGTGGGAACTTTTAGTAATGGCAAGGACATTTATACTGAGGCCTATCGCTATGGATTTCAAGAGGCGGCATGGAAAATGTTTTTGGTTGAAGATGGGGCCATTATAAAGACCTTCGAGGGAACACCATCTAAACCAAAATTCAGCAAGGACCGTAATCAAATTCTCTTTATAGATAACCTACAATTTGAAGCTGTTGGCAATGTGGCACTTTATGATGTCCGTACGGATAAAATTGAAATGTTAACTGACTTTCAACTGGGTATGGACGGCAAGTTGCAAACTGTAAAAGATGTTGAATGGTATGGTGATGAGGGACATATGCTCTGTATTGTTGGGAGTGCTGTTGGCACAGTTACACAAGGGGGCGAAATTCAGGATTTAGACCCTGCCACAAAAGTTATGAAAAAAATCGACTTAAGTGAGGTTGCAACCCAGTGGACCAAACTTCCCTATGAGATTGTGGATATAGCACTTTCTGAACAATCTGTGGATCTGACGCTTGTAGAGTGGACCGATGATAATTCGATGTACTATCACTATACGGTTCACACGCTCAATGACGAAGAATTATCAGAATTAAAGCGAAAACCATAGTAGGCAAAAGACAAGGTGGTGCATCTATGAAGATAGGAATTATTGAACGTTTACAAAATGTTGCTGATTCGGATGGCAAAAGCAAAACAAAGCCACTTCAGCTAGACTCGATACCAGACGTAGTCGGATTTGATGCGGTTATTTTGGGCGGTTGGGTTGAGGCTTTCAGCTTATGTCCCGGATTTAAACAATACCTTAAACAACTAAACCAAATTGAGACGAAAATCATTTTGTGCTTTTTGACCCAACACTTTCCACATAAATGGATGGGAGGAAGTCATGGGCTCGCTCAGGCTAGAAAAATCCTTGCTTCCAAGGGTTGCAATATGGTTAATCTCGACGTTATCAACTGGACAAATAAAAAAAGAGAAGCGCAAATTGAAGCATTGGTTTCTAAAGCAAGTGATTATTTTGGGAGAAACAAGTAATGACAAAAAAACTATCAGAAATGACATTAGAAGAATTATGGCAGCTATTTCCCATTGAACTGGTGCCAAACAACACTGAATTTATCAAAACATATGAAGGCGAAAAGCAAAGGCTGGATGCGGCTTTTGCTGAAACCCTTCTGGAAAAATTATGGTACCGTATAAGTCACATAGGTAGCAGTGCAGTTCCAGGTATCTTAACAAAAAACATCGTCGATATTTTGTTTGAAGTCACGAACCTTGAACACTTTGACCCGGTTGTTCAAGTGCTTGAAAAAGAAGGCTGGGGCGTGATGTCACGGCGTACCAATTTAGGTGATGCTTCGCAGATTTCTTTAAACAAGGGCTATACCGAAACAGGTTATGCCAAGGAGGTTTTTCACCTGCACTTACGTTTAAATGGGGACTGGAACGAGCCATACTTTAGGGATTATCTTATCGAGCACCCTGATGTTCGCAATCTTTATGAAGCTCTAAAGATTGATCTCGCCCAAAGGTACAAGCATAATCGAGATGAATATACTAATCAAAAGGCAGACTTTGTGAATCACTATTCTAAACTGGCAAAGGCACGATATGGCAAGCGCTATGAATAGCTCTATTTTACTAGGAGACTCCATGGACTCACAAAAAATAAGAATCATCAAAAAAGAAGAAATTACCCCTGAACATAAGTGCACCCACGAAGCTTATGAATACACCAAATACGAAGTAATAAAACGCACGGCCACCAGCCAAAGTTACGTGGCAATCTACGAAATTCCGCCCCATAAGTCCAATTACCCTTATCACTATCACCTAAAAAATGAAGAAGTGTTTTACATCATCAGCGGTGTAGGTACATTGGAAACACCGGATGGCAACCAAAAGGTAACTGCGGGGGATATCATTGTATGTCCAAACGGCGCACAAGGTGCCCATAAACTCACCAATGGTTCAGAAACTGAAAAACTGGTCTATATTGATTTTGATGTGACTCATTCGCCGGAAGTGGTTTATTACCCTCACACAAACAAAATGGGTCTCATTGTTCAAGGGGAATCGAGTACCTTCTTTAAGCGAGAATCAGCTGTTGACTATTACGAAGGGTAGTAAGGCTGGGTTATGAACTATGTGAAAAGTTTGAGAGAAAAGATTGGACATGACCCTGTGATACTGGTTGGTGCCGTTGTGGTGGTTACCAATGCCGATCATCAAGTCCTGTTGCAGCAAAGAAAGTCGCCATTTGGTAAATGGGGTCTGCCTGGTGGCTTAATGGAACTGGAGGAATCAACTGAAGAAGCTGCAAGGCGTGAAGTATTTGAAGAAACTGGTTTGTCATTGGGAGATTTAGAGTTGATTGGGGTCTTATCTGGTAAGCGATATTTTATTGAAACCCAAAATGGCGATCAATTTTACTCGGTGACGGTGGCCTATGCTTCGAAGAATCCAGAAGGGGTTTTGCAAATTGATCTTGAGGAATCCTTGGATTTTCAGTACTTTGACTTTGATCAAATGCCTGAGAATTTAGTGGGGAGCCATCGGGAGGTCATTGAGTTGTACTTGAAGAGTATTTGAGGTGTATTTGAGGTCTACGTATGGGGGAGAGAATGATGAGAAAAGTAATTGTCTACATCGCCTGTAGTTTAGATGGCTTTATTGCTAAGCCTAACGATAATCTCGACTTTTTATCAATCGTTGAGCGTGAGGGCGAAGACTATGGGTACGCTGAATTTATGCAGACAATCGGCACGGTTATTCAAGGCCGTAGAACCTATGACTGGATTATGAATGCGGTACCCCAGTATCCCCATGCTGATAAAGAAGTGTATATTATTACGCGAAACCCTCGCCCGAGTATTGGGAACACCCACTTCTATACACAGCCGGTGCAACTTCTGATTGAGAAACTGAAGAGTGAACCCGTGTCCTTTGATGAACCGTGCAAACACATATTTGTCGATGGTGGTGCTCAAATTGTCAATTTGCTGTTAAACCAGCAGCTAGTAGATGAACTGATTGTCTCTATTGTCCCAACTTTATTGGGAAGTGGCACCAGACTTTTTGAGATGGGCTTACTAGAACAGCAGTTGAAATTAGTATCCTGCAAATCCTATGAATCTGGTTTAGTTCAGATGCATTACACTTTTCATCAGTAAATAAAATGCGCCATGCCAAAGTTAAATAAAGAAAAATGGGCGACAAATAGAGACGACATTGTTGCAGAGGCCTTTAAACTCTTTGCACTGAAAGGCTATTCAAGGGTCTCAGTAAATGAAATTATCAAGGAAGCGGGCATTAGTAAAGGGTGCTTCTATACCTACTTTAATAGCAAACAGGAGGTTTTCTTCGCAATAGTTGAAAACTCTGATATGAGCAAGGCGACACTTTCAACAAAAATTGATTGCTGTTTATCACCTGAAGAGAGAATTGCTGAATACATAGGCATCAGGCTAAGAAACTTTTTAGATGAAAATCACGTTCAATGGGTCAAGTTTGCATCGGAGTTTTGGGCCACTGTTGAATTTACAGAGGAAATGTCTTTACTGAACCAAAAACGATATTTGTCCTTTGCCAAAGACATTAAGCAAATCATTAATGCGGGTATAGAGCTGGGTCATTTTAGAAAATCTCTTAATGTGGAGGGGTTTATTTATCATCCTTGGCAAGAAGACTCCCACCTCTTAGCCTTCCTTGCTCACTTAGTGAGAGCGAAGGTGGGAGATGAATTGCCTGCGCCTCAAATGAGGCGTCTTTTTGAGCAAATCACTAGTTATATTGCCGAGAAAGTGGTACAATAAAACCAGAACACATGTTCGTATTTTGAGGAGGTATTGTACATGGAACGCGCCTATAAATTCAGTTTAGAACCTACAAAAGCTCAAGCTGTTAAAATTGAGAAGACATTGGGCTGTGTGCGTTTTGTGTATAACCATTTCCTCGCACTTCGAAAAGAACTGTTTGAAACGTGTGGTGAAAAACTTAACTACAACGGCTGTTCTGCTGAAATGACAAAACTCAAAAAAGAGCTTGTGTGGCTAAAAGAGGTGGATGCCACTGCACTACAGTCATCTATCAAAAACCTTGACAGAGCCTATTCAAATTTCTTTGCAAAACGCACCAACTACCCACGGTTTCATAAAAAAAATGGCATGCGTAAGGCTTTCACCTCTAAAAAAGTCAACGAGAATATAGCTGTGTTTCAGTCTAAAGGTGTTCTTAAATTGCCTAAATTGGGCTATGTGCGATGTCGCTACTCAAGGCAAGTTGAAGGACGTATTTTAAGTGCCACAGTCAGCAAAAATCCTGTGGGTAAGTATTTTGTGTCAATACTTTGTACTGAAGTCGAGATGCCACAACTGGCTAAAACAGGGCTTAGTGTGGGCCTAGATCTTGGCCTTAAGGACATGTTCACGCCATCAGTTGGAGACCCCACTCCAAACCTTAAATTTGCACGTTCACAGCAAAACAAAATGCGTCGCCTACAGCGGTCACTATCCCGAAAAACAAGGGGGAGTAAAAACTGTCATAAAGCACGTATCAAGGTTGCTAAGTTGCACGAGCAGATAGCCAATCAGAGAAGGGATTTCTTTCATAAAACCAGTACTCAGCTGATAAAGAAGTATGATTTCATCGGCCTTGAGACACTAAAAGTTAAGAATATGCTCAAGAATCGCAAACTCTCAAGGGCTATTAGTGATGTCTCATGGTCCAGTTTTGTGACAATGCTAGAGTACAAAGCAGCATGGTATGGTAAAAACGTGGTTAAGGTCGCCATGTTTTTCCCCAGCTCACAGCTTTGTCATGTCTGTGGCTATAAAAATCCTGACCTTAAAGACCTCAAGGTTAGGTCGTGGATCTGTCCACATTGCAACACCGAGCATCACCGCGACCAGAATGCAGCCATCAACATCTTAAAGGAAGCTCAAGGATTGTCCCAAATAAATGTCAGTGCAGATCCTAGTCACTGATGAATGCAATTGAACTAAGTACCGTGGGGCACACGGGAACTAACGCTTGTGGAGATTGTGTAAGACCTCAGTCAAATGAGGCGGTAATCATTGAAACAAGAAGCCCCCACTTCTATAAGTGGTGGGAGCAAGTCACTATGACGGTTTTGCTGAATTTGAAATTGCTTTGGTTCTCTTGAATTTAGGAGATTTAGAGTGGCATCACGCAGCTAACGAGAATAGACCTTACAGAAGTTTAGAGGGGCAGACATTTTTAGTGAATCATACCCTCGAAGCAATCGACCCTAAATCCATTGACTTACTTGTTATTCCTGGCGGAGATAGCATGCCACTTTTTGAGGTGGATCATCTTAAAACCTTTATTGAGGATTGTGTCAGCAGCGGAGGCGTTGTGGCAGGTATTTGTGGTGGTTCAGAATTACTGGCCGGCTTTGGTCTGCTTGACGGGTTACGATGCACAGGTGGGGCAACGGGTATTACGGATGAAGATCCCCTTGCAAAGTACTATAAGCGCACAAAATATGAAGCCACACCAATCGTTATCGACGATTGTAAGTCGGGTATGATGATCACAGCGCAAGGCCAGTCCTATGAAGCATTTGCAAGTAAGCTTGTCCAGGTTATGAAAGAGAGGCCAAGGAGAGATTATGAGTAAAGTATCAGTACCAGTTTCCAATAAATTTTGTCCCCAAACCCTTTTCTTATACGGAACCTATAAGGAAGATGGCACCCCTAATTTTGGTTTGTTTTGTTGGTTTACCTATTGTTGGACTGACGAATTAGGTGTAATAGCCTGTATTGGTGGCGACAAAATGACCAAAAAAAGAATCTTAGAAACAGAGGTTTTCTCTGCAAATCTGGTAACAGAAGGGATGCTCCCCCTTGCAGACTTTTGTGGCAATCATGAAGGTGGCTCAGAAGAAAAGAAAGCCATCTCCTATGATGTTCAAAAGGGTCATATACTCGATGTGCCAGTATTGAACTGCAGCCCGTGGACCTTTGAATTGGAAGTCTCTAAAGTAATCAATTTAGAGGGCAGTGATATTTTTATTTGCAAAGTTCGAAACGTATTAGCTAACGAATCAGTAGTAGATTCTGAGAAGAGTCTAGAGGCGCTGATGTCAGAAATTGCACCCGTATCGACCACCAGTTCTACATATTTTTCATGGACAGGTGAGACACTTGGTGGGTGGGGAGAACCAAGCAAGAAAGGATAAAGTCTAAATATGAAACAAGAAATTATTCATATTGCCCTTGTGGTAAGGGATTACGATGAAGCCATTGCATTTTACACTGAAAAGCTCAATTTTGAGTTGATTGAAGATACATATCAGCCTCAACAAGACAAGCGATGGGTTGTTGTTGCGCCAAGAGGTTCATTTGGCTGCACCATTTTACTAGCAAAGGCCTCCAATGAAAATCAAGCCACTTTTATCGGTGATCAGTGCGGGGGACGGGTGTTTCTATTTTTGAATACAGATGACTTTTGGCGAGATTACCAGGGATTATTGGCAAAAGGCGTTCGCTTTGTGAGAGAACCAAAAGTAGAATCTTACGGCACTGTAGCCGTTTTTGAAGATCTCTATGGCAACAGATGGGATCTGCTTCAATTAGAGCAAGGACACAAGATAAATGAGAGGTTAAAATGTCAAATACAATAACCTTAGAGGCTGATTTTGAGCGCATGTTAAAAGCCTTTATGGCCAATGATATCAAAGAAGCACTTGAGATTTCTGCGTGGATGATTGATGCCTATCCATTGCGGTTATCGGAAACCCTTTATTGGCATGCCTGTGTTCAGAGCCGTGCTGGTGCAGTTGGTGAAGTGGTGGCGTGTTTTGAACGGGCGTTACATAACGAAGTTTGGTGGTCGCAGGAAAAAATCAAATCTGAAGAGGAATTTGCGCCTTGTTTATCAGATCCAGGCTTTATTGCCGTTTGCGAAAGTATGGAGAAGCTTTCTGAAAGAGCTTGTAGTCATTCAAAACCCGAGGTTTTTAGACTTAACCCCGGACAGGACCACGATGTGATTGTGAATCTTCATTGGAAAGACGATACGGTCGCCAATTACATGACCTACTTTGAAGAGGCTTATCAGGCACTGGCTATTGAAGGGGTATTCTTTCAATCCTCCCAAGCTGAAAGCTCAAAAGGGTTTTGTTGGAATGACGAAGCTCGTGGATTTTCAGAAATAGAGGCGCAATTAGTGACAGAAGGCCTAACTTCTGGGGATGCACTATCTGAGCGGGTTGTAGCTTTTTCTGGTACTTCTCAAGGGGGGCGCTTGGCTTTGAAGCTAGCCATGAAGCACGGGGTGGATTATATCGGCGTTATGCCTGCAATTACAGACCCACATATCCCCCTAAACATCAACATTCAGTATCATTTTATCCTTGGGACTCATGATTACTTTTACACGAATGTTAGAAAATTACATGAAAACATTCTGGCAGCTGGTGGGCGGTCAACAGTGATTGAAATACCAGAAATCGGGCATTACTTTACTTCAGATTTCACAGGTTACTATCTCAAAGCGCATCCCATTGATTTCAGCAAGATAGGGCTTGGTACTTCTCTGTGTGAGAGGGCTGATGAGAAAACCCGTGAGCTTTTGAACAGAGTCGCCGCTTGGCACAATGCCACGCCTATTTTGTGGATGCCAGAGTACCAACCTTCTGCCCAGGACATCGAAGAAACAGTAAACAGGCTGTTTCAAAGCCCTCCAGAGGATTTGTTTTTAATGATTGCTTTTCACGGGAAGACGCCTGTGGGCTTTATTTGGGCTGATAGGCAGGTGCAGAGGCAGGATACTGTGATGATTATGTCACTTTATGTAGAGCCAAAATACAGACAAGGTGGGATTTCCACGGCTCTAAAGCTGGCACTGGAAGATTGGTGCCGTGAGAATGACATTAAAGCCATTGAAACCACTGTGCATTACACCAACCATAAGATGATTGGGCTCAATCAAAAGATGGGTTATGAAGCGGGTATGGTGACGATGAAGAAAAGGATTGTTAAAGGATGTACTGAAAGAGAAGGGGAATCATGAAATTAGAATTTTACCACTGGGGCTTTCAGTGCCCGGTGATATACGAAACCCTTGATTTACTTAAGGGTTACAGCAACGAACTTGAAATTGAAATTGTCGATATTTCGCTGGATACTGTCCATGGTACTTCAGAAAACACTGCTGAAAACATTGGGATTTGCAAATCACAGCGTGTCTTTTTTCCCTTTCTAACGGTGTTTAACGGGGAGCAACGGTGGTTTAGACCTCTAGATGCCATAACAATTGAGAGCTTTATTTCTGGCAAAGAACTTGTTGAACAACCTTATCGTAAAACGTGGTCTACCGATATTTACCATAGGCAAACAACGCTTCTAAATGAAGGTAATGTAAGCTTGCTTAAGGCTAAATGTACTCTTTCAGATTGTGGTCAAAGTTGTGGGGCAAAGGGTGAGTTTTTGAAGAGGATGGGCTGTGAGTTTTGGGGTGTGCTGCATTTAGATGGTGAAAATGTTGTGGGTGGGGCAGAATATGTGCCTTCCTTACTGGTGCCTTATGATATACCAAAGTCAGATGATGTGGCATTCTTGACTTGTCTTTACCCTTCTTCAGAGGCCTTTGACTATAAATCAGTTCCACTAGAAAGACTTGAGGCTGAACTGCGCTCAAAATATACTAGTCTTATAGCGATTACCGATGTATATGGTTCTTTTCCAAATGGGGATTTGCAGTGGTTCATGGCTCGTGGCTATGAAGATTTGGGTGTTGTCAGTGTTGAGGAGGGTTACTGTACTTTGCATTTGGTGCGAAAGTTCTTGAAATGAGCATAAGGATAGATTGGTTTATGATGATGATGTGAACGAGGAGTAAAAAATATGGCGTTTGAGATATTAGGGAAATCGATAGTTGGGAGCACGGGGATTAATGGTGATGCTTTTTACATATCAAGTAATAAGCAGTTGATACTTTTGGCGGATGGCGCTTCTGGTGCTGGAGAAGATGGTAAGGTTTTGATGGGGCAATTATGCATTGAAACTGCAAAGGAACTATTGCCACTGGAAAATGAGAGACCAGAGGTGTTTTTAGATCGCTTATTCTGGGCCATCAATAATCGTCTGATAGAGGTATCCCAAAAACGCAAAGAGTATGTATTTGGAACTTTGGTGATTGGGTTGATTCATAATGATGTACTGACAGTGGCTTCGATTGGGGATTCACCCGCCTATCACTTTGATGGAGAGAAGACGATTGAAGTTGCCAAGAGTGCCCGTAGGTATGAGTCGATGATTGAACAAGGGCATATTACCCGGGAACAGTATGATGGTTATATTGCCAATATGCATCCATGGATGTGGAGTTGCTTCAACTCATTTATTCCAATGGTGGTTCCAAACCACAAAATTGAACAAATACATTTAAAGCCTGGAGATGTGTTCGCAATGTGCTGTGATGGTGTCAGCGACTGGGTTACAGGTGAAGAATTGATAAAAGTCTCAATTGAGAAAAATTTGGATCATGCAATGGAAACGATTATGGAAACCGCAAAACAAAGATCCATTGTTGATACTGGGTATTTTGATGATTTGACCCTTGTTGTGGTACGGGTTAACTAAGCTTGAATAATGATTTGTGCGTAGCCCAATGTGACTTCCAGTAATTTGAATGGGGGATATAAAGTGAGTCATGAATTGAATAATGAAGTTGATGCTATTAAAAGAACTTTTGAAGAACGTCACATTGAATTTGAGTATTATCATTCAAGAGAAGATTTGATCAATAGTATTAGAAATGAGATTGGAAATTACGAAACGATAGGAATTGGGAATTCACAGACATTAAAAGCCTTAAAGATCTGCGACATAGCAGTTGAAATGGGCAAAATAGTATTTGATAAAACAATGGCAGTGACAACTGAAGAGATTAAGCAACTAAAAAAGAATGCTTTAATTTCGGATTGCTAGATTACCAGTTGTAATGCCTTTTCTAAAGATGGCAGGGTTGTAAACGTAGATCATAGTGGCAACCGAGTTGCAGCAATGACTTATGGGCCTGAACGGGTGTTAATTATAGCTAGTGCGAAAAAAATGGAAAACACAGAGAAAGATGCGATTAAAAGAGCCTTAACAGTTGCGACACCACTAAATGCAAAACGAGCAAAAATCGGCTCACCTTGTAGCTATAAAGAGGGTTGTGAACAGTGCACTCAAAGTGTACGCGTCTGTAATTATGTATCAATCATTAGGGGGCAGCACTGTTCGGGAAGAATGAAATTGCTGATTATTGATGAGAATTTAGGGTTTTAGTTGAGCAGGTTACTTTAAATAACATGGAGCAAAATATGAACGACTTAAAATTTGGTTATAGTAAAAGCATTTTTGCTTGCTATTGTGGTTTAGTGGCATCTGGCTATGATATAGGCGATACTAAGTATTCTGATTTAATTATTGAAATTAGAGATAAAATTAAGATGGAAGCACCATGTATGCAGTATTTTAGTAAAGCAAGAATTAGTACGGATCAAATTAATCCTTATTGGCCTAAAGGATTTATGATGACGATTGGTTGTCTTTACCTAGACCACTTTGGCGTTATTGATGGCGTTGATGTTGTTATAGAGACTAATGATCAAATAAGTTCAACATTCAAGACTAAAGAAACGATAGATTGGATAAAAGAACTGCCTCAGATGATAGCCATTATTCAGTCATTGAGAAGTTTTAACGAAATATGGATTAAATTTAATGATTCAATCGTACCTAATATAGGAATAGACTGTTCGCAAATCATAGAAAACATTCAGAAAAAGGTGGGCGTTTTAGCAAATGATATCACTTTCAATGCTATTATTAATCCTTTACAAGCCTATGAAATTGCTGATTTTCTAAGCTTAAACAATACTAAATACATCATCATAAGTCGTATAGATGAGGGGTCCATCATCCACGAATACCTCCACGTCTACTTTGATAAGGCGATACAAATATGTAATCCAATCACGGATGATTATACATATTTGTTGGATTGTGTATATGATGCAATGTATAAAAATCAGTACACGATGGGGAATCGTATTGAATCGTGGCGAAGAGTTTACGAAGAGAATTTTGTTCGAGCAGCTACTATCTGGGTTATGCATGATCAATGTGATCAAGTAAGAAATGACCAAGTTAATATGCAAGTTCAAAGTGGTTTCTTTTATGTGAAGCCTATCGTTCAATGCTTCGATCGTCATTGGCGAAAAAAATGTGATATTCAGGTGTTTTGGAAACTCTGTTTAGAGGCTTGCACCAGGAACGCTTAAATGTACGCCTATTTACGCTGATTATGGGTACTGGAAAAAAATCTTCCTCTCAAATGAGAAAGGAAGATTGTGCCTAATGTATTTAATGGCTATAATGGTTATTTTGTGATGAAGTATTTATTTTTGTTGTTGAATATGTTTAACAGGCACTGAGATGCCCATCATCTTTAACCACTGACTACACCTTAACACCAAACAACAAGAGAAGGCGATCCCAAAAGCTAGGGTTGTCTTCTTTTTCTTCTATTGAAGCAACTTCAGGCAGGTTGATAGCCCCAGTGCGGATCACGTACTGGGTGTCATTTGTTGTTTCATCATCAACATTTGGTGATTTCACAATGGGTTCCAGTCGTTTTAACTGAACGAGCATGCCGTTGATGTCTGCTCTTGAGCTTTGGATTTCGCTGTCAAGCTCAGCGGTACCCTTTGCAAGCTTTTGGCTACCTGTGCTTAACTGGGCCACTGCGGCAACGACTTTTTTGAGTCCTCCAGCAAGATCAAACACATGTTTTGAAAGGGTCTGTATGCCAAGTGCTTGCTCAGTAATCACCTTTTGGTTGGCTTCAATCAACATAATGGTTTCCATCAAACCTTGATACTGACCCTTTAGTGTCGCTAGTTGAGCGGGATCCGCCTGGGCCATGACCATCATCTTTTCTAACTGTTGAACCTGTTGCTTTGCCTGCAAAATAAACTGTTGGTTGGTGTCTTGAAGGTTTTTAATGGCTTGGTGACTTTGACCACCATCACTGAGTGAAGCACTTAACTGAGACGCTCCCTGCTCAAGTGGTTTCAATCCCACCAAAAGCTGTTCAATCCCTTTATTCAGGGCCTTTGTACCATCCTTGAGCCCTTTTGTCCCATCCATCAGGGTGTTAAATTGGTCCTGAGCATCCCCTGTGCTTGGCAAGTCAATTGCCAATGACATGGGCACAGCACTAATCAGAATAGGTGCCATTTCAAGATTTGTCATATCGCATGTGATTTGGGATGTGTGGGCCTCCCCAGGTAGCAGTGTAAAAATGGCTTGTTGCTCGTTGCCTTTATAAACAACAGTTGCCCCAGGGGCCACAAGGTTAGAGGCTTGGTCTGCTGGTAAGGACATGACCACTTGTAGGGCATACCGTTTAAATTCGTCAGTTTGCACTAATGTATTTTGGTTGACGGTGATTTGGATACCTAACTTTCCAGTTTTTCCAGCTAGTTCAGTGGGCACAAGAGTCTTGCCATCTAATGTATACTTCAGGCTAAAGGTCCATGGCAGTTCTAGGGCCTTTTCTCGGGATTGCTGATAAATCGCAGCCCCATTTTCTTGAGTGACCTCAACAGAATACGCATCAACTAATAAACCCGAATCCCCTAATATACCATACAAAATTATGTCGGCATCACTGGCTGTTTCAAGGGCAAAGCTGGGGTTTGCGGGGATGGCGGCAAGGGTCAGAAGGGCCACTAGAACAAGGCTCAGGGCAGATTTTGCTAGTTTTATATCAAGAAATTTTGGTGTCATATTTGTCTTCCTTTCGATTTGTTTTTGTTGGATTAGGGATGACTTTTCCTTTTAGGGGTCTCACGGCCCAAGTATCAAAGAGGTATAACAAGCAAGGGAGTACGGTGAGCACGAGAAATACGGAAATGCAAGCGCCCCGGCCTACTAATTGGCCTAATTGTCCAATGAGCTGGTTGCTGGACATGCCGCCTAAGAAGAAGCCACTGACTGCCATGATGCTGGCGGAAGTCAGGATTGAGAGTCCTGTATCTTTGATGGTGGCAATGGCTGAGCTACTTTTATCGAGTGTGTGACGGTTTTCCAAGTAACGGCTGCCAAATAAAATGGCGTAGTCCACGGTGGCCCCCAGTTGAACGGCGCCGATAATCAAGTAGCTGATGTAAAATAAGGGCTGGCCAGTTAAATAGGGGACTCCTAAGTTGATGAGGATAGCCCCTTCAATGACGACCATTAAAAGGGTGGACACGCCTAGGCCTTTGAAGGTAAGGATCAAAATGACTGCAATTGCCAGGGCTGCGATGCCATTGACTCTGAAGCTGTCTGCGGTGACAATGGTTTTAAGGTCCCTTGTATTGGGGGTTTCACCCACCAGGTAATAAGGGGATTGGATGTGTGACTGGATCACAGCTTCCAGATCTTCTGTGGCTTTGAAAGCAGCTTCTCCTTCTGCCGGGGTGCTAAGGGTGACCAGCAACCGTTGGTAGCCTCCTGCCACCAGAGCTTTTATGTCGCTTTGTGGTATAAAACTAAGGGGTAAAGCCATCCCAGTGCTTTCAGTATAACTGATGACGGATTTAACCGCAGGTAGGGTCTTGATGGCCTTTGTCAGTTGAACAATTTGCTGTTGCTGGATTTTGTCGTCTTTAATCAATATCACTAGTTGATTTTGTTTGCCAAATACCTCTTCAATGGCGGCCCGTTCTTGGTTGATTGAAAGGGTGGGATCTGCATAGATTCTGGAGATGCCGTACAGGTAGTCATTATTGTTTTGGGCTAGAAAGCCAATGGCTGTCACGACCATAAAAAGGGCGATGATTGGGAATTTTGCATGTGAAAATGACCAAGTGATGGCTTTGAATTTTAGGGTAAGAGGCTTGTGATGGGTTTTATCAATGAGTTTGCTAAAGAGAATACTTAGAACAGGGAGTAGAACCAAAACACTCATGAGGCTAAGTATCACGCTTTTGGCAAGGACTAGACCTAGGTCGGCACCGATTTGGTAACGCATTAGTAGCAGGGCTGCAAATCCAAAAATGGTGGTGCTGGCGCTGGCCAAGATTGGGGCAAAGGATTTTTCAAGGGCTGCCAGCATGGCTTCTTTAACCGGGAGGCCATCTTGTCTGAATTCTGAAAAACGGTGTAATAGAAAGATGGCGTAATCCATGGAAACCGCGATTTGTAGCACTAAGGCAGCGGCATTTGTGAGAAAAGAGATTTGACCAAAGATGATGTTGGTGCCCATATTGATTAGAATGGCAACCCCAATCACCACCATAAAGAGCACGGGTTCAAACCACGCACTGGTTGTTAAGAGCAGTATGCCAAATACGATTAGAATAACATAAATGGTGATTTTTGAAACTTCCTTTTCTGTATTGTTCATGGCAAATACCGTTGAGGTTGTATTACCGTCAAGGGCAGCTTTTGGACCAGCTAGGGTGCGGACATGGGCAACCACTTCCCGTTGCCTGTCAGTGTCTAGGGTTATGGTGTAAAGGTACTGACCATTCTGATATAGGTTGTCAATTTTACTGGGCTCTTGGAAAGCTAAGGGCTCATTGAGACTGACCACATCCCCAACCCAGTAAACATCTGTGACACCCTCAATGCTCGTCAGTTTTTGATAGAGGTCTTGAGCTTCTTTTGGAGACTCAAAAGGGACCATCACTCTGACACTGGGCACTTCTTGCTGATAAGCGTCTTCCATGGCGCTTAAACCAACCACAGCTGTTGAATCAGCAGGCAAATAATCCATCAGATTATAGTTGACCTTAACCATGGGTGCAGCCATTGCTGAAAAAATACAGAGAAAGGCAAAAGTCAAAACAACGGACTTTTGATGGGAAATAATCCACTTAAATAATTTGTGCATAAAAGGCCTCCAAAGGTTACGTACAAAATCAACTAAGATTTTGCTGTACAAAATCAACTAATGATTTTGCTGTACAAAATCAACTAATGATTTTGCTGTACAAAATCAACTTAAGTTGATTTTGCAACTCGGATTCATTATAATGGAGTTGAATTAGGAGAACAATGGTCAATGTGACCTTGAAATGCACGTTAATCAACACTGCCATAGTAAACTGTTGAATTATAAACCCAAAGGAGAAAATTGATGAGTACACCTTCAGTTGATCGTAGAGTAAAACGGACCAAACGTATGCTAATAAACGGTTTGACTCAGTTGATGGGGCAAAAGAGCGTCAATGAAATCTCAGTTCGAGAGTTGGCTGAACTAGTTGATATCAACCGAGGCACATTTTACTTACACTACAGGGATATTTTTGATATGGTTGAACAAATTCAACAGGAGCTATTTGATGAATTCTACCAACGAATCAAAATGTTTTCACCAAAGACTCTAGGGGATAATCCATTACCTTTGATTGAGAACATCTTTGAGTTTATCTCAGACGATGCTGATTTGTTTTTTGTGATGCTTGGTCCAAACGGAGACATGGCATTTGTTGAACGTATGAAGCTTTTGGTGAAAGAAAAATGCCTAAGGGATTGGCCCCAAGTATTGAACTTAAGGTCCACAGATAAATTTGACTACTATTATGCCTTTATCGTCAGTGGTGCCATTGGGTTCTTGTACAATTGGTTAAGCACCGGCCATAAAGAAACCCCTAAGGAAATGGCAACATTGATGACCAGCATGATTTTATCTGGGTTAGCTATGCTTGAAAAGTAATATGAGGGATAAAACAAACTAACGATCACAAATGATTACAAAAAAGCATGGCGCTGGATTTTCCCAGTGCCATGCTTTTTTATGGGCAAATTAAAATGCTACGACTTTGAACAAAACATAGTGTAGATACTCAGATTCTTAGTTAGGGCTTCAGTGCCTAGTAAATCAAAGCCCATACTTTTATAAAGAGCGACATTTGCCTCAAGTTCTGTGTCCAGACCAATTCCAATCGATTGTGGGTCTGATATGGCAAAGGCTTTAGCCTCGTTAATTAAATGTTTACCAAGTCCCATGCCCCAATACTTAGGTGATACCCCGACACAAACTAAATAGTGGTGTCGTTGTTTTGGTCTGTACCTCGTTGTCATTCTCATATAGCGATTAAGAGTCCCAAAACGTTTGAACCCGACTGTTGTCAACAGTCGCATAATGACCTTGGACAATTCCACAACTTTGTTGAAACCCATTTTTGTTTGAGCCATGCTATCAGGTTTCTCAACAATCGCAATGCCTGCTAATTCTTGATCTTTATAAACGGTTAACAGTTCTTGACTTGTGTGCTCAGCAAGGGCCAAAACGCAATTAAAGAAGCGGATGCGTTTATCTGGGTTATGACCTACTAAATGGACTATCCATGGGTCTTTGGCAAAGGCATCGCTGAGTAGTTGGCTGGCTTTATGTGTCATGGGTCACCACCTGATATGGCTCTTGTATGACTGCAAAGCTGTAGATGACTTTGATCATGTAGAGTGCATAGATGATGCGGACCATGGTTGGTAAAGATTCTCCAAAGGATAGGAGTGCCATGAGTCCAAATGCCATGAATGAGCCGCCGAGAACCCGATGACAATGATAAGCTCTGATTTTCGTTGCTGGCTACCAAAGAGCTCGTGGAAAAACTTTGGAATGTTGATGAGAGGGGTCTTCATGTGGTACCTCCTTATGACTGTGTAACTTGAAGATTTGGTTAGTTAGAGTGGATTTACGGTTAGGTTGTGGTTTGGCCTTTTGTTAAGGTATAGCAGTAAAATGCTACGCTTTGGGCCCATTGATCCATGGACCTTTTGGGATTTCGCTCAATCATATGGTACATGCCAAGGGAGTCTAAGTTCATGACAATGTTTTCTGCAATCAATGCCACCTGGATTTGGAACTGTTCTTGATTAAGGGGTTGATTTTTGGCCCATGCGATTAAGGTTTGGATCAAGCCTTTTGTAGCCTTGTCTTTAACAGCAATTAGACGTTTTTTATAGATGGGATTGACTAGGGCTAGCTGAGAAAAGTGCAAAAGGGCGGTGAAAACAATTTCCGCCTGGGGTGCTAGGTTAAAGGCTTGGTGACCAAGGGCGAGCAAGAGTTCACTGAGGGTTTGTTCTGAGTTTAGTGCAATCATTTTTTGATTAGAGTTTAGCTCGGGAAGGGTTGTGGATTGTGCTACTACTTGTGCAATATAGTCGAAGGTTGCCAGGGTTAAATCATCAATGGATGGAAAATGATGAAATACGTTGCTTTTGCTCATTGAAGCGGCATCTGCTAATCTCTTGGCGCTTAGCAGGGCAATGCCATCGGATGCAATTAAGGTTACTGCTGTTTCAATTAGCTTTTGTCGGGCTTCAAAACCACGGCTTAGACGAAGATCGTTCATATGGGGCACCTCACTTTTTTATCATTATATCACTGACTGACCGAACGGTCAATGTTATTGTAAAAAAAGTGCACTGGGAATGCGTTATCTCAGTGCCTTGGTACTATATTTTGAAGTCTAAGCTTTTTTGAGGGCATGAATCGATGCATTCAAGGCACTTTGAACAGTTAAATGCCAAGGCTGGGTCTTTCTTTTCAGTCTTATAGATGCTGAAATCTGTATTGAGCGTTGTGATATAGCAAGCCTTATCACATAAACCGCACGCCGTACAAGTCGTTGCATCCCGTTTGATGCGGACCAGTGAGAAACGGTTTAAAATGCCTTGGATCCAACTAATTGGGCAACCCATTTTGAAGTAATTGTACATATGATGTTTCTGATGGGTACTATCCATATTGCGCATCATGAATTCCATAATCATTCCGACGGGACACATCCATTTGCAAAACATCTTACCGAAAACTGCACCAAGTAAGAGGGATGCACCAAAGACGATTGCAAGGCCGGCACTGAACTTAACTAGAATATAAAATACCAGTGCTGAAAAAAAAAGTTGAATATAACTGCGGTAATGTGCAATACGCTTCATAATAGATGTCCTCCAGAATATATCCCCTTATCCCGTGGGGGAGGGGTAAATCAATATGAAGTATATCACGAATAGTCGGTTGCTGTCAAAAACAAAACTTAAATCTAAACAACTGTTTCATTTGAGTCGCGCTTGATAAAAAATGATTGTTACTCAAATATTCCAGTTAGTTTGCCTGTTGTATAAGCTATGATAGAAGTGGCGTAGTTTACTGATTAGTAACATAACTGGAATATTGGAAAACCTGATAGGAGTGTATAAAGAATGGAACAAATACAAGTTACGATAGACAAAGTGGTCAATGAAGATTTTAAAGGATGTATTTCAATATTCAAAAATAATCAGGTGATTTTTCAAAAAGCATATGGCTATGCAGATTTACCAAATGGTGTCGCCAATGAAGCTGATACTAAATTTGCCACCGCATCAGCTGGTAAAGCTTTTGTGGCTGTCGGTATTTTGAAACCCTCTCATTACTATCAAACAATTGCTAACACATACCTCGGGAATACCTGATTACTTTGATGAAAGCGTTATGGAGGAGTATGCCGAGCTGTGGCAAGACTATCCAAACTACAAGATCAGACAAAATGGAGATTTGCTCCCTCTATTTATTGATAAACCCATGATGTATCCTGCAGGTGAAAGATTTCAATATAATAATACGGGCTATGTTGTTCTGGCAATGATTATTGAAAAATTGACTAGAAAGCCCTTTGATCTCTTTTTACAAGACGCTGTATTTAGTCCTTGTGGGATGAGCGATACCGGTTATTACGAACTCGACAGATTACCAAGCAAATGTGCGAATGCTTATATTTATGACACTGTACAAGAAGTGTATTATACTAATATTTATAGTGTTGACGCTAAATCTGATCTAGAATTCAGCTCCGAATCTGACTCTGACTCCGAGTCAGAGTATGGCTATGGGCTCTGGTTAGACAAAAAAGAAGATGGCAATTATATGCCTTATTTTCAAGGGTGTGATCCAGGGGTAAGCTTTATCATCCTTGGCAAGAAGACTCCCACCTCTTAGCCTTCCTTGCTCACTTAGTGAGAGCGAAGGTGGGAGATGAATTGCCTGCGCCTCAAATGAGGCGTTTTTTTGAGCAAATCACTAGTTATATTGCCGAGAAAGTGGTACAATAAAACCAGAACACATGTTCGTATTTTGAGGAGGTATTGTACATGGAACGCGCCTATAAATTCAGTTTAGAACCTACA
>CAZFST010000035.1:0-38837 GCA_964522015.1 uncultured Fusibacter sp. | reverse complement strand
TTGGCGTTAGCATGTGTGTCAAAATCCACAGAATTGCGATAGATGCTTACTTTTGATCCATCGACAGCAAGCAATCGGTAGCCTTTAAATTTCTTAATACGGGTAAGTGAATTTGCGAACTCCGTTAAAATAAAGCCAAACGCTTCAGGTAACAGCTTCTTACGTTGTTGAATAAATGCAGAGGATGTAGGCGTGTTTTCTCGATAGTTAAAATATTCTAAAAGCTCTTTCGTCTGCGTTCCAGCGCCCATTGATATGATTAATTCAACGAGTTTTCTGATGGGTAAACCTCTTTTTCTTGTAAAGTCTTTCTCAGGATCATTTGAAAATAAGTACACGATTTTCGTCAGGTCATCAATGCTTTTATCCAGTTTCTTTTTTATAACATTTGCAAATTTGTTCATAGTATAGCCCCCTAAACATTAGATATTTAAAGGGCTTCGCCACATTTTTCATCGTCTTTGTCAAGGTTTTTTTATAAATAAATGCAAAAAAAGAAGCAGGCTATTCATAATACGAATGCCTGCTTCGCGGTATACGGTTTGATTTCTTAACTTAATGACATTGCCGTTATAGGCGCCTTTTTTTGATGGGTATTTTGTGTCGGTATAGGTTAGGGATTAGGGTTAAATATTGAATAAGTTACGTCTATAAGCGATATAAAGTGCATTCAGTTGGCTGACCTTTTCAGCCATTTGTAATTGCAATTCGCTAATGGTAGGGTAGTCCATTTGATCAATTGCCACCCGTATTGCTGAGAAGATGCTTTGCGATGCTAAGCTATCTTTCATCAGTTCTTTACGTAGGGCGTTGATGGCCTCCCAACGGACAACGTCGTAATCGGTGATGCTTTCGTCATCAAATTTATGCAACCGTGTTGCCCCACGTACGATGTCGATATTTTCCATTAGAATTCTATTGCGTAGTTCTGTGACCCATTGTGAAAGTAGGGTTGCTTCGTAGGAGAGTAAAATTTCTGGTCTGAAGACCTGACCAGCCATCAGTGTATTCAATTTATGGGCATTATGTCTAAACCCTTCAAGGTTTTCAAACACGTTTCTTGGTGGCTTAGAAAAGAGCTGGTCCCTTTCTTCTGCGGTGAAGTGCTCAAAAACATCTTCTTCGCTGGTGTATTCCCGGTCTTTATCAAAGTAGTCAGCATTTTCACCTGAGGTCTTACGAAGTTCTGCTAAAAGTTCAGTGCCAGATTTTTTTGCGTTCAGAGCGTATCGGATACCATCTAACATACTTTGGTAGCAAGCGGCCGTAAGGAGGTAGGTATTAGATGTTGGATTTGGTGCCCGGAGTTCAAAACGAGTTGCTTTCGGATTTTCAATATCTCTTACTAGTCCGATAAGAACGGTTCTATTACGTGATGGCTCTTGCGCAGAATGGCCAAGTGAGCCAACAATACAGACAGGTGCTTCAAAACCAGGCTTTAAACGATTAAAGGCGTCGTTGGTTGAGGTGACGAAGGGGTTAATGACTTCGTAGTGTTTGAGTACACCCATTAAAGCGCCGTAGCCAATTGGATTGAGGTAATCCGCACGCATATCCAGTGGCGAGAAAAGGTTGATAAAACCACCGCTTTTTAAGATGGCAGCTGCTCCGATGTGGTGATGTTCGCCACTGCCGGCAACCCCTTCGATTGGTTTTGCTCTGAAAGAAACTTCTAAACCCTCTTTGACAAAGATATCATTGATGATGTCACGAGAGAATAGCTCGTGATCACCTGTTTGGAGTGGTGTGCTGTATTTCCAGTCTATTTCTAGCTGCTCCATGACATGTGAAAAGTCATTGGCGCTCTTTAATCTGGCTGGCACGCCACCGACTTCTTTATGGCCCATTTCAGCCTCAAACTCAAAGTGATTCAGTGCGAGAAGGGATTTTTCCATAGCGGTACGAACAGGTCCGACAGTTCGCTTCCAATATTGTTCCTTCAAAGATTGGGAAGTGGATAACTTTTCGATATCTGTTGTATAGTCCGGGGTTTTGACCCAAAACTCAAGTTCGGTTGCAGTGGTTAAAACAATGCTTTCAATGCTATCGTCAGCTGCAATGCCCAGTGCTGCGCGGGCATGTTCACTATTGTTGATCAGACTCTTAGCTTCAGACGAAAAGAATTCAACGGCTTTTCTTAAAATAGCTCGGGAGTCCACAAAGACTCCTTCGTGTTTCAAAAATGCTGGGATGAGTAGGGTCCCTACTGGCAGAAGTGTTGCTTCGTCTATATGAGCGTCATTATAATCGACAATCCATTTAACAGTCATATCTGGTATCAAATCAACTTTTGCGTTGTTTATTTCTGCAATTTTAGGCAAGTAAACACTTGAACCGTCTGTTTGGATACCTTTTTCCATGAATTGATCGTAATCTTCAAAAATAATTTCGATAGGAATTTTCTCATCTGTATGGTTATTGCCTAAATCTACAGCAACCAGTGAGGCGAACTTAATGTTGGGGTTGTTGGCCAATTGTTCGAGTATTGACTCTTTGGTTTGACGGTTTGGATGCAACGTATAAAGCATGGTTTTCATCAAGAACCTCCTGTTGGGTATGCGCATTTTATCAATAGTGACATTATAACGTGCTAAAATCCCTTTGTAAAGAGCGATTGTATACAATGATACCGTTTTCCAAGATAAAGTCTGACTTTTATTTGTAAAGAGATACGATTCATGAAAATAAAGCAATTGACCATTACGAAAACGAAACACTTAATAATGTTCGTAATATTACGAACCATGCGGATGAATTGTCATTGGAAAACGTTTCTTTTGTTTGTAAGTTATAAGTAGTTGCTCCTAGGTCTCTTTCTCAAATCTCCTCTCGACAATTTCCTGATAATCGAGGACAATGGAAGTATTGCTTCGACTATTGAAAGATAAGAGGTGGTCAAATGTTTGATTTACGTAGTGATACTGTGACGCAACCGACAAATGCCATGAGACAAGCTATGTTTGATGCCCCTGTTGGCGATGATGTTTATGGGGACGACTTAACGACGATTGCACTGGAAGCTTACGCTGCAGAAATCTTTGGTAAAGAAGCAGCGCTGTTTGTCCCTTCTGGAACATTTGGAAATCAGCTGGCACTCTTAACCCACACAAAACGTGGTGATGAGGTGATACTGGGTGAGGATGCTCATATTATGGTCCACGAAGTGGGGGCGGCGGCAGTGATTGCTGGGGTTCAACTCCGTACAATTTCTTCTGATAATGGTGAAATGTCTCCAGAGTCTGTTAAAAAAGCCATTCGACAAGCTGATATCCATTATCCAGACACTGGATTGATTTGTATTGAAAATGCCCATGGTTGTGGAGCCGTGATTTCGATTGAAAACATGGCGAAAATTCATGGTATTGGCAAAGAAAATGATATTCCTGTTCATTTAGATGGGGCTAGAATTTTTAATGCAGCCACACATTTAGGGGTGCCTGCATATGAAATCGCCAAGCACTGCGATACTTTAAATGTTTGCTTATCTAAGGGTTTATGTGCCCCTGTGGGTTCAATCCTACTGGGCAATGCTCAGTTCATTCAAAAGGCAAGGAAAAACAGAAAACTAATGGGCGGTGGTATGCGGCAAACTGGCATCTTAGCAGCGGCTGGTTTGATTGCATTAAAAGAAATGCCTGCTTATCTTGAAAGGGATCATCACTTGGCTGGTTTGTTAGCTGATGTCTTATCAAAATTTGAAGACATCCATGTGAAGTGGTCTCAAAGAGATATCAATATGGTGTTTTTTTCGCTTAGTGAAACGGTTATTAAAGAAGCGGTATTTGTAGAAGGTTTAAAAGAACATGGCTTTCTGGTTAATGGCATGGAAGATGGTCTCTACAGATTTGTAACCCACCACTGGATTACAGTTGAGTCCATTCAAAAACTTGAAGTGGCTTTGAAGTTGTTATTGGGTTAATTAACCCAATCGAGTTGGAATGAGAAATTGTATTTAATTGTTCTTAAGTTGTGGAAATAAAGTTGAGGTTGTCAAAACTTTAGGGAGGTTTTATGGAAAATCGATTAACATTAGAAGAGCGTTACAAGTGGGCCATTGAAGAGATGTTTACAGAGGCATCATTTACGGAACGAATTGCGAAGGTCAGAGGCTTGATTGAAGAAATGACTGCATTTAATGCAACCTTGACTCTAGAAGATGATGTGGTTTTAAGGGTTCTAAAACTCCAAGATGCCATCAATCTTGATGTGATGGATATCTTTTGTTTTGCTCACATGAGGTTGGATGAAAATACGAAAGATGGTGAGTCCCAAACTCGCATGGAACGGGCTATGGCGATTATGGTTGAAGCGCAGACTAGCACTTCGTTTATTGCCCCTGCATTACTGGGGTTAGAGATTGAAACCCTTAAGTCAGTTGTCGCTAATGACCCACGTTATGCAGATTATAAACATATGATCGATGATTTGTTAAGATTGCAAGCCCATGTTCTATCGCCGGACTCTGAGAAGTTAATGGCTATGCTAAGTGATGTCACTGGTGCATCACAATCAATTTTTGGGATGCTAGATAACGCTGATATGACTTATGAATCCGTAACTCTTCCCAATGGTGAAGTTCAGCCATTAACAAAAAGCGGTTATATCAAATTTTTAGAAAATGCCGATCAAAATGTCCGCAAGGCTGCTTTTGAAAATTTCTTTAAGAGTTATGAAGCCCATAAAAACACCATTGCTGGCACTTACGGGGCCTCTGTTAAAAAAGATGTTGCTTATGCAAAAATCAGAGGTTACCAATCGGCCATAGATATGTATCTTGAGGCAGAAAAAATCCCATCGGCTGTTTATGATAATCTAGTGGCCTCTGTCAATGCCAATGCCCATGTGATGCACCGATACGTTGCCCTTAGAAAGCGTATGTTAGGTGTTGAAAACCTTCATATTTATGATGTCTACGCCCCGCTGGTATCCCAAGCGAAACGAGAAATTCCTTACGATGATGCCTATAAAATGGTGTCAGAAGGGCTGAAGCCATTAGGTGAAGCGTATCAAGATCTGTTAGTGAAGTGCCAAGAAGAGCGGTGGATTGATGTCTACGAAACTGAAGGCAAGCGAGGAGGCGCATACTCCTGGGGGAGTTACCGATCAAAACCTTATATCTTGCTGAATTATCAAAAGAATCTTAATGATGTCTTTACACTGGCTCACGAACTAGGCCATTCAATGCACAGTCATTACTCACGGCTCCATCAAGCACCTGCTAACGCTGAGTATTCTATGTTTGTAGCAGAAGTGGCTTCTACGGTCAACGAAGCCATTATGATGCGTTACATGCTTCAAAACACCACTGATCCTCAAGAGAAGATGTACCTATTAAATCACTTTATGGAGCAATTTAAAGGGACTGTTTTCCGCCAGACCATGTTTGCAGAATTTGAACGAGATGTTCACGCTTCTTTTGAGAAAGATCAACCAATGAATGTGGATGCTCTAAATGCCCTATACATGGATTTGAACAAGCGCTATTTTGGCCCTGACATGGTCCTTGATGATGCTATTCAATACGAATGGATGCGTATTCCGCATTTCTATAATGCATTTTATGTTTACAAATACGCTACTGGTTTTTCTGCAGCCATGGCCATTTCAAAACGGATTCTATCTGGGGAGCCAGGAGCCCTTGAGGGGTACTTTGAGTTCTTAAAAGCAGGGGGTTCAGTTTATCCTCTAGAGGCTTTGAAGCTGGCTGGCGTTGATATGACACAACCAGAGACTGTTGACCTTGCGCTGGAAGTCTTCGCAGAGGTGATTTCTGAATTTGAGAGTCTGTGCTAAAAAACCATAAAGATTTTTTTAAAATGTCTCGGTTGTCTTTGACTTTTTAGGCTTTCTGATATAGTATAATATATTAGAAGTAGGTACTAACTAAAAGTGCTGTTGGAGGAAATCGATCATGTTAATGACAAATAAAAATGTAGTGGTAATGGGTGTTGCTAATAAATGGTCAATTGCTTGGGGTATTGCGTGTAAATTAAGAGATAACGGTGCGCGGATTGTTTTCACTTATTATGGGGATGCCAGTGAACGGAACCTCAATAAACTCATGGTGGAAGAATCATTTGAGGGTGCTATTTTGATTTCTTGTGACGTCACCAATGATGAAGCCATTGCCCGTGCATTTGAGGAAATTGGTGAGAAGCTTGGGAAAATCGACAGTGTTGTCCACAGTATAGCCCATGCTAAAAAAGAAGAGCTTGAAGGGATGTACTATGATACTTCAAGAGATGGCTATTTAATGGCACAGGAAATCAGTGCCTATTCACTGGTGGCTGTGACCAAACAAGCCCTCCCTTATCTTAACGAGAATGCATCCTTTGTAACCTTGTCCTATTTAGGAGGCGAGCGGGTTGTCAATAGCTACAATGTAATGGGTGTTGCAAAAGCAGCCCTTGAATGTAGCGTTAAGTACCTTGCGAGAGATTTAGGCAAACACGGCCATAGAATCAATGCCTTATCGGCTGGACCAATCAAAACATTGGCAGCTAAGGGTGTGTCTGGTTTACTTGAAATGAGAGATGCTTATGTGGCTAGAGCACCTCTTGGCAGAATGGTCACCCACGAAGATATTTCAAACACGGCTCTCTATATGGTATCTGAATTATCAAGCGGTGTCACAGGTGAGTGTATTCACGTTGACTGTGGTTACCACATTATGGGTATGTAAAGTGAAAGATGGAGCGCTTCGGCGCTCTTTTTTTTATTAATTGTGATGAGTTCAACCACGTATCTAGTGGTGATTGGGACACCCATAACAAGATGTTGCGATTTTTTAACAAAAGTTGTTTAAAATACTGTTCGTTGCCGATTTTATTTGTTATAATACAAACAGTAGCGACACTGGTTTGAAAGTGTGTTTAGGGGGAGTTTTATGAATCAGCAAATCGTAGCGCTGAAACATTATGTTCTGGAATTAGAATATGCATTGGCAGCTGACCATGCCGATGGGGTTCGTAATGCCACCAGGGTAATGAAAGACCTCTTGCATCAGATCGACACGGATTTCAGCGCAGTGAAAGAAAAAAACACCGGTGTGTATTTCAAGGCAATCAACACGATTCCTTTTCTGTATAAGCCAATTCAAATTGACAATCCCTACGATGGCGATTATCTGGAGCGGTTCTCGGTGGAACGGACAGATCAATTAACCCACGCAGGTGCTTTAAATGCCCATAATTCTTTTTGGACAGACCACAATGTGATGCGAGGCAATATCTTTGGTTCGGTTCCCAAAGAACTATTATCAGATGATGCGGCATACGCCCTTAAGCGTATGGGGTGGTTAGAAGTGAAAGTGGATATTCTGGATTTTGGCCGCCGCATCACAGATGTCAAGGCTGTAAAAGAATTTTGCGATGAGAATTTCAACCACTTTATCATGATTAGTGAAGAACCAACACAATCCACATTAGCTTTGAAATTTGCTGTTTAATAACAGTCTTCCCCGTGGTACAATTAGGGGTGGCTTTTAACGTTAAGGTTTTGGCTTAGGCCAGAGCCTTTTTTTAGTAAACTAAAAACAGTCAAGGTTGGTTAGAGTGTCTAAACTGACTGGTGACCCCCCAACCCAGGTTTGATAGGGAAAGTTGAGAAGAAATGAATAAATTTGAACAGGTTTTAATGGGCGATTTTCAAGAACTGATTTACTGTGTACCAAAATCCAGCGGGGATAAAACCCTCTTGGCTGTGCTCCTTGAAGATATGCAACTTTCAACGCGGATGGTCCGAAAGGTTAAGGGGACCCCAGAACTTTTAGTCAATGGCCATAGTATTTCGGTCAATGCCAGGATGCGCCTAGGGGATACCATTCGGGTTCAATTTGTTGAGGAGCCCCATCAGATTTACCCTAACCCCATTCCAATAGAAGTGATCTACGAAGACGAAGATCTTGTCGTGATCAATAAACCGGTGGGAATCGTTGCCCATCCTACCATGGGACACCCTTCTCATACCCTTTCAAACGCCGTGCGGCAATATGCCCTGAGTAAAAATGAGGATTACAAACCCCGTTTGGTCAACCGTCTAGATCGGGACACCACAGGTGTTATGATTTTTTCAAAAAATGCCTATGGTCAACATGTGGTCTCAGAAGAAATGAAAGCGGACCGGGTCCAAAAGTATTATGTTGCCCTGGTCCACGGCAAGGTTCAAAAACCCTCTGGCATTATCGACGAGCCAATTGAGCGGGAGTCCGAGGATAGCATGCGACGGATCGTCCGTGAAGACGGGAAACAATCCATCACCCATTACACCGTGATACAGACACTGGTCAATACCACACTCTTAAAAATAGACCTTAAAACCGGTCGTACCCATCAAATCAGGGTTCATATGACTCATCTGGGCCATCCTCTAGTGGGGGATGCACTCTATGGTTCTTTTGAGAGAATGGTGATCAAGCGCCAAGCCTTGCATGCTGAGCAAATGACATTTCGCACGCCGCGACATGGCGTAATTACTGTAACGGCACAGCTTCCAGAGGACATGCAACATGCGATTGCATTTTTAGCCTAAGAATTGGAATCAGACACAGGCTGATAGAAAAAGTGATGAATAACCGTTGAATAAACAGAAAGAAGGCTTATCATGGATCTTAGACATTTAGAAAATATCGTCATTGATCAGGCGATTTTGCACGTTTTAGATATGCAAATGGATGCACCTTTATTGGGGTCTGTGGGCCTGGATATCGATAGCGAAGAAGTTTTGGAATTTATCACCAAGCACGTACTGAAGGCCCTGCAAGATGAATCTGCTTTTAAGGCTAAGTTTTTACCGGGGACCATCATGATCTCCCATGCCCAAGAGCTGATTGAAGGAGAAGGGTTTTTAGAGACCTCAAACACCGTGGCAAAGCGCCTGTTTGATCTTTTAAAAAGCCATCAAGAACCCTCATGTGACGTGTTGATCTTTAGGTTTCACACGGGGAATCTGCCCTGCTTTGGTCTTTTGAAATTGGATTTTCAAAAATCCTATACCCACGAAATTGATTTTCAAGAAGATAGCTTCCAGATCAACTTGGTGTCACAGGAAATTTCACTACCTACCCAACAACAAAAGGTTAACCAGTGCTGTTTTGGGGTTATGCCCACTGAAACCGGTGAGTATGATGTGATTGTGCTCAATAAAAAAAGGTCCAGCGACGAAGACGAGAAATCCCGGTTTGTGAAGACGTTTTTAAATGCCACTCGGGAATTTGATTATAAAGACAAGACGAAAACCTTGAAAAAGACCGTTGAGGATTGGACTCAAAAGCACTTAAAAGAGGACTTTGATACGGCATCAGACCTTAGAAGGGCCCTTGAAGAAAAGCTGCGAACCCATGCGGTTGTGTCTGCAGATGAACTTGTCAAAGATGCTTTGGCCCACGATACCAATGCCCGCCATGCTCTCAAGCTTAAGCTGGAGCAAGAGGGTATCCAGTCCGATGAACGGTTTGAAATTGATAAGCGGTTTGTCGATAAAAAAATGAAAAGTAAAACCATTCGCACGGATACGGGTTTTGTGATTCGTGGAGACTATGAGTTGTTTCAAGATGACGGTTTTATTGAAATTCAGCGTAATGGGGACGGCACAGTCAACTACCTGATTAAACATGTTCGCTGTGTGAAAGAGTCCTGATCCCTACCTTTATAAGTCTTTAAGTTTTTTTGAAAGTGGTGCCCAGCGCCGCTTTGTTTTTTGAGGGTTTGGGTGTATAATCTAAGTATAAGCCTGGGGTGTGCGTTTCCCAACGAATAGAACCACCAATATTGAATTGGGAATTCCCGTTCTTAACGTGAATGTCAAGCCGACTAGATCGGACTACTGAAACGTTGGACAGATTACCCACCTGGAAAAGGTGTGGTGTCTAATTCAAGGGGGACGGCATCCTGGGCCTTTTCTTATTTAAAATTAAATGGTATTGACGGAGTAGGGTGAACCCTACTTTTTTTGTAGGAGGAAAACGCTGTGGAAGCATTTTACGATGTCAAACTCGATGCAAATCGGAAGGAACATCTCTATGTTCAGCTCTATAAAGTGATCAAGGCTAAAATTTTGGCTGGGGAGATTCTTGCAAACGAAAAACTGCCACCGATTCGCACCTATGCCAATGCCCTTGAAGTCAATAATATCACCGTGGTGAATGCCTACAAACTCTTGGAACAGCATGCCCTGGTCTACAAAAAAGTGGGCAGTGGTACTTATGTCCGTTCCCAATCGGAGCAGCCGGTCCCCACCAATCATACCAACGTCCTTATGAATCATGATTTACCGGGACAAGTGGACGTGACCATTGGCATTAATATGGCCAGTACAACCCCTTCGGATTATCTTTTTCCAGTGGAACATTTTAAAGTGGTCCTCAATGAGGTTTTAGATCGGGATAAAGGTGGGGCATTCGGGTATCAAGACTCCAGGGGCTACTTGCCCCTTCGTGAAATCATCGTTAAAGAGTTGAAGCAAACCCATGGGATTGTCACAACCCCTGAGCACCTTCAAATTCTGTCCGGTGCTCAACAGGGCCTAGACGTTATCTCAAAAGCAATCGTGCAGTATGGGGATACGGTGATTGTAGAAGCTCCAACCTATACCGGTGCCATCGCCACTTTTAGATCCAGGGGGGCACGTATTCTTGAACTGCCTCTGGAGCAAGATGGACCTAATTTAATGAAGTTACGGGAGTTTATCTATCAATACCGTCCAAAGCTACTTTATATGATGCCTAATTTTCAAAATCCAACCGGTGTGGTCTACTCTCAAGAGAAGCGGCAAGAGCTCTTGGCACTAGCACAAAAACACCAACTGATGATTATAGAAGACGATTATTGCTCGGAGCTAGCCTTTGATGGGTCTGTTCTTCACCCCTTAAAAGCCTTGGATGCCGATGATTTAGTGGTCTACATCAAGAGCTTTTCTAAGGCCATTATGCCAGGGCTCAGGCTCGGTTATATGGTCACCCCAGAAAGACTCCGTCAGCAAGTCATTCTCGCTAAACAATCCACGGATATCACAACCTCGGGGTTAACCCAAAGGGCTTTTGAGCGGTTTATCGCTCAAGGTTTTTACGAAGCTCAAAAGGAATTGATGTTTGAGACCTTTAAACTCAGATACCATGCAGCCGCAGCGGCCATAGAACAATTTTTAAGCCCTTACTGTAGCTGGGATAATGGGATTGGGGGCTTGCACTTTTGGATTAAAATCACTTGCGGTATCACATCCAAAAGACTTTATGAACAGTTGAAAAAGCGAGGTGTGCTGATGGCCACTGGGGATACCTTCTACGCCACCAAACTAGAGTCCCCTTATTTTAGGTTAACCATTGCCAGCGTTGAAACGGAAGACCTTGTGTATGGTATCCGTGTGATTGGGGCCATCTTAAACGAACTCCTAGAACATCAAAGTCAATCGGATTATCAATTGCTATTGTGAAAAAGCGACTTAGGGTGCACGTCCCCCTGAGTCGCTTTTTTTTTTGGAAACGGCATCTGTTTTTGTAGAGACGCTTGACACAATAAACTTATGATTATATAATAGGCACATGTTTACGATGATGTGTAGGAGGGGATGATGACAGAACGTGAGGAACAAATCCTTGCCATTTTAAGAGAAGAGCCGATGATCGCCCAAAAAGATCTAGCGCAGAGACTGGGCATCGAACGGAGTTCGGCAGCGGTGCATATCGCAAATCTCGTCAAAAAAGGCCATATTCAAGGAAAAGGTTACATTATAAACGACGCTAAACATGTGGTAGTGGTGGGTGGCAGCAATATGGATATCGTCGGTCGCGCACCTACCCTGCAGGCCAGAGACTCGGCTCAGGGCAAAATCGGTTTATCGGCAGGGGGCGTGGGTAGAAATATTGCAGAAGCCCTAGCCAAGCTAGATGTGCCGGTGAAGCTTCTCAGTGCCGTGGGTGCCGATGCAAACGGAGATTGGCTCTTGAAAATTTGCCGACAGGCCGGGGTGGATGTTAGCGCCATGCATGTGGATCCTGCTCATGCCACCAGCATCTACATGGCCATGCTTGGGGATGATGGTGATTTGGCCTACGCCATCAACGCCATGGGGATTACTGAGACCCTATCCCCTAGTTACCTGAACCAACACCAGGCCACTTTGAAGCACGCCAAATTCTTGGTGATTGATGCAAATCTATCGGAAGAATCCTTAACAGCCCTATCCACCATGGCTGTGGCTCCCATGATTGCGGACCCGGTGTCGGCCGTTAAAGCCACCAAACTCAATTGTTTGCTCCCAAAATTATTTGGCATTAAGCCCAACCGCTTAGAGGCTCAAATTTTGACTGGCATTGAGGTCACAGACTTAGATTCTGCTGTAGCGGCCGTTGATTTTTTTCTGAAAGCAGGGGTATCTCAAGTGGTTTTGACACTGGGAGAGGCTGGGGTTGTGGCGGCGGCAGATGGTGCGATTTACCATTTTGAAATGCCAAAGGTAGCAGTTGTTAATGCCACTGGGGCTGGAGATGTCTTTACAGCCGCTTGGGTCAGCGGACTCCACGGGGGCTTGCCCTTTAATCGCTGCATGAAAAGAGCCATGTTAGCAGCTTATATGAACTTAATGAGCGCAGAAACCATCCATCAGGCGCTTTGCACAGAACAACTAGACAATTACGAGAAAGAGGTCCTAATCCATGAACAAATTCTTAGACATCCATCCTGAAGTAAAAGCAGCACTTGAAGCAGGTTTACCAGTTGTTGCCCTTGAATCAACCATTATTTCCCATGGCATGCCTTATCCCCAAAATGTTCAAATGGCCAATCGGGTAGAAGCTATTATTCGAGAAGGGGGCGCAGTCCCAGCCACAATCGCGATTTTAAACGGCCGATTGAAAGTGGGTTTGACACCGGGGGATTTGGAATTATTGGCGACTTATCCGGATGTTAAAAAGGTCAGCCGTCGTGATATGGGGATGGTAGTTGCCAAGGGGTGGCACGGTGCCACAACTGTTGCAACAACTATGTACATTGCGTCACTTGCTGGGATTGCTGTCTTTGTAACAGGGGGTATCGGTGGCGTTCACAGAGAAGGACAAGTGACTTTTGATATCAGTGCGGACTTAATGGAACTGGCACAAACATCGGTAGCCGTTGTTTGCGCAGGGGCAAAATCGATTTTGGATATCGGACTGACCCTAGAATACCTTGAAACCCACGGTGTCCCGGTTATTGGGCTTGAAACATCAGTATTCCCAGCGTTTTATACCGCCACTTCCCAATTTGGAGTGGATGCTAATTTAACGCCTGAAGAGGTGGCCCAAACCATGCATGCCAAATGGGATCTAGGCCTTGCAGGTGGTTTGGTAATCGCCAATCCTATCCCAAAAGAATCTGCCATGGAAGAAAGCACTATAGATGAAGCGATCACTGCGGCCCTGAATGAGGCTGATCAAAAGGGAATCAAAGGCAAATTAATTACACCATTTTTGCTAGGTAAGATTAAAGAGCTCACAAAGGGTAAAAGTTTAGAGGCTAATCTGGCCCTTGTCTATCACAATGCCAAGCGCGGCGCAGAGATAGCTGTTGCCTTTTCAAAAAAACAATAAGCATTTAAATTTTTATGTTTTTATTTAATCTTTTCTGAAGATTATTTTAAAAAAAGAGTTATAATAGAGCCAACGGGGTAATAATTCGCTAGACGAAATATAACTTGAAGGTGACGGATGAAATACACATGCGAAATTAGAATTGAGAGACATAGAGATCAGGTAGTTGCCCTGTATTCAGATCATACAGATCTAGGTCAGTGGTATCCCGGTTTTGTGCGCATAGAACCCTTGGTAAATAATTACGGGGTGGCGGGCTCCACGGCCTACTTGTACTGCCAGTATCATGGTAAAGTCAATAAAGTTCTTGCCACTATTGAGACGGTAGACTTGCCAGAAATCATGACTATGCGATTTGAATGCTCAGATGTCTGGCATCGAAATGAGAGCCGATTTTATGATGGTGGTAATCATACCATTTGGCAATTGTCCGTAGTCTTTGGTTTTAAAGGGCTAATGCGGTGGACGGCCAAACAACATTTGCCCTATTTTAGAAGCTCAACCATCGAGAAGATGCAGCGTTTTCAAGCATATGCCCACGAACAAATTTCAAAGGATGCCAATAAAAAAACTTGATGAAGAACTCATCAAGTTTTTTTTTATAAATGAAAGACTTCGGTAATGAGAGCATCTAACTCATGATACATGGCGGTATGTGCAAGTGGTTTTAGGCCGGCGAGCATGTTTGTGTAATACCAGCGCTGCCAATCGTAAGGGGCGTGGAATCCTTGCCAAACCTTATCTCCATGTCTTCTGTAATTACGGGCTATGGAGCGCATATTGCTGAGCTTATCGGCACAAATCACCATGCGCATGGCTTCGGTGGCAGTTTCATGAGTGTGTTTAATGGCCCAGTTTTTGCGGTCGTGCCATGAAACATCAATTGGGGGTTCGGTGCACCCTCTGACGATATCGGCTATTTTTTCGCCAAATTGTATGGTGATCATTTCAAGGGTCATGGTGGTGTCTTCCACAGTGTCGTGTAAAATCCCAGCTGAAATCACATCTTCGTCTGCGCCATTTTGGGCAAGGATAATCGCAACCTCTAATGGATGTGCAACATACGCCCCGGCTTCAAGTTTTCTGAGTTGATCTTTATGTGCCTCTAGGGATGCCTGAATGGCGTCATATACCATATGAGTACCTCCAATCTATTCTTATTGTACCCGATACCACAGAAAAATCCCACGAAATTCCTCAGAATTTGATCAAAGTCTGAAATTCCTCAAAATTTCATCAAAGCTGTGTATTTTTGTTTCAGTGAGGTATCTATAAGACAATCACTTCATACAACACCTGAAAGGAAGGTTTATATGGCACAGATACACGAAAAAATAGTGAATACAATCCGCTTACTCAGTGCAGATGCTGTTGAAAAAGCAAATTCAGGACATCCGGGTATGCCCATGGGTGCAGCCCCTATGGCCTATGTTTTATGGTCAAAACATTTACACTCAAGTGCAACAGATCCCAATTGGCTTAACCGAGATCGTTTTGTGCTTTCGGCAGGTCATGGGTCAATGCTCCATTACGCGCTGCTCCATCTCTTTGGCTACGATTTAAGCCTAGAAGACCTTAAAAATTTCAGACAGTGGGGCTCCAATACCCCTGGACACCCTGAATATGGCATGACCCCAGGGATAGAAACCACAACGGGTCCACTAGGGCAAGGTTTAGCCATGGGGGTTGGTCTAGCGTTGGCGGAATCAAGACTTGCTGCGGAGTTCAATCAACCTGATTTTAGCATCGTTAATCACCATACTTATGTGATTGCTGGTGATGGTTGTTTGATGGAAGGTGTTAGTTCTGAGGCTTCATCCTTGGCAGGACATTTACAACTGGGCAAACTCATCGTACTTTACGATGATAATCATATTACAATCGATGGCGATACCAGTTTGGCCTTTACCGAAGATGTGGCTAAGCGTTATGAGGCCTATGGTTGGCAAGTGTTACGGGTTGCTGACGGCAACGATTTAGAGTCAATAAACCATGCTTTAAATGAAGCGAAAAAAGAGAATGGTAAACCGAGCCTATTAATGGTTCGGACCACCATCGGCTATGGCAGTCCTAAAAAAGCTGGAACCTCCGGGGTTCATGGCTCACCCCTTGGGTCAGAGGAGCTAGCCAAAACCAAAGAAGGGTTTGGATTTGACCCTCAAAAAAACTTTGTCGTGGATGAGGATGTCCTCTCTGCTATGGTTGAGATCATTGATGCACGGGAAATGGCCAGATTTGAGTGGGAAGGTCTTTATCAAAGCTATTGCGAGCGCTTCCCCGAGCTCGCTGCAAAATGGGAAATGTGGCATGATTACGAATTACCAGAAAATGCTTTCGATAAAGATGAACTTTGGTCACTTTTTCAAAAGACGGATGCCACTAGAAATGCTGGTGGGATTTTCATGAATGCTGTTAAAGACATTGTCCCTAATTTAATGGGTGGATCCGCAGATCTGAATGGTTCAACAAAAACATATTTAAAAGGATTTGGTGATTATCAAGCTGGAAACACAAAGGCAGACAATTTCTATTTTGGTGTGCGGGAGCATGCCATGGGGGCTGTTTTGAATGGACTGGCTCTTCATGGTGGTATAAGGCCCTTCGGTGCCACTTTTATGGTGTTTTCCGATTATATGAAACCGGCCATCAGATTATCAGCTTTAATGAAACTCCCTGTTATTTATGTGTTTACTCACGACAGTATTGGCGTGGGAGAAGATGGTCCGACCCATCAGCCAATAGAGCATCTAGTCATGCTAAGAAGCATACCGAATGTCACCGTGTTTAGACCGGCAGATTCCAAAGAAACAGCCATCGCTTGGATTGAGGCCCTACGCAATACCACAGGGCCATCGGTCATTGTGTTATCAAGACAAAACCTGCCTGTGTTATCTGGGGTAGGCCGGGGTGCCCATCGGGGGGGCTATGTTTTAAGTACCGATGGCTTTTCGGATCAATCCATTAGTTTAGAGCGAGGTGCAGATCACCATTGGAAAATAAATCAATCAGAACCGGTGGCAGGTATTTTAATTGGCACTGGCAGTGAGGTCCATGTACTGGTGGAAGCACAAAAGTTATTAGCCGTTGATAATATTCATGTCAATGTTGTGAGTATGCCTTCATTAGAGCTCTTTAAAAGACAAACAAGTGACTATCAGAAAGGTGTGCTGCCTCCTAATATTCGTAAGCGAGTTGTGATGGAAGCCGGGCTCACCCTTGGTTGGGAACGAATCGCTACAGAAGATGGCATGATCATTGGTATTGATCACTTTGGAGAATCAGCCCCTGCCGAAGAACTGTTCAAGCATTTTGGACTGACGGCAGAGCATGTGGTTAGTGCTTTCAAGCAACTGTAAAGCGATACAGGCGAGTTATATCAGTTTGTGTAAAGCGGTGTAAAGTGAAGTTAAATAAATGTCGTCAGTTATGATGACATCCATTTGTCAACCACGGCTATAGACCTGTCAGTGATGAAAAAAGAAACCAATTGAAGCTGATTTGCCTCAATGTTATTGAACCTAATTTACTTCAATGCTATTGAAGCAAATTGGTTTCTTTTTTTGCATTGTGATGTTGGGATGACTCTGTTAGAATAGATAAGACAAACGCCCTTGGCGAGTTTTTACCAGCGGTGATTTTTTTTATGGGAGTGATACTATGTTTACCCGATTGATTAAACGCAGTGGTGAGATTGTCTTTTATGATCGTTTCAAAATAGAAAATGCAGTGAATAAAGCTTTAGTAGCACAAAATACAATTAGGTCCAAAAAAGAGCTAAGAAGAATCGCAGAAGTCACTGCAGATTATGTGACATTCGAATTAGAAAAAAAGTATTCTGACGAGCAGTTGCCGACCGTAGAAGAGATTCAAGACGTTGTCGAAGTTGTCTTAATGCGTATTGGAGAGTTTGATACCGTTAGGAGTTATATTAAATACAGATATGAACATAAAATTGGCAGGGATGTTGAACACTCTGCACTTGAAATGTTATCCCTATTTGCTCCTTATGTGGGCTCCAAACAAGAGGGGGGGATCTCCGAAAGCAGAGCCTATTGTCTTCAGGACCTAAACCACGACATTGTGGCAAAAGCCACTGAAACATTTTGGTTGCACTCAGTTTACCCAGAAAACATTACCCGGGCTCATTTAGACGGTGATCTCACGATTCATCATTTGGACAGACTTTCGCCAGATAGCTGTACTTGGTGTCTTGAAGAGCTCTTGAAAAAAGGATTTGGTACCATTGGAGGAAGATTGACAACCCATGCGCCAAAGCATTTCGATGCAGCTTTAATGCAATTGGTGACATTTGTAAATGCAATAAACGGCGAATGCTCAGGTACCCACGGTATCAATCATTTTGATACCTTATTAGCACCCTTTATCTTATTTGATCGATTAACTTATCCAGAGGTTAAGCAAGGGATACAAGCCTTTATCTTTAACTTAAACAGCATAACTCTAAGAGAATCACAGACGACTCTCCTGAATATTGTACTAGACAAAGAAGTGCCAGAATCACATCGGTACCGACCCATCATCATAGGCGGTGATGCCAACTTGGCTTACTCGTATAATGATTTTCAAAATGAGATGGATATGATTAACCGTGCACTTCAAGAAGTGATCCTAGCCGGTGATGCTACCAGTCGTCCTTTTGAATTGACGAAATTGGTATACATGCCCTTAAATGATTACGAAGGTCACTGTGAACCTAGTTTGGCCATTCAAAAGCCTAAAACTGGTTCTTTGGGTACGATTGCCATCAACTTAGCTCAGTTAAGTGAAGGATTTGTAGAACTGTCCAATTTTTATCAACGGCTAGAGAACAGTTGCGAGATGGCAATAGTAGCCTTGGAATTGAAAAGAAAAGTACTTGAGACAGATATTGCAAAAGGGCTATATCCTTATTCGCGTGACTACTTACAAGAATGCTTTGAAAGTCATGGGGAGTATTGGTATAACTATAGTTCGCAGATTCTCCTAGATGAAATGCCATTATGTATCGTCAGGGTTACCAAAAATACAGAAGAACTAACCACGGAAAAAGGTCAAGAAATCGCCCGTCATATACAAAATAGAGTTAATGAAATTTGTCATAAAATGAAAGTGAAAACAAATCATATTTATCAATAATATCAGTATCCTGTTAAAAAGCAGGAGAACTGCAAGTGGCTATCTTTCAACTTGCAGTTCTCTTGCTTTTTTTGGTGATGACGGGCCATTGAAAATGGATTAAGGGTCCATGAAAAACGTTTTCTTATTGGTTTTAGTTTTTTTTAGCCTTATTTTTCAAGTAATTTAACTTGGATAACGAAAGCCATATTGATGTTTTCTTTTCTTTTTTAAATATAAAAGCCTTTTTGTATGTTAAATTAGGTATTGCAAACTACGTATTTACAAGAATCAAAAATTCGGTTTTAATAAGAGTGTGAATTGTGCAACTTAAAATACGACTATCATCATTTTTGTATAGGAGGAACATATGCGTCCAGTAAAAATAACTGAAACGGTTCTCAGAGATGCCCATCAATCTTTGATAGCCACCAGACTTACCATGAAAGAAATTCAACCGATTCTTGAAAAATTAGATCAAGTGGGTTACCACGCACTTGAAATGTGGGGTGGGGCTACATTTGATTCCTGTCTTCGATTTTTAAATGAAGATCCATGGGAGCGGTTGCGCATCATTCGAAAGCATGTTAAAAACACAAAATTACAGATGCTATTAAGAGGTCAAAACTTACTTGGCTATAAAAATTATTCAGACGATGTGGTCCAGGAATTCGTCAAGCGATCTGTAGGAAATGGTATCGATATTATACGTATATTTGATGCGCTTAATGACACTAGAAATCTCCGTGTGGCCTTAGAAACCACTAAAAAAGAGGGTGCCCATGCGCAGGCAGCTATTTCGTACACAATTAGTCCGGTCCACACCACAGAGATTTATGTCAACTTAGCTAAAGAAATGGTTCAAATGGGAGCTGATTCAATTTGCATTAAAGATATGTCAGGTTTGTTGACCCCTTATTATGCCCACGAATTGGTGAGCGCCATTAAGAAAGAGATTATTGTTCCCCTGGAAATCCACTCCCATGCAACATCGGGATTAGCCAGTATGATGTACATGAAAGCGGTTGAAGCTGGAGCCGATATTATCGATACGGCAATTTCTCCATTTTCTTCGGGTACTTCTCAACCGCCTACGGAATCGCTGGTCGCAACTTTTAACGAATCTGCGTATAGCAGCGGATTAGATTTAAATTTACTCAGTGATATTGCAGAGTATTTTCGACCGATTCAAGAGCAGCATATGGCCTCGGGATTACTGAATCCCAAAATGCTCAGTGTGGACATCAATACCCTGGTTTACCAAGTGCCTGGTGGCATGTTGTCAAACCTAGTGTCACAACTAACCCAACAAAATGCCATGGATAAGTACGATGACGTCTTAAAAGAAGTGCCACGAGTCCGGGCAGATCTCGGTTATCCACCTTTAGTGACACCGACCAGTCAAATGGTTGGAACCCAAGCGGTTTTAAATGTCCTAATGGGTGAACGCTACAAAATGATTCCCAAAGAAATAAAGGAATATGCCCGTGGCATGTATGGTAAATCAACATTGCCAATTGAAGCAGATATTCTCAAAAAAATCATTGGTGACGAAACACCAATCACCTGCAGACCTGCTGATACATTAACACCTCAAATGGATATTTTAAGAGGCGAAATCAAAGAGTATATTGAGCAAGAAGAAGACGTTTTATCTTATGCACTTTTCCCTCAAGTGGCACTTGATTTTTTCAAATTACGTCAAACTGAAAAATATGGTGTTGACAGTGAATTCGGCAATAAACAAGAAAAAACCCACTATGTGTGACCTATTGCAATGACTTGGTTTGAACACCTTTGTAAAAAAAAAGGTTTACAAAGGTGTTTTTTTTATGATAAACTGTTGCACATCGATGAACATGGCATGGACAACAGGGTCTTTTTCAATCCGACATCGGTATAAAGTCACAAGAATTGGAGGATTACATGAGAGTGAAAATTGCGCTCGTAGCGCTAATCATTCTGCTCATGAGTCAGGCTGTTTTTGCGTATGAATTACCTATGAAAGTGAAGCTAAATAACGATTATTTTCATACTGACACTGAGCTCGAAACAGTAGAGGGACGAGTTTTTATCCCCCTACGACCATTTGCTGAGGCATTTGGCGCTAAGCTAGAATGGCTTGAAGTTGATCAAGTTGCACATGTAACAAAGGATGATCTGGACTTGGTGATTGGACCAGGGGTTGGAAAATCTATCCGTGTAGATGCGGAAATCCCCTTAGAGACAGATGCTTTTTTTAAAGACAGCGTACTCTATGTTGCATTGAAGCCGTTTGTGGAAATCTTTGGCGCAACAGTTACTTGGGATGAATCAAAGCAAACAATTTTTATCGTTTCAAAAGACGCAAAATTGCCAGAGGCATTTATTGAAGAGGCTAAAGAAGTAAAACCTATCAAAACTTACACTGATGCTGATGTTTTACTATTGGCTCAACTGATTTTTGTTGAAACCCGTGGTGGTTCATTGGATCGTAGCTTGGGTGTTGCTAACGTGGTACTTAATCGCGTTAAGTCCAATCGATATCCAAACACCCTTCATGGAGTCGTTTATCAACCTGGCCAATTTCCGCCAACAAAAAATGGGAGCTTCAAGTCTAGTAAGCCTGATGCCATTTGTATGCAAGCGGCAACCATGGCTTTTGAAGGGGTAAACAACGTAGGGGCGAGTTTGTATTTCAATAATCGTCCATTTAGTTGGAAAGCTAAATCTGACTTGTTTAAGGTGATTCAAGGCATGTATTTTTATAAGTAAAGGGTCACGTGCAAGGTGCAGCACAACTGCTAACACCTCCAATTAATTGCATATATTTACTTATTTGAATACGTTTCACACCAACCAGATATTTGACTTGTAAACTGCCTCAAACAGAAATCTGTTTGGGCAGTTTTTAGTTAGAACCATGATTTTGAGTGTCAAAAGAAAGTTTGGTAAGACATTTAATCCAATTGTGTTAGGAGGCGCCCCATGATAGTCGGTATCGGTACGGATATTATCGCCATTGATCGGATAAAACGGGCCATGGTCAAGCCCCGTTTTATTAGCCGTTTCTTTTCTCAAGAAGAACTGACTTTGTTTGAGACCAAGGGATTAAAAGCCGAAACAGTCGCCGGGAATTTTGCGATGAAAGAAGCTGTTGTGAAAGCCCTTGGCACTGGTTTTAGAGGCTTCTATGTTCGCGATGTAATCATCTTAAGAAATCCCCTGGGTAAACCCTATTTGAAGATTACGGAGCCCATTCAATCGATTATGAAACAACAAGGTATCGTCAGCATCCATGTAACTTGCTCACACGAAAAAGAGACGGCCGTTGCTTTTGCTGTTGCTGAATCTTAAGAACTTTGGCCTTAGTGCCTATTACATAAGACAATCATGACTTTGGAGGCGAGAATGGAAACAAGACCAGTTTGGGCAGAAATTAATTTGGATCATTTAGCGCATAATATTCAAGAAGTCAGGCGAGTGACATCTCAAGCGGCGCAAGTTTGCGCAGTGATTAAGGCTGATGGATATGGCCATGGGGCCGTTCAGATTGCAAAGACATTGTTAGAGAATGGGGCGGATCGGTTTGCGGTTGCCACACTTTCTGAGGCCATTCAACTACGTAAGCACTTTAGTCAAGTACCAATTCTTGTACTGGGGTATACCCCAGAAGAAAATGCTGCCCAAGTGTTGACCTATGATTTGACCCAGACGATTTGGGATTTGGAACAAGCAAAGGGTTTTCACTTAGCTGCTAAGCAGATGGAGAGAGTTGCAAAAGTGCATCTGAAGGTCGATTCTGGCATGAGTCGGGTGGGCTTTTCTGTTAACCCCCGTGGGATTGCTGATGCTTTGGGGTGTTTTCAATTAAATGGACTAGATATTGAAGGGGTTTATACCCACTTTGCCTGCGCTGATGAAAAAGATAAAACCATTACCCACCAACAAGTGAGAACCTATCTTGAAATGGTTAATGAGATAGAATTAGCAGGTTATAAAATTCCCATTAAGCATGTTTCCAATTCAGCAGCGATTATCGATATGCCTGAATATAATTTTGATATGGTACGAGCGGGCATCATGCTCTATGGTTTATACCCTTCGAAAGATGTTGACATATCTCGTGTTCACTTGAAAGAAGTGATGTCCTTGCGTGCACGTCTCAGCCTGGTTAAACAGATACCAAGTGGCGCTGGGGTTAGTTATGGTCATATCTATCATGCTGCAAGTGAAGAGACAATCGGGACATTGCCCCTTGGTTATGCAGATGGTTATACGCGGCTATTAACGGGTAAATCCACTGTACTAGTAAAAGGCCAACGGTTTTTTGCTGTTGGCAAAATATGTATGGATCAATTTATGATTCGCCTTCCAGAGCCTAATTTTGCAAAACGAGGTGATATTGCAACTCTGTTCGGGGAAGATCATGGGTCTCTAATTAGCATTGATGAGGTGGCTCAGGCCTTGGGTACCATCAATTATGAGGTGGTGTGCATGATTAATAAGCGAGTTCCCCGTCATTATTATCAAGGTGGTAAGCTGGCATCCTCTAAGGATAGTGTGTTGGATTTTTAAATTGTTTTTTGCACCCGACCAAACTTTTAATAAGGTTTTTTAAGAAAAATATATAATTTGCTGTTCACTTGGTATTAATTCGGGGTATAATAAGTTTATGTCAGATATATATTTAAACTTTTTACATAGCCGTTTTATTTCTGGGTGAAAACCCTTACTTAACACATCAAATCGATAGACTGTTTGTAGTCTTATTTTGGATGCATATTGGTGGAGGTTGTGATGCAAGGGTCGAATTCTATTCTGGATTATTTATCTGACGAAATGAAACAAGAATACTGTAAGTACATGGATTGTCATCAGAATGGAGACCAGATTGTTAACTGTGCCATGCAGGTGTATATTCATCACTTAAAACGTAAACAACGTATTCAGGCGCTAAAATCTGGGTACGAACAAATGGCTCGGATTAATCTTGGATTCGCTGAATCTGGATTTGTGAAGGACGTGACCTCGTGGGATAGTTATGAATCCCTCTTGAGGGGTGAGGAATAATCAATGGAAATAAAACGAGGCGACATTGTTTTGGCTGATTTATCACCTGTCATTGGTTCTGAACAGGGGGGGCTTCGCCCTGTCCTTGTCATCCAAAATGATGTTGGTAATAAGTATAGCCCGACTGTCATTGTGTCAGCGATTACGGCGCAAATTGACAAATCAAAACTGCCGACTCATGTTGAAATAAAAAAAGGAAAATATGGGTTGACCAAGAATTCGGTTATCTTACTGGAACAGGTTCGCACCATTGATAAAAAACGATTGAGCCAAAAGTTAGGGCATGTTGATAAGCTTCTCATGAAAGCGGTAGATGATGCTTTGATTGTCAGTTTAGGTTTGTATGATGACGTGTAAGCTTTTGACTCTTGTCAAAGGCTTTTTTTATGGTAAAATAGAGCGAGTCGTGATGATAAAGAGAGGTGTCTATGAAACGCACATTACTGTTTACACTTATTGGCGTAATTTTAGTAGGCGTTCTTGCTTTTGCAGCGACGACACCTGGATCTGATGGTGATCCCCTTGTGAGTCTATCCTATGTGGAGAAACGACTGACGGGTTTGAAGTCAGAATTAGTGGCCTTGATAGAAGCATCCAAATCGTCGGGGGCTGCAACTGGAGCCTCAGCACCTGCAAAAGTATTTGAGGTCTATGAGTATCCAAAAGGAACAAAAATAATTTTTGGTAAGAGTGCTGAATTCATCCTCCGCATCGGAAGCGCCCGTGTACTGGACCCCCTTGGGAACAGGATACCGGACTTAACCTCGGGTGTGGATATTCTCGTCAGTGAGCAAGTGCCGCGGAATCATTTGATGCTGGTACCCCAGACTGATGGTAGAGGATTTATAGTGGAAGATGACATTGTGGTCATGATAAAAGGCGATTTCACAGTAGTGGAGTAGCTTCTATTGGAGTAGCAGGTTGATGAACAAACTCTTTTTAATCGGTTATTATGGCTATCAAAACATAGGTGACGAGGTGCTACTGAGCGCAATTAGCGGGTACTTGAAAAATCAAGGACATTACGACTTGTCAGTGCTCAGTTATTGCGCCCAAGAAACTGAAGCCATTCACAAGGTGAAGGCTGTTTCTCGCTCTAAGGGGATGTCATTATTACTAAATATCTTTAAAACAGACGCCATCATCAGTGGTGGGGGTAGTATCTTACAGGATACCACCAGTTCCAAATCACTCTATTATTACGCTGGTATTTTGTTGATTGGAAAACTATTTAGAAAGAAAGTCTATTTAGTTGGTAATGGTTACGGTCCCGTCCAAAAGAAAGCGAATCAGATGCTGCTACGATGGCTATTGCCTAAACTTGACGGTATCATTGCACGGGATCAACAGGCTTATCAAGCCTTCAAAAGTTATGGGGTTTCCCGTCTAGTAAATGGTGTTGATTGTGTATTTTTAAAAGAATCACTTACCGAAGGGGTTGCCAAGTTGGACAATCACATCCCTCAATCAGGCGATCACAAGGCTCAATCAAGGGTTAATCGCCCTTATGTAGGGATTTCACTGAGACCTTGGGCTCAATCAGATCAAGTGATAGAGGTGCTGAAAGAGGCAGTAATCTTGCTGGATCACCTAGGGTATGATACGGTGATGATACCGATGAAAGCCCCAGACGACGTCGCTATCAGTGGGGTGTTACTAAAGCTTGGCCCATTTGTGAGGTTGGCACCTTGTGAAGGTCAGGCTATATCAGATGCCATTGGCGGCTCAGCATTTGTCATAGGTATGCGATTGCACGCTTTGATTTTATCGGCGATTTCTCATCGTCCTTTTATTGCAATTTCATATGATCCTAAAGTAACGGCATTTACAGAACAGGTTTCACAGACCTTAGCAGGCCTAACAGAAAACATGACGCAAGAATCTATGCTCGGCGCCATCCATGAGATGCACCTTCATCTTGAAGAACATCGACGGGTTTTGGTGGAACGGGTCCAAGTCATTCAAAGACAAGCTGTTTCTCAAATGGAAACCCTTGTAGATTGGCTTGAACAAGATTCTAAATAAAAAAAATAGTAGGTGATCGTGTGAGTACACCCTTTGTAAAAATCTTTGGCGTTCGCTTTGATAATGTCACATTAGAAGAGGCGTTTAAGTTATTTGTGACATTTCTAAAACGAGAAAAGACTGCAGCAATTTTTACGCCTAACCCTGAAATCGTTTTATTGGCACAGGAAAACGAAGCTTTGAAAGAAGCCCTACTGGCCGGCGAATTGGTGGTGCCAGATGGTATCGGCATCATTTACGCTTCTAAGATTCACCGACTTGGACTCAAAGAGCGTGTTCCTGGTATAGATTTGATGGAGAAAATGCTCCGCTTTTTAAATACCACTAAAGGCAGCCTCTATATTCTCGGGGGGAAGCCTCAAGTGGCAGAAGTGGCAGTGGCACGGATAAGTGAAGTGTTCCCGAATATTCAAATAAAGGGCGTTCGCGATGGTTATTTTGACCATGATGAAGAACTGAAAATAATCGATGAAATCAATGAAGTCAAGCCCGATGTCTTGTTTGTTGCCTTAGGTGCACCAAGGCAAGAGTTATGGATACATAAGCATAAGACAATTCTTAGCTGTAAAGTGGCCATGGGTGTGGGTGGTGCTGTTGACGTTTGGGCGGGACATGTTAAACGGGCCCCTAAATGGATGCAAAAAATCCATTTAGAATGGTTTTATCGGTTGCTCAAAGAACCTACCCGGATTGTGCGCATGATGCGACTGCCTTTATTTATGCTAAAGGTTTTAACCACAAGAAAAATATAGTGTGCCATCACCAACATTTTTTACGTTTATGACATATCTACAAAAATTGAAAAAGAGCATTGAATTTGAGACCACCTTTCTATATGATAGAAAAGGTGGTCTTTTCAGTCCACCCGAAGTGATGACATCACGATAACGGAGGAATGCGCATGAAACCATCTATTGAGCAACTTAGGGAGACTGCAACAACCATCAGAAAAGACATTGTCGAGATGGTGTATTTAGCAGCTTCAGGGCATCCAGGTGGATCCCTATCAGCAGCAGATATCTTAACCACTTTGTATTTCCATACAATGGCCATTGATCCAGAAGATAAAAAGAACCCTAATAGAGATCTTTTCGTCTTGTCAAAAGGTCATGCAGCCCCTGTTCTTTACAGCGCTCTTGCAAGACGAGGCTACTTTGATCCAGAACAACTTAAATCACTCAGAAAAATGGGCGCCATGCTTCAAGGACACCCAGATATGAAAGGTACACCAGGGGTTGAGATGTCCACAGGTTCATTGGGCCAAGGACTTTCTGCAGCAGTTGGTATGGCACTTGCTAAAAAAATCGACCAGTCAGAAGCCCGTGTGTACACGTTGCTAGGTGACGGCGAAATCAACGAAGGTATTATTTGGGAAGCCACAATGGCTGCAGCCCACTATCAATTGGACAACCTCGTGGCGATTCTTGACTACAATGGTTTGCAAATTGATGGACCAAATGAAGAAGTCATGGGTGTATCCCCAGTAGACGCTAAATTTGAGAGTTTTGGCTGGCATGTCATCGTTGTAGACGGTCACGACATCGAAGCCCTTATAGCCGCTTTTGGAGCCGCTAAAGCCCATAAAGGTTCACCGACAATCTTGATTGCTAAAACAGTCAAGGGTAAAGGGGTTTCATTTATGGAAAATCAAGCCGGATGGCATGGTACTGCACCAAACCAAGCACAATACGAACAAGCAATTGCAGAACTTGGAGGTATCATCGCATGAAAAAAATCGCAACCAGAGAAGCCTACGGTCAAGCCCTAGTGGCTCTTGGCGCAAAGCATAGTAATATCGTCGTTCTAGACGCAGACCTTTCAAAATCTACAAAAACAGCTGACTTTAAAGCTGTTTACCCAGATCGATTCTTCAATATGGGCATCGCAGAACAAAACTTGATGGGTGTTGCTGCAGGTTTAGCGGCTGCTGGAAAAATCCCATTTGCATCGACATTTGCTATGTTTGCCGCAGGTCGTGCCTTTGAAATCATTAGAAACTCAATTTGCTATCCAAAACTAAATGTAAAAATTTGTGCGACTCATGCAGGTTTAACTGTTGGCGAAGATGGGGCTTCTCATCAAGCCATTGAAGATATGGCAATCATGCGAGCTTTGCCTAATATGACTGTTGTTAATCCGGCTGATGCGGTTTCAACAGCAAAATTGTTGGACCTTGCGGCTGCTATGTACGGCCCTGTATATGTTCGCTTAGGCCGTATGGGCGTTCCTGTCAACTATTCAGAGGACACTGTATTTGAACTGGGAAAAGCTAACGAGATCAAAGCTGGAACCGATGTGACAATCATTGCAACTGGTGTCATGGTAGCAGAAGCCATTGATGCAGCAGCCCAGTTGGCTGATAAAGGCATTAGCGCCCGTGTTCTCGATATGCATACCATTAAGCCAATCGACACAGACGCCATTATTCGCGCTTCAAAAGAAACCCGCTTAATTATCACAGCAGAAGAGCATTCTGTCATCGGCGGTCTTTTCAGTGCGGTTTGCGAAGTGGTTGCTTTGAACCACGCTGTTCCTGTAAGACCAGTAGCGGTGATGGATACCTTTGGTGAGTCTGGTAAGCCAGATGAACTGATGAAAAAATATCAGTTAACCGCTGAGAAAATCGTATCCGTTTGCCTCGAGAATTTATAATGACATCTGCAATCCCTTGGAAAACACCATGGGATTGCTTTTTTGTGGTGACGGCTACTTTTGGAAATGTTAAAATTAGTGTATGATAAGTGAGGCGTGATTACAACTAACACGAAATGAGGCAATTGCCATATGTCAAATAAGATGATGAAAGAATTGCTGCTATATTTTCCTGCAAAAATGTTAGAAGGCATTGCGGGCATTGCCATGATTAGCATTTACACCCGAATTCTCAGTGTTGAAATGTACGGCCGATATGGCTTGTTAAATAGTCTAGTGATGATGGCCTCCTTATTGCTTGGTGGCTGGCTGATGCATGCCACCAATCGCCATATTGTGCAAGTGAAAGAGGATGATAAAACATCGTTTTTGTCAACTGTTTTCACTTCTTGGTTAGTCTTACAAGTGGTTTTTTTAGTCGTGCTTGGGGCTATATACATTTTGGTACCCCCATGGCGTCCGTGGTTGCCCTTTGCAGTGATTTTATTTTCTCCCTACTCAGGGGTTCAGCTCTTAACACCTATGATGACTGTCACCAAACAGGTCCGTGCCTCAATCGCCCTATCCACTGGTACCGTCGTCATGAAAGTGGTTTTAGTCCTGTTGCTGTGGCGTCACTTTAATCCATGGTGGACGATTATGTTGGTTCATGGTGGTGTGGATTTTTTTTGGTTTAGCGTAATCTTGATACGTTCCCATTACCTTAAGTATTGGCGGCTCAAGGATTTTTCAATGACGTCATTGAAGGGATTCTTTAGTTACGGCATGCCACTGATTGGTATGGCTCTGGCCATGTCCATTACAAATTTATCGGATCGCTTCTTAATCAGCTATATTCAAGATGATGCTGCCGTTGGTATCTATACTGCCAATTATGCAGTGGCTTCTGCCGCATTTACCCTGCTCATGGTAGGCGTGATGCGAGCTGTCTACCCCAATATCCTCAACGAATGGCGTTTAAGCCAACAGGAGAGCACCGGCTTAAACAATGGACGTTTAAGCCAACAAGAGAGCGGTGGCATTGAACGGGTTATTTGGCAAGGACTTAGAATATTTTGGATTGTGGCACTACCGGCTACGGCAGGTATTTCAATTCTGTCACGTGTGATTTCTGAGAGAATTGTTGAAATTAATTACGTTGTGGGATATCCTATAATGGGTTGGGTTTCACTGGCCATGTTGATACTAGGAACCACAGAATATATTATCAAGCCCCTAGAACTTTCAAAGAATACACGTCCCATTTTTATAGCAAGCGCAATTGCCGCCAGTGTCAATCTTGGACTAAACTTGATTCTGATTCCGAAATGGGGCTATATGGCAGCTGCATTCACCACATTATTGGCTTATTGTGTGTATGGGGCATTTCTTTTTCAACACGTTATCAAGCGGCATCCCGTTTATATCGATAAATCTAGCACCTTCAGATTGCTTTTGGCCACAGGGGTCATGTCTGGCTTTGCATGGATTTTCAGAAATTGGGTCACATCCTGGTGGCAACTTGGCGTAGTAATTGGCGTCAGTATGGTTGTTTATTTTGGCGTTTTGGCGCTTACCGGTGAACTCAAACAAGAATGGTCGATGATTTCCGCTAAAATTAGGAGGACATAGATGCAATCGATTAAGAGTAAAAAAATCAGTGTCATTGGTATAGGCTACATTGGCCTGCCAACAGCAGCGATGTTTGCAAGTAATGGCTTTAACGTTGTGGGTTATGATGTCAATGCTCATACAGTTGATGAGCTAAATAAAGGCAATATTGTGATTGAAGAGCCCTACCTTGACGATTTGGTCAAACACGAAGTGGGAGTTGGTCGTTTGCGCGGTACCACAACTCTGGAAGTTTCTGATGTTTACGTGATCGCAGTACCAACACCAATTACCCACGACCATAAGGCTGATATGACTTATGTCGAGAGCGCTTGCCGTACTATTGCATCAATTGTGAAAAAAGGCGATACGGTTATTTTGGAATCCACTTCTCCTCCTGGCACAACCAATGATATCATCGTTCCTATCCTTGAAACTTCAGGTTTAGTCATGGGTACAGATGTATTTGTGGCCCATTCCCCAGAACGGGTTTTACCTGGTCGAATTTTAATAGAACTCGTAGAAAATAGCCGTATTGTCGGTGGTATTAATTTGGCCTCTTCTGAAGCCGTTAAAACCTTATTTGAAGTGTTTGTAAAAGGTAAGATTTTCTTAACGGATGCAAAAACAGCTGAAATGTGTAAATTGATGGAGAATACCTATCGAGATGTGAATATTGCATTGGCCAACGAACTGGCTAAAATCTGTGAAGACATGGGTATTAGCGCTTGGGAAGTCCGTGAGTTTTCTAATCACCATCCACGGGTGAATATCCATATGCCTGGTCCTGGCGTTGGTGGTCATTGTATCGCCGTCGATCCTTGGTTTATCGTTGAAAAGCACCCAGAGCTTGCCCGCATTATGCTAGCTTCTCGGGAAACCAACGATGGCATGCCTCATCATGTTCTTAACCGTATTTCAGCTCTAGCGGCGCCCAAGTCAAAAATCGCGTTACTCGGGATTACGTATAAACCTGATGTTGATGATATGAGAGAAAGTCCAATTGTAGAGCTAGCACATCTCCTAAAATCAGCTGGTTTTGAAGTGGCTATTCACGATCCTTTTATTCCTGAATATCAAGGGGATATTTATGAGACTGTAAAAGATGCCCATGTTGTTGTTTTGGCGGTTAATCATAAGGCATATGATGGAATCGACTTTGATCAGTTGGCGGCTGCTGTTGCTAAACCGGTTATTTTGGATACAAGAAATGCTTGGACAGAGAAACTTCAAAACGATAAGCGATTTGCTTTTTATGTATTGGGGAGTGGTAAGGCGTGAAGCGATTCTTAATGATTGCCAATGAGTTTCCGCCCATTGGGGGTTCTGGAGTTCAACGTAGTGTTAAATTTGCAAAGTATTTACCAGCAGCTGGCTATGAGCCTCTTGTTGTTTGTAAAGCTTACTCAGGGGGTCTCAAAGATGAGACCCTTTTGAAGGATTTACCAAAAGATATTAAGCGATATGACTTAAGGAGTATCGATTGGGTTGATAGTAAGGGCATTATCGGCAAGGTTAAAAGGGCCATTGGCACCCGCGTTCTAACCCCTGATGCTGAAGTGATTTGGTACTTACAGCACAGAAAAACAGTTCTTAAAATTCTAGATCAGCATCAAATCAAGTTGGTTTATTCAACCTCTTATCCCTACAGCGATCACTTGATGGCAGCTTATATTAAGCGAAAAAGACCGGATGTTAAATGGGTTGTAGATTTTCGCGATGAATGGACTAACAATCCATACTTCAAAGAAAAATGGTGGATGCGATTAAGATATCCTTTTGAGCGACGGATGGAGAGCATGATTGTCAACTCATGCAACTATCTGGTGACCAATACGCCTTTCATGTTAGCAAACTTTTTAAAGGACACCCCATCGCTGGCAGATAGAAGTGCCTTTATCCCAAATGGTTTTGATCACGATGATTTCAGTGAGTATCAGGTTAGCAATCAAAGTAATGAGAGATTTCATTTAATCTATGCCGGTGCGCTTTATGGTCGCAGAAAACCGGATCATGTGCTACAAGCCCTTCATAATCTCATTGCTGATGGCCGTATTCAAAAAGAAAAAGTCAGTATCGAGTTTATTGGCAATATCCATGCCCATGTGATGACAGCACTTAAAGAACGATTTCAGTTAGAATCCGTGCTCTATACAACCGGTTATATGGCCCATGATGCATTGCTTAAACACATGGGACACGCTAATCTGTTGGTTCTGATTGAAAGTGAAAAGAACTTTTATACTGGTAAGGTGTTTGAGTATATCAAACTAGGGGTTCCCATCTTAGCAACAGTGCCCACAGACGGTGCTGCGGCACAGGTTATTATGGAGACAGAAACCGGTGATGTGGTGGATGTGGCAGATGTGCCTGAGATAGAAGCGGCTATTTTTAAGAGATATCAGCAGTGGCAAAAGAGTGAACTCAATTATCAGCCAAGTTACCAGGCGATCGAACGTTATGGTCGTAAAGCACAGGCACAAGCATTAGCAAAGTGCTTCGATAACGCGTAGGGGTTAAAATGAAAATTATTCACATTGTCAACGGAAATGATGTAGGTGGTGCAACCACTCAAGTGAGTGCGCTGATTGCTGCCCAGCGGTTAGTGGCAGATGTTAGTGTCATTGCCATTGGTTCAGGGAAGATTGTGACATGGTGTCAAGCCAGTGGTATAGCAATTGAGGTCGTGCCAGTAAGTGTGATGCCACTTTTTCGCTTGTGGTCTAAATTGAAAACACTTCAAAAGCAAGGTTGTTTGATTCATGTCCATGGGCTAAAACCCATGCTATTAGCTGCGCTCTCTATCAGAAAACATCAGTCGACAGTGGTTGCAACAATTCATTCTGATTATTATCAGGAATATGGCATTAAAACCTTAAAAGGCCGTATCGCAATTCCGATTATCAAATGGAATATCAGTCGCATACCTTTTTTTATTACGGTGTCGGATAAATTTGCAAAGCTACTGATGAGCGATGGGGTTTCTAGCGAACGTTGTCTTTATATACCCAATGGACTGGATATTTCTTTGGTTTCTGTCACAGAAACCAAAGAGGCGTTCTTAGCCCGTTATCACATCCCCAGTGGTCAAGTGATCTGCGGTATAGCGGCCCGTCTACATCCAGTTAAGGGGATTGATGTCCTTATCAATGCTGCGTTGCCATTTAAAGGTCAACCCGTTCAATTTCTGATTGCTGGAACCGGTGACCAAGGGTTGATTGACTCTTACAAAGAGCAAATTGAAAAGCTAGGCCTTGGAGAACAAGTGCATTTAATCGGTTTTGTTGAGAAAGTATATGATTTTTATAACGCTATCGATATTAATATGCTGACCTCTCACAGTGAAGGTGTATCTTATTCTGTGATGGAAGCTGGAATCTTAGAAAAACCAGTTGTCTGTACTGCGGTCAGTGGGATGCAAACCCTGATTGATTCTGGAGTTGATGGTTTGATGGTTCCCATAGGCGATGTGGATGCAATCTCAAAGGCTTTGAACCATTTGATTATAAATGAAGATCAAAGATTGGCAATGGGACGGGCTTTAAAAGCAAAGGTCAATAACGATTATAGCAATCATGTGATGGCAAAGCGCTATATGCAGTTTTATCAAAAATGCATTGAGAAGAGGAGTTAAAATGAAACAGACTAGCTTAAAATTTAATTGGGTAGATGCGGTGATTTTACTATTGATTGTTTGCGCTGCACTGGTCATCCTGAATCGCGATGCCCTATTTGGGGATACTGTGGTATCAAGTGATGGTGTTGGTGGCAAGCAAACCCTTTTGGTCACGACAAAAGCTTTGTCAGTACCAATGACCACCGTCAATGCATTTAAGGTAGGCGATATCTTGGTAGCCAACGGCAAAGAACAAGTTGGAAAAATCACAGGTATTGAATTCAAACCCTCTTTGGTATTTGAATTAACCGATGGACAAGTGAAACAAATTGTTGAACCTGACTATTATGATTTATACGTCTCCTGCGAGATTCAGGCGAATCGATATGCCTCTTATATGGAGTTTGGCGGTCAAGAGGTAAAAGTCGGTTTAAATTTTTATGCTAAGACGTCTAAAGCTGAAGCTTTTGGCTATCTTGTGAAACTCGAGAAAGTTAAATAGGGGGGGAGAATGAGGGCTACTAAACGCATCATGAAAACCCTTGATTGGGTCATATTAATACTAGCGATATTTGTTGTGATTGCCATCGGCTATAAGATTACAGATGGGGGCATCGATCCAAGCAGTGTGCAGACAAAAACCAAAAAAGTAACCATTCAAGTGGAGGCGTTTGCCAAAGAAAGACAAATGCTTGAATACATTGAAGTTGGAAGCCAATTAGCCGATGCAAAACGGGATTTAAATGCAACTGTAACGGCTGTTGAAATTATTGATTTAAAAACCCCACGGGTTATCATGGATGAGAAAAAAATGGAAACCGTAGCAGTTGAGCAATCAAAGGCCATCGTGACCATCGAAGCAGAGGTTGAAGTAAAAGGCCCCGTTCTCAAACTCGGCAGTCAAGAGGTCCGAACAGGTATGATGATCTTCTTGGAGTCCAATATCTATAAGTTCTCATCACGTGTGTTGAAAGTCGAGGAGTAATATGTGGGTTTCACTTAAAGACAGCTTACTCTATAAAACAGGGATCGCTGCGATTAACGGATTTAACACACTGATTTCACTACTGTTTGCCCACAGTCAAAAGAAGAATAAGAATCCTTTGCTGTGGCTAGAGAGAAGTGCTGTTTTCGGCTTCACACAAATCATCGTGGGTCAAATCCATAAGCTTCAAGAGGCAATGAACCGCGCTGGCCAGAAGAGTTATTTCTTTGGCGAAAGCAATGGCTATCACAAAAAAAATACGGCAACCTTAGAAAAAGTCGATGGATGGATGATTATTTTTCCAATCAACTTTATGTTTATCGATTTTGCTATGCGTAAAATTGGTGCATTTGAAAGAGTTTCTGGTATCTGGGATGAAGTGATGCTATTCGGCCTAATCGGCTATTTGGTTTTAAGACCACTTTGGCTTAAAACTGGGTATCGGTTCCGTTATGGTGCTATCGATTTAATGGTAACCTTTTTCTTTATGGTGGGTATTGGTCTATTCTCCTTGGTGTCGCCGGAATCAAACGTCGCTATTGATGGTTTTAGAGCGGTTTACCAGTACCTTTTGTGGTTTTTTATCTTTCGTCAAATGATTCAAATCAGCAACCGGAGACTGACCCTAACCAATCTTGTCCTTTCAGGGGCTTTCCTAGGTTGGCATAGCGTCTATCAGATTGTCCGTAATGTACCGATGCCAGGCAATTGGGTGGATTCAACAGAAACCATTACAACCCGTGCATTTTCAATTATTGGCAGTCCCAATATTCTGTCTGCTATCTTTGTCTTATTACTACCAGTGGTGTTTACCATTGCTTGCACAGAGAAAAAAAGCTTTTTAAAATGGCTAGCCTGGTCAGCCCTACCTGTGATGCTGTTTGGTCTACTATACACCTACTCTAGACAAGCCTATTTAGCCATTGGTGGAGCGGTAGCCATTTATTTTGTACTGTTTTATCCTAAAGTGCTGAAATACTTAATTGTTGCCTTAGGCGCAGGGCTCATGGCATTTAAAAGCATTGCAAATCGTATATTCTATCTGTTTACACCAGAATATTTCGCAAAATCAGCAAAGGGCGGTCGGATTATTCGTTATCAGTATGCCATAGAGCAATGGTTAGAAAAACCCTGGTTTGGTCAAGGATTGGGGCGTTTTGGTGGTGCGGTTGCAACCCATTACGAGTTAACGCCATTCTACGTGGATAGCTATTACTTTAAAACCCTTGGCGAAATGGGCGCCATTGGATTAGGTGCACTTTTTGCGCTGTTGCTAACTACCCTAGCACATGTTAAACGGCTGATTCAAAGACAAACAACCCCTGAACATATGCTCATGGTCATGGGTATGTTCATCGGTCTTTTGGGGTTAGTAATCCAAAATGCCGTTGAAAATATCTTTGAAGTGCCCTTGATGATTATTTGGTTTTGGGCCATTGTAGCAATTGCATTGACGTATGAGCCATCAGAACAGTAAAAATTAGAGCCGTAAATTATAAATCAGTAAAAATCAGAACCACAAACATTTCTTATTAAGATTTGTTGGTGGTTCTTTTGTTTTTGGGGTAATGATGTAATGTAAGTTACAAAATACACAATCGCTTTAATGGGAGGGGCCAATGAAAGCCAAAAGACTCAGTGTAGATGAGTTGACAAGTCGGTGCAATATTGATTGTTTTGACTTTGAAACCACAGAAGAACTAACGCCATTACAGGGCCTAATCGCACAGGAAAGAGCCACAAAGGCCATCGACTTTGGATTGGCTATTAAAAAGAAAGGTTATAATGTCTATGTAGCGGGTAGTTGGGGCACTGGAAGAACTAGTTACGTCATGCAAATCACAGAAAAGCAAGCAGCCAGTAAACCGGTACCGAACGATTGGATCTATGTCAATAATTTTGAAAATCCCCACCAACCTAAACCGATTAGATTGAAAGCTGGGACTGGTAAAGAATTTGTGAAATGGATGGAGAAAACCGTTGGTTTTCTTAAAAAAGAAATTCAAACTGTATTCACCTCAAAAGAATATGAGAACACTAAGAACGGTATTCTTAAACAATATCAAGAAATTACGGGAAAGATTATCGATGATCTCAATGCCCTAGGGGATAATTTTGGCTTTCGATTCAGCCAAAATGAGCGAGGCCTTGTGAGTATCCCCATTATCGATGGGGAACCCATGACAGAAGAAGCCTATCGTAATATTTCCGATGAAGACTATAGCGAAATGAAAGAGAATTCCGAGAAGCTGAGCTTGGAAACCGTTGAACTCTTTAACCAATTGAGAGAAGAGGAAGAAGTCTATCGCAAGAACGTCAAAGAACTCGATGCTCAGATGGGACATAGGGTTGTCAGTTATCACATTCTTAAAATTAAAGAGAATTTTGAAAGTGATGCGACTTTGGATGCCTATCTAGAATCGTTAACCACCGACATCGTGGAGCACATTGATCAGTTCAAGAGCAAACACGAAAAAGAAGAGCAAAATCCTTTGGCCTTGATGTCAAATCGAAATCCAGAGGCATTCTTTGATCGCTATAAAATCAACTTGTTTGTGGATAACACAGAACTTAAAAATGCTCCCATACGCTTTGAAAGCAACCCGATTTTTTCGAATCTGATTGGTTCTATTGAATATAGAAACGAATTTGGCGTCATGCGAACAGATTTTACTCAGATCAAACCAGGGGCACTGCACCTTGCTAATGGTGGATTTCTCATTCTCCATGCCAAGGACTTACTCAACAGTTACTATTCGTGGGGTTCTCTAAAACGAGCTCTATTGGATCAGCAAATCACCATTGAGGGCATGGGTAGTCATTCTGGTTATGTTGTAGCGGCAAGCCTGAAACCAGACCCAATTCCCCTTGATGTTAAAGTCATTATCATTGGGGATTCCTATACCTATTCTCTTTTATCTTATTACGACGAAGAGTTTAGAAAGCTCTTTAAGATTGAAGCAGATTTTGATGTTGAAATGGAACGGTCCCCAGACAATATGAATAAATTGGCCCGTTTTGTAGCTAAGCACTGCGAACTTCAAGGATTACGACCATTTGACCGATATGCCGTTGGTCGTATCGTACTTTATGCCACAAGGCTGGCGGACCACAAGGACCGAATGAGTTCCCATCTCAATCGTCTGGTGGATGTTCTGATTGAAGCGGATGCTTGGGCAGAAGTTAAAGGGGATAAAATTGTCACAGAGCACCACGTCAACACTGCCTTAGAAGAAAAACGTCACCGTATCAACAAATACGAAGAAAAGACCATGGAACTATTTGATGATGGCACCTACTTAATGGACGTTGAAGGCTTTAAAGTAGGTGAAATCAATGGTCTTGCTGTGGTGGGTAGTGGTCAACATTCATTTGGTAAGCCAAGTAAGATTACGGTTTCAACCTTTAGAGGACAAGCGGGTCTGGTTAATATTGAAAGAGAAGTACGGACCAGTGGCAGTTTACACGATAAAGGTGTTATGATTATCTCTGGTTACCTTGGTCATACCTATGCACAGGATAAGCCACTAAGTTTGACAGCTACAATTGTATTTGAACAGTTATATTCCGGTATTGAAGGAGACTCAGCATCATCTACTGAGCTTTATGCAATCCTATCATCACTATCAGGCGTGCCGATTAATCAGTCCCTGGCCGTTACTGGTTCTGTCAATCAAAGAGGGGAAATCCAGCCGATTGGTGGGGTCAACGAAAAAATCGAAGGTTATTATAATGTGTGCCGTTTAAAAGGTCTCACAGGACTACAAGGGGTTATCATTCCCCATCAAAATGTGAAAAACTTAATGTTAGCCGATTATGTGGTGGAGGCTGTCAAAGCCGGTATGTTCCATATTTATTCCGTCAAGACCATTGACGAAGGGATAGAACTATTGATGGACCGGGCTGCGGGCGTGCGCATCAAGAGTGGAGAATTCACAAAAGGTTCAATCCATGACCTAGTCAATAAGCGGATTCAAGCCTTGGCCAAACCACTTAAGCAACGGTCTAGCGACTCTAAGAAAAAGAAAGATGAAAAAAGCGAAGAGGGGAGTAAGTCTAAGGAAAAAAACGAAAAGTAATCTGTTGTTGTATTGAGACGATAGGCTGTTGCGAGGATTTTGAAGGTCTCGCAGCAGCTTTATTTATGAAATCGCCTTAAATTAACCTTAATTCTAGATTAGAGTGTTTCCTGACTTTAGGACTTATAATGCCTAAAATGTAATATCAAGCCCCGAAAATTG
>CAZFST010000034.1:0-40184 GCA_964522015.1 uncultured Fusibacter sp. | reverse complement strand
ATTTGGATCATATAATGTGTTGAGTCCTGGTGCTTCTAATTTGACGGATGACAATATACATAGATCTTCAAATATTTTTAAATCAATACCATACCGACTTAATCTAATATCACTTATCATCGTTGTTGATGCTAAAACACCTTCTCGACCATCCAATGTCATTATTTTAAAGCCTACCCTTTTAAAATCTTCTTTGATTTCCTCTGTAATGAAACCCACACATTTGTCTTTACCAATCTCAGATACTATCTTTTTTATAGCAGTCGATTTCCCCGTTCTGGGTTTAGCCGTCAAAAATATTTTCATAATGTAGTTCTCCTGACCCTTGACCAGCGAATCCCAAATTGATGGTTTACTACGTATAGTTGACTTCAATAGCCACTTCTATATTCTAACATTTTATGCATCTGCTATCTACAATAACAATTCGAATATCTTAAAAACTCAAAATCCCCTCCCGACATGCCAATTTGCAAGTTGGGTGAGGATCTTTTTAGAGATGATACGCTAGCAGTTATCACATATTACTTGACTGACCCTATCTACACTGTAAATATTTGTTAAATATCATTTAATCAATTCGTGTTCAAGAGTGACTATTCTTGTGGAGCAGAGCCAAGCTTCAGTTTTGGCTAGAGCAACAGCAACTAATGCAATTAAGAGCCATTTCCGATTTCCTCTTGGCAACCAGCTTCAAAATCGTCAATGTCCAACGTACCCCATGCACCGAAAGGACTCCACGACACTGCTCTCTTTTCTAAGCTCGTTATGATGTGGTATTACTTTACTGACATTCTCAAGACTATTACCATCCACTATATATCTCTAAATCAATTCGTGTTCAAGAGTGAATTTTCTTGTGCAGCAGAGTCGCGGTTTCAGTGTGGCGAGATCGAGATTAACTAATTACGTTAAGAGACATTTCCTTTTTCTAAAACGGCTCCGATGTAGCAAGGGCTCCATTAGAAGGTTTGATGGAAAATTTATTACCAAGTCCTGATAGATTGACAAACAGCGTACAAACGGTAATATTGTAAGTAGGCAAAATCATTGTCAATTGATTAACGAAGGAGCATATTATGGGTTTTAAGTTTAGAAGAAGTATCAAAATTGCACCAGGCATTAGAGTTAATCTTGGTCATAGCAGCATGGGTGTTAGTGTGGGGGGCAAAGGTTATAGGTATAGCGTTAACACGAAGGGAAGGCGAACGACAACTTTAGGTATGCCTGGCACTGGGATTTCGTATTCTGTTTCTTCTACGTCAGGCACAAAAAGGAAAAAGAATGCAAGCACAGCTAATTATGATAAGTGGGTTAAAGAACAAGCAGTACAGAAGCAACTTGAGCGCGATCAATTAGTAGTACAGCACTATGAGGAGCTAATAGCAGACTTGAAAAGTTTACATACAAATTGGGACGATGAAATTGATTGGTTAGGTGTTTCAAAGTTGCCTGCTCCATTTGTTCATGGTTCAAATGGACCGAACGAGAAAAAAGCGCAGCAACTGCTTGATACATATAAGCCAGGCTTTTTTGATAACATAATGGGAAAAGTAGATAAGAAACGCCTTGAGTTGGCTGATACCGTTGTAAAAGCTAGAGAAAAGGATCTTGAGGCGTACAGTGATTGGAACGAGATGATTGCAACTGCCAAAGCCGTACTCACTGGAGATTTGGATGCATATGAGAAAGTCATGATTGACTTTGCGCCACTTGATGATTTAAGTGAATATGGTAGTGTCTTTGAGGTGCAGTTGAATGATGCTAATATTGTAGAGGTTGATTTTGTAGCAAATACTAAGGAGGTAGTACCGACAGAGTCGAAATCATTAACATCTTCTGGTAAGCTTACGACTAAAGCAATGACAAAAAGTGCTTATCAGGATCTGTGTCAGGATTTTGTATGTAGTGCTATTTTGAGAATTGCGTTAGATATTTTTGCTACATTGCCGGTTAAGGAAGTTGTCATACACGCAAATGATAATCGTGTTGATGAGGCAACCGGGCATGATGAGTTTGCGACTATTGTGTCAACTAAAATAAGCAGAAATGTCTTGTATGCTCTGAACTTAGAGAAGATTGATCCATCAGACGCGATGTCTAACTTTAAAACCCATATGTCATTTATGAAGACAAAAGGATTTAAAAAAGTCGAGAAGGTGGCTATTACTTAGGAGGCTTTATAACTAAAATAGCACTTCCCTGCTTGCGAATTTACAAGTTGGGAGGTGCTATTTTTAAAAATCGATACGCCACCAGATATCCCAAATCACTTGACTTACGTTATCCAGACTATCATTATACGATAATGCACTTAATCAATTCGTATTCAAGAGTGACTATTCTTGTGCGGCAGAGCCACAGTTCCAACGTGGCGAGAGCAAAAGCAACTAATGAAGTTAAGAGACATTTCTGATTTCCTCTTTGGCAACCAGCTTCAAAATCGGCAATGTCCAACGCGCCAATTGCACGGCAACGACTCCATGACACATTTCTTTTTTTGGAGTTGGTTCCGATATTGCCTGCAAAAATTACCAAGTTTTCTTGACGTACTATCGTTCCGCATTTGCCGATGTCGTTCCTTTTACCCTTAGGGCAAAAGTAGCACAGCCCTCGCAAAGCAAAGACTGTGCCATCAGAACAATTTGCAGTAGGTGACGTGTAAGCTGATGTGAATTATGGTGTAACGAGACCCATTTTTTTCACGCCATTTTCATTAGTAACTACAATTTTTTCGATTTTCCAGGCTCTTTTTAAACCTGACAATTCAAAATTAATTTTATCACTCCATTGTGGTAACCATTCATCAGCAAAATCGGTAATAACTAAAATCGGAATTAGCCTTACTTGCATTATGTTGGCTGAAATAATTTTCACCGGAACTTCACAAAATGTATCAATATGTCTACCACTACATAATCCATATATACAAGTTAATGAATGATATATTTTTTGCTCCAATTCATGGATGTATCTTTTTACATCCAGTTCACTTTTTATGTTATTGATATTTGGTGCTGTGGTTTTCGCTTCAACGCAGATCAAAGTATGCTGATCATCGCTAATGTGTAAAAACTCTACCGTTCGAAGTTTGTCTTTTCCATTATTGTAAAATTTTGATTTTTCAATAGCAAATAAGTTTTCAGTTTCAAAAGGACCAAATTTCAAACCAGATTCTTCAATTATTATCGCCACCCTGTAACCGCTCCCATTATTTCTTGATCATATAGCTCGATAGATTGTCTAATTATCTCATTTTCTGGCATTCCTTCTTGTAAATCATAATAATCAATACTATTACTTTTATCTAGCGATACAAATGGTATTGACATATTGTTTTCTTTAGCTATCAATGCTAATTTTTTAATTACAAAATAGGAGTGTGTAGCTATAAAAATTTGTATACCAATTTTTGAAAGCAAATGTAAGATTTCCATTAGTATTGTAATTGCGTACGGATGCAAGCCAGCTTCCGGCTCATCGATTAGTATAATAGAATCTTTGGTTAAATATCTATTTCCAAGAAGTTGATCTAATATAGCAATCTTCTTTATGCCTTCCGCTGTAACACCAAGACTGTATTTTTGATTTCCTTTTTTATATATCCAGTCTCCACTATGTGGGTCATTTTCTATTCTTCCCTCAAGTAAATCTTCTAATAACTTTCTAGCTTGACTAATTTCTGTGTGATTTTTACCCCTTGTTTTGGGACTTTGTAACGCCATACATAAATCGTAATAAGTATCATCAAATCCAAAATACCTAGATTCCTTAGATTGCAGTATTATTTTTTGAAGTGATAATACTTCCTTGGCTGGAATAAATATCGAGTTTGATTCTCTAAGACTATTTCTATTAGTAATTTGAGTTATTTTTTTTGTAGTATCTTTACCAAATGAATAAAAAAACAATTTATTGTCATACTCAATTGATGACTCCAAAGGTTTTTCGGAGCCTTTTGTAACTAAATTTCCTATTTGCGATGTTTGAAATGTCCAATATAACCTTTCTGATAATATTTCTGATTCATTTCTAATTTCATTACCTTTGCCAAATGTCTCTATCGTCTTTAACGAACTGTATATCGATTTTAGCAAAAATGTTTTTCCTGTTCCGTTAGTTCCAACAATCACATTTATACTTGATAAGTTATCCCATTCTAATTCTTTAATAAGTCCGTAGTTACGTAATGTCACTTTGTTAATCATTTCTTCACCTCATTCATTCATTTACTATACTATATCATTTTGATATTACATTTAACACCTCAATTAGTAAAACTACAGTAATAATTCATTTCAGCGCACCATAGAACCTGCAGTCACCCACCACCCCTGGCAGAGATCACGCACCGAGCTTTTCAGTTGTATATCACTACTATCGCATCCTGCTAGAAGGCTAGCATCATTTGATGATTTTGTATCCGTTAACACAGTTGTGCTCTATAATCACTCTACCATTTTAAACCAAATATTGATACCATCATTTCTTTTTACCAAATACCTTTGTTTTAACTTTAGTATAGTCAAGCAATTCTAATTTTAGAAAATGTTCGTACGCACTATGTATGCATTTGCTCAAACTAAGTCATCCAATCTCAATTAAGTAATAAAATTTAACTACGTTTCTTAAATAAGTATTAACGATTTAAAAGTCATTACTGCCCTTTCCCCTACCACAATCTTCTCTCCACCACCAAAAACCTAAAAAAAGCGTCGCGATCAATTTCTTAATCGCGACGCTTACTTTTTCTATTGGTGCGGATGGCGGGATTTGAACCCGCACGCCCATAGGAGCGCTACCCCCTCAAGATAGTGTGTCTGCCGTTTCACCACATCCGCATTACTTGACTAGTATAGTATCTGGACGGGGACATGTCAACACTTTTTGGGGTTTTTAATTGTCTGACTTTTTACAAATGAGCATTTTATCTTTGGAATTGTGCACTATCTTTTTTCTGCTATGCTTTTTATCTTAACAATCGTATTTCTTGTCCTAACAGTCTAAGTCTTGCTTTACATAATCGTCATCACCAGTTCATCCAGTTGGTGATACAAATCCGAAGGCAGGCCGTTGTTGTCTATCCAGACTTTGGCCAGCTTCATTTTTTCTGCCATGGGCATTTGGATGGCCATCATGGTCTGGGCTTCTAGCTCTGAAATGGCATTTCTCTGTACTAACCGGCTCATTTGGTGGCTTTCATCAATGACAATCAACCACACGTCATCCACTAGCTCATGCCAGCCCGTTTCCATTAAAAGAGCAGCGTCGATAATCACAGCCGGGTAACTTTTCATATCTTCGATGTGCTGTAAATGAATCAACAGGCGCTCTCTGATTTTGGGGTGGGTTATGGCGTTTAGCTTCTTGAGGGCCTCAGGGTCAGAAAACACCAAGCGCCCCAGGGCTTTTCTATCCAGCTCCCCGGTGATTAAAAGCATATCTTCGCCAAAGGCCTCAACAATCTCCTTGAGGGCGGGCATGCCCGGTTGCACAATCTCTCTTGCCATCACATCGGCATCCAGAACTGGGAGCCCATTTTGAGCCAGGTACCGCGATGCTGTGGATTTGCCTGATGCAATGCCCCCTGTCAATCCGATGACTTTCATAGTTTACCCCGTTCTCTTTTGTGTCCAAGTGCGATAGCGTGCCAGCACCTTTTTTGTGTCTAAGGTCATTTTGCGCCCTTGCTATTTTTTATTAATATCTGTTTTCCCTTAACTTCTATTTTGCATCAAACCAGCTGTGGCCAACGTGTGCATCTACTTTGAGGGGCACGGTCAGTTCAATGGCGCTGGTCATGGCTTTTTCTACAAGTGCCATTACCGCTTCTACTTCATCTTTGTGGGTGTCCACAATCACTTCGTCGTGGACCTGTAGAATCAGGCGGCTTTTTAGGCCCGCGGTTTCTAGGGCGTCAAACACTTTGATCATGGCCACTTTCATAATGTCAGCGGCGGTCCCTTGAATCGGTGTGTTCATGGCCATTCGCTCGCCGTATTGGCGTATATTAAAGTTCTTGTTCTTGATCTCTGGTATAAAGCGCTTGCGCCCTAGCAAAGTTTCCGAATACCCAGTGGCTGCGGCATCGTCTTTGCAACTGTTCATAAAGGACTTTACATTTGGGTAGCTGGCAAAATAGCTCTCAATGTAGTGCTTGGCTTCTTTGCGGGTGATTTTCAGGGTGTCGGCAAGGCCAAAGTCGCTCATGCCATACACAATGCCAAAGTTAACTTCTTTGGCGCTGTTTCTAATCTGAGGCGTCATTTCTGAAAGGGGCACATGGAAGACCTGAGAAGCGGTTAAGGCGTGGATGTCAATGTCCTCTGTGTAGGCTTTTTTAAGCATTGGATCATTGGACATATGGGCCAAAATCCGCAGCTCAATTTGTGAGTAGTCCGCATCCACCAGTTTGTGGTCGTCGTCCTTTGCCACAAACACTTTTCTGAGCTCTCTGCCAATTGCCAATCTGATGGGAATGTTTTGCAGGTTGGGTTCTGTGCTGGACAAACGGCCAGTTGCAGCCACTGTCTGGTTGAGGCTGGAATGAACTCGGCCCGTAATTGGGTTTAATACGGCTCTTAGCCCATCAATATAGGTGGATTTAATTTTAGTGTACATACGGTACTCGATAATCTGATCCACAATGGGGTGAAGGGGCGCTAATTTAACTAACACCTCATGTCCAGTTGAATACCCCGTTTTTGTCTTTTTATCCGTTGGCAGGGCCAATTCTTCAAAAAGAATGGTGCCAAGTTGTTTTGGCGAATTAATATTAAAGGTTTGACCAGCGGCTTCGTAGATGGAAGCCTCCAGCTTAGTAATGGCCTCTGTCACAGACACATCAATGGTTTCAAGCACATCAAGGTCCACTTTAAAGCCATCGTATTCCATATGGGCTAAAACCCGTACAAGGGGCATTTCAACCGTATCAAACAGGTTTTGTACCTCAAGGGCAGCCATCCGCTCCAGTAAAATTGGCTCCAGGGCCAAATGGGCCTCAAGCATCTGTCCAAGGTAGGCCAACACTGCGTCTTCCTCAATGGTCTCCAATTCCTTTCTCTTAGCACCCTTGCCTAAAAGATCATCCTCAGAAGTCACCGCCAGCCCCAAAACATCTAAAGTCAAATCTCCAAGATCATAACTTTTCCGATTGGCATCCAAGAGATACATGGCAATTTTCGAGTCAAAAACAGGGTGAACCTGCTCCAATCCGTAGCCTTTTAAAGCCAAAACAGCATTTTTAATGTCGTGACCTTTAATGGCTAGGCTGCCACCCTTATCGCCGTGGGCCTTCAAACAATTGATGGCTTCAAAAATGAAAGCCGGTGGAATCAACAATCCCAGGTTATTTGTGATGGCTTGGCTAGTTTTCTCATCTGTTTGAGAGTCTGGTGTGGTCAGGAGGCCAAGGTACAAGATGGGATCTTGTACAACGGTTTTCTTTTGGTAAAGGGCTTGGAAAACCAGGGGTTTAGAGAGAACTGCTTCGGTTAAAAATGCGGTGACTTCACCCATATTTGTGACAATTGGAAAGGACAAAGAGTGGGCTGCCACTTGTTCAATCACCTTTTGCTCACCTTGATCAAGCTTTTGAAGGAAGCTGTGGAGGTGGTATTTTTGAAAAAGGGTCACCAGTTGTTCTGTATCTTGAGGGGTTAGGGCTAACTCCGCCATGTCAAAATCAACGGGTACTTGGGTTTCAATGGTTGCCAGACGCTTTGACATCACCGCTTGGGCGGCATGGGTTTCAATCAGGTCTTTTTGTCTGGCGTTGGTGATTTGCGAGGCGTTGGCAATGAGGTTTTCAACCGTATCAAAGACTTCCAATAGCTTATTGGCAGTGACTTTACCAATGGAGGGCACCCCGGGAATATTATCCGAGCTATCCCCCATCAAGCCTTTTAAGTCGGTGACTCTATCGGGATAAACCCCAAGGTCTTCTTTGACCAGTTCTGGGGTATAAATTGTCTTGTTTTTGGTGCCGTGGTAGTAAACATAGGTTTTTTGGTCCACCAGCTGCAGGGCATCTTTATCACCTGTCAAAATAAAGCTATCAACGTCTTTTGTGGCAAAGAAGCGAGCCGTAGTGCCAATTAGGTCGTCGGCCTCAAACCCTTGCAGTTCAAGAATGACAATCCCCATGGCCCGTAGGATTTCTTTCACCACTGGCATCTGCTGGGCCAGTTCGTCGGGCATGCCCTTACGGCCTGCTTTGTAGTCCACAAAATCCAGGTGTCTAAATGTGGGGCCTTTTAAGTCAAAGGCAACGGCAATATAGTCCGGTTTAATTTCTGCTTGGATGCTTTGGAAAATGCTTAAAAAGCCATAAACGGCATTGGTGGGGAAGCCATCTGGTGTGGCCATGCCCTTGATGCCGAAAAAAGCTCTATTGATAATGCTATTGCCATCTATAATCAATGCGCGCTGGGTCATATGATTCTCCTTCTACGTATGATAAAGTCAATAATGTTTGTTTATTACCCAATCCATTATAGCATATGCAGGATCAATGGCGAGATTTTTCAGCTCTTTAATTGGTTTCTAAACTTATCACGGCTATCAGCAAGGGGCAAATAAAAAGAGCTAACATCCATAGAGTTTGTCTAGAAATGTTAGCTTTTGTATAGAGTATTGGGGTAATGGCATTTAGATTATTCTAAGATGATTAAATCCGCTGACACAATGTACCGCTGTTTGGCACTGCCAATGTATTGAAATGGATAGCAGGTGGTCAGGGTTAATACACCGCTGTCTGTGGGTACAATCACTGTTCTGTCCTGTGCATCAACAATCCTTATGGTGCTCACTTTGTAGGTGAATGTGCCGGCATCTGTGGTAATGATTAAGAGATCACCGATTGCTACCTGCCCTAGTTTGGCAAAGAATGTTCCTCGATGCCCAGAAAGAACGCTATTATCAGCTTCACCTGGCAGGACGCTCTGTGAATAATGGCCTACACCCTTTTTCAAGGTATCCGCATCTGTACCTTCGTTAATTGGAAGGGTGAGATTGAGGACTGGAATATTGAGTTTACCAATACGGTCACCTACCGAAAAAGTCGTCGACGGGATGGTATTGGCCTCAATTGAAGTCATGATACTATTTGGATTTAGATCGGTGACTATATCAGCCACTCTATTTGAGGCAAAATCACCCTCCATATTTAAGTCAATATCACCCACTATACTTGAGCCAATATCAGCCCCACTTAGGGGTTGATTTTTTAATAATGTCACCGAATCATCCAAATAAATATCTTCTGTCGCAAGTCTTAAGAGTGCTCTTTCTTATGAGATATTGATTAGAGCCCAGCAGATACAAAGTAACCCCACTGCAATGATCACCACAGAAAACATACCTTTAGAACTAAGTTGGGAATGAAACCTGTTTTTCATCATATGTGATTTACCTTCTTTTCATGCTCAAACTGACGACGCCAATTACCAATAGAAGTGATCCACCAACGAGTAGGTTATACCATGGCGTAGCAGTTATGGGTAGTATTCCCCCTGTGATTGTTACAGTTGTGGGTGAAACTTTTGTGACATTAGTAACAGGAGGAGTTACAATTTGTGGCGCTATTGTGGTACTTTGAGTCACAACGGGTTTATCATTATTGATGATTATGATGGTTTTGCTTTCTCCTGCTTTTAAAGTAATATTACCGTTTGCATCAACGTCACCACTGAAACTCATGGTATAGCCAGAGCCATTTGCATCTCCAAAGGCTCCCAATTCACTGACCTTATACTTGCCTGGAAGCAATGTATAGAGAGTTCCCGGTGCTTCAGTGCCCTCCTTAGGGCTACCTACTACATCATTATTAGTACCTGAATTCTTGACGTGAATATCAAATTGCGAAGCTTTGGAAATACCCCCATTATCGTTGATCACATGCTTAATAACATAAAGCTTAGCGGTGGATACTGTGGTGATTGGTACTGTGGTAGTTGGTACTCTGGTGGTTGGTACCGTTATAGCCACCGTCCTAGGAACTCTAGTGGTTGGTACCGTCGTGGCTTGTACCGTCGTGGCTGCCACAGTTGTGACTGGGATAGGTGGGATTGCCACAGTTGTGACTGGGATAGGTGGGATTGCCACTTCACAGATGCCGTTTGTAATCGTATTAGAATCAAGGGTTACGGCGCCATTAATGGCCAACAACTGACCTTGAACTGTTGCTCCAGTTGTGGCGGTAATGGATGCCATGGCAAATATATGGCCAACAAAATGAGAATTAGTTCCTAGTGTTGCAGAGCTACCTACGCTCCAAAAGGTACGACAGAAACGGGCACTATTTTGAAGGACGATATTACTATCAGAGGCAGTTACAAGAGTAGAAGCAGTGATAAATACGAAAACACCTTCTGGATCGCCCTCGGCATCAAGCGTTAATGTGCCAGTAAGTTCAAATGTTCCTGAACTTGAGGTATAGGTGCCTGGTTTTAAAGTTGTACCACCAAGTTCTGTTGGAATAGTCGTAATCGGTGTTCTTGATGACGCGTCGAGATAAGCAACCATCAAATCAGCCTTCGCTTGACTGGCCGCGGCATCTGTTATGTGTGCGGTACCTGAAAGTTGAACAGTGCCACCACCAGTGTAAGCAGTACCAGGGAATAAGCCGATGTCACCACCAACGTCGCCATTGATAATTGTTGTTCCTGTATTTGTAATGGCGGAACCCGCCAATACAGCATAGCTAGCTGTAGTCCCAAGATTTACTGTCGGTTGGGCTGCCATAATGAAATTAGGACCTGCTAATAATGCAACGAGTATAAAAGATAGCGATAAGGATAGAATACGTTTCGTTTTATTTTGTTTCATGTTAATGACCCCTCTCTAGAATGAAAACAAGTTTAAATCCATTGTTTTAACTATCACTATTATCTATTAGGGACATGACATAAAACTGACAGAGAAAAACTAGACTATCGTTAAAACAATGGCGTCAAAAAAGAATCAGATTGGTAAATTTACCAATCTGATTCTTTAGGGTTTATCTTTTTAAGCAATTCATCACTTTAAGCGGCCCTTCTGCTCTTAAACTTTCTGTAAATGCCGAAGCCAATGCCAGCAACCAAGGCCAATGGCAATATAACTGGCAGTGCACCAATAACCTTGATAAAGAGGGATTCAAAGGCCACGATCATGCGATTGATGGTTTGTATAAAAGCTTCTTGGGCTCTGCCAAACAAATCTTTTCTTGGGGGATTCACAGTTGTGGTCGTGTCCCTAACTTCTGTCAAATTGATATGCAGGGTGCTCATATCAACTAAACGGTCCCATCCAGCTAGTGTTCCATTATAGGCATTAATTTCACCTCTTACACGGCTAAGCTCCCTTTCAACTTCGATAATTTCAGTAACATTAACAGCCTTGCCCATTATCTCTCTTAGGGTTTTTTCACGGACTTCAAGATTTTTAATTTCTTGATAGACATCCCGATATTGAGCTGTCACATCTTCTGTGCTTTGGGTTTGAGTGATGATTTTCCCATATTGCTCAAAGCTTGAAACCATGGTTTCGTAGGCTAGTGTAGGTATCCTTAACACCAGGTAACCCTGCTTCAAACTAACATCCTGAGTGCCTACTCTTGCCATATAAGTGCCGGTAAAACTATTTTCTACATAGCCTCCCATGGCTTGCGCTTGTGCTATAAGTTTATCCACGGTCTCTTTATAACCCAACACTTCAATTTGGACTTCTGCTCGCTTAATGAGCTTTTGATTTTGTGGTGTTGCCGTTTCTCCACTGGCTGGTGCCACTGGTGGCGGTTCAATCGGCGTTTCGGCTAGTGCCACATCTGGCGCTACAACCGGTGATTCTGGTGCCATTTTAGCCCCAGCTAAAGTCTGGTTCTCATTGAATGTTACTGAGAGCTTCTCATCCCCTGCCGGTGCAACCTGGAGTCCATCGGCAACAGCAGCTTCGCGACTTACAGCGCCAACTTCCGGTGCGCCGTAGTTCATATCTGTACTCATCGCATCCATTGATTTAGTGCCATTGAATCCTAACCCTGTCCCTGACATAAGACCCGACATGCCGTTCAGCCCTACAAATGCCACTAAGAACAAGGCTGCGGCGTAACTCACGCCTTTTTGCCAAGCTTTAAAGTTTGAGAATCTCGCTTTCCAATTGCCGTATATTTGGCCGGTGGCTGGATTCGTTTTAACTGACTTGTTTTCTTTAATCATGATGCTTTCTCGTTCAAGGGCTTCATGCAACGAAGCTTCAAAACCGTCTGGCAACATTTCCATTGGCAACTCCTTCAGATTTTCAAGTATGGCTTGCATATCTGTCACCATTGCTTGACAATCGTCGCAAGATAGCAAGTGTGCTTCAAAATCGCGACACTCATCTGGGGATAAAAGGCCATCTAAGTAGTCTCCAAGTTGCTCATTGACGATCAAGCATTGTTCTTGCTGACTGTCATGCTGCTTGTTATGCAGACTATTGTGCTGCATGCCTTGATCATTTTTTATTGTTTTGGTCATGTTAGGGCCTCCTTTCACTGTGTTAAGCCGTATGCATTGATACGACTTTCGATGAGTATTTTTTTTAACATGTCACGGCCACGATTGATACGGGATTTAACGGTGCCTACAGGCAAATCAAGCATTGATGCAATGACGTCATAACTCATGCCTTGGACATCCCTTAACACAATCACCGTACGATTTTGTTCTGGTAGTGCACTGATAGCGGCCTGAACCTTTTGTTTGAGTTCAGTTTGCTCAAAGACGACTTCTGGCGCCATGCGCTCATCCGGCAACTCTGTCTGCAAAGTTCCATCTTCTGTTTCAAGACCCTTATCCGTTGATACTGTCGTGATTTTTCGATGCTTACGCATGTAATCCGTACAGGTATTGACAACGATTCTATAAAGCCATGTTGAGAATTGAGATTCTGCCTTAAACCCCGGTAAGTTTTTAAAGACCTTGATGAGGGCTTCTTGAGCTGCATCCTTGGCATCTTCTTGATCTCCAAGAATGCGATAGGCGATATTGTAGGTAATTACTTGATGCTGTTTTATCAAGGTTTCGAATGCTTGTACATCGCCGGCTTGGCTCCGTATAATCAGTTGCTGTGCCACATCTGTCACCGTGTTCACTCCCTTCTAAATTCAGGTTAATCATTAGACGCTGGTGCTGTGAGAAAAGTTCCATCGCAGACATATTCATAACAATGCCCCCAAAGCGGGGGCATTGTCGTGTTTCCTTTTGTAGTTTACAGTACCACTTTTAATCTTGTCATGGCTGTAATCAGTTGTGGGTCTAGGCCATTGCTCAGCTCATTCTCGTCAACCCAAACCAGTTGAGTCTTCGACAAGTCCCCGTGATAGCCGGTTAAATCCATTCCATATAGATAATACGTATCTTGGGACCACTTTGAAGCGTTACACACCCCTAAAGTCACTAGGGCCTGTTGATTGAACTCAATCCCCGAATAATCTTTTAGAACTTGTATTGCACTTCTATCAGGCTCCAGGAAAGCTGGAGTGACAATGCCGCAAAGGTCTGGGTGCTGATCCCAACCGGGTACAATTTGTCTAAGGGCTAAATAACTCATTCGTCCCCGCTCTTTTTTAAAGGGTAAAACCAAAACAAATTGACTGTTAGTAGGTAAAAAGCGGGTAAATCTACGAACTCTGGCTTGAATCTCACCTGCGTGCTCGGTGAGTTCGGTTTCGATAATTGCAAATTCTTCGTCTTGGTAGATTATTTTTTCCATTTGAAAACCCCCTTTGTGTTATATATACCAACCATATAGGGGCTGTAAACAGCCGAGGTTACGAGCGCCTATAAAAACTTTATCGAATTCGGTCAGTGCATAGAAACATTATATACCCACTAAAACAAAATAAACACACATTACAATTGATTCTTTGAAAAAAATCAAAAGTTTTTTTGAAAAAGACTTGCGCCGCTGTAAAGTCTGTGTTAAGATTATTCTTGTCTGAAACACCTTTTAACACTTGCTGGAGTGGTGGAACTGGCAGACGCGCCGGACTCAAAATCCGGAGCCTTCGGGCGTGTGGGTTCGATTCCCACCTTCAGCACCAATAAAAGCGGAGTCATTGCTATAAGCAATGGCTTCGTTTTTCTTTTTGCCTTTTTTCGGGTTTTAAAGCCATTTTTCTACCATAGCATAAAAAACATCAAAATTTACTGGCTTCGTAAAATAATCATCCATCCCTGCTTCTAAGCACTTTTCGTTGTCACCATCTAGGGCATGGGCTGTCATAGCGATAATTGGGATCCGAGTCCCCTTGTCTCGCTCCATGGAACGAATAATTTGCGTTGCTAAAAAACCATTCATCACAGGCATTTGAACATCCATTAAAATCAAGTCAAAGTCATTTTGCTGTAACAGTGCCACCGCTTGCTCACCATTTTCTGCAAAAGTAACTTGCCATCCTTTTTTTAAAGCAACCTTTTGAATCAATATACGATTGATCTCATCATCTTCTGCCAACAAAATTGTGATGCCTTCATGATCTCGCATCTGATTTATAACCGTTTCAAGGGGCTGAGTCTCTGTTGAAGCGCTCACCATTTTACAGGTAAAATAAAAACAACTGCCTTCACCTACCGTGGACTCTACCCAAATATCACCGCCCATTTTTTCAACGAGTCCCTCACATATGGAAAGACCCAAACCAGTGCCACCATAATTTCGTGTATTGGAATTATCCGCTTGATAGAACCTCGTGAATAGCAAATTTTGTTTTTCTTTTGGAATACCAATTCCAGTGTCTTTGATTACAAACTCAAGGTTAACAAAGCCATTTTCATCAACTTGCTTTATCGCTCTAACCCTTAGATTGATTGAGCCTTCAGTTGTAAATTTAACAGCATTTCCCAGTAGATTAGAAATCACTTGCTTCAACCTAAAAGAATCCCCACTTAAATTGACTGGGATGTCAGAATCAATGGTTGCATCTATTTGTAACCCTGCTGCATTTGCAGGAATCTTAAATAGATCAATTGACTCCGTTATTAAGAGCCGAAAATTAAAGGGTTTTACATCAAGGGTCATTTTACCTGCTTCAATTTTAGAATAGTCTAAAATATCATTCACTAAGGTTAGCAATGAATTGGATGAGGCACTGGCTATTTGAATCAACTCCTTTTGTTCCTGAGAAAGTGCGGTTGTTTCCAATAGCTGTAGCATACCCATAAAGCCATTCATGGGGGTTCTGATTTCATGACTCATATTGGATAGAAATTGGGTTTTCGCAGAATTTGCTGATTCAGCCTCTTCTTTCGCTCTAATTAAATCGAATTCTATAAGTTTTCTTGCAGTGATATCTTGGGCAGCCCCCCAAATCCCAGTGATTTGATTTTCGAGATTCTTCTCTGCCTCACCCCGGACCCACATCCACCCATTGGTGCCGTCCTGTATAACCGTCTCTAGCTCTAGCTCATAAGCGATGCCCAAAGTTCTAGTCTTCTCAAGGGCAGTTGATAATCGCTCCCAGCTTTCACTGGTGAAAAGCTTTTGATGTTCAGCATATGGCGGGATTGGAAATGCAGGGTTAAATCCATACATCTTATATAGTTCTTCAGACCAAAAAACTTGGTCGGTCTCGACATCTAATCGCCACGTCCCTAAATGGGCAATTCTTTGGGACTCCAATAAATCTTTTAAACTCTCTTTAAGTTTGGTTTCTATATTTTTGTACTGGGTAATATCAACCGCTGTGCCCGTGTGCCGATAAATGTATCCTTCTTTGTTTCTGACTGGAAAAGTCCTAGCTTTCACCCAACGGACACTATGATCGGGCCTAACAATACGATATTCTTGGTTAAAAAAACCTGACCTGAGGCTTTTTTCAAACTCAGCCAGCACCCTTTTTTTATCACCTTCATGAATCGCTTCAAGAAAGGACTTAGGGTTATCGTAGAGACTCTGGCAACTTTGTCCCCATACTGTTTCAAAAGCAGGGTTTACATATAGCAATTCTGAGTTATCAGGATTCACCAAGTAAAAAACTTCTTCTACTGTTTGAGAAATCTGATGAAACCTTTCTGTGCTCTCCATAAGCGCTTGCTCAACTCGCTTACGCTCAGTAATTTCTGTGAACATCACAATAAAATGTCCCTGTTTATATTTATAGGCCACACAATCGTACCACCTTGCATTAACACCTAAATATTGTTCAAAACGTACAGTTTCACCAGTCTCTACAACCTTTCCAAAAACCCCAATCCAATTAAAAGGATCCTTATCTATCCCTGGAAAGGCTTCAGTAACCCTATGGCCAACCGGGTCAACACCAGTTAATTCTTTGTAATTAGCATTCGCATCAATAAAATAATAGTCAACTGGCTTCCCTCTTTCATCATAAATCATTTGATGATAAGCAACACCTACCGGTGCCTTTTCAAACAGTGCCTTATAACGCCAATCGGCTTCACTCAATTCAAATTGACTGGCATTAAACTGTTCTTGGAGCCCCTCATTTTGAACCGCAAAAATCTGCATAACAATAAATAGCCTATCAGATGTATGTAAATGAATGCGACACTGTTTATTGGCATAGGGCATAAAGAATATAAATTCTTTTTCCCCTCCTTGTGAGGCAATCTCACTAAAACAATCCACCCAAGCAAACCCCTTATTCTGAGTTTCCACGGCCCATTGGGTCAATTTCGGATCCATAGCACCGGTAGGTTTTAGTCCCGTTAAATTTTCAAAAGCAGGATTGGACTCAATCAAGACATAATCAATCGGAAGATCATTTTTATCCCATATGATTTGATAAAAGCCATAGCCAGATGGCGAACTCTGAATGAATGATTGATATGCAGCGGCATTAAATGAAGCGATTGGATCCACGATCATCAAAATTCCTCCCATTGGTGTCTCTTGACCTTGCTTTTGTCTATACTTTCAATCGCAACTAAATCTCTTCATTAAATCATAATATGGTTTTACCCAAAGTTTGATCTTACAAACCCATATACCTTTAATTGTTCTTTCGAGCATCAAAATAGCACAATCCTGCACCATCAATGTTAGCAACCTTTATAATTGGGTATAAGAGTCATGCATATCAACTTATATTGGAGGTTTTTATGTCCAGTTACCAACCAGAACCCTATAAAATTATTATTTCTGATGACGATAAAGACATTCACGCTATTACCAAGATGATTCTAAAGAATCTTCTGTTTGAAGGTCACGGCCTCGTGTTTTTTCACGCCTACGACGAAGCACAAACAAAGACTCTTTTCACGGATCATCCAGATGCTGCAGTGGTTTTTCAAGATGTGGTGATGGATACAAAAACCAGCGGCCTAGATCTGGTCAAGTACTTACGTGGCCCCCTGGACAATCGTAAAATGCGCATTATTCTTAGAACTGGCAATCCGGGGGATGCCCCCGAAAAGTCCATCGTCATGGATTATGATATCAACGACTACAAACTTAAAACAGATTTGACCCACCAACAACTGGTCATCTCCTTATACCAAGCCCTCCGTTCCTTTCGGGACCTCACTTTAATTGAATCAAAAAGTCATGCCATTGAACAAATGTTCAAACTCTCCGAGCGCCAAAATCAACAACTCAAGGAACAAAATGATTTGCTTAAATATAAAGATCAGATTCTTTCAATTATAAGCCACGATTTACGGTCACCCCTTGCCAGTTTGTTAGGCAGCCTAAACCTAATCACTGAAGATGCCACCAATTTTGAATACCTACTGCAAAAAGGTATTTTTAGTCAACTAACAGATAAAGTAAATGGCAGTTTAGAGCTACTAGGCGACCTTCTTCTATGGTCAAAGTGTTCAATGGGAGATCTTACTTATCATGGGGAACCCGTCACGGTTAACCCCGTGATTGAAGAGGTTTTACCACTCTACAGAACCCTGGCAAAAGAGAAAAACATCACCATCAACTTTCACACTAAAGAGAATATCCAATTCAGCGGCGACCGCAACCTCCTTGCTACAATATTGAGAAACGTCCTGTCAAACGCCCTTAAATTTACCAATTCAGGTGGCACCATCGCGATTTCCAGTACCACCGAACCAGGATTTATCATCCTAAAAATTATCGATACCGGCGTGGGTATCTCCGAAACAAAATTTGCTCAACTCTTCAACCCTAAACTAGGGTCCAGTGAAGTTGGAACCGCAGGAGAAAAAGGCACTGGATTTGGTTTATCTCTAACAAGGCATCTGGTTGAAAAAATGAACGGTTCCCTAACTATCACCAGTCGGGTCGGAGAAGGAACATGCGTTACAGTAAAATTTTCTAGTGATAACCTAAATAGATCAAAGGGGGATCAACATGTTCAAGAAATCAAAAAAATCTAAACAAAATGGAGCTGAACCAAACTCAGTAGTGGAGACTATAACTGCTGAAGAGAAATCTTCTGCCCGATTTATTGATATTTCTCAAACAATTCCTGAAGATACTGAGCAGCCTTCGCCTAGCGCCTCTGACAACAAACCAAAGGCACCTGGCAGTGGCTTTGAGTACCTGTTTTTAGCTGCGTTTGCCCTTACCTTCTCATTTATACCAAACACCCTGCTCTTACATACCCTCCAAAAGCCAGTCAATCCATTACTATCAGCTCTGTTTCCCATAATAGGATTCGGTATTTTTGTGCTGATGATTTCTTTGTTCTTAAAGAAAACGGATAAAAGTCAGGGAGCGCCATCTAAATCTAACCCCCTACAAATCTTGATTTCTTCAAGTATTGGTGTGATGTTACTCTTTTTAGTGACCCTAATTTTCTCCCTAGGTTATAAATACACCCTTCAGTTTATGCCTGCCCTCCTTGAATTTAGCGGTCAGTCCATCTTATTTATGTCTTTACTAGCTTTATCTATTGTCCTCCTTTTGTTTTTCTTGTATTCAGGGGTTACCCTACTGATTGCCGCCATTCAATACGCGCTTTCCATTAACCACATGGGTAAAGCATATTGGATGATTATCAAAGGGATGGTAAGACATATTTTCAAAGTACTTTTCTATAGCTTACTGGCTGGTCTTTTACTCTATCTAGTCAACTTTATTCAAAATTTGTCTCTCCAACTACTGGAAAGCATTCTCCAACCAGGATTCTACCGTAACTTTGTGTTTTATACTGTGGGCTCAGTCATCAATGCCATGCTCTTTTGGGCCTTGATCGTCCTCTCAAGAAAACTCTTGTTGAAAATAGAAGGACCTATTCAGGACTTAGGTTCCCAGACTCAAGGTGGCAAAATCCCAATCTTTACAGGGATTTTAGTGGTGGCCTGTGTAGGGCTGTCCCTACTTTTAGTTCCCGTTGGAAAAGATGCCACCGATGGCATCCTTTCTGAAGTAGCCCTCCATCATAATAAAGGGGATGCTGTCCTCGCAATGGGGTTGACCCAGGGGGCTATCTACGAGTACGATATGGCCTATTCCAAATTATTGTCCTTAAAAGGCTATCTATATGGCCTAAAATTTCTGATTGAAAAAAATCCGGATTTTCAGGTGAAGTCTGAAGAAAACTTGACTAGGGCCAGTGCAATAAGTCTCAACAATCCTTATACGCCTTACTTCCGGGGCACTTTGCTTCTTAAAAGTGCCAATCCCGATGGGGCCATAGCAGCCTATAAGCAGGCCGTCATGGGTAAAAACGGGGTTGTTTCATCCTACTTTGGCTTACTAGAAAGCTACCGGCAAAAAAAGCAACCCAAGGATATCCTAAATACTTTGCAGCTCTTAGAAAATACGGAGACCTATACAAATCCTCTGGCTGTTATGTCAAATTATAAAACCAATAAGATTGATGATTTAATTGCCATTATTGAAGAACAAGAAGCTATTTTAGGTCCAAAATTGATTTATAAGGCTTTAGAAAAAGTGAAGTACAACGATGCTGGAGGGGCTTTAACCGAACTCCTGGCACTGCAAGTGCTCTATCCAAAAGATCTGCAAATCAATTACCAAATTGCCCGTGTTGCCAATGATTACAGAGTTGAACAAGGGAATTATGCCACGGTTGTCAACTACGCTGGACTTTTTGATAAATTCAGCGCAGAAGCCGGTTCTAGCACAAAGGATGGCAATAAAGGTAGCAGCACAGGTGACAACGAAGCAGAGCGCAAACTCTTCGTGGCCCTGATGTATCTCGGCGCCGATGCCATGGTGGCAGCGGAGCAACTCTTGATGGAATCCACTCTGGCATACCCGGACAACATTGAACTTGGCTTGCAATACGCCTATGTACTCAATCAATCTAATAAACCTGATGATGCACTGACGGTTTTGGGCAAAATTCTGAGTAAGGAAAAAAATAATTTAGAAGCCCAGTACTTAAGCGCTGTTTCTCATTTGATAAAAAAAGATGGGCCTGCTTCTCTTAAGGGGATGGATTTGTTTGTGAAAGCGGCGGGGGCTGATGCAAAGGCCTCTAGAATGCTTGATAAGAATTTATACAATTATTGCATCATTTTTTATAAGGTTTTTCCTGGGGTAGAATCCGAGACTCTGGTGGGAGCTGTTAAGGACAACGAGCTGTTATTTGAATATTTGGGGGCTATCAAGGGTTGGAAAGACAAGGATTCAGAAGCTTCCAACGGCCATATCGAGAAGATTTTTAAGGTTAGAAAGGATCTGGGCTACCTCTACTATATGATGGGGGTTAATCATTATGAAAGTACGGTTAGGACCGGGGGAACTGATTTTTCATTGGCGGCTTCCTACTATCAAGAGTCTCTGAAGTTTTTACCCCAACATGTGGAAGGCTATTTCGCATTGGGCCATTGCTATTTAAAATGGGGCAAGAATTTAGAAGCCCTGCGGGCCTTTAGAAAAGTGGTGGACTTAATGCCTTACGAAGACCACCGGGTGGACCCTTATGGTATGAGTGTTCACGCGATTATGCAGGTGAATTCACTGATGCAGTTCGATGTAAAGGAGGCCAAATAATGGGGATTCTCTTTAGTCTCGTCATGTTGATTGGGGCCTTGATTAACGGGGTTATGTTTGGGTTTACGCCTTTAAATATGGTCTATATTGGCCTGCCGATCATGGTTGGCATCGCCTCTTATCTACTTAAAATAACCCATCTGTCTGTGAATGTAGGGAAAGTTAGGGTCAATGCTAATGTGGTGGCTTTTATTGCCTTTGCCATTTTACTTGTGATTGCCTCAAAAGCCATGGCTCCAGATAACCAATTTACAGTGTCTTCAAAAATAAATGCCAGTGCTAAAATGATTGAACGGGCCGACTATAAAGGGGCTAAAAAAGTCCTTCTGGCCCTCAACCAGAAGGATCCGGCCAACGGGATGGTCAATCTCAACTTAGCTGTTATTTACTTAAAAGAACGGAAACCCGACCTGGTCAAGCAACACCTGGACCTGGCCAGCGGCGCTTTGCAATTTGACGAAAATCTTTGGTTCAATTATGGGATGATGTACTATCAAATGAATGATTTTAAAAATGCACAAATCAACTTTGAAAAAGCCCTAAAGCTGAACCCCAGTATGACTTCAGCTGCTGTCTATGCCGGTACCATGAGTTTTAGGCTGCGGGAATTGCAGAAGTCTATCTACTATTTGAACCATGCCCATTTTTTAAATCCTTCCTCACCGGATATTTTATTGCATCTTGGCAGGGCCCACTTTGAACTGATGAACTACAATGCTTCTGAAACTGCCTATCAACTGGCACTGGATTTGAAGCCTTCTAAGGCACTTACGGATTCACTTCAAGGACTTTTAGTAGAACTTGAAACAGCACGGGGAGGTGTCAAACCATGACAAAAAAACGCTCCTTCTTATCTCTGTCAGTGACTTTTGTCATCATCATAACCCTGCTGATTCAACAGACTATTTTAGCGGGTATTCCTGCAGAAACCGTGGGTATTAGCGATGAAACCGGTGGTGCTATCTTTGACAATACCGTGGGGATTGGGTCTGGACTCATTGGCGATAAGGGTATTGAAATTGCTGAAGAAGGGATCAAAGCAGTCCCCGAAAGTGGTTTTTACACCAAACTTGGTACGGTCAGTAAAATCATTAAATGGGGTGGCTTCACCATTGGCACCATCGATACGGTGCGAGACACCTATACCCTGGTTACAGACAATTCAAAGCACACCACTTACATTGGTAAAATGACTGATAAAGGATTGGCCTTGATTGGTGTGGGCATGGGATGGGCGGCAGCCATTGGCACCGTGGTCACCATTGGTGCCACAGCTCCTGTAACCGGAACAGCTGCTGTGGTCACTGGGACAGGGTTTGCCATTGTGGCAGCTGGAGTCGCTATTACCCGAGGTATTGTGAACACAGAATCCGCAAGAATCATTGAAAATATCCTATCAGGAAATCGAAAAGGGATTGGGTTTGCCCCCTTTGAAACCCCTGGTTTTAGAGAAAACAGAGAAGTGGTTAAAGACATGCTGGGTTTTGACCCCTATGACCACTCCGATAACGAAATCCCTGATCCCAATACGGGAATTCCCGTTTACAAGCCAAATATCTATGTCTACAGTGAATCCGACAGCACAGCCAAAATTCATATTTATCCTAGTGCATGGATTACCGCATCCATTCCAACATACGAGGAGGGTCCCGGTTGGACTGCAGAGGTTGTGGATGGCTCCTTGAACGGCACCAATGATTTTCTCTTTTACGAAGCCATCGTGCCACACGTTGACTTTCAAGTGGCTCGGGGCTGGAAAATTAGCCAGTCTAATTTAGCAGCAGACCTAGAGCAAATGTTAGTACCCTACCAGTTTAACGCAAAAGAAAAAGCTGACTTCCTGGCCTTTTGGGTGCCTATGCTCACTGGATCTGAAGACTTTATCGCCTATCCTCAGGACAATGCTATTGTTGACCTCTTGATGCCTGTTAGGGTAGAACCGTCTCCCGATAAGATCTACAGGGTTTGGTTCTATTTTGTGCCCGCTGGAAATGAAGGGGCTGGAGAAGTGCCAGTACAAGTACCTGAAACTATTATTCCCATCGATCACAGTGGTTATTCTGTTGTCGAGTGGGGTGGTATGGTTGGAGAGTAATAAAAACACAAAAAATCACCCTCATAAGCGAGGGTGATTTTTTGTGTTTAAGAGGACTTTGGGACAGGTGCACGTCCCCCTATCTCACATAACTACAATTATTGGTTAGTAATAGTTTCTATAAAATCAATTAACTTTTGACGATCCACTATAGTTGCCCGATAATTTTTGAATATAAGGCTGTCGCGATAAAAGTACAAAGATTCTTCTCCATTATAACCTTTAAATGTGAGCCAAAGTTCAAACTCCGAGGGATTGGATTTCGTCCTTGGTTTGTTATATTCTTCGATTTTGAAGTCGTTATTTTTGAAAAATTGAAGGATTGAATTAAGCTGCTCCGGCGTTGCTGTTACAATTTCAGGGGTACTAAACTCATTACGAATTTGTATCCTTTCAAAGCCATCAGAATTTGAGTTTTTCAACCTTGAAATGAGTACTGTTAAATCATCTGCTCTTTCAGTTTCATTATCTTTTTTCATTTGAAAAACGACAATCGAAATGACTATAATCATCAATACTAAAACCAATCTAATCAACCAATTTCGATTTGTCATGCCACATCACCTCATTCTTAATATTGGATAGTGCAAGATAAGTCTGATACACCTTCCCAGCAACTGGATGAATTCGAGAACGATGCACCTATACCACCGGCACTTAAATCCACAGAGTTCAATTGTGTATTGTCCCAAGTATGCACAAACTTGGTACGAGCCCAGGTTGATACAGGGCCATTGAATGACACCCACGCTGTTAAGTGCTGACTATTAAAACTATAACTATGATAAGTTTGAAGTCCTATCTTAACAGTGTCTTGTGCTTGATAAAAAACACCGCTATTGTTTAGTGCGCTTGGGTATAAGTTCGTGTTGTAGGCAACATTATTTTCGTCGTACGTGTAATAAGAAGACCTAGAAATCGAAATATTACTCTCACTTCCAAAGTAAATGCCTAGCCCATCTTCACCACCTACTTTACTCCAAAGCACACTGCCACAGTGTTCTTTCCATTTTTTATCAATCCATCTTGCACTACTAGTAACAACATAACCCTGTGATGATAAATAGGTTCTAGGGGCTTCTATTTTGACATGAGTAGCATAAGGCGAACTCGCACGTGTGCTAATTCCTTCATTTTGAATAGAAACTAATTCGATTTTATCTTTTTTAAGCTTTGAAGAAATAAAGGTATTAACAAGATCCTCATTACTACTCAAGTTCAAAACATTAATGGATCCAGTATTAGCATCTTTGTTTAATACCAAATCAGCTTGCTTAAAAGCCGATTTTTCAGCTGCGATTATTAATTGCTCAATTCTTTTTCTTTCCTTAAGATCCTTTTTAGTGACGTTCTGAGCATCTGCAAAAGTGCAGGTGCTAACTAATAATGCACCTATAAGCAATAAGACTAATATTTTTTTCATAAATTCTCCTATCACGATTTAGTTTTTATTTCTCTTTATTTCCCAATATTCACCGGGTAATCTTCATTACTGAAAATACTCGGTAAATCCTGTGGTAATACTAGTGATAACTGCAGACAACATAACGCTATGATTAGTATACTCCCAAATTTTTTCATATCCCCCTATCGCCTCCTCTTTTTGTATTGTATAATAGATGGCACAGTATGTGCACCTAAAATATGGGGGTTTGATGAAGATGAACTTCATAAAATTTGGAGAACTAGCAAAAGAGATTAGGCAGAACCTAAATCTAACAAGGTCAGATGTTACTAAAGCCACTGGAATTGCACAAGAAACCCTAAGACGACTTGAAAATGGAATTGAACCTAAAATCAGTACAATAGAACTCTTATCCGAGTTCTATAAGTTTGACCTTCTCAATTCAACACTGGAGTGTAGAGACGAAACCCATATATTTTCATCTAAAAAAATTGAACAAGTGATAGAGTACATGAGAACTTCAGATACTGATATTGTCACTCATGCAATCAAACTCATTACAAGTGACTTAACAGTCAAATCTAAAACTAATCCAAATGCAAGATATGTATCTGATTTCTTGCATTTACTTTCACAAATCAAACTTGACAAAACAAACAGTATTGAAGCCTGTATTGCAAATACAGAGAATCTACTGTTCTCACTCTCCACAATACCATCACAATTTCTTATCGACAAATATCTTTCTGACCTTGAAATTTACCTTGCTATATTTTTAGCAACTCAATATAGACGGGTGAATCAAGTTTCTAAATCTCTTCAAATTCTTGAGAGTCTCACAAGTAAACTATTAGACTACCCTATGCTCACAGAAACACAAAAGAACTTTTTATCAACCATCAATCTCAATAAATCATATGCGTACCATTACTTTGAAGAACATCACAAAGTTATTAAAATTGTTGATGAAACCCTAGCCGACCATCGATTTCGATTCTCCAATACAACATATAATGATTACTTATTAAGAAAGGCCTACGCTTTATATGCATTAAATAGGGGAGAATACAAAGCAATCTATTGTTCAGTTATATTAAATGATACTGATGAACGTGTAAAACAGATAAAAGCTATTTCAAAGTCAAAATACAATATTTGTATAGATGACTTAATGCTAAGTTTCACTCAAAGTTAAATGACTCAGGGGGACGTGCATCAACCGCTTACTTTTGGTAGCGGTTGGTGCACGTCCCCCTGAGTCTTCCTTGAGTTACTGATTATAAAATTAGTTCACCTTTTGTGCCTGAGTCCGTCTTTTACGAATCACTTTTAGTCGTTTACGCCAGTAGAACCCTGCGGCCAAGACCATTGTAAGGGACGAGACCATTGCCAGCATAAGTCGTTGTGATGTAATGGGATTTTCCTTGACACTGCCTGGTGTAACTGATATCAAGCTGATCAAGTGCAGGTCTAGATCTCCCCCGTGTTCTTTACAGGCTCTATGCATGATAACCTTCATTTTGAGCATGTCACCATAGTTTTTATAGTCACCATAGCGATGAATTTGTTTAATCATCTCAATGGGCATATAAACCCCAATTGCATTGGTGCCATCGTTGATGTTTACCCAGGCAAAATCTCCCCGTTCCAGGGCTTCTAGCAGCGCTTCCCCTTCAACTACCACGGTTTTATTATCATATTGCTTACTGTCATTAATCAAGGTATTGAGCTCAATTATTTCGTCCATATCTGCAAATGAGAGTCCAAACCCGCTCGCCAGCATGATTAAAATAATCCCTAGAGCCCTTATCTTTTTTCCCATATGCTTGCGATGCCTCCAACCATAAATCCTAAAAGGGCAAAGACGGACATAAACTCCAAACGCCCTAAATACATAGAAATAATATAGAAAACTTTTAACCCTGATGGCATGCCCGCTTGTGTTATGCCAATGGAAAGCCCTACATTACCAGCGGCGGATGCAGATTCAAATGCGGATTCAATAAGCGGATACCCGTAGAAACAACCTAGTCCAGTGCCGACAACAAAGAGGACCACATAGCACATAAAGATCAGCGTGGCGGAACGAACGGTACCATCATCTAAAATCTGATCTTTTATATGGTGGTATTTATCAATATGAATCCGTCGCTCCGAGCGAAGAGATCGCTTGACATCGGCTATCAAGGCTTTTACCATAATGCCAATTCTTAAGCCTTTGATACCACCTGCAGTCGAGCATGCAGATCCCCCGATCATCATCACGACAATGAGGATTAGAAGACCAAAATCACCCCAATCGGTTGCAAATTGTTTCGCGTAGAGATTCATAAATCCGGTGGTGGTATGAGCTGACAGTAAGTTATAAATACCTTTTCTAAACATAGAAACCGCATCTGTATAGATTCCTAATCGCGCAAGCCCTACAACCAACAGAACGACAGATATAATAACGGTGATTGCAAAGCTTTGTGCCTCAATATTTTTATACATTTCCTTTCGGTCGCCCTTCCAAATGGCATAGTGCAGACCGAAATTTAATGAACCAAGTACCATAAAGATAATGCCAATGACTTCGTTGCTCACACTGTGATAAAACAAGACGTTTTGAGACATGGGGGCAAATCCACCCGTACTCCAGGCTGAAGCAAACATAAAGAAACCGTGAAAAAACGCGTTGATTGGCTGTAATCCCGTGATAACACCATCAATAAAATAGGCTAAGGTCCCAATGGTCATGTAAACCAGAGAAATCATCCAAATAATCCGCGCTGTACCTTTCACACTTGGTACCAGTTCAATATCTTTACCCTCACCTACGTACATTTTATAGGCGCCGTGAGTATGAGAAAAGAGAAAGGACAATGCCAAAACCACCATCCCTTGGCCGCCAACAAAGGTCAAAATATGACGCCATAAGTTGAGGCTCATGGACATATGGTCCATATCCTGAGCGAGGGTCAAACCAGTGGTGGTAAACCCACTCATAACATCAAATGTCGCATCTAGATAAGAGATATAATGGCCGCTTAACCAATAAGGCAAGGCGCTGAGCAACATGAGAACAACCCATGCGGTGGCTGAAATCACCAAGCCGTGCTTCCACTGGACTCTTACTGTTTCCTTTGCTTTTTTGCCATACAGCATACCACAATAACCAAGGGTCATGGAGATACCCAGACTGATAATGAAATTAATCACCATGGCCCATTCGCCTAAGAAAATCCCCGCTAAGATCGGCAACATCATCAAGGTAGCTGTTATATTTGTCACAAAACCCGTATAGTAAAAAATCACTTTAAGGTCATTTAACTTAAAATAAGCTCTCATTCAATACCTCTAATTTAAAACAGCGACATTAATGCTATAAAGCGCCAATGCAAATACGCCGCAAATCACCAATTCTATGATCACGCCTTTTGCCATACCCTTTAGTCCAATTTTTTGCACTTTGAATCTCCTTCATTAGCTAGTTATAAATCGAATGATTTCTCGATCATGTTTGCAATAACTTCAGTACTACAAACCGTTTTATCCACCCCAAGACGCTTAAATACTTCTATATTTTTAGGGTTATTAACTCGGGCAATGGTCTCTTTGATTTTGAAGTTAAACTTGGCAATTTGACAGATGATTAGATTTTCTTCGTCCTTGCCCGTTGCAGCAACAATGACATCTGCCGACTCAATTCCTGCGTCCATCAATACATCCAGAGCCGTGCCATCTCCCCAAAGAATTAGATCCTGATGATCCTCGGCTATTTTTTCGCAAAGACCTTTATCTTTCTCAATTAATGAGATATTGTGGTTGCTTTTAAGCGATCTTAGCAAGTAGTAGCCAACTTTACCGCCGCCAACAATAATAATATTCACTTTTTTATCTCCCTAATGCTTTTAGCAAGCTGTTCTTTTTATGTGTCAATACCGTGCAGACCACCCGGTCAAAACTCTTAATCGTCTCTGTGTCCCTTGGAATAAAACTGGTCCCTTTTCGTGTAATACAAGAAATCTTGGTCATGAATTTATCATTAATCTGTAAAACGGTCAAATCAGTTTGAGGCTCTGCTTCAAACTCAATAATCTCAACGCCTTCAGTAACAAAGCACAGGAGTTTGTAGTGCTCATGCATCATCATTTCTTTTGTCATCATGGCACTATTTGTGGTGGGGCAAACCGTTTCAATGCCCAACTGGTCATAAAGAAACTGTTTGGTTGGATCTGCAACTCTGGCTATCACCCGGTTGACGCCAAAGACCTGACGGGCAACTTGTGCAGCAACAAGATTCTTGTTATCATCTGGGGTCATGGCAAGAAAAACATCAGCATTTGCAAGTCCTGCACTGCTCAAAACATCGTTGTCAAATTCCACACCCTTTGCCCTAATCCCATTAAAGCCAGAGCCAAGGGAGTCAAGTTTAAGTCGGTCATTATCAATAATAACAACATCATGTCCCTCGTTGGACAAATCCATTGCTAAAAGGCTACCTATACGCCCACATCCTATGATTACGATATACAAATTGGTTCACCTCATTATTTTACACTTTTTAAGATCAATCTAAGCCAGTCTTATGGTGACTTAGCAGCTAATATACAATCAGTTTACTATTATGCCTTTACCATCATAACAGGTTAGTCATTAATTTCTTGTGATGATAGCCCTATCTCGTGTCAAGAACGTATAAAGATTTGATGGTATTTTTGTAATGATTATTCGTCCACCAAACGATACCCAACGCCCACTTCTGTCAGCAGGTAGCGGGGTTGGGCAGAATTGGTTTCAATTTTACGACGGATGTTAGCCATAAATACCCGTAGGGACTGTGTATCCGATTCACTGCTGGCGCCCCAAATTTCTTTGATAATCGACTTATGGGTCAATACCTTTCCAGGGTGTTTTGCCAACAACTCCAACAACTTAAATTCTATAGGTGTCAAATGAACCTCTTCACCACTGATGGTGACCCGGTGTCTATCAAAATCTATTTTAAGATCTGCTACATCAAAAGATGTCTGCTCAGCTACTTCTGGACTACCACCATGGCTTTGATGTCTTAATGCCACCCTTATCCGTGCCAAAAGTTCTGCCACGCTAAAGGGTTTTGTCAGATAATCATCGGCACCCATATCAAGCACTTCAATCTTATCTCGGTCTAGGCCGCGGGCTGAAACAACGATAATAGCGGCCCTTGTAACAGGTCTAATTCTCTGAATCACTTGAAGGCCATCTAAATCTGGGAGTCCTAAGTCCATAATGATGACATCTGGGTTATGGGATAAAGTTAACGCGATACCATTTTTCCCATCCGATGTTTCAATGACTTTGTACCCCTGGGTTTCTAGTGATATCTTAATAAAATTTCGAATGGACTTATCGTCCTCAATGACCAATATTACTGGTTTGCTTGGCATTTTAATCCCTCCCTAGTGGTAAGGTAAATTCAAAAGTGGCGCCGCCAAAATGGTTATTGTAAGCACGAATTGTGCCATTGTGGGCTTCAACGATAGATTTGCAAATCTCTAAACCAATACCGATGCCCCGTTGACCCCGGTCGCTGGTTTCGTTAACTGTATAAAAACGATTAAACAGTAGAGGAAATGCAGCCTCTGGAATGCCTTTGCCGTTATCCGCCACCCGAACTAACAAATGAGTTGTTGTGCAGTTGACATCGATTTCGATTTTACTACCCACCGGTGTGTATTTTACGGCGTTGTCCAGTAGGTTAATGATTACTTTTTCAATCAATTGACCATCCATTGGCACAAGCACAACCTCTGGCGGTAAAACCAACTCAATGGTATGGTGCACGGTGGTTTTTTTCATATGATTAATGGCTTCCACCACAATTTCTTCAATGAGTTCGGGTTTTTTATGTATTTCGATACTGCCTTCTTCAAACTGGGTCATGCTGAGAATATTCTCAACCGAATGGATCAGCCACTGGGCATCTTCGTTAATGTCATTCAGGAGACTAGTGATGGCCTCTTCGGCGATGACCTCTCTATTGTCAATCAAGGTGCCAGTAGCACCTAAAATACCGGTTAATGGGGTTCTAAGATCATGGGAAATCGCTCTGAGTAAATTGCTTCTGAGTCGCTCCCGTTCAAAACTGAAACTGGCCTCTCTTTGCTCTTCAGAATGATGCTCACGCTCTATGGCCATGGCCATTTGTGAGGTAATGGCAGCCAAAAATTCTATTTTTTCATCGCTTAAATTCTCTTTCACTTCAAGCTCTGTGCCAAAGACACCTAAACAACCACCTTGGCCGATAATAGGCACATAATAAAATGTTGTATCGTCGGGAAATTGCCTTTCGCAGGTTTTTGGTTCCATTTGGTTAAACACCTGCTGGATGCCAGTCAAATGGTGCTCTGGCAGTGGTGTCCCTTGATTGATCATTTCACCATGTTTAAAGCAGATGGGTGCATTGAAAACCCCAGTGAAATCAGCTAAGGCAATGACAGACTTTACGTTTAGAATATGAGAAACGTCTTCACCAACCACTCTTGCTATCATTTCCTGGTTGCCAGCCCTAAGGAGCTTTTGACTGAGCTGATACAACAAGGCGGTTTGCCGTTCAATTTTCTTGGCTACCCTGGCATTTCGAATCACTTTTGTGGTCAAGGTGCTGGTAATGCCAGTTGCTAAAAGCATAAATAGAATGGTGACTGGATAATCGTTTCTATAGGTCTGAAATGAATAAATCGGATAGATAAAAAAGTAATTATATGCGAACAAGCCTAATACGGAGGTTAGCATACTGTAGAAATAACCTTCAATTAAATAAGAGACTATAAGGGCACTTAACAAATAAGACAAAATAATGTTTGACTCGTGAAGGCCAACGACTCTAAAACCTGCTGAAGCGGCCGTTGTCAGGCTAAGTAAACTAAAGATTATGGCCATGCGCTTCAAATGTTGTTTCATGTGGTTTCCTCCTTCAGTCTTTGTTTTTCAGCAACTTTCATATTATATAGTATAGCGCATTAAGATGGTGTGAAGATTTTACCCAATACCATACCATCTCAATCCCTTAACCTCAGGAACGGCACAACCAATTGGTTGGTGAGGTAAACGAGACAGGGGGACGTGCACCGAACGCTGCATTTTAGCAGCGCTCGGTGCACGTCCCCCTGAGTCTCTTAGTCGTGAATAACCTTTGAGCGTTAGTGTCCTATAACTTGAATTGCGCCATAATCTGTGAAAGATCGTGAACTAATCCATTCAAAGATTCTGAGAGCTTGGTCAAATCCTGCATAGAAGCTACCTGTTCCTCGGTGAAATGGGTCATTTCAGTGGTGCTGGCTGCCGTTTCCTCACTAATAGCAGCAGAACTTTCAACTTCCTCAACAATGTGGCCGATATCACGGATAATCTCCGATGTCGCCTTGAATATGTTATTTACCTGTATAGCAGCGATATCAGTATTGCTCTGAATTCTATCAAAGGCTGCCTTGGCATGCTGGGTGGCCATTTGCTGTTCCGCCACTACATTGATGGAAATTTGGGACTGTTCCTGAACACTCTTGATATCCATACGAACCTCTGAAAGAATAGCTGCGATTTTATGGGCCGATACCGTAGAATTTTCCGCTAGCTTGCGAACCTCGTCGGCAACCACCGCAAAACCGCGGCCCACATCCCCCGCTCTGGCTGCTTCAATGGCCGCATTAAGAGCCAATAAGTTGGTTTGCGTTGCAATGTCTGTAATAACGGTTACAATTTCATCGATTTCTATGGTCTTGTTGGCAAGAAGATTGACAGCTTCGTTGACCGTTCTGGAAATCACCACATTATGATCCATCTTCTCACCCTGCTCCTGGATGACTCTGATACCGTCCTGAACCGACTGCCTTGTCTGATTGGTACTGTCTACAGTCTTTTCAATATTGGCTGAGATGCTACCTAGCTTATCCATAGCGGTTTTTGCCAATTCAGCACCCTTAGTGGCATTTTCGGCCTGTTCATTAGCACCTTCAGCCAATTGGCTAATTGTGGAGGATAAGAGTTTAGCGCTCTTGCTGGATTCATGAGCTGATTCCGATAGGTGGGTGGATGCTGCCTTGAGGGAGTCCGTGGTATGGAGATTTTCGCGGATGACCTTCTGCAAGTTGTTGTTCATATCGTTAATGCCATTGCTCAACTCTCTCATTTCAAAACTAGATTTGATTGTCAGCAATTGTGAAAGGTTCCCTTTACCAATCTTATGCAACACGTCAATCATGAGGCCAATCTCACGTATGACATAGGTTCTAAGAAGTAAAAACACGACAATCACTAAAATAGCAATGGCAGCCAGTGAAATCAACGACATATTCATCAGAAGGTTTCTCAAACCCCCAGTGAACTCTACAGTTTCAATTGTAGAGCAGATAATATAGGTACCAGAAGTGATATAGCTAAAGAATCGTTCCTTGCCATCAACAACAGATTTAAAGCTTCCCTCAGTCGCACCTGCAAAGGATTGACCCAAACCAATGTCGCTGATTGACTTGCCAACCACCCCAGTGTCCTTATGGCTGAGGATACCCCCAGAGGCTTTATCAACAATAAAGACGTACCCTGATTTACCAAAGACAACAGCTTGAGAAATTGCGGTTACATCGGCTTTCTTCAATGCCTCGGCAAGTCTTTCGGGTCTTACGCCAACCTGCACAATCCCTGGCTCGTCTTTTCTCGCAACACCGATATATTGGAACAAAACTTTATCAGTTCCCCGTTCAGAAGGATCTTGGGCCAACTCGAAGGCGGGATCTTCTATGATTTGCATGAAAGGCTTTGTTTGGTCGGTAGTTTTGAAATCGAATCCGAAGAAGCCCTCGACTGTTCCCCACAGGAGAACACCATCCTTGTCTGTGATATGGATTTCTTCAACATCAAGTTCCTTAGCTAATTGACTTAATTGAGCCATGTTTGTTAAAATTGCAGGATTTTGTTGTATGACGAAAGAAACAGCACGGGCTTTTTCTATAAAACCCTTGTTCAGATCATTTTTCACCGATTGAACCTCTTCAGTCTTTGCAGCCACTAATAAACTCACTTCTTCCGTTTTACTCACTGTGAGGTCATGAATATTGCCATCCAAAAGCTGATTTGCAAAAAAATAAGAAACCCCTGTGAGCCCTGCAATGATCAGTACTACGATAATGATGACAGGCACGGTAATCCTCGTTTGAAGTTTCATATTTGCCCTCCTTCTAAAGCCTATTGAACCAGTTTCATTTATTGTATAGATGCCCCGTATGGCGATTTTTAAACATTTATTCCTGCTTTCATCAGGTACAACCAAGGGGAAACGACTCAGGGGGAAACGACTCAGGGGGAAACGACTCAGGGGGAAACGACTCAGGGGGACGTGGACCAAGTGCTGCCTAATGGCAGCACTTGGTCCACGTCCCCCTGACTCATTAATCAACTACGCCATCAACAAATATTCAACAGAAGCCTTCAGTAGCAGTGTGGCCCCGTCCCCACTCTTATCATAATAAGCGGTGAACTGCGGATCTTGGGTGTACATCTCAACTAATCCAAGATGGGCTTCTGGACTATACTTGCCCCATGCCATGGTGATCCACTGCTGGTGCTTTGTCGCAACAGACTGTGCCTCTTCACTGGCCGGATCAAAGCTCACTTGGTCTGATAGCAGTGCCGTAAGACCCTCTAGAATTTCTTCTCCTAGTTTGTTCATTTGATGATACTCCTGCTCTGTCATGTGTTTAAAGGCCTTGTAGGAAGCCTCATAGGCCTCTTCTCCGTATTTGCCCCGGACCACTTGACCATATTTCTGTTCATTGTCATCTAGAAGTTGCTTTTTAAAACCTTCAAATTTATCCGAATCCGTCATGTCTAGGTCTCCTTTTTTTGCCTGAATTGATCGTTCTACTGTGAGAATGAGTTGATCCAGTTGTTCACGCCGCATCAGCAGGGCCTGGTGATGCTGTTTCAGAGCCGAGATGGCATCAAACGCTGGGTCTTTTAGGAGGCTGGCCACTTGATCGAGGGGCACGTTTAGGGCCTTATAAAACAAGATTTGCTGCAGCCTGTCCACTTGGGCAGCGCCGTAAATGCGGTAGCCCGAGCTGTTGATCCGCACTGGTTTTAAGAGCTCGATTTCGTCGTAGTAGCGGAGGGTCCGTGCACTGACCCCAGCTAACTTTGCCAATTGATTGATGGTGTATTCCATAGGTATCAGCCTCCTTAATGCTACTATACACCTTAACGTAGCGTGAAGGTCAAGTAAAAAAACGACTCATGGGGACGTGCACCGCCCACTGCCTTTTGGCAGTGGACGGTGCACGTCCCCATGAGTCTCTTTTATCTATTTATAACCACGTTAAATTCCCAAGACCGGCAAAATCCTTCTCTTTTAAATCCAAAGCGCTCAAAACATAAAAACGTGGGGCGCTTTTTTGTTGCCCACCACTTTGTAGGCTACATAACTCTTCAATGTCGGTATAAGTCACTTTTGAGTCGTTGCAAGCCATAAAAAGAGCTTCCTGCCCAATGTATTGGTGCATTTTAAGGGCTGTATCCGCAGCCTGTGCCGTCACTAACCGGCTATGGACCACTTCATCCAGGCTCTCTTCACCAGTTTTTGCTGTAATGGTTTCACCATTTTTTTCGTAAGTGAAAGTTGGTGAGTCCATCTCAAAAAAGCTGGCTGTATAAAGATTTGTCTTCATATTTGTCTGCGTATTTTGATGGACAGTGTAATAATGGGACATCACCGGCACACCAGGGAGCAAGAGGTAATACCGAGAAAGGATAAGCCCTTTAGACGGCTCAAAGTCTGTTACCTCTGTGTCAATTGCCAATCCCTGCCACACATTGCCGTGATTGTCTGTCTCCTTGACAAATCTTACCGTGTGCAGTTGATTTGCCCAGATACGTCCAGGGATATTGACAGGACGTAGGCTTAGCCCACCAAACCAGGGACTAAACCAAGACCTAGCAGTCACATTAGGGAAATCACTGGCCAACCACTGACGCCCCCCTGACTCAAGGGAATGCAGGACCCCACCAAAGCTTGGGGATGCCTTAATGGTCATGACGCCATTAGACACTTGGTATACCTGATGTCCTTGATCCTCATACTCAGTCGATTCAATTGGATCTTCATTTGGCCCAATGACCAATTGTCGTTGGGTTCGTATTTTTTTATCATACTCAGCCACAGATGTGACCAGGGTTAGAGGGCTTCTTGGCAAGTTGAGACTCAGGTCCATTAGGCTCAGACCCATATCCTTATTGAGTGTCCCTTGGGCAATTATCTGGGGTTGGACCTCTGATTCAATTTGCCCCATGACCTTCACCTGTGCCCCAATGGGCTTCTGCCGAAGGTCAATCAACTGGCCTCTAACTGTATTAATCTCTTGTGAGGGCTTTTGCAACACATTTGGTGACGTTTTCTCTGAAGTGTACCCTGAAGCATTCTCTGCGCCAGTCATTGCAGGCAATACCGGGTTACCCCCATTGATTTCAAAATTGCAGGAGTCCGCTGGTGTCAACGTCGCCAGTTGCTTTTGTGGGATTTGTGGGTTTTGAAAGGCCAGGGATTCAAGGGGCATCAGGGGTTGTCGCGCCGCATAAAGTCTCAGATCATCCACTTGCTCAAAACCATCAATAAAGACCTCGATGGGCTCTGTTTTCTCTCCCACCCTTTCCAGTGTAAAATCAAATGCCACAAACCAGCCGCATAGCATAATCTGCTTGTCCTTGGGCCAAACCAGTGCCATCTGAGTTTCACGGTTCAATTGTCCGCCCTTGCCCGATACCGTCTGAGTCATCAGCCAGTTTTCGCAAATGTCCTCTTGATTCAAATCAAAAAGTCCATTATCGGATCCCTTTGCCTGATCTATCTTTAGCAGACGACCACGGAAAGGCACCAGCATTGCTTGACTCTCAATTGCCACCCGCTGGCTCAGAGCTACACCCATAGCACCCTTGGGCAAGGCCTCAAGTTCGAACCATACCTTCAAATGACCACTGCAGGAAAGTGAAAAAACCCTGGCATACTTAAGTCCTGGCATTTCCAGTGATTCGTAGTGATGCTTTCTGACAATGGTCCCGCCCAAATCCTGCTTTGTAAACCGAGCAGGGGCCAGTTGGTCAAGCTCTGAACTCATGGCACTCCCCAATAGACCGAATCGCGGTGTCAACAATAAAGCACCCTTGTGGGTCTGGGCGTGGGCAAAGTTGGCATTGTTCATGCCGTCACACAGCGTCGTATCAAGACTGTATTTTCCAATCAGGAGATGATCCTTGGTGCTTGTATTTCCTGAAGCCATGCCGCCATCAGCATGCAAGACCAGCTCTGCACTTACCTCAAATACCATGGGCTCTGCCATATTTTGAACCTGAGCACCAACCCTGATTTTCTGGTGCAGCACCTGGGAATTGCTGAGCACCACGTTTGTCACAAGGCTGCGCTTCTCTTTGGCCTGCATGGTGAGACTCACCTGGGGTTCGGTAAAAATACAGCTGTCCGTGCTAGGCAAGGTAAAGCTAAACTGAGCGGGATGGTCAAAATTATTCTGAAGGTCAAGGGCAATGGCAATGGGCACACCAAGGGGCAGGAGCGCCTGTTGGCTATAATGAATGCCTGAGGTTTCAAGTTTGCTCATTGTCATTTTTAATGGGCTCTGGAGGTTCACGCCGGCTTTCAAAATGGTGCTGATGCCGTCTACTGTGGCATGAATCTGGGCTGTGGGATGGGTTGTCCAGGGGTCCTGGTCCTTGTCTGTCACAAGGAGGGTCATTGTGCCCTTGATGGTTTGGGTTTCACCGGGAGAAATCCTGTGATTGCAATCAATCCGTGTTGTAATCAGGGCCGTTTCCAGGCCTGACAAGACTAACTGGATTGGCTCTTTACCGTGATTGGCAACCTTCACTTGGATGGGATAGGTTTGGCCAAAAACTAGTTTATGGTTATGGGCCTCTAAGGCGATTTCATAGGTTGGGGCTTTGATTGCCACCAGGCCCCGGCCGCTTTTCTCAAAGGTCATTGCTAAGTTGCCCGTGGCATGTTCCCAGGTATAGGTGTAATGGTCAAAATCCCCGCTGAGCCCACCCGGTGTGCCATCTGGCTCACGGTTGATCTGGCGGACTGAGTGATCGTACCAATCCACTTGTTCAAAATAAGGCTTTACCAATGGATTCACAAGAACTTGGGGCATAAAATTCATCAGATGGGTGGCGTTCTTGTCCATCTTCTCCCAAAAGAAGCCGCATTTTTTATAAAGGGGAATGGCTTTTGTATTTCCTGGCCAAGTGAAGAGGTCCAAGCGCGGATAGCCAAGGGCTACAGTCCGCGCCATAGCGTGCTTGATCAAGAGTTTACCTATTTTAGAACCATGATAGTCAGGAACAACATTTAACAGATCTATATAAAGGGTCCCCTCATCAAAACTATATTTTGATAATTTACAGTAGCCCACTACCTTCTCGGTATCCCCCTTAAGGACCGCTAAAAACAGGTTGAGATGGGCAGAGCTGCTCTCGTTATTACGCACTCTTTCAGCGGTTGAAAACATTTCTTTGCCGTTCCAGCCGCTGACGCTTTCAAGCCACATGGTCGCCACACTAGCAGCATAGCTGGGATTATATTCTACAATTTTAATTTCAGTCATAATACCTCCTTGATTCTGGGGTGACTCAGGGGGACGTGCACCGTGAGTCGTTTAATAAATTCAGCATTACACATCCAACTATACACATATAGAAGCTTTTGGTATAGATGCTAACCCAGTCCAACTCAGGTATAAAAAAAAATTCCACTGCCCTAGAATGACAGCTGAAATCCATCATTGGTGGTATACTGAGTGTGAACACGAAAAAAATTGGCATATGATCGAACAGATACTCAGATTGCACACGACCTTGAAATGGAGCATCCAATATGAATACGGCTAAATACTGGTATTTTGCAGGGGGCACTGTTTCTCTGACACTTGGCGTCATCGGCGTCTTCCTTCCCTTGCTCCCCACGACGCCTTTCTTGCTGCTGGCCTCATTCTGTTACTACAGAAGCTCAGACCGCATGCACGGCTGGCTTAACAATCACCGCTTTTTAGGACAATACATCAAGAATTACTTAGAACACGGGGGCATCAGAAAAAAAGATCGCCAGTTGGCGTTACTGTTTTTATGGTCCACCCTACTCTTGTCGATTTTCCTTTCTACTAGCCTTCACCTTCAATTGTTTCTTGGCGCCGTCGGCATTGGGGTAAGCTACCACCTTGCCAAGCTCAAGACCCTTTAGCCCACATACCACAAACAACCTTCAAAAGGAGCCCATATGTTCTACACAAAACTCTCCGAAGTTTACCAGCATCTTTTTCCCGCACAGGGCAAGCTAGCGCTTCTTGACCAGCACTTTAAACCCCAATCAAACCTACTGGATATGGGTTGCTCCGATGGCCGTGTGGCACTGGGAATGGCAACTCTCGGCCACAAGGTTGAAGCCGCCGACCTCAGCGAAGACATGATTGCCACCGCACTGGATGTCAGCCAAGACCAGTCTCTTTTCCAAGTGAAACAAGTGAATATGTTGGAGACATCCAAGCATTTTCCAGCCCGCTATTTTGATGGGGTTTATTGTATCGGCAACACCCTGGTCCACCTTAATCAAGAGGATCAGGTGGCACAAGCAATCCGGAGTTTTCACACGGTTTTAAAAGAGGATGGGGTTTTGATCCTTCAGATTCTAAATTACGAGAAAGTCATTAAAGACCAAATCACCACATTGCCCTTGATTGACAATGACTATGTGAGATTTGAAAGGGCTTATGATCTAGGCGATAATCTAATTACATTCAAGACCAAGCTAACCATCAAGGAGACTGGTATCAGTACCGAAGAAAGCACAACATTAATGCCATTAAAAAAAGACCAGTTGGCCAGCCTCTTATTAGAGAATGGCTTCACTGATCTTAAATGGTTTGGCAACTACGATGGTAAACCATTTGCAAATGAAGATTTGACGTTGATTGTTGTCGCAAAGAAAAGATAAAAGCGAACCAGGGGGACGTGCACCGAGCACTGCATTATTGCTGCGCTCGGTGCACGTCCCCCTGTCTTATTTTCTCAGCCGTTTATGGCCGAAAATATTTAAAGCACCATATCGTTATAGATGGTAATGCGCTTCTTCTCAGTGTTAATCATTTGAACAATGGGTTCTGTGGGCATATGGATTACGCGGGCTGGTATCCCCACTGCCGTAGAATTTGTGGCTGTATTTTTTAGAAGGACTGAGTTTGCACCAATCTTAGTGCCTGATGCCACGGTAATTGGGCCAAGGACTTTAGCCCCAGAACCTACCACCACATCGTCCCCTAAAGTTGGATGTCTTTTACCAGAATGTTTGCCAGTGCCACCTAATGTGACCCCTTGATAAAGTGTTACCCGGTCTCCCAGTTCTGCTGTTTCACCGATGACCACACCCATACCATGGTCAATAAAGAGCAGTTTACCGATTGTTGCTCCCGGGTGGATTTCAATGCCTGTAAAAAAGCGAGCGGTTTGTGAAACTAATCTCGCTAAAAAGAATAGCTTATGCTTAAAGAGCCAATTGGCTATACGATAGGCTACAATGGCGTGAACGGTCGGGTAAAGCAAGATGATTTCCAGATAAGTGCGGGCAGCTGGATCTTTGACTTTGACATTTTCAATGTATGCCTTCATGTTTTTAAGCGTTCTCATAACACTCTTCCTTGTATAATAGAGTTAGTAGGATACATGACGATCCAACTACTGATTTGCTAT
>CAZFST010000033.1:0-41585 GCA_964522015.1 uncultured Fusibacter sp. | reverse complement strand
CTTTGCTCAAGAGGAATCAGTTCACATTTGCGCTCTGATTCGCAGCTCGCACCATTATTGCATCATTAACATATAAAATTAAATCACAAAATAAAAAAGCCTATTCTGATGACCGTAAAAGCAGCGCGACAGCGGTGCTAGGTCAAAGGATAGGCCTTTTTATTTGGTTCGGTTTTTTGATATGCTTTTTACGCTTTTATCTTTTTATCTTTTTATCTTTTTATGATTTTATGCTTTTATGCTTTTATGCCTTTTCCTTTACTCTTAGTCTAAGCCCGCCGCATTTAAACCCATAGGCACATCCTAACAAATCAACAAAACAAAAGGCCTATCCTGAAGACCGTAAGAGCAGCGCGACAGCGATGCTAGGTCGAAGGGTAGGCCTTTTGTTTTTTTATAAATTAATAAGATGTGCCCTATGCTTTAAACATTTTCTACTTTTTTGTTAGCACGCATACGATCTTTTTCGTTCAAATGTTTCTTTCTGAGGCGGATATGAGTTGGTGTGATTTCAACTAGCTCATCTGACTCGATAAATTCAAGTGCTTCTTCAAGTGAGAATATTTTTGGATTGCCAAGCTTCACGGCATCATCTGAACCAGATGCACGTGTGTTCGTCAATTTCTTATTTTTAGTCGGGTTAACGACCATATCTTCTGATCTTGAGTTTTTGCCGATGATCATACCCTCGTAAACCTCAACTGCTGCGCCGACAAACATCTGTGCACGGTCGCTAAGGTTGAAGAGCGCATAAGCCATGGTTGACCCTTGAACCTGGGAAACCAACACACCATTAAGGCGCGATGGAATATCACCAGCATAGGGTCTAAAGCTATCAAATGAACGAACCATAATGCCTTCGCCACGGGTTTCATTGATGAAGTCAGATCTGTAACCAAGAAGACCACGGGTTGGCAATACAAATTCAACACGGGTGTAGCCGTTTTCTGCATGCATCATTTCCATGATACCTTTTCTTTGGTTAAGTCTAGCGATAACCGTACCAGCGTATTCGTCTGGTGCGTCGATGATGCAACGCTCAAATGGCTCGTGAATCACGCCGTCGATCTCTTTTAAGAGAACTTCTGGCTTAGAAACTGCAAGTTCGTAGCTCTCACGTCTCATGTTCTCAAGAAGAACTGACAAGTGAAGCTCACCACGGCCAGAAACTTTAAAGCCTTCCATTGATGGTAGTTCTTCAATTTTAAGACCTACATTGGTTTCAAGCTCACGCTCAAGACGAGCACGCAAGTGACGTGATGTCAAGAACTTGCCGACTTGTCCGCAAAATGGGGAATCATTTACAAGAAAATTCATTGAAAGTGTTGGTTCTTCAATGTCGATTAGTGGAAGTGGCTCGATTTTGCCATCAAGACCGATGGTTTCACCGATTGAGATATCTGGAAGACCAGATAAAATCACGATGTCACCGCTTCTCGCAGCGTCAGTTTCAACCCGCTTAAGGCCTTCGTTGACAAATACTTTACCGATTTTAGATTTTTTAAGGTCACCGTCACGCTTAGAGACAACCACTTGTTGACCTGGCTTTAAGCAGCCTTTGTAAACACGGCCAATACCCAAACGACCGATATATTCATCGTAACCAAGTGATGAAATATGAACTTGAAGGGGCTCATCGTCTAAGTCTGGGTAGGCTTCAACGTGTTCGACAATCACTTCGAATAAAGGATCCAGATTTGTGCTTTCGTCTTCCATATTACGCTTTGCAATACCTTCTCTTGCAACACCATAAACGATAGGGAAATCAAGTTGCTCTTCTGTGGCATTGAGCTCAGCAAAGAGGTCAAAAGTCATGTCCACAACCGCCTCTGCCCGTTGGTCTTTCTTATCGATTTTGTTGATCATCAGAATTGGACGCAAACCTTGCTCCAAAGCTTTCTTTAAAACAAAACGAGTTTGTGGCATTGGGCCTTCACTTGAGTCAACCAAAAGGATGGCTGTATCAACTGTTTTGATGATACGCTCAACTTCTGATGAGAAGTCAGCATGGCCTGGGGTATCTACGATGTTGATTTTATAGTCTCCGTGACGAATCGCACAGTTTTTAGCATAGATTGTTATGCCACGCTCACGTTCTTGGTCGTTGGAATCCATGATACATTCCACAACGGCTTCGTTGGCACGAAAAACCCCTGACTGTGACAAGAGGGCATCTACTAATGTAGATTTTCCCGCGTCGACGTGGGCAATTACGGCAACGTTAATAATTTTTGACTTTTCCATGGTTAACTCACTTTCTATATATCGGTAATCCCGATTAAAGGGCCAAATTAAGGCCGCTTGAATGCACAGCACCCATTATATGCGCCAGAGCCCAATGAAACAACTTAAATTTACGTAAAATCTTAAGAAAACGTTGTTTTTTTATATTTTCAATTCAAAAGGCGCCAATCTGCAGGCTAAATTTCACCTTTGATTTACCATAAAAAATCAGCAATAAGTCATGATAATCAGCGTTTTTGTCAGTGTTTAGTTTTTACGATTTTTAAAGGTCTTTAACACCTGTGCTTGTCTCTCAGAAGCAAGCTCTGAATTTGTAATGGGATTATATAGGCTAGGCGCTGGAATGATGCCCACCAACATGGCGGATTCTTCAATGGTCAGCGCATCTGGGGTTTTGTTAAAATAAACCTTAGAAGCACTGCTAATGCCATAAGCATCAGAACCATAATAAATGACATTGACATACATCTCTAAAATTTGGTCTTTAGTAAACAGTCTTTCTAGTTCTATGGCGGTCCAGAGCTCGTAAACTTTTCTTTCAAGGGTTTTTTCCCGGCTGTAAAACAGGTTTTTGGCCAGTTGCTGTGAAAGAGTGCTGCCCCCTGCCTCAAAGGTCTTTGCTGCCACATTCCGTTTGACAGCCTTGGCAATGGAGATCACATCAAAGCCAAAGTGCTTGTAAAAACGCTTATCTTCAATATAAACTAGCATTTCTAGAAAGTCAGGTGATACCTGATCCAGAGGTAAGTAGTTAGGATTCTGTGCTTTAACTTGTTGATAAAGCTCAGTACTAAGTGTATAGGTATCGTTTGAAGGATCAAAACTGACTACTTTTAATACATAATAGGCACCAAAAACAAGTGCAATGATGATGATTAAGCTTAAGAATTTTTTCATAAGGGACTGCTTCCTTTTGTTATTCACCGATGTGCGATGGATGGTTTGTGAGTTGCCAAGTTGTTTGGTGATACACTCCAAACCTTTTAGGCTTAGGGTGTCTCGCATTTAGGTTAAATTGAAAGGGTTGGATGGCAACTTCGGGTGGTGGCGGATTCATTAGCTTTAGCAGACTCAAAGGCCTGGGCCACACTCAGAAGCAGTGCTTCTTGATATGCCCCTCCAAAGAAAGTGATACCCACTGGCTCCCCAGATGGTCTAAAACCTGCAGGTACTGTCAAAGCAGGATAGCCGGCAGTGGCATATAAGATAGTGCCATAATTGCTGATGGTCATGATCACATCCACTTCTTGTAGAGCAGCATAGATGGCAGCAGATGCTCTGAGAACATTGTCTGTGACTAAATCTTTATAGGCTTTTTCTTTAGCACGTTCGGTGGTGCTTTTTTCTAGTAATGCTTGCCCATAAGGAGCACGATTGACAAGGTCCTTTTGATTGTAGGCGATGATATCTTCTAGGGCTAAAACCGTGTTGGTATCTGGGTGGGCTAAGTAACCATTAACATCCCGGTAGAATTCGTATAATAGGACTTCGTACATATTGGTATCACAAGCTTTATCATCCACAAATACCGGTGTCACAATCATGTTTTGTCGCTGAAGTATTTGAATCACTTCATTAATAAGATCTTCATCTCCCTGGCGATAATCAGCAAGAATTTTTGCGTTTGAGAGAATACCAATTTTGAGTCCTTCAGGACTTTTGTGACAAGCAGCTAAGTAGTCTTGGGGCTCAGGTGCTGAAATGGTTTTAGCATCCCACTGACAAGGGCCACTGAGAACTTGCAAAAGCTGTGCTGCATCTTTGACGGAGGAGGCGATTGGTCCTGCGGTATCTTGTGTATCGGATATGGGCACAATCAAATCCCGACTGATTAAGCCAACTGTCGGCTTAATGGTGACCACGTTATTTTGGCTAGCTGGGTAAACCAAGGACCCTGCGGTTTCAGTACCCACGGCAATAGCTGTAAATCCTGCGGCTACTGCCACACAAGATCCAGCGCTAGAACCACCAACATCGTATGGGCCATAGGGATTTCTGGTTTGTCCCCCCAGTGCGCTAAAACCGTTGGAAGAATCTAAGGTCATGAAATTTGCCCATTCACTTAAGTTGGCCTTACCTATAATTAAGGCCCCTGCTTCTTTTAATAAAGATACCAAATGAGCTGGTCTTTTAGTAGTGGCATGGAGTAGAGCATGTGCCCCTGCTGTATTTGGCATATCTAGACCGGTTGCAATATTATCTTTTAAAAGGACTGGGACTCCCCATAATGGTTTGCTTGGGTCCCATGGGCCAAGGGCTTTGGCTTCCTCTATAACAGTTGGCGACAACTGACTGACCGCATTGAGCTTCTGATTATAAATGCCAATGCGCATAATGGTATAACGAATGAGATCGTATGGCGTGGTGCGACCTGATTGATAGAGTGATTGAATACCCTCCAATGTTGGCCATTCCAATAGATTGTTGAGTTCCAAATACGTTTCGAGACCAAGGCTGTTAGCTTTATCCAGAATACTTTGATCCAAAGATTTGTAACAAGATGATTTGAGTGGCTTGTTTTGCAACTCAACTTGCCGCATTAACCACTTCTGATGATGAGACTCTGGATGATCTGTCATAAGTACCTCGCTGGTGATTTTCTCGAATTCTTGGGGTATATACCCCGATTGATTATATCATAAGCAGAGGATTAAACAAGTGACACCATTCTATTAGTTGGGTGAGGTAAAGGTGATGAATCATCTATGCCAGTGGTCTCAAAAAAATTGTTAGCACTCTATATCTTTGAGTGCTAAAAGTCTTGACAAATTTCATGCACTTGGCTAGACTAATGAAAGAAGGCCATCACAGAGGTAACTTCTGGGTTGGTGAACTCAACCAAATACGTATTTAGAAAGGAAGATTAATATGTCCCAATTAAAAGGCAATTTATCCATCCATAGTGAGAATATTTTCCCTATCATCAAGAAATGGTTATATTCTGACCATGATATTTTTATTCGAGAACTGGTTTCTAATGCTAGCGATGCGATTACAAAAGTAAAACGTCTTGCAGCCGTCAACGAAGCTGACCTTAAAGGGGATGCTGATTTTAAAATCACTGTCGCTTATGACGATGCCGCTGGCACCATTACGATTTCAGATAATGGTATCGGTATGACAGCAGAAGAAATCGAAAAATACATTAACCAAATCGCCTTCTCTGGTGCTGAAGAGTTTGTTGAAAAATTCAAAGACAAGGGTGACAAAGATCAAATCATCGGTCATTTCGGTCTTGGTTTTTACTCGTCATTTATGGTGTCTTCAACGGTTACCATTGATACATTATCTTACCAAGATGGCGCAGAGCCTGCATTTTGGACTTGCGACGGGGGCATTGAGTTTGAAATCTCAGAAGGTACCCGCACAACCCGAGGTACCACCATTACCATGCACCTTGGTGAAGACGGCAAGGATTTCAGAAATGCTTACAAAGTTAAAAATACCCTTGAAAAATACTGCGGTTTTATGCCTTACCCTATTTTCTTCGAAGAAGTGGGTAAAGTGGAAGCTGAGTCATTTGAAGACGATGAAGACATGGATGCTGACCTAGACCTTGAAAACTTTGATCTTGATGAAACGGCTGAATTAGAAGAAGTCGACGAGCTGGATGATACTCACATTGAAAATGTTGAAGGTCTTGATGATGTGGCGGAAGTTGATGCTGATGGTATCAAAGTGCCAAATGCTGGCCAAGTATCTAAGGCTTCAAAAACTCCTAAGACACCAAAAGCCCCTAAAGTACCTAAGGGTCCAAAACCAATCAATGACGTTAAGCCTCTATACACTGAGAAACCTTCTGATGTGACCGATGAGCAGTACAAAGAGTTCTACCGCAAGACTTTCAACGACTTCAAAGAGCCACTATTTTGGATTCACCTCAATATGGACTATCCTTTTAACCTCAAGGGTATTTTGTATTTCCCAAAAGTAAATACTGAATTTGAGAGCATGGAAGGTCAAATCAAGCTTTACAACTCACAAGTTTACGTGGCTGACAATATTAAAGAAGTCATTCCAGAGTTCTTACTCCTTTTAAAAGGCGTCATCGATTGCCCAGATTTGCCGCTTAATGTCTCAAGAAGCTTCCTTCAAAACGACGGCTTCACTAAGAAAATTTCTGACTACATCGCTAAAAAAGTCGGCGACAAGCTCAATGGCCTCTTCAAAACTGAGCGTGAAAACTACGAGAAATTCTGGACTGACATCAATCCTTTTGTCAAGTTTGGCGCCCTGAAAGACGACAAATTCTACGACAAAGTTAAGGACAGCATTCTTTACAAGTCAACTGATGGCGCTAATGTAACACTGGCTGAATACCGTGAATTGATGAAGGATAAGTTTGAGAATGATGTTTACTATGTCACTGACCCAGTACAGCAAGCTCAATATGTCAATCTCTTGACGGATCACGGGATCCAGGCGCTCCAATTGCCGGAGCGCATCGACCAACCATTTATCAGTTTTATCGAGTCTAAGAACGAAGGCGTGAACTTCAAGCGAGTTGATGCTGATGTTTCCGATCTTTTAACTGAAAAAGAAGAGAATCTTGACGAAGAAGCACAAAAGTCTGTGATTGAGACCTTGACTGGCCTCTTCAAAAAAGCATTGGGTATCGACGGGGTTAAGATTGAACTTAAAGCCTTAAAATCTCAAGATGTTGCCGGTATGATCGTGCTTTCTGAAAGCAGCCGCCGTATGCAGGATATGATGAAAATGTACAGCATGGGTGGTATGGCTGGTATGGGCGGCATGAACTTCCCTACTGAAGAAACTTTAGTGCTAAATAAAAACAACACTTTGGTTAAATACACACTGGAGCACATGTTTGATCCAAACGAAACAACAGAACTGGTAGCCCAGCAGCTCTATGACCTTGCAGTGCTTGGTCACAAGCCCTTGTCTCCAGAGCAAATGAGCGCCTTTATCAAGCGTTCACAAACCATTATGGAAAAGATGATATAATTCAATAAGTACAAATATAATTGTCAGGTGTATTTTGCCTGACAATTATATTTGTAAATACAAAAAGCAGGAGTGTCGGGCGATGTTGCCCGACACTTCTGTTCTTACTAGGCAAAAGGCAAGCGTATCAGGTGCTTTCCCTGATACGTTTGTTTCCAATAGCAAAAGGCAGAAGTGTCAGGCGATTTTGCCTGACACTTCTTTTTGTACTTGGTTGATTTTCCATTGTTAAGATTGTGTTAAGTGCCGCCACTAATTGTTAAGTCTGTGTTAATATAAGTAGCGTATATTCAAAAGTTTAGTTTGTAACGCCATTATGGTTTAAAGTTCTATTGTTGGTTTGGGTGTCAAAAGTATTTAGTTGAGCAAACATATACAATATACTGCGGTTACGTAAGCAAGCTGCACTGTATATGTTTATTGCGAAACTTACTTTTGACACTCAAACCATAGTTAATGTCTCAAAAAACGCCCAAACGATCTATTAGGAGGATTTAACGTGTTATTCAAATCAAGAGTGAAAGATGACCTATTTAAAATACTTTTAAATATGTCCCAAACAGTATGTACTTCAGCTGAGTATTTCTTTGATTTCAGAATTCTGGAAAAAGATCATCTGTATCAGTATTATGCCACCATTAAAAGTTTTGAAGAAAAAAGCTATAGTGAAATGATTGAATTTAGCCGAGAACTGAATAAATCCCTAATCACGCCAATCGAACGTGAAGATATGCTTTATCTTGCAGACCATATGTACGATATCGTCCATTGGATGGAAGTCAGTGCGTCAAGATTCGAAATGTATAACATTGACAAAACAACTGATGAAATGCGTCAAATCTCGGAATACGTTTACAAATGCTGCAACGAAATCAACAATTGCGTCTTGGCCCTTTCAGAAAAGAATTTCGCTGGTATGAATGATCCCATTGTTAAAGTACGGGAATACAAAGCCATCTGCGATGTTCTTAAAAGACAAACGATTAAACGCTTATTTATCGAACATCAAAATGAGCCCATCATCTTAATACAGTATAAAGAAATCTACGAGACCCTTTCAAGTTGCGTAGACCATTGTAAAGATGTGGCTAAGGTACTTGAAAGTATCATTATGAAAAATGCGTAGGTGCAATGCTGATGACTAGTACACTCATTTTAGTAATCATAACCGTTGTTGCAGCATTGGCTTTTGATTTTATCAACGGCTTCCACGATACTGCCAATGCTATTGCCACTGCCGTATCAACCCGTGCTCTTAAATTAAGAACCGCTATCATTATTGCTTCTATCATGAATTTTTTAGGCGCACTTTCTTTTTCCGGAGTTGCGAAAACGATTTCAAAGGATATCATTTCTAACCCCTACCAACTTCATAATGGGGGGCTTGTGATTATCTGTGCATTGCTGTCTGCAATAGCTTGGAATCTGCTAACCTGGTACTATGGTCTTCCTAGCTCATCTTCTCATACACTGATTGGTTCACTCACTGGCGCTGCCATTGCTGCTGCTGGTTTAGAAGCCATTCATTTTAGTGGTTTTATCAAAATCTTAAAAGGCCTAATCCTGTCACCTTTTTTAGCTTTCTTTGCTGGTTTTCTGATATTGTCTCTGCTTAAACTTCTGTTTAAAAAAATGCCCCTTCATAAAATGAACACTCGCTTTAGACATGCTCAGGTTCTTACGGTGTGTTTGCAAGCCTTTACCCACGGTACAAACGATGCACAAAAATCCATGGGTATCATTACACTAGCCCTAATGGCTACTGGTTTTCAAACTGGTTCTGATGTTCAACTTTGGGTTAAGCTCAGCTGTGCCATTGCAATGGCACTGGGTACATCTGTTGGCGGCTGGCGTATTATCAAAACCGTCGGTAGCAAAATCATGAAGATTCGTCCAATCAGCGGTGTGGCTTCTGATTTAGCTTCAGCATCCATCATATTTGGCGCTTCCCACTTTGGTTTACCCGTCAGTACAACCCACGTTATTTCCTCAGCTATTATGGGTGTGGGTACGGCTTACCGACCACGTTCGGTCAAATGGGAAACCGCTAAAAAGATCGTCATGACTTGGATAATTACCATTCCTATTTCAGCGCTCTTGGCAGGTTGTATGTATTTAATTGCAAACGGTGTTGCTAACCTATTCTCGTAATTTTTTGAAACGAGCCGGGGGGACGTGCACGGTGGCTCACTTTTAAAAGTGAGCCACCGTGCACGTCCCCCCGGCTCGTTTTTGTTTTACAAGAAAATGGCGACTGCGTTATTTAACACATGTAAGATCATGGCTGGATAAAGAGACTTTGTTTTGACGGTAATGTGGCCAAAGACTAAGCCCAGTGCAAAGGTTGGCAAGAGTCTCACCACATCTAGGTGGACGATTGCAAAGAGCAGCGCCACGATGATCACTGCGGCGGTGCTGCCATATCTCTTTTGAAGGGGCTTCAGGGCAAAACCCCTAAAGAGGAATTCCTCACAAATCCCTGGCGTCAGGGCAATAAAGATAAACTGTAAAACCGGTGACCAGTTTTTCATTTGTTCTTCTAACAGAGCAAGGGTTGGGGCTTCGGTGACATAAGGGCTAATCAGCTTTTGGTACAAGAATGCAAACCCAAGGACTACTAGCCACAGGGCAACACCACTGAGGAGGGCACCCATGCGCCCTTCTTTTTTTGGCGCGTTAAGGTTTACAGCGCTTCTTAAATCAACCTTCATGTACCACAGTACACCTATTGGAATCAGTAAAAACAAACCATACTGGGAAATTAAGAAAACGGCCTCAAAGCTAAGATAGGTTGGCAGTACCACGCCAAAATTAATGAACAGAAAAATCACAATGGCCAGCACTAAGAATACATCTTCTGCTTCTAATAAGAGCCTTGGTTTTAGTTTTTTGCGGTTTAGGCTGAAAGAAAAGTCCTTCCCTGTACCAAATATGATTTTCTCCGTGCCAAATACTTTAAACATAAAGACTAAACTCATCACTGAGAATAGAAGATTCACCACGGTGGTGGTGACAAAGTACCCGTAATCCAATTGATTTAAAAAGGCGGACTTCATGAGCAGTGATGCATTGACCACTGGCAGCAGGCTTAAAAATCCATTGATTTCAATCCCCGGCACCGTGGACACATAGGCCGGAATCATGATCATAAACATCACAGGCATCAAGTAAGCACTGGATTCTTTGTAGGAACTGGCAAACATACCGGTGGCTATGCAAAGTGCTGAAATCACCAAGAGAAGAGGCAGCATGGTTATAAACACGCTGATAAAAAGGATGGGGCTTAGGGCCAATTGGACCAGGTCCATATTGACAAAGAGGGGCAACATGGCATAAAGGCCAATGAGCATCAACCCAATGGTCGTGGTGGCAAACAAAATACAGGCTGCGAATTTGCCTAGAATCATCTCAATTTTTGTTAGGGGCACTGACATCAGTGTTTCCATGGTCCCAGATTCTTTTTCTGTGGTGGTCAACTCAATGGCAAAACTGGCTATCATCGTTAAGGCATAAAGGATTAACCCAAGGGGCAAGTAGTTACTCATGGCCTGACCGGCCACATCGCTTATACTGGCCAAGTTCACATTTTCAAGCTTTGGGGATTCAATCAGTTTGGGGTCGGTGCCTGTCTCTTTAATTAACCGATCCTGCTCTTCTTTTTTATAGGTTTCCAGTAAATCTATAAGCCGCTGGCTTGCCCGCTGCCCTGCACTACGGCCAAAATCGTACTTGATTGTGGCGGTTGCTGCACCGGATTTGATTTCATATTCTAAAATAGCCTCGGGTTTTTGGTCTGATGAAGATGGAGTTGATGGGCTATCACTTAAAATTTCTATGAGAGGATCGCTTTTAAGGATGGCTAGAAGACTAGTTGGCAGGGTATTTAACTCCTCTATTAGAATTATACTCTGGCTTTTTTCTGTGGTCTCGGATGTGCTACTGGCAATGGCTTGGTAGCCCATCAATAGAAAGGGTAAAATCAGGAGGGGTGCAAAGATCCCGATGAGGATGCGCCTATTGCGAAAGAGGGTCCGGGCTTCTTTTTGAATCACGTGGGTTATTTTTTGAAAGTTCATGATTTGCTACCTCCAAACACGATGCGGTCGTTGCTAAATAGGACACTCATCACAAAGACCGCCACTGCAGCGACCCCGATATTGATGCCTAACACCATTAGGGTTGTGCCCAGGTGGTAGGTGCCTAAAAAGGCTTCTCGCATAAGGAACATGGCATTTGTAATGGGTGTTAAGTGCACCCAGGTACTGGCTTCTAGGTCGGGGATGATGGCAATGTAGCAGGGCATCATCAGGGCCACTAGCAGGACAGAGCCGTATGACTGGGACTCTTGAAAGGTTTTGGAGGCCATGCCCACGGCGATGAAAAGTGCACTGAAGAGAATCATCACGGGGATGAGCATCAAGAATAGGAAGGCGAAGACCCCCACGGAAATTCTGATTTGGATGTCGGGAAATTGCGTGGTGACGGCAAACAAGACGGGAAACAGGGAGAGGAGGTTGATACCCCCGCTCAGGAGACCCACTGCGACGCAGGATAGGAGTTTGCCGGTGATGATTTCTGCTCTTTTGATAGGCACTGAAAAGATGGTTTCCAGGGTTGCCCGCTCTTTTTCGCCAGCACTGATATCAGATGATAGGGTATAGGTACCCAGCATGCCATATAGAACAATAATAAATGGCACAATCAATCCCAGTGCCATGCTGATAAGCCTTGCATCACCTAGCTTTTCGCCACTGATTTCTTGAATTTTGATATTCAAAACATTGGCATAGGCATCTGAGATTCCAAGTTTTTTTAGTTCACTATTCTTTTGATTCTCTGCAAAGGTTTCATAATGGTCACTGACACTTCTAAAGAGGCGAACGCTACTGTCGTAGCTTGAATGATAATGGAGGGTATAAATCTGGTTGGCGGTTCCCTTTTGAGCCTCAGTGGCTTTTCCCTGGACCTCTAGATAACCTTGAGTTGTTTCAAAATCCAGTGATTGTATGGCTTCGTCTGATAATGAAACCGAGGTTATTTTTAAAGTTTTATCGGATTCTAAGATTTTCAATAAGTCTTTTGAGATGTTTTGATCCACGTTAAGTGACATGATTTGCTTGCTTGTATCCCCTTCAATGAGGTTCATGATGCCTAAAAATAGGATGAGCATCACTGGATACAGGACAACTGGCAGAAAGATGGTGATCAGTGCTTTGCGGTCTCTAAAAAGGGATTTCATTTCTTTATTAAAGATGGCGCGGATTTTAAAGAGGCTCTGTGGGCTAAACATGGCTTGCTCCTAAGTCAATATAGTGCAAGAAGATGTCGCGGATATTCGTCTTCCCTGACTTGGCTTTTAGGGCCTCTATGGTACCTGTTTCAATGATATTACCTTTATGGATTAGGCCAATACGGTCACATAGGGCATCGGCTTCTTCCATGTAATGGGTGGAAAAGATGATGGTTTTGCCTCGGGCTTTTTCATTTTTGATAAAGTCGATGATGCTGCGACTTGTGAGTATATCCAGCCCCAGTGTGGGCTCATCTAGCATATAGACAGCGGGGTCGTGAATGAGGCAGCGGGCGATTGAGGTTTTTTGTACCTGGCCTGTAGACAACTTTTCTACTACCCTGTCTTTGAAATCCATCATATCCAGATCCACTAAAATCCGCTGAATACGGGATTCTAGTGTAGCTTTGTCTATGCCGTAGAAGCCTCCAAAGAACCGCATGGTTTCAACAGGTGTAAGCTTCTTGTAAAGCTTGGTATTACCCGACAGAAAACCAATGGCGTGCTTGACCCCTTCTGGATTTGTCTGTGTATCGCATCCATTTATGGTGGCTGTCCCTGATGTTGGGCTCATGATGGTGGCCATGATTCTTAGTAGGGTGGTTTTTCCGGCCCCGTTTGGACCTAAGAGCCCAAAGATCTCCCCTTGTTTTACTTGGAAACTTGCATTGTTGACAGCAATGATATCACCTGTCTTCTTGTCACTAAATACTTTAGATATTTCTTTGATTTGAATCATATGTATGCCTCCTTATAATGATCCAGAGGGACGTGCACCGTGGCTCACTTCCCCTGGATCACTTTTAGTCTGAACTACTTATAAAAGTTCTCTACTGTGTATCCTTTAGCCTTCAAAAGATCTAGTATTGATTGCTCTTGGATAAAGTGTCCTGATCCAACAACCATAAATGATGTTTTTTTGTCTGGACTTTCAAGTAGTTTGACGACTTTGTCTGTCATATCCTGATCTCTTTTACCAAATCGCATCTTTGACAGTTCATCACTGCCCCCAGCTTCTTCAGTAAATGATGATAGAAAGCTCTTCTTGAAGTTTACTTTGTCCCCAGCAGACCAGTGTTTTAGATATTCTTTGAAAAGGGCCTGAGAATCTGTTGCAGTTGTTCCGGTGGGATTGAGTAACTGAGTCACCGATGCGCTCAAATGCTTCTCTTGAAAGTCTTTTGAAAGACCTTCAAATAATGAGGCTTGATAGGCCATGTCTTCTAGTTCAACCACTGGCTTACCTGATAACATGGCATTTAGTAAGAAATAGACGTCGATGCCATGATCAGCAGCTTGAGCTGTTTCTTGAACTGCATTTGAATTTGAACTGATCATCGCCATGCCCGAGAACTTCAGTGCCAATGCCCAAGGCTTAAATTGAGTATAATCGTCAGCTGACATGTCATATTTCTCAAAAACTTTCAATACATCATTGTAAAGCATTGTGCTAATCACATCTTTGAGCCGTGTTTTATCTTGGAACATAAGCATCGCTAAAGATGCCTCTTCATTTTGTGAATTCAAAACATCGGCTTCCACTAGTAATTGATCTGAGCTCTCAAATGCCTTTAATAAGGATTGGTTAATAGGATAAATCTTGGTTTCTGCTAAGTGAATTGAGCCCAGTAAATAAACGGTATTGCCTTTGTTGCTGACTTTCCAAGCAAGGCCCTTCGAACCCGCATTGAAATTCTCGAATAGGTACTGAATACCTCTAACGCTCATGGCAACTGCTTGTTCACTTGTGCAGGGTAATTCTAAATCAAGTCCCCGTCCAGAGCCCTTTAAAATACCACGCTTGGTCATGTAATCCACTGGACTTACACCGGTTTCACCGTCGTAGATAGCCATTATATTGTAGAGCTGTTCCACCATTGCTCCCCGTGTTAAACCCTTTACACCTACTACTTTAAAGGTAAGGGCTTTGAAGTCCGTTCTTTTGGCAACTCCCATTTCCGAAAGTTTTGCCTCAGTAGCTTTCATTAAAATAGCTATGCTCTCTGCAGAAGCAGGCTTTTGAAACATATCCGAGTACCAGGTTTGTGGGAATATACCGTAATTCTCACCTTCGATGAGGATATTGTATGCCCATGGACTTACTTCCATTACAGATTCCTGCGCTGGGGCTAGTGTCTCTTTAGCCGCAGGTGTAGTTTGTGCCTCTGAAGCTTGTGCCCAGAGTGGCATCGCTGTGACCACCATGATAAGGGCAATCAATAATGCTATGATTCTTTTTGACAATACTGGTTTAATCTCTTTGATTTGCTTTGTTTGATTCATCTGCTTACCTTTTCCTCTTTGTTTCTCATTACAGAAACGACAATCTGCCATACACCTGTAACTGCGAATTTTAACAGCGGTTTGGCGGTCAAACCAACTCTGCCACCCTAACATAATTCGCCTTTCAAGACAACAGATTCCACAGTTATTTAAGAAAGAATTAAGGTTGGTGGACCAGGGAGGGACGCGTACCTTGTCCCACTTATTCGTGGACCATCATTTCGCGCTTCAATTGTTTGACTTTTGCCCGTATTGGCATGCACATCTTCAAAAGACCAATACCAATGGCTATGGGTAGCAAACCTATTCCAATACTGAAAAGTCCACTATCTAGTTGATTTAGATTATTTAAACCAATCACTAAATTCATAGCACCAGCCCCTAACTCTAACCAAATCAAAACCGTCCAGAATTTCAAGTACCGCGTATAGTATTTTAGTAAAGATTCTTGGTCAGTATAAAGCTCAAATGGTCCCTCGCTCAAAGGTCTTTTTAGGTAGACCCACCGCATATAGCTGGCAACAACGGTTATGCCACTTTCCTCTAAAAACCGGAGATAACTTTGGCTCTCTGGATGGGTTGGCAAATGTTGCAACAGTTCGATCCGGTAGATTGACTGGGACTTTGGTGTCTCTTCAAATACATAACGACACCAAGAGTAATCTGTCATGCTATAGCCCTTTGAGGCCATTTGATTAATCCAAGCTTCCTCCTTTTGAAAGTCCCAATATGCTTTCCAAACGATGGTTTTCATTTGTCATCACCCCAAATTCTCTCTTTTTCAGCTTCCAGTACTTGCTTCCCCTGAGCCAGTAAGGCTTCTAGACGGATGATTTCTTGCTCTACAACAAACCGTCCAATTTTTGTGATGGTATAGGCTTTCTTTCTTGTATCCGTTTCCCCCTCCAAATCAGCCGTTGCAATCCAGCCTTTTTCAAGCAGGGTATTGATAGCCCCGTACATGGTTCCAGGTCCCAAATTAACTCGACTATTACTGATTTGTTTAACATATTGCATAATGCCATAGCCGTGCATCGGCTCAAATAAGGATAACAAAATATAATAAACTGCTTCCGTTAGCGCGGTTTGATCTCCCGTAGTGCCCATATAACACCTCCCGATATATCAGCTAGCGATATATCGCCTGCCGTAATAACACTATATCGCTGTCCGATATATTTGTCAAGCGCCTTTTTTACAAGCCACGGTGCACGTGCACCGTGGCTCACACGTCCCCGTGGCTCGCGCACAATTTTAACATGCAGCCCCATCTCAAAAATGTTATGATAACTATAATCACTTACAAAATAATAAGGAGCGATTTATGAAAAGACCCCTTGTCATCTTATCCTTCGACGGTCTCAGTACTAAGGACATAGAAAAACTCAGCGAATTTCCAGGCTTTAAACGCTTCTTAAAAGATGCTTCTGGTTCAAAAAACGTCTCCAGCATTTACCCTTCTGTCACCTATGCAGCCCACGCCAGCATCATCAGTGGCTGTTACCCAGTAAGGCACGGCATTATTGATAACACTAAGGTGCAACCTGAAAGATTTGAACATCCAGATTGGTACTGGTATCACAAGGATTTTAAGGTCCCAACACTCTATGAAATCGCCATCGACAACGGGTATCAAGTTGCTGCGCTCCTTTGGCCCACCACCGGTCGCTCGCGGATTCATTACAATATGCCCGAGATTTTCAGCAACCGCAAGTGGACTTCCCAAATGATGGTTTCCGTTTATGCTGGCAGTCCAAGTTACCAGCTCAAGATGGTTAAAAAGCACGGCCATTTAAGAGATGGCAAACATCAACCTGCCCTTGATCATTTCACCACTGCCAGCACCCTAGAAACCATTCATCAGTACCAACCAGATATGCTCTTAGTACACCTCACCGACCTCGACAGCATCCGCCACCGCTACGGCCATAATAGCGAAGAGGCCACCCAAGCGCTTGAGCGCCATGACCACCGATTAACCCAAATACTCGATGCCCTAGCCACCTACGAAAAGTATAATCACGCCTACATAGTCATCCTCGGAGATCATAGTTCTAAAGATGTGACCCATGGGATCAGCGTCAATGCAAAACTTAAAGAGATGGGTTATTTATCAGAGAGTGTAAACCAGTTGACACAGGTTAAAGCCTATGCAAAATCCTGTGATGGTTCCTGTTACATTTACGGTTACGGAGATGAATCTGCTAATCAAAAGGTTTGCCACGAACTTCACCAAGCATTCAAATCCATGCCTGAGGTTGAACTGATTGATCATGCACAAATGGTGGCCATGGGTGCAGATGCCAGTGCAATGATGATGCTTGAAGCCAAGCCTCCATATCACTTTGTAGACGACCTAATTAGCCCTTGGATTTTGCCTATTTCTGAAATACCTTACTATACAGGGGTTAAAACCACTGCGGTTCATGGCTTTAGGCCCGATATTCCCGACTACAATACAGTCTTTTATCTCAAAGGCCCAAATATACAATCAGGGGTTGAAATTCAGACTATCTCTTTAGTGGATATCGCACCTACCTTGGCCCATATCATGGGATGGTCTCTACCGGATGTGGATGGCCACAGTTTCCATAATCAAATACTTGAGTCATAAAATACCTGAATAATCATAACTCAATAGTCTGTTTGCTTATTAAGCCATCACCATAAACTCACTAGCCACTGATCGACAAACCCACAAAGGAGTCGCCGATGAAACTGACCAAGCTTGAAAAGAGTTGGGCCTTATACGATTGGGCCAATTCTGCCTATACCATGACCGTCACCACAGCCGTGTTTCCGCTGTACTTTAAAGCTGCCGCCACCCAAGCTGGTATTACAGCGGCGCAATCTACAGCCTACTATGCCTATGCCAACAGCTTTGCCACCCTAATCATCTCCCTGCTTTCTCCAATTCTTGGCACCCTTGCTGACTACATGGGCTTAAAAAAACGATTTTTATTGTTCTTTTTAGCCCTTGGTGTCTCAGGTTGTTTGGTGCTAGGGCTCATTCCAGAATCCCAGTGGCTTATGCTGTTAGCGGTTTACATCATCTCCACCATCGGCTTTTCTGGCAGTAACATTTTCTACGATGCCTTCCTTGTGGACGTCACCGAAGACGACCGCATGGACCGGGTTTCGAGCTGGGGTTACGCTCTGGGGTATATCGGTAGCACCATACCCTTTATCATCGCCTTAGCCGTGATTCTTCTTTCACAGGCTGGGGTCCTGCCATTTGGTGGCTTCACAACGCCAAAAATCGCCTTTATGATCACTGCCATTTGGTGGATTTCATTTTCTATGCCACTGGCGAAAAATGTCCATCAGGTTTATGGTATTCCTAAAGAGCCCCATTACATTCAAAAGAGCTTCCAACGGCTCTTCAAAACCCTCCGCAATGTCAAAGCCCATAAAACAGTCTTTATCTTTCTCATAGCTTACTTTTTCTATATTGATGGTGTGGATACCATTATTAAGATGGCCTCATCTTATGGCTCGGATTTAGGGGTCTCTTCAAATAATCTACTCATCATTTTACTGGTCACTCAGTTTGTTGCCTTCCCAAGCGCTATTGTCTATGGGATGCTGGCCAACAAATTCAAGGGAAAAACCATGCTCTACGTGGGTATCATTGCCTACGCAGGCATATGTATCTATGCCTTCTTCTTAAAAACCACCTTTGACTTTTGGGTACTGGCCATTTCAGTGGGTTTGGTTCAAGGGGGGATTCAGGCAATCAGCCGCTCTTACTTTGCTAAGCTTGTACCAAAAGAAAATGCCAATGAATTTTTCGGCCTCTACAATATCTTTGGAAAATTTGCAGCCATTATGGGACCCCTTTTAGTTGGACTCATTACAGATGCAACCGGTCATTCAAAGTACGGTGTCTTAAGTGTTGTGGTCCTCTTTATCATCGGTGGTTTTGTTTTGACACTGGTTAAGCCCGAAGAGGCCAAACAGAAAATAGCCGTTTAACCTAAAGAAGCTAAAGAAGCTCAATAATCTAAAACAACCCCAAGAGATCAAGGCTGATAATGAACGACGGTTCACTGCAATCTTTGATGGTTACCATACCAATACAGAAGCCATCTATCAATTGCACACTAAAGTTGATCTAGTCGCAGAAGATGTTAAGCGCCATGAAGTAAAACTAAAAATTGTGAAGTAATTTCAGGTCAAAGAAAGCCCCCATCAAAATCGATAAGGGCTTTTTTCTTATGCCTTCTATAGGCTACTTGCGGCGCTTGAAAATGTAAGATGCTACTACTCCACCAAAAATAAGCACCCCTAATAGGGTCACTAAAATCACTGGAGTCATCTTGCCATTCCCAGCTACTTGTCCAGCAGCGGTTGGATTCTCAAACCACTTAGCACCAGTGGTCAAAACCAAAGCAGACGTTGCTGGTATAGACACTTGACCACCTTTAATGGTTTCAAATCCAAGGGCACCAGCTTTAGTGCCATTGGCCAATACCTGATAAGACCCAAGTGGCAGTTCTACGGTTTGTGCTTCAAGGCTACCATTAAAGAACATGACCAGGGTTTCTGGTGTCGATTTCGCAGTTTCTGGTGCAGCTTCAGTTGTAGCTTCTGCCCCTTGAGCAGTGGCTCCTGGGCCAATCATAAGCCCCACCATTTGCTCACCTAGCTTCACCCTACTGATTTCAGTTTGGTCAAAAAAGACCATTTGGTCCTGAACAGCTTGATTTGTCTCTAAACGAAGCTGTGGATGTGCTTTTCTCAGAGCAATCAGCCCTTGGTAATAGGTAAATGTCCCTTGATACTTCTCTTTTAAAGTCCAGTCCATATTATTGACGGCATCCGATGACTTATAGCTATTGTGGTCCCCGTTTTTTGTGCGAAGCGTCTCATCCCCTGCATGAAGGAAGGGAACCCCCTGTGACATCAGCACCATGGCATTGCCTAGCTGATGCATAGCAACCCTTTGTTCATCTGTAGCCTCGGGACTAGCTACCAAAAGTTTGTCCCACAATGTCAAATTATCATGGGCCGTCACGTAATTGATGGATTGAGAAGGACTGTCGGTCCAAGCTCGCTTTGAATAATTAACCTTAGAATAGTCTATCTGAGGATGCTCACCAGCCCCTACAAAACCGAACTTCAGGCTCTCTAGAAAACCAGTGACACCACCGATAAAAGCTGCCGACTCTGCTTCAAAAACATGACCCTTAACAGCGTCCCTAAAGTCGTCGTTAAAAGCACCAATGCCACTGACCTTTTGCATATTCTTTTTCACAAGTCGATCCGCCTCAGACAGGGGCGAAGTCCCACCGGTCCAACCTTCACCGTATAAAATAATATCCGGCTTAATGGCTCGTAACTCTTTTTCAATTAGAAGCATGGTCTCGGTGTCGTGAAGGCCCATGAGGTCAAACCTAAAACCATCAATATCATAGTTAATCACCCAACTCTTGAGGGAGTCAATCATCAACTTTCGGACCATGGCCCGCTCACTGGCGGTTTCGTTCCCTGTCCCCGAACCATTTGTAAACTCACCGTTTTTCATGCGGTAATAGTAAGAAGGTACCAATTTATTGAGATTAGAGTCACCACTCAGGGCCGTATGGTTGTAGACAACATCCATAATCACACCGATTTTAGCACTGTGAAGGCCCTGAATCATTTGACGCATTTCTTTAACCCGCACTCGTCCATCATAGGGATTGCTGGCATAAGAACCCTCTGGCACACTATAATTTTTCGGATCGTAACCCCAGTTAAATAGGTTCTCTTCTAAACGGGTCTCATCAATACTGTTGTAATCAAACATGGGCAGAATTTGAACATGGGTGATCCCCAGTTCTTTGAGGTGGTCTATGCCCGTTGACAGCGAAGTGCCACTCTTGGGTTGGCTAGAGGCTGTTGCAACCGGTGTCGCCTTCTCAGCTCCTACAATTTTAGTGCCGGCTTCAATCACTCCTAGGTATTTCCCTTTATTGACCGCTGAGGTAGAAGGGCCATTGGTAAAATCCCTAATATGCATCTCGTAAACCACAATGTCATTGGCTTTTTCATAGATAGGGGCCTGCTCTGCCATCCAACCTTCAGGCTCCAATGCCTTAAAATTCACCACCATGGACCGGTCTCCATTGACCCCAGCAGAAGCAGCGTAGGGGTCGTAGGTTTCAGACAACACGCCATTTATAGACCCTGTAAACGTATAGTAAACCCCTTGTAAGTCACCTTTTACAGGGGCTTCCCAAGTTCCTTTTTCACCTGAAACCATTGGTATCTGTTTGTATGCCTTACCCCCATGACCTTCGTGGTAAAGATTCAATACCATGGACTGTGCCACCGGAGACCATACTCTAAAAGTGGTTTGGTCCTTTTGATAGTCGGCACCCAGTTTACCGTGATAAGCAAAAGCTTTTTCAAAACTTTCCGTGCTATAAAGACCTGAAGGATCCAAACTCAAAGGCTTGTAGGTCAAAAACTTAGTTTGATAAGTCTGACCAATATTTACTGGGCCAGATAAAATCATGACAAATTCTTGAGCCGTTTCACCACTGGCACTGATAGCAATTGGTGTCAGACGATGCCCCTGTGCGCTTTCCAGAATAAAACCACTTCGAAGTTCTGACTTTTTAAGGGGCATTGAAGCCACTAGCCGAACCGTCTTGTCGTCCATAAACTCAGCCTTTAAAAACTTTGGAGACAAATCAATCTGTTTGATGTCATCATAAAGCGCGGCTGTCCCCTGAACAACATAAACATGAACAATCCCCTTAGTATCTACCTTTGAAATATTGATAAACCGGTCAGAATCCACATCCTTAGCTTCCCATTCACCCTTGCGGACAATCATACCGATCTCTTCAATACCCTTGATGCCCTCAAAAGTCACATCCGCAAAAGCACCAAACTCATCTTTACCCGTAAACCCAAAGCTTTTTCCCTCTTGAGTTTTAGGCCAGAGCCATAAATTCCACCCCTCATATTGCTGGTCAAAGCGACGGTAGTGAATTTTCAGCGTTACTTTATCAGCAGTAGCCAAGACTGTGGTGCCTTTATTAGTTCCTGTGTTTGCAGGTGTTCCAGAGGTGGGAGCAATAGCAGAGACAGCCCCTTCAGGGACTTTTGTTTCTATGGCATCTTTGCCTTCTTTAAGCCAAACCTCTGTTACACCAGTGGCGCTATCCTTTTGCGCCTCTATAAAACGATCTGTTCCTACATCCTTACTTTCCCAATTGCCCTTTCGGACAATAAAGCCGTATTTAACAGCTTTGGCATTCTCTAAAATAAGAACTTTACCATAGACGTCATCGCCGCTGAATTCAACGGCTTTACCCTCTTGACCTTCTTCCCACAACCAAAGATTCCAACCGTCGTAGTCTTTTGCATCCCTTTGGTAATGAATGATAATTCGGTGTCCAGTGTCAGCAAAATTGATAGGCGCTGGCACAATAGCTATTAGTAGTAGTAGAATCAGCAACCAACTCATGGTTTTTCTCAAATTGAATTTAAGGTTAATGCTTAATTTCTTTCTCATCCTATTCCCCCTGATTTTAGGTTTGGTGCAAAGATAGCATGGTGATTACCCACTGATTCATCTATCTGCACCCATTGTGCAAACGATTGCACAGCCTTTTTAAATATTATAACAGAATACTTAGAATTTTGTTGGATTCAAGTTGTGAAAACTCCAAAATAAAACGGTTTCTTAAAGAAGAATTGATTGAAAGATAGAATGGTTAGTGATAGCATAAACGTAAAATTCAAAGTGAGAAGGTGCAACATTGACATTATTAATGACTATGCTACTGGGTTTGTATGAGCACTCAATCTATTATGTTACATTTAATTGGATGGCTGGTAAGAAACCACGTTTTGATAAGCCACTGGTCTATTGTCTTAGCTATAGCTTTGTAACAACATTAGTCTATGAAATACCCATTCAAAGTAGTCTGTGGGAAACCTTTATACGGGTTGTCCTACCACTGCTCTTCACTTATTTTATGTTTAAGCAGCTGCTTACCCCTAATCAATCTCCCATGATCCACAGCGTTGTCTGGACAGCAGTTCTCCTTTTTTCTCAAATTGCCATACTGCAAATTGCCACCTATGTATTAAAAATCACCGTGTTTCCAATACCAGAAGGGGTTCCCGGTTACCCCTATTTAGTCACCATCTTTGCATGCGTCCTTTTAATCTTCTTCTTGCTACGACCAGCTTATCAAAGGGCTACTGTATTCTTGGAAAGGCATTTTATCAAACTCAAGAAAAAGAGTTTAAAAGCTATTAATGCATATGTATTATTAATAGTCGCTCTGCTAGTCTCGCTGTTTCTGGTTACTTTCAATAGCGCAAATCCCGCTAATATGCACTTTACAGGCAGCATTATTATCTTTTATATCGCAAGCATCGTGATTTCAAGCCTTGTTGTCGTTCGAATTATTAAAAATCGTGAAAGTGAATTGTTGCTACAATCTCAAAACGACCTAATGGCACCCTACGAAGCCATCATTGCCGATATTAAAGGGTTCTGGCATTCTTATGCTAATATCATGCAGGTGATTGATATCATGGTTAGTACAGAATATCTAGAAGTATCCGATGTCAAGGATGCCCTTCGAGAGTTCGTCAGTGGCTATCATGATGATCAGATATCCACCAAACTGGCCATTGTTGAAGTACCCCATATGATCGTCTCCTGTGTGCTTTCTAGCAAGTTGGCTTATGCACAACAATTAGGTGTCCATTTAACCATTGATTCTTTTGGAAAGGAAGCCGCAGCCATTGACTGGCATATGCGAGACCTGACAGAAGTCCTGAGCATATTACTTGACAATGCCATTGAGGCTGCCTATTTTTCAAACCAAGAAGTTACCATCAAAGGCTCTTTATCACCTACAGAATTTGTATTTGAGGTACACAATAGCTACACCACAAAACAAGGCCTCGTGAAAAAATTCGGCAAATCTAATGGGGTGGGCCTCAAACGGGTAGAAGCCTTTGCCAACAAGCATAGGCATATCCACTACAGCAAGAGTCAAGATAATGGCATTTATATAGCAACCTTCAAGGTAACTAGCAGAAGGGAAGCGAATGCTAACACATGATCGTGGTCAGCACCTAGAACATGTTCTGCACATACAACATGTTCTACATTTAGTTGATTGATAATGATAATATTTATCAACTAAATGTCTAATCCCTATTGACCTAGTCGGATTTATCCTTTATAATTCTATTAGGATGTTACACAAACCCATCGCCTGGGGGCTCACAGGAGCAGGCATCCACATTCATGCGTTTACTCTCCCAGTATTAGTTTGGCTGTCGCCGGCATTAGCCGTTGTGACAGCCTCTCTTTTTTTGTAAAAAAAGAGATTAGCCATCAGGCTAATCTCCGTCTATGATTTCGATATCTTCCATTGTTTCTTTAGAGTCATAACTGCCTGTATTTTTTTCTAGTCCAGAGGTTTCTGTTTTAGTGAATGGATCTATGTTGTAAGGATAGATGCGAACCGCTTCTCTTTGAACCATGGTGCTAAACTGACGTTTTAAATACTTGGTGAACCAAATACGGGTCAGTGGGAAAAGAAGAAGCAGACCCAAGGTATCTGATATTAATCCTGGGGTTAGAAGTAAAATGCCGCCCATTAAAATGCAGAGGCCATAAATCATGTCATCCCCTGGCAACCGTCCAAGCTCCAACTCTCTTTGAATATTTTTTAAGACCTTTTGACCTTGATTTTTGGCTAAAAAAGCGCCTAGGACCCCTGTTAAAATCACGATGGCAAAGGTTAATAAAGCAGAGAAGTTAGCTGATAACTGCAGCAACAAGTATAACTCCACAAAGGGTAAAATCAAAAATGCGATTAATATTTTTCCGAAACTCAGTTTCATGACACTACCCACTTTCCAGTAAGGACTCTGTGGCAAATCAATGATTTGCTTGTACCCTTACTATACGCCGAAAATTTGAATAGAGTATGAACTCAAATACTTACTTTAAAAATAATGCGACCAATGTACTTAAACTTATTTCCTTTTGGTTGAGTGTAATAACAAAGCCGTCTCCCAGTCCAAAGAAGTATAAGACACCTTCGTCAATCCAATAATCCTTGCCATGGTGGGCGATGTGTTTAGCTTCACGTTCAAGCCAGTCTGCAAGCTCCATTAGGGAGGCGTGGCCAAAACTCCACGAGGTTGCCCTTAAAGCATCTAAGTGACTGCGAATTCCCTTTGCAAGGCATTCGGGGCCTGTGATTTTAACAGGTGTAAATCCCCACTCTGAGGACTTAAGTGTACTACAGTGATTACATTTAATTTGTTTTGCTTTTGGTGCATGGTGGCTTACGGCGTAGAGGTTATCTTCTGAAATCAGATACATCTGATCTTTAAGGGGTGTTAAGTTAAATTTCCTTACTGCCATACAGGGCTCACACAATCCAAATCTCTTTTCCATATCACGCCTCCTACAAAAACAAATTGATGACTAAATGCTCAAACCTTATTGCAGGTTTGCCGCTCAAACCTTATTGCAGGTTTGCCACCCAAACCTTATTGCGAGTTTGCCGCTCAAACTCTATTGCATTCATTATTACAAATATTCAGGAACTTACAAGATGGAAAACGATACCCGTTTTTGCATGGGAACGATATTTATTTTTTTTGCACAAAAAAACCGCAACAAAAGATTGGAATTATCTATTGATGCGGTTTTAGACTCTATTTAGTTGTTTAAGCTTCCGGTGTAAATAGGGCTGTTGAAAGGTATCTCTCACCTGTGTCGCAAATAATCACCACGATATTTTTGCCTTTATTTTCTGGTCTCTTTGCCACAACTGTTGCTGCATAAAGGTTTGCTCCTGATGAAATACCAACTAAGGCACCTTCTGTAGCCGCCAGTTTGCGAGCTGTTTCAAATGCTTGCTCGTTTGTGACTTGAATGATTTCGTCCAAGATTTCGGTATTGAGGTTTTTAGGGATAAAACCGGCTCCAATGCCCTGGATTTTATGGGGGCCAGGCTGACCTCCGGATATCACTGGTGAATCTTTGGGTTCGACAGCGATGATCTGGATATTGGGGTTATGGGCTTTTAAGACTTCACCCACACCTGAAATAGTACCCCCTGTACCAACACCAGCTATAAAGATATCCACTTTACCATCTGTGTCTCTTAGAATTTCCTGTGCCGTTGTTACCTTGTGGATATCAGGATTTGCACCATTCTCAAATTGCTGTGGCACAAAACTCTTTGGATACTCTTTAGCCAGTTCTAATGCCCGCTCAATGGCGCCTTTCATGCCTTTTGGTCCAGGTGTTAATTCAATGGTTGCACCCAGTGCTTTTAACAAGTTACGGCGCTCAACGCTCATGGTTTCAGGCATGGTGAGAATCAACTTATAACCTTTTGCTGCGGCAACAAACGCCAGTGCAATACCAGTGTTGCCGCTTGTAGGCTCTATAATCACTGTATCTTGATCAATTAAACCCGCTTTTTCTGCGGCTTCTATCATGGCATTGCCGATACGATCTTTAACGCTACTGAGGGGATTGAAAAATTCTAGCTTGCCAATAATAATACCTTCTACTTGTTCTTTGGCATTGTAGCGGGAGAATTCAAGTAAAGGGGTGTTGCCGATTAAGTCCACTAGTGATTTTGCAATTTTAGCCATGGTTAGCCTCCTGGAATAGCCGATATCGGCGTTTTATCATACTGCATGCCCATCGTTTTAATAGGTTTTGATTTCATTTAAAGGCGTACCTTCTGTACGCCTTTTGTATGTCTGGATCTTAGATAAAAAACATATAATTCTTTGGCGATAAGCCAATTTGGTAAGCTGCTACTAAATCTTGTAATGTGATAGCGCTTAAGGTTTCCTTAACTTGTTGATCCAAAGGCTGCCATAGGATTTGGTTGATAGCAGCTTCTGCAAAATCCTGTGGGTCGTATGTTTCTTGGAAGTTTTCTTTTCCCTCGAGAGCGCATACAACGTGATAAGCCGTGGTGGTGGCTAAATCACAACCTAACATGTAGCCACCCTGAGGCCCCTTGACACTTTTGACCAATCCGGATTTCTTAAGCAGTGAGAACACTTGCTCCAAATAACGATCAGAAATATTCTGCCGTTCGGCAATCTCTTTGAGTGCCACGTGCTCCTGCTGTGCATGAACCGCTAAATCCAGCAGTGCCTTGATGCCATAACGCGCTTTTGACGATATTTTCATATTCAACACCTTTTCCCATCGGAATTAAGTACAATATAACACGCAATACCCATGGTGTCAATGGGTTTTAGATTAAAAATGCTAACATCACATAAGTCCAAATAATGGCCCAGCGTTTAGGATTAGCTGCTGTTATTGCCAAACCTATGGCAGTACTAACCAATAAAAATGCCCCAGTTTGTTTGCCATAGTACATGGTTTCAGAAAGGCCAAATGTCACAAGACAGCTGGTGAAGAGGGCAACCCTACCAAGAATTTCGCTTTTTAGACCACCAAGGTGGTAGCAAATATTCCCAATTTGCAATGCTAAGTAAATTTTAACGGCATATCCAATATAATAGGCGGTAAAGATTAAAGTTCCCAAAAGTGGCCCATCATGATAAAACCAGGCTTTGTAGTTAAGCACCACATCAAGCTTAGACCACTCCAAAAGAAATGGACGATTCCAGTACAGTCCCCATAACCAGTTAGTTGCGATAGCCAGTGCTACCCCACCTAGACCGTAAGCCAAGAGAGGCAGGAGCCGCTCTTTTGGCAAACATAAGGGCGCTAACTGTCGCTTATTCATCCAGCTCCGATGCCATCTAAAAACACCTATTAAAAGAATACCGTATAGTAGTGGACCGATTGCATAACCAAACCACCGCCATCCAAAAGTGTGGCCAAAGTAATGAAATAAGTGATAGCCTCGTTCAATAACCAGTAACATCAGCACTTGTGCAATCATACGTACCGACTTGTAGGCTTTAGAAGGATACTCAACGTACATTATAAGGCCACTTCCAAAACCACAGGACAATGGTCACTACCCAGTATTTCTGGGTGAATTTGTGCATCTACTAACAGAGGGCTTAGGCTATTTGAAGTCACAAAGTAATCAATTCTCCAACCTGTATTGTTGGCCCGGGCACTACCCATGTAAGACCACCAAGAATAGGCGCCAATTTGTTCTGGATAAAAGTGACGATAGCTATCTGTAAAGCCAGATTCCACCAATTCTGTCATCTTCGCTCGCTCTTCATCTGTAAAACCAGCATTTTTACGATTTGTCTTTGGGTTTTTAAGGTCAATTTCCTTATGAGCAACATTAAGATCGCCGCATAAGATCACTGGCTTTTTAGCATCCAGAGCTAAGAGATACTCCCGGAAGTCATCTTCCCAAACCTGTCTGTAATCCAATCTTTCCAATGTTTGTTTAGAGTTTGGCGTATACACGTTGACTAAATAATGCTTTTCGAATTCAAGGGTAATCACCCGGCCCTCTTGGTCGTGTTCTTCTATACCAAGGCCATATGCCACAGAAATGGGCTCTTTTTTAGTAAAAATCGCAGTTCCCGAATACCCTTTTTTCACAGCTTGGTGCCAATATTGATGGTAACCTGGTAGGTCCAATGCCACCTGACCAACTTGGCATTTTGTTTCTTGAAGGCAAAAGGCATCTGCATCTTGTGCATCGAAATAGTCCATAAAGCCTTTTGTTAGACAAGCGCGAATGCCATTGACATTCCACGAAATCAGTTTCATATGATCCTCCAATTAATAGGGTGTGGCCTCTTAACTTCAAGTCCTAGTTTATCATACTACTACGAGATTTCAAAGAGTCATACTAGCGCACGGTGCCCGCTAAAAGTCGATAGGCTTGGTTGGCCCCCATTAAGTCCACTAAAAGTGGCAACTTTGGACCCTGGTCCCGGGAAATCAATAGGTGATAAAGTGCCTCGAACACTTGATTTTGCTGACGCTTGGTCCGTTGAGAATCCAGATCACTGGCCACCTCATAAACGGCATTCATCCACTGTTGGCCATCGCTTTCTGGGGTCAGGGTTTGGACCAGTTGACGAAGGCGGGTTTGGACTTCTTTAGGGAGACCAACGTAGTAGGCTCTGTTGAAGGACTTATTGATACGGGTAGCACGTTCTGGCTGCCACTGCTCAATCCAATGAATCACCCTGTCGCAAGTGGCATTGTATGTGGCTGGCGCTACTTGTTCCAGGTGGTGGCCCAGAAGCTCTTTGCAAAGGTGACGGTCGTAGGCCACCAGGGGCAACACATGTGTCAGTTGCGAATAGGGAGCAAAGTGTTCTGGGGTTGATGGTAAAAGGCTAAGGTGCATGGCAAAATTTTGGTCTTCCCGGCTAAGGGTACCCTGTCGGTACTGTTGATACAGCCGCTCAAATGTTGTATGGTGCTTGACCACATCTTGATCCATACCAATATCAAAGGCTGCATTGGGTTGATAGGCTAAAAATATTGAAAGAATCACATCTGGAGCATACACTGCCATCAATGCTTTTGGGGTGACATTGATACCAGTTGAGCTAGACATTTTACCTGTGGCTCCCTTGATGCCAATAAATTCGTAGGGAATGTAAGCTGGTGCTGTGTAGTTAAAGATTTCCCTGGCCACAACCGTTGAAACATTGTAGCTGCCAGTGGCCGCAGAATGGTCCCGTCCCCCTGGTTCAAAGACGACTTGTTCTTCTACCCAACGCATTGGCCAGTCGACTTTCCACATCAGCTTAATATTGGCCGCTGATCGCACGGACTGCTCCCCATGGTGGCCACAGGCACAGTGGTAGTAAAGCACTCTGGCACCTTCATCGTAGGCAGAAATCGTTGTATCGTCTTTGCCACAGTGGTGGCAGTAAAGATTTATTGGAAAAAATCTTGCCCGTTCTTCAGCACAAGCCTCTTGGATTTTAAAACCCATTAAAATATCGTATATTTTCCCCCTATTAACCAGGGCTCGGTGGATCCCTTCTCGGTAACGGCCACTTTGATATTGTTGTGTTTGGTATAAAAACTCGACGTTGATACCAAAGGCAACTAAAGCCTCCTCGAATTCTTTTTCGTAGTGTTTGGCATAGGATTCGCAACAACCATGGGGATCTGGAATCGCTGAGTATGGCATCCCAATGTATTTTGAATAACTTGGGTCAATTCCAGCAGGTACTGTTCTGAATCGGTCAAAGTCATCCCAAGAAAAGATAAACCGGGTCTTTTTACCCAAGGCTTGAAGGGCCCGAACCACAAAGTAGGTGGTGACAACTTCTCTAAAATTCCCAATATGTACTGACCCTGATGGGCTGATGCCCGATGCGCAAACAAATGTTTCTCTATCTGGATGTGCTGCTACTAGCGCCTGTGCCGTTCTCTGTGCCCAATGCATATCGTTACCTCCTGTTTTCTCTGTTAAAATCGCCATAAAAAATCCCAATAAAAAAACTCCCACACTCAAGTCTATTGACTTGAGGGCGAGAGTTACTCTGTCGCGTTACCACCTCAGTTTGTCTATACATCACCATATAGACCTTATCAGGTACAACGCAAACCGCGTGATTACCTTAGCCCTATAACGGGAGCACCCGGCATGCCATCCACAGCACTATACCTTCAAATCTCGAAAAAGATTCGGGCTAATCAAGTGTGTTTCAACATGCGGCTCAGAGGCTTTTTTCATGGGATTTCCTAACATGCCTTTTCAGCTACCGGCACTCTCTAATGATGGGATGGACACATTACTCTTCTCTTCAACGCCTTGCGTATTTCTAAATTAGAAACAGTATATCCTTGGGGATTCACCCTTGTCAAGCAAAAAATTTAAAAGTGGCTCAGGGGGACGTGCACCGTGGGCCGCTCTTTAAAAAGTGGCCCATGGTGCACGTCCCCCTGAGCCATCTAATCTTCAAAAATCACTTCAAGGGACATTTGCGCAACATGGGACAAGGTTTGGTAAATGGAGCAATACTGAGCCGCCAATTGCCCTGCCTCTGACAAACCCTTTTGTTTGTTTTCAGGTGCACCTTTAACCCGCATCACCACTTTGACCCATTCTAAAGTGGTGGGAACTTCAGTATGCTTTTCTCCAGTCACTTCAATGTCCATGGCTTCAAAGACAATGCGTTTTTTCTCTGCAACCCCAAGAAAAGTGGCATAAAGGCAAGATGACAAGGCGCCTAGGAGCATATCGTATGGTGACAAGCGACCTTCTCCCGCGCCAATTGGAACCCTGGCGCGCGTAGTCACTAGCTCACCAGTAAAATCTGGATTGAATGGGGTATTAATTTTCAAAATTGACATATAGACCTCCAATTGTTTAGACTGAATATCAGAAATATCGTTCGCGTGTCGAATCATCTTCTGATTATACCATGTTTATCAAAAATGAGCCACGGTACACGTCCCCCTAAACCACTGATTATTAACATCTGGTGAGAAGTTATGATTTTAAAAGAATTTTGACGACTTTTGTGGTAAAGTAGACATATCTAGATGTTTTAGATGTTTGATTTTCTAGACAAACTTTAAGGAGCTGATACCCCATGCAAAAGCAACAAAGTACCATTCTTTCTGGACAGCCTGAGCTCAAAGAGCATCAAATTTGGGGATTCGGCATCGGCAATTTCGGATTTGGCGTCATTTTTCAGATTGTTGCCACCTATTTTGTTTTTTACGCGACTGCAGTACTTGGTTTATCTGGTACCATAATCGGTTTCATTATTGGTCTTGGTGTTATTTGGGACGCTATTTCCGATCCTATTATGGGGTACATTTCTGATTTTACTGTCAACAAAAGGTTTGGCCGTCGGCATTTATACCTTTGGGTAGGCGGTATCACAACGGTGATTACCAACTTTGTACTGTGGAATCTGGATCCAAGCATGCCCAAGTGGTTGCTCTTAACAGCCATGGCAGTTACCCTGCTGCTGATTAAAACAGCTATGACGATTTACGGTACTCCTTATTCGGCTCTAGGTGCAGAAATGACCCACGACCACGCAAAACGTACAAAAGTTCAATCGGTTCGTATGGTTTGCTTTATGCTTGGTATATTCTTTGCCACAGCGGTTGGCATGTTGGTATTCTTTAAAGCCACACCAGAATTTCCAATGGGTCAATTGAATCCAATGGGCTACAAGGTAATGAGTATTGTCACTTCCCTATTAGTGCTTGTTACCAGCTTAATTTCAATTTTCAGTACACAGCATATGATTCCAGTGCTCAACGAACGGGTTGTAGATGCCAGTGACGCTGGTTTTAAAAACTTTTTTAAGCTCCTGTTTGACGCTTATCGCCACAAAAACCTGAGAGCCGTGATCTTTGGCTACCTCTTTACAAACCTTGCCAGTGCACTACTGAGTACAATTGGTTTACACGTTTACACCTACACCTTCCATATGGAAAGTAAAATGATTGCCCTCTTCGCAGGGGGACAATTGCTATTGGCGGTCTTTAGCCAGCCGGTTTGGTTGTGGCTCAATAAGCACCAAGACAAAGTGGTTTCAATTCGCTACGGCCTTGGTCTTTCCATGATTGCCAGCCTCTATTTTATCGTTTGTGTGTTTTTCAAAGAATTCTCTGCTGCTAATCTATGGATACTAGCCCCATTTATTTTACTTGGTGGTTTTGGCTCAGGTGGCCTATTTACATTACCACAGGCAATGGTGGCCGACGCGGTTGACGAGAATGCCCTCAACACTGGCACCCGTCAAGAGGGAGTTTACTACGGCACCATGACCCTCACCTATAAACTATCTCAGTCCTTAGCAATTTTAATGATTGGTATCGTAGTGGATTTGGTTGGTTTTAATGCTGACCTTGCTGCCCAAACTAATTTCACAACAACCAGCCTTGGTCTCTTTTTAGGCATTGGTAACCTCCTTGCCTTCGTTGGCGCCTACTACACTTATAGTAAGTACGGTATTACAAGAAAGCGCCTTGCCGAGATCCACACTGGACTTTTGGCACGGGATCATACGTTGTAGAAGATATTTGTACACTCAGCATCTAAATAATATAAGCCCCAATAAACTCAGCGTTTTTTAACATGCTGGATTTATTGGGGCTTTCTTATTGCTTATCTTTTTTATTAGTATTTAGTATTTAGTATTTTATCGAAGCTTCTTAGATTAAGTCGTCTTTTTAGGTTTCATCAGCGGGAACATCACGCACTCCCTGATTGGGCGGTCCATCATCACCGAGAAGAAACGCTCAGAGACGCCGAAGCCAAAGGCCGGCGGCATACCATAGCGAAGTGCCTCAACGAAAGTTTCGTCGTGGTCGTGGGCCTCGTCGTCGCCCTCTTCACCCATTGCACGTTGCTCCTTAAAGCGCTCATCCAAATCAATTGGGTTGTTAAGCTCCGTATAACCGTTGCCCATTTCAGACCCTGCCAATACAATCTGCATCTGAGCCACTTTACGCTGGTCTTCTTTCAGTCTACGTGGCAAGGGGTTTAATTGAACCGGTTGGCCGACTAAGAAACCAGGGCCGGCAAGATCTTTTCTGACCACTTTCCAAAGTACATCCACAAGGCGCCAGAAGCCGGCTTTAGGTTCAAATTCCACACCTTTTTCCTTGAGTTTAGCCATGATTTCTTCTTTTGTAGTGGTGTAGATATTGATGCCCATTTTTTCTTCGATGACGGTTTCGAAATCGTAGATCTCCCATTCTGCATCCATGTCGATTTCAAAGCCACGGGTTGTAAACTTAGAAGTACCCATAACGGCTTTAGTCACTCGGCGGTACATTTCTTTACAGAAGTCCATGCCCATTTTAAAGTCAGCATAGGCCCAGTAGAACTCCATTTGCGTGTAGTCCTGAAGATGCTCAGGGCTCATGCCTTCGTTTCTAAACTGTCGTCCGATTTCAAAAGTTCTTTCAAAGCCTGCCACAAGCAGCTTTTTCTGCCATAGCTCACCCATGGAAATTCTTAAGAAAACATCGATATCAAGTGCGTTGTGGTGGGTGGCAAAGGGTGTAGCCGCTGCGCCACCTGAAGATGTTTCAAGAATCGGCGTTTCCACTTCCAAGAAGTCGTTTTCAATCAGGAAGCTTCGGATTGTGCCCCAGAACTTCTGCTTTTTCATGAAAATATCTTTGACATCACGGTTCATGATGATATCCAAGTAACGTTTTCTAAAACGATCATCTTCGTCTGTAATACCATGGAATTTTTCTGGAAGTGGCTTGAGGGCCTTTGTCAAATGGATATACTCTTTAGCCTTAACACTGACTTCACCTGTATTCGTTACAAATACAGTACCACGGATACCGACGATGTCGCCGATGTCGCACATGTCAAACAATTGATAATCCAATTCAGATAAGACGTCTTGTCTTAGATAGATCTGAATTTGGCCATCGTTGTCTTGAATATGCATAAAGCCTGCTTTGCCTTTGCTTCTTCTTGTCATGATTCTGCCGGCCACTGCCACTTCAACAGGTGTTTCCTCAAAAAACTCTTTTGTCTTATCAGCATACTGGGCTTTAAGGGATTCTGAGTGAGCAGTCACATCAAAGCGGGCACCGAAGGGATCTACGCCTAAGTCCTCTAACACCTTGATTTTGTCTACTCGAAGTTGCTCTTGTTCGCTGAGTTTTTTGACGCTAAAATCTTGTTCGCTCATGGTTTTGTCGCTTGGTTCTTAACCAAACTGCCTCCTTTTTCAATTAAAAAAGCTCCTTGCAAAATGCAAGGAGCGTGTAGACGCGGTACCATCCTAGTTTATAACTTGAGGCGCTTTAACGGTCGCAAACCGGCTTTTGGCAACTCATGAGGCTTTATCCATATCCGCACCTATCAGTTTCCACCAACCACTGACTCTCTATTAAGTGTTATTGATACTTCATTTCTCAATCATAGTATTTTGATTTGATGTTTAATGAAATTTATCACAAACCGTAAACTTTTTCAAGTGTTTTATCTCATCAGTAGCGTATTTTATCTCAACACTGGCGTATTTTATCTCAACACTGGCTTATTTCTCAGCCCGTGTCACAATCCGGATCCGACCTTTAATCGGCAGTGTTTCCAGTGCCTTAAGCACCAATTCACCCTTGCCGTGTAAAATCTCGACATATGTGGACAGATCCAAGATGTTGATAATGCCAATATCTTTAGCTTCAACGCCCTCAATGGCACAAATCCCACCCACAACATCCACAGCCCGCATCTTTGTTTTTTTGCCACCGCGAATGTGGAGTTTTAAGATATCTTCGTTGAGTTTGTCAGCCTTTTGCCCTCTTTTTTCAGGCTCAGAAAGGCGTTTGACTTCAAAATCCGCCTTGGCATTTTTCACATCCGCCGCTTCGGGTTTTGCTACCTCATCAATGGTTCTGCCAATAAAGGCGCAAACATCTTGAAGGTCTGAGGTTTCATATGGGGCACAAAAGGTAATGGCTTTCCCTTGATTGCCAATACGGCCGGTTCTACCAATTCGATGGACATAGTTTTCACGGTTGTTGGGCACATCAAAGTTGATCACCAGGCTAATATTATCAATATCAATGCCCCGAGCAGCCACATCCGTAGCGACTAAAAAGCGGAAGCCCCCATTTCTAAAACTATCCATTACTCTCAGGCGGTCCTTTTGTTCCATACCACCATGAATTTTATCCGCACTGTAGCCTGACCGACTAAGGGTATCCCAAATATCTTCAACTGCTCCTTGGGTATTGCAAAAAATCATGCAGCTATCAGGATTTTCCGTTATTAAAACAGCCTTTAAAAGCCCCATTTTTTCAGAGGCTTCAGTATGCATTAGGCCTTGCTCGATCCGAGTTGCCGCAGGACTTGTGTCCTCAACATCTACAAAAATAGGATCAATCATATATTTTTTACACAGGGATTGAATATGCTCAGGTAGTGTTGCTGATAGCAATATGGTCACCCGATCTTTAGGTAGCATGCTGATGATGTCATCAATTTGCTCAATAAACCCCATTCTTAGCATCTCATCGGCTTCATCCACCACCAGATACTTGATCATGGACACATCTAAAGTGCCCTGGTCCAGGTGATCGATCAAACGCCCCGGGGTGCCCACCACCACGTGGGTCTTCTGCTTCAGCTGTTTTTCTTGCAAATGAAAAGGGGACTTGCCAAACACCGCAGAAATTTTAAGGCGTTTTAAGCGACCAATATGGAAAAGATCCTCTTTTACCTGAACAGCCAGTTCCCTTGTGGGGGTCAGTACCAAGGCCTGGGGTTTGTTTTCTTCCCAGTCGATTAAGTCGCAAATGGGAATGCCAAAGGCCGCCGTCTTGCCACTGCCGGTTTGTGATTTGACAATGATATCCTTGTGGTTTAAAACCTCTGGTATCACCTTGGCCTGAACCCCTGTGGGGTGATCAAAACCCATCAGGTCTAAAGACTTTAGAATGGGTTCGCTTAAATCGTAATCCTTAAATTTTGCTGTATGCATCTTTGCACTTCTCTTTCTTGTGTAGTAAGTGGTTGATTCTTGATCATATATCCTGCATCACCTTAACAGCTTTTTTGTTACGGTAGAGTTCCTCGTCGGCACGTTTCAGCAGATTGACACTGGATTCGCTCCCATCATACATTGCGATGCCATCGCTGAAGGTCCAATCCATCTGGTATTTCCGTCGTCCCATTTCGCAGAATCTGTCATTTGCCTTTTTTATGATACTCGTCACATGGAGGGCCCCACAGTAGGGCACGATGATCACGAACTCGTCCCCACCGATTCTGCCAACGTAATCCGTTTCCCTAATGGATTGCAGCACGACTTGAGTAGCGCAAATGATAATCTCATCGCCGACATGGTGTCCCAAGCTGTCATTCATATATTTTAGATTATCGATATTGATACAGATGATTGCAAGATCGTAGCCATACCTCCTAGCGCTTGCTGTCTCACGTGCCAGGATTCTTTCAGTGGCATGTCGGTTACTGACGCCAGTGAGTCTATCCGTCAGTGCCATCCTCTCGATTTCACTTCTGTATTCTCTGTTCTTATCCTGCTGCGACCCAAGCATCAAGGCCATTATGATGACCAGTGTTTCGATGCAAACTAAGAAGATGATATTGGAAACAATCAACCGGATATCCGATTCAGACCATGAGTTTTGAGGCATGCGCGCCATTAACTGAAGTCTATTTTGCTGATAAGTGTAAATGAAAAAACTGCTCCATAGGATTAGTACTATAAGAGACGCATATGCTGACTGAATCATACCGAGTTTCGTTATTCTGAAGTTTTTCATCTTGAGATACTTATTGATTCTTTTCACGTAATCACCTGCTTTTGTCTATTTAGTTTTGATTCCTGGCCATTTTCATGAAGAATTTGAATTATAATAGCCGATTCAGGGTTAAAAAGCAGGTCGTCATTTCATCGATTTCAGATGCATCAAGATGCTTGTACTGCTCAATGGCAATGGCCATCAGCTTGCCGTAGGCTTGGTTCATCATCTCAACACCAGCCTCAGACAGGGAAATACCTTGAATCCGTTTGTCGTTGGCGTCATCGATTTTTTGCAGCAGCCCCATATCACTGAGTTTTTTGACTTCTCTAGACCCATTGGGCATGGCGATTTCAGCGCAACCGCATAGGTCCGATAATGTAATTTGCTTATCGGCTTCAATAATCCGAAGAATCTCAAATTGCTTGGGTGTTAAACTCTCAGGTTTGCAAAGTTTCAGTAATTTGCCGCTGACATGGCTAAAGTGCATGCCAAAACTCAAGAAAGCCTCAAAAAAATCTGGTCTCATTTTCATCACCTCACTTCTATTATGCCTCATTTGTTATCATAAAACAACAATTTGTCTCTCTTCATGGGTATCAATTTGATTTTGGTGGTCCCGAGAATAACAAAAGGGAAAGGAGAGCACAGATCCTGGTAAATACCTGGACCCATGCTCTCCTTTTTCCTACATCTTAACAAACTAATGGTACTGAAGCTTCTACTTTAGTGAAAAGTAGTCTTCTTTAGCTAAAAAGCAATCTTCTTCAAAACATCGCTGATTAGTTGAAGGTTCTGCGGGCTGATTCCATCAAGTTTTGTAGCCCCTGCTAAAATTGTTTTAACATCTCTTGAGGTCAAGAAAATCTTATACTTTAAGAGCTTCTCTACAGAGATCATATAATCCTTTGAGCCCTGTGTTTGATTACCCACAAGTTCACCAATCATTTTGATGAGATCCCCTTTGATTTCAAGTAGGGTCAGTAGCGGCAAGTAAGTTGACTGAACCATTACCACGGATTTTGAAGTGAATCCACCGTCTACAGTTTTTCCAGTCACCACAGCAATCCCCCGAGCAGACCCTTTAACAAGTCCGCTTCCGTTCACAGAAGCCACACGGACGTTATTGCTGCTCCATATCACAGATTTTTCAGTAGCGTTAACAGGCGTAACACCTGCAATCAACTGAGTGGTTGCACCTCTATTGATTATGCTTAACGCTTTTGCGATAGTGAGTCCCGTTACTTTTGTCTTTGTCATAACGGTCACAGTTGCCTGAGCAATAAAGCCTCCTTCTTCCGTTGTCGCCGTAATCGTGGCGACTCGTCCGCCATCGGCAGTCGTGCCCACAACCGTATCAGTGCCACCAGCTGTCCCCCCAGTATTTCCTGAAGGCGCTGCAACACCAGTTACAAGACCCTTCTGATCCACAGTGGCTACCGTCTCGTCGCTGGAAACCCATTTGATCCCTTTAACAGTGGCATTCTCAGGTTGTACCACCCCATTTAACTGCACAGTTTCTCCAGCAAAAATGGTAGCACTGGCCTTCTCTAAAACAAGGCCCGTTACAGCTACATCAGCAGTCGGTAATAATATGACGCCCCCTTGGGCTGGAACTGTTACCATAATCCCACCACTAGCTGCCACATAATACTGACCGCTAAGGGCATCTTTAAATCGCTCCCCATCAGCAATACCAAGCTTTGCAACAGGAATACTAACACTCACGGCATTGACAGCATCCTTATTGAGGGCTACAACCGCTTTAGCATTGTTTTTTGAAACATCTAAGGTTTGATTTGTCTCATAGTTAGTCACATAAGACGTGTTCCCCAGAGCATCTGCCTCTCCCGTAATCACGCGCCCAAAGGCGTAAACAGAGCTTCCAGCCTCAGCCATCAGAGGGGTAAAGTCGCCGGTTTGAAGCACTAAGTTCTGGTTGCGAATACCGGCGACCTTAGTGGTGAAATTCAACACATCATTTTGAGGTGTTGCCAAACTCCAGTTAAAGGCACGACGATTATCCGGATCATGGTAACCGCTCATCCCTACTTCATCACCATAATAAACAGTTGGCGAACCTGGGTAGGTCATTTGAAGGAGCGTGGCCTGCATAAAGCGGCTACGGGCCTTGGCATTTCTTGCGTCTAGATAGATTTTCAAGGCATCGCTGGTAGTTAGATTTTGGGTCACAAGATCGTTGACATACATAATATTGTGGCCAGAAACGTCAATGCCCAAATCCTTTGCAATGTCGTTAATAGTTGCGGGGTAAAGGGGTCTATCCACTTCCACGTAGCCTAATACACCAAGAATCCGCGGCACGTCGTGGGAACCTAAAAGGTTCATGAGGACATAGGATGACTCTTTTGGGTATTTTTCAAAGTAGAGCATCAGGTCCCGATTAAGGGTTGCTGCATCTGAAGGTATCCAGGTTTCTTCTGGGGTTTGACCTGTATTGTCATACTTTGAATAGGCGGTTTTATCAATCACAAATTCAATGGCCGCTTCTCTAAAACGGTAGTTCATGGTTGAGTCAAAGGCACCGCTTAAGAAATCAGATGTGGCATCCCCCCAGTTTTCAGCTAGGATGATAGGCTCTCCATTAGGTGAGTTCAGATTGCCCACTTTGTCACCTTTAATGTAATTTCTAAGTTCTTGCCAGAAATCCATGCTCACTTCAGGTGATACATCTAGGCGCCAACCGCTGGCCCCCCTTGCAAGCCACTGGCGAGCAATTGAATCGTCGTTTCTGATAATGTAATCGGAAAAATCCTTCACATTGAGTTCGCTGCCATCTAGGGATTGAATCACCGGCAAACTATCATAGCCCCACCAGCCTTCATATAAACCATCAGCTTTAATGGCAAACCAAGTGCTGTAAGGTGATTTAATCTCTTTTTCACCGGATAGATAAGGCTGATAAAAAGCATCGGTTCTAAAATTATCGCCGCTATTGCCCTTAAGAAGTGAATCGTAAAGTGCGATGGCTTTTGGATTGCCTGCTTTGGTTTCTTTTAAAATCCAAGCCTCGTAAGCGCCTAACACATTATCTTGATAGTTCTTTCCAAATTTGTTGAAATACAAGCTGTCACTGCCCACATGATTGAACACGCCGTCTAAAATGATGTGCATGCCCCGTGATTTTGCCTCCCGAGCTAATACTTCAAAGTCAGTGTTTGACCCAAACCGCGGGTCAACTTTACTATAATCCGCACTGTCGTATTTGTGGGCGCTAATGGACTCAAACATAGGATTAAAGTAGATGGTCTTGACCCCTAGAGACTGCAAATAGTCTAACTTTTGACTAACACCGGCTAAGTCGCCGCCGTACATATCGTTGTGCCAATCCTTGTCCCAGCCTTTTTCTTGTGCTAGACGGTTATAGTTGTCAGGATTTACAAATTGATAGCGTGTGTCTTCAAAGTTAGCGTAGTCCTCCCAGACAGGGAACTGCAAAGGAATGTCCCCCATGCCAAATAACTTTGTCTTGTCATTAGTTGGGTCCCCATTGTTAAAACGATCCCCAAAGATTTGGTAAGTGATGGAAAGCTTCATCCAATCAGGTGTTTGGTATCCCTGTGGGAAAACTGAAATACCAAAGCTCTGACCTTGGTTGTCAGTGGCTGTACCAGAACCCGTTGTGCCACCGTAGTACAGACGCTTTTCACCGTCTTGGATGATAAAGCTGTAATTGCTCACACCCACCGTTGGTAGGGTTAAGGTTTTAGTGTAAAAATCCTGTGTATCAGAACTGCTGGCAAGAACCATCTGATAAGGCTTACCATTCATCAAAAGAGTGACTTTTGATGCATCTCCCTTTGCCGTAGCTATGCCCAGTTTAACCGCAGTACCAGCGGCAACCGCACCAAAGGGTTGGCGGTCTCTGGATTCCCATGAGTTATGGGATATTGCGCCAGCATCTAGCACCCCATCAAGGAGAGGGGCATAATTGTCTAGTAAATAATCAAATCCGCTGTAATAAGCCAGTTCTAAATCAAAATTTTCTTTGAGATTCACCGCGTAAGGGGTGGCCTCGGGTGCAAGAGGATTACCTGCTGCATCTTTTAGTATAAAGTTGTACTCGCCTTTTGCAAGGTTTGTAAACTTGTAAACGTAGGTGCCGTCAAAATCCGGATCGAGGAGCTGACCCATTTTTTCGCCAGTTGCCTGATTAAAGACAAACACGTCCACCAGTTTCATATCCAAAGAAGAAGCGATTGGATGGGTGTGCTGTCCCGCCTCGTACAATTTGCCGTTGAAGTAGAAAGTCACTTGGCCAGCCTTTGTCACCTGAGCAACATGGTTGTTGTTAGTGCCATCAGGAATCCAGCTGATGACCCCTTTCACTTTTTTAGTGACCTTATATTCGTAACGGGCTGAGGCTAAATCAAGAGTCAATGTGTAGATGCCATCCCCATCTGGGTCTGTCATAGTATAGGCATCGTCCCCTGCTGCCCAGCCCTGGAAAGAACCTGTTAAATGGTAAGACACGGTATCAGGTACATTGCCTACAAGGATCAAGCTGTTGCCACCAGAGGTATTGGGGTTTAGAGGATCTGTAAAAGCGGTGTCCCAAGTATTTTGGTAGCGAAACTTATATTGGACTTGATC
>CAZFST010000032.1:0-49740 GCA_964522015.1 uncultured Fusibacter sp. | reverse complement strand
CAATGATACCAATGGGTTTCAAGCTTTTTTTGCTTTCAAACTGTCAAAGACGGGATTTTAGATGAAAAAAATCGATTTTGCAACCAAAAGTATCAATTTCCCAAAACATTTTTTCATTACCAAGCTGTCTTTGCAACACTTACAGCTATATAGACAATAAGAAAACCCCCACCACTATATCTAGTGGCAGGGGTTTTGATTGATAATCCTTATGCTTCGTATAAATTTTCTAAATAAAACGCTTCTAGACGATTTTTAACCTGAGCTTCAGAATGATACGTCAAAACTTCATCACGCAAGGCTTGGCACTGAGCCACATTTAACTTAGTAAAGATGTAACGACTTTCCAAAATCCGATTGGCACTCATTGAAAACTCGTGGAGTCCCATGCCTATCAATAGTGGAATAAACCGAGGATTTGAAGCCAATTCACCGCACATTGCAACATGTATCCCCTTGGCATTGCCATTGGTGATGACCGTATTCAATAATCGCACAAGAGCAGGCATATAAGGAGAATATAGATAAGAAACACCTTTATTCATTCGGTCTGCAGCCATTGTATATTGAATTAAATCATTGGTACCAATTGAGAAGAAGTCTACATATTCCGCCAGGACATCCGACAAAATTGCCGCTGAAGGCACTTCAATCATGATACCAAGCTTGTATGGGCTAAATTGAATATTTGCCTCTTTCAATTCAACTTCAACTTCAGCAAAGATCTTTTTAAAGGCCAAAATCTCTTCTAAATTGCTGATCATTGGCACCATTACATGCAAATCTCCATAGACACTTGCACGTAATAAAGCTCTAATCTGTGTTTTAAAGAGAGGAATATTGGTCAAGCAATAACGTACCGCTCTGAAACCCAAAAACGGATTATCTTCTTTAGGAATTCCAAGGTAACTTAATTCCTTATCTCCGCCAACATCTAAGGTTCTAATGACGGTTGGCTTACCATTCATACCTTCAATCATCGCTTTGTATATTTCGAACTGCTCTGCTTCTGAAGGTTCATTTGTACGATCCATATAAACAAATTCTGTTCTAAAGAGACCGATACCTTCTGCACCATTCTCATTAGCAGCTTTTAAGTCTTTTGTGTTGGCCACATTGGCATATACACCAAAGTTTTTGCCATCTGCTGTTACGGTTTGGCGCTCTTTATAAATACTGACCTTCTGTGCAAACACTGCATTCTTCTCTTGTCTTAAGATGTAGGCGTTAATGGTTTCTTGGTCGGGATTAATGACAATTTCTCCTTTATCCCCATCAACAATCAACATATCCCCTTCTTTTACCACTGTCAGTAACCCTTCGATGGCAAGTACTGTCGGTATGCCACTGATCTTAGCTAAAATCGCAAAGTGTGTGGTTTCTGCCCCAATTTCAGCAATCAAACCCGTTACATTTGAATCTTCTGTTAAATGGATATCTGAAGGATTAAAATCCTTTGCCATCACAATGGTCCCAGGCTCATAAACCCGGTGATCCACTATACCCATTAAAACTTTAAGCAATTGGTCTCGAATATCCATAATATCGTTGGCTCGTTGCTTAAGGTATTCGTTGTCCATGGCTTGGAATATTTCAACAAATTGATTGCAAACCACCTGAACAGCATATTCCGCATTAATATTATCTGAACCAATTAAATCGAACATTTGATCACTTAGCTCTGGATCCTCTAAAATCATCAAATGGGCTTCGAAAATTTCTCGCTTTTCTTTTTGATTCTTACACTGAGCCTCTTCTAGTCTTTGACTCATTAGAACTTTCATGTCTGTAAACGTCTGTTTTAATCTTAAAACTTCTGCAACGGTATCAGATACCACTGTTTTTTTAACTTCTGGCATAGCATTATCAAAATAGACTGCTTTACCAATTGCAATGCCTTTACTGATGATTAAACCCTTCATTTTCTTCCTCCTGCGACCTTGACACTTGGGCGCCATCAGAGCCTTAGTTTTCGATACTAAGGATTAATGTCGCCATCTCTTCAATAGCGATTTCACTACCGACACCCTCAGCGCTGATATGAATTTCCTCACCATGGCGCATCCCCATGCTTAAGATATTCATAATACTTCGTGCATTATATGTGCGGCCATCTTTAATTAAAAAAATATCACATTGATGCTTCTGAGCTAATGCAATAATTTGACTTGCTGGTCTTGCATGAATACCCATTTTGCTCGTTATAACTACCTTTTTCATCATTAGTTAGCTCCTTATAACATTAGTCACACATCAAAAGTTGAAGTGTTATTTCAGAACCTCTGAAATTTATTTCAGAACCTCTGAAATTTATTTCAGAGTGATTGTCATTAAGATGTCATTATCAGTAACATCTATTGACTGGACTTTTTCCATATTAGTGATAACAATAGGCGTCTCAATCGCTTTCTTGGCATTCTTTATAAGAGTCAAATCCACCTCGACTAATGGATCCCCTTCTTTTACATGATCTCCCGGGGATGCGATTCGTTTAAAACCTTCACCTTTTAACTCAACGGTATCAATACCAATATGAATCAACAGCTCAAGGCCTAAGGGCGTCACCAAACCAATGGCATGATTCGTAGGAAATATCTGTACCACTTCACAGTCGCAAGGTGCACATATGATAGACCCCTTAGGTATAATCGCAACACCATCTCCAAGCATTTTTTGCGAGAAAACAACATCTGGCACCAAAGCTAAGTCAATTTTTTCACACTCAACAGGAAATTTTAAAACTTCCTTCTTTTTTTTAAAGAAACCAATCATACTAACACCTCTTCCCTGATAAGACATGATAACAGATACCCTTAAAGTAGTTAATAACACGGTGTTTGAGCAACTCACTACATGTTACTTTAAATAACATATAATATTCCCGCCATGAGTGCAACAGCGTTTATTAAGCAAACGTTTCCAGATATCTGCATCAGTCCAATATGCAATTAGTTCATTCTATTTCGGATACCTTCGCAGATTTGTTCAGCCTTGGGGCCAACAATCACTTGGACAGCTTCTTTAGAGGGTCTAATAACACCAGCTGCACCCAGTTGTTTTAAAGTTTGGTCATTAACCAATGACTGGTCAGCAACAATCAGTCTTAATCTAGTGATACAAGCATCAATTGATTTCAAGTTAGCTTTACCACCAAGTGCTGCAATATAGGCATCTACCACACCTGTTTCACCCATTTGATCAATCTTTTCGCTTAAATTGTCGCTAAATTCGTCGGTGCGACCTGGTGTTTTAAGGTCGAATTTATTAATCGCAAAGACAAAGACAACATAGTAAATTGCACCAAACACCAAACCGATTGGGATTAACAGTAACGGTTTTGTGGCAAGGTTCATATTGATCAAATAGTCGATCAGTCCTGCAGAAAAACCAAAACCATGAAGAATTCCTAGGGCATTACTGATGACAAGTGCCAAACCAGTCATGACGGCATGGAAGAAGTAAAGACCAGGAGCCAAGAACATAAATGAAAACTCTAGAGGTTCTGTAATACCTGTTAAGAATGATGTTAATGCAATAGAAATGATCATACCAGCAACTTCTTTGCGATTTTCTTTTTTAGCAGTTTTAATAAACGCAAGACCCGCTGCAGGCAAAGCAAACATCATGATCGGGAAGAAACCAGCCATAAAGACACCGGCAGATTTGTCACCAGCAAGGAACCTTAGTAAGTCACCATTGATGACTGTTCCAGCTGCATCTGTGAAAGACCCATGTGTAAACCAGAAGATTGAATTAAGGACGTGGTGTAGGCCTACAGGAATCAACAATCGATTCAAGAAACCGTATAGGAACTGACCTAGACCGCCAGATGCCACTACTGCATTACCAAAACCATCTAACCCTGCCTGAACAACGGGCCAAACAAATCCAAATACGAGACCGACGATGATGGCAACCAGTGATGTGATGATTGGCACAAAACGCTTACCACCAAAGAATCCTAGGTAGTCAGGCAGTTTAATATCGTGGTACTTATTATAGAGGACACCTGCAAGGATACCCATGATGATACCGCCAAATACACCAGTATTAATGTCAGGGTTGATAACAAGATAAACATTTTTAGAAACTAGAAAACCAACAGCACCAGCCAAAGCCGCAGCACCATTATTATTCTTGGCTAATCCGTATGCAATACCAATCGCAAAAAGCAAAGCCATATTATCAAATACACCAGCACCAGCTTTTAACATGATTTCAGCCAGTTTACCCTCTATACCTGGAACACCTGCACCTAATCGCAATAGTATTGCCGCTATTGGCATGACTGCGATTGGTGTCATCAGCGCCTGCCCTACTTTTTGTAAGCTGTTAAACACTTTAGACATTGTTTTGCCTCCCCTATGTTTACATAAATTTTTAAAAAAGATCATCTATCGCATTGAGTGTGACGGGCCCTGCCACCTCAAATGAGAACTCCATTAAGACTAAAAAAGGCATGGGCAAAAGCGCTATTGCGCTCTCACTCATGCCTGATTAAACAGTGACACGTAAGAAGTCCGTTATTTTTGTGGCATACTCCTAAGAAATTGTCCGTATGCGTTCAATGTGTATGGCAAGGTAACCAATTTCCGAGGGTTCAAAATCCATGCCATATTCTTGCTTTAAAAACTGACTGACCTGACTGGCCAGCTTATATGAAGTAATCATTTCGTGCTTGATACTTGAAAGAAGAGGGTTTTGACTAACCAGCCCGCGTTTGTATCGATCAATGGCGCTTCTCAAGTGATTCAATAACCGGATATACGCAAATTCTTGTTTGGAGAGTGACATACCCATTATTTTTTCAATATATTGCATGATTTCTGTGAGCATACGTGTCTGTTTGACCGCATCTTTAACTTCTGTATTTTGAGTAGCCGCATAAAGGTGTAGTGCAATAAATCCAGCCTCATCCTGTGGCAGATACACTTCAAATTCCCGATTTATACGCTCTATTGCAATTTGACCACAAGCGTATTCGTTAGGGTATAATGCCTGTATTTCAAACAGAAACGGATTATCAATCACCAACCCACTTTTAACCCGATCAATTGCAAATGCCACGTGATCGATTAAAACGATATGTAGCTGATGACTCAGTTTTCCTAGCTTGGTTTCTGCATCTGCAATTAATTCTTCACAGACACCGATAATGGCTTTATCAACATGACTCAGTCTCGTTAGATAGGTATCTAACTCATTTTCATCTTGAGCGTAGTAAATCCGTTCAATCTGATTTGGGTCAAAATCAACACACTCATCTGTCTTACGACCAAAGCCAAGTCCTTTACCAATGAGCATACACTCCTTTTGGCGACGAACATCCCGACCTAATAAGACATTATTATTCATAACCTTTAGCACGATTACCTGCACAGCGAGTCGCCTCCAATTGAGAAAACAAAAAGCATAAACATACCGAGCTTTCGCCCAATAGGTTTATGCCTGCTAATCAGTAACACACCTTATATGTGATAACTATATCAAAACCTTAATACTTTTGTCAAGAAAACATTTTCCTCTTTTTTGATTTTTGTCTGCCCATCACAATAATAGCGCTACAAGCCACTATTAACGCTAAAGAAGCCAGTTGCGCAGTCCGAAGAGGGCCTATCATTAGACTGTCTGTTCTAAGTCCTTCAATCCAAAACCGACCAAAAGAATACAGGACAGCATACCAACACATTAACTCACCTTCAAAGGCTTTCTTCTTTTCAAATGTTAACAACAATCCAAATACAATTAGATTCCAAATTGACTCATACAAGAAGGTAGGATGTACCTTCACACCATCTACCATGATGCCCCAAGGCAAGTCTGTGGGACCGCCATGGGCTTCTTGATTCACAAAATTTCCCCACCTGCCAATGGCTTGTCCTAAAATAACACTAGGTGCTGCAATATCCGCTAGAGTCCAAGAAGGCAATTTTTTATAGTGGGTATAAATCAATCCTGCTATCAGCGCCCCTAAAACACCACCATGAATTGCCAAGCCACCTTCTCGTACATTGATAATTCGCATCCAATCACCAGCGTAATTAGACCACTCAAAAGCAACATAGTAAAGCCTTGCACCAACAATGGCGGCAGGCAAGACAACCAGTGATAAATCTATCATCACATTTTCTGAAATATTATGTTTCGAAGCCCTTCTTATGGCCAAAAAAACACCAACAATCATGGCCGTTGCCATCAAAATGCCATACCAACGTACATCTATACCAAAAACACTAAAAGCCACTGGATTCATCTAAACACCTCTTTCTAGTCTAATACCAGTTTAACGAATCTCTCAAAACTTGGCAAGACTTTTCGACATCAATTACAATATCACTCCAGATGGTTTTCAATAGCACTCCAGATGGTTTTAATATCACTCCAAAGGCGCTTTTAACGTAACAATAGCCGGTGTATTATGAACAATGTGACTCAAAAACCGCCTGATGACATCTTCAATTTCAATGGTCCCCATCAAATCAATAGAATCCATGGGGTTAATCCCCTTCAAAATGTGGGTTACGTATTGGTGTCCAATAAACTCAAGACTATTAAAGGACATCAGGTATCTGCCCAAAGTCTTCTTTTTAAGCCTCACAAATTGCGCTTCTAAAGCCTCATCAATCTGTAAAACGCCAGACTCTAACTCGCAGGCATATGCCTTAACCACGCCCATAACCCCGTCCGGATCCATCTCGTCCCCACCAACTAACGTAAAACCATAACTTTTATCATACAAATAATCAACGCCAAAAGTTCGATTCACTAGACCCATTTGATATAAACGATTATAGAGCAAAGATGCCCGTCCAAAGAACATATCATTCATCAATTGACTCACAAGTACATGACGATAGAGCGCCTTTCCTTTAAGCGTCATCGGCTTTTCTTTAAAACCAATCAGCGTTTTACCATTGGATGCTGGAAAAACAATTTCAGTACGTTCCTTTGCAACATGTCTGGGTTCGTTTGAGTCAATGGCTTCCACCAAAAAAGTGCGATTCATGAAATCAGGGTGCTGCGCACGTTCTATTACCTGAAAAGTTTCAGGAGGAGAAACGTCGCCAACGACCAACACAAAACAATTATGAGGGGTGTAAAACCCATGATAACACTTTTCAAGATCGCTTAACTGAATCCGCTGAATATCCTCTTTATTCCCAGCGATGCTCTGTCTGATTGGATGGGAGTGAAAAATACTTTTTAGGACTTGCTGATAGATTTGCCAATCGGGTTGGTCTTCATACATGGCAATTTCTTCTGATATGATCCCCCGTTCTTTTTCAACTTCAGATTCAGTGATTGTAAATTTTTGCACAAATGACATTAAGGCCTGTATGTTTTCTTCTACCATCTCTGTACACGAGAAATGATAAACCGTAGAGTTTCCGTTGGTAAATGCGTTGACATTGGCACCTCGTTGGTTAAATGCAGCAAATAAACTACTATCTTTGCTTTCAAAAAGTTTGTGCTCAAGAAAATGTGCAACCCCACCAGGCACCTTGACATTACGCCCGTCCAATATAAAATGACTATCCATGCCACCATAGGACACTGCAAAATAAACAAAAGTTTTTGAGAATCCTTTTTTAGGGACGATATACATATCTAGTCCTGATGCGGCTCTCTTAAAGAATAATTCTTCGTGAAAATGAGCATTGGAATATTTCTCAATCATCTAGCCCACCTGCACTTTCCGGTATTAAAGCGAATATTCCCACTGGCACAATTTTTTTAGCAGCATTTCTAATTTCTTCACAATCCACTGCAGCTATCATGGTAGAAATCACATCTAATTCTACTGGCAAATCAACTAGCTCTTGAGAATGAATAAAATTCAAATAACTTGAAGGGGAATCCCCTAAGCCACGATAACTACCCAATAGCATTTTTTTTGCTCTTTCTAGTTGCAGTGTTTCCACCAGCTCATTTTTAAGCCGTGACATGTGTGCTTCTACAGATGCTACAACCTGTTCAATCTTCGTGACTTGAACACCAGACATAACCGTTAAAGTTTTCATAAACTTATCCATTCTACAGTGAATGTAATAGCATAGGCTTTGTTTTTCACGAATATCATCGAATAAAATTGAGCCACCACCACCACCTAATAAATAGCAAAGTAGCATCATGGCATAATACCCTTTCACATCAAGGGATTCTGATATACCATAGGCCATATTGAGCTTGGATTGCGTAAGTTTGTCATTTTGGCGCCAATTCATTACCTCAAGTTGCCCATTTTCTTCTTTCGTCACCATTTGATCGGCTAGCCTATTATTCTTAACAAATTTAGTCTGACGATTTTTCCCGACAACCTTCATATTTTGCCTCTTGAGGGCTGTCACTACCACCTCAGGTTCAATATCTCCTAGTACCATTAATTTATGGGGTACCTGCTGAAAAACAGTTTCAATTTGAAGTCGCACGTCTTCTGGGGTTAGGGTCATTATCACAGCAGCATCCCCACTGGGGGACAAACTGTATGGATGATCTTTATATATCCCTTCAATCAGAAGATCAAAAGCATAAGCTGTTTTATCATTTTTACGGGCTGCAATATCAGCTATCAGTTGCTTCTTTTCCAGTGCAACCAGATACTCAAAGCCAGAAAACTCGCTGACTGGAGTCTGAATTAAACTGTAAAGCAAATCCATTCCTTGATCAAAAATAGGTTCACTGACATGGTCGTCAGCTACCACTGTGAGTTTGAACTGTAGGGATTGTTGATCCCCATATTTAAAAGTGTCCGCCTGTAGATAAGCACCATAAAGTTCTTGCAAGCGTTGATTTAGGGCCATTGGATCCTTTTGGGAACAAGCTTTGACCATTACTCTTAGGGTTAGGGCATTTAAAGCATTTTGATAACTTTCAAGGGGTCTTTCAAAAAAAAGTCCTATGGTAATAGTCTTGAACTTTTGCGTCGTTATCACTTCAACAGGTATACCATCGATTACTTGAATCTTACGTTTGAAAGATAAATCCTTATTTTTCATTACACTCACCTTTACTTTCAATTAAACTTTACTTTTAGTTATCCTTTACTTTTAATTAACCTTTACCCCAAAATCAGTATTTTACCCCCGCGCTAACAAACTATATTTTTTATGCCTCTCGATAGGGGCATCTTGCCTTTGCTTTTTCTTTGCATATGGTTTATAATACAGTGTTGACACGAAACCAAAACATAGCAAACAATCTAAATAATCTGTTGTAAAGCCATCCATGATTGTAACAGTGCTAAGAAATAGAGGAGATTTTCATGAAATTAGGTATTGTTGGACTTCCAAACGTAGGAAAAAGCACACTTTTTAATGCCATCACAAGCGCTGGTGCTGAATCTGCAAACTATCCTTTTTGTACTATTGAACCTAATGTTGGTGTTGTAAGTGTTCCAGACCAACGTTTGGAAGTTTTGAGACAGCTTTATGATTCTAAAAAAATCGTACCCACTGCTATTGAATTCTATGATATTGCAGGTCTTGTAAAAGGCGCTTCAAATGGCGAAGGCCTTGGCAACAAGTTTCTTTCTCATATTAGAGAAGTTGCTGCAATTGTCCACGTCATCCGTTGTTTTGATGACACAAACGTGGTTCACGTTGAAGGCAGTGTCAATCCCCTTAGAGATATCGAAATTATCAACCTTGAATTGATTCTTTCAGACGTTGAAATTCTTGATCGCCGAGTTGATAGAACACGCAAAGCCCTTAAAACCGATAAATCACTTGAAAAAGAAATGGTTCTGTTAGAAGCCATTAAAGCCACACTGGATCAAGGATTGTCAGTAAGAACCATGACATTTACACCTGACGAAGATGAAATTGTCAAGTCCCTTAATCTTCTTTCTTCTAAGCCTGTTATTTATGCGGCAAATATTGCTGAAGATGACCTTCTTGATGACGGTGGTCACAACGCTTATGTTGAGACAGTTCGAAAATTCGCAGTAACAGAAGATGCCGAAGTCATCACATTCTGCGCGAAAATCGAAGAAGAATTGGCTGATTTAGAAACTGAAGAACGTCATGCTTTCCTTAGCGAACTTGGGATTACTGAAGCTGGTCTTGATAAGCTTGTTCGAGCTTGCTACCACCTACTTGATCTCATTAGTTTCTTAACAGCCGGTCCCCAAGAGGTTCGCGCTTGGACCATCCGAAAAGGCACTAAAGCACAACAGGCAGCCGGCAAAATTCACTCGGATATCGAGCGTGGTTTTATCCGTGCAGAAACCATTCATTTTGACCATTTAGTTGAAGCCGGTTCTATGAATGCAGCGAAAGAAAAAGGCAATGTGCGCCTAGAAGGCAAAGAATACATCGTTAAAGACGGTGATATCTTTAATTTCCGTTTTAACGTCTAATCTTAAACAAAAAAACCTTGTGTTGGTTGCCAACACAAGGTTTTTTTGTTGCGTATTTTAGATTTGTTGTTGTTAAACTAGTGTGGCAGAAAGTACATGCAATTCTTTAGGATATTGGTTGAGAATTGTGCACCCATCTTCTGTGACAACCACTAAATCTTCAATGCGAATTCCAAATTCTCCACCCAAATACACACCGGGCTCAATGGAAAAAATCATCCCCACTTGGCAAATGGCTTCGCTGACAGAACTGACATCTGGGTATTCGTGGACACTAATACCTATGCCATGGCCAGTGCGGTGAACAAAATACTCACCAAGGCCCCTGTCTACAAGCAACTGGCGGGCTGCCCCGTCAACCACAGACAGTGGCACCCCTGGCTTAACCATTTTAATGGCTGCAAGATTGGCATCCATTACAGCATGATATGCATTTACATAGGCTTCAGATGGTTGACCATAATAAAAGCTACGGGTCATATCCGAACAATAGCCATTGAGTACACAACCCATATCAATAATAATGGGGCCTGGGGCTAAAATAGTCTTATCACATTCGTGGTGAGGTTGGCTCGAGCCAATCCCAAAACAAGCGATTGTATCAAATGAATTTCCCTGTGCCCCATGGGCCAAGAATCTTTCGTGAATAAAATCAGACATTTGGATTTCTGTTAACAAATCACCCTTAAGCCGTTCAACTACCTCAGCCATGACTTGATCATTTAGGCTTGAAGCTGCTGCCATCAACTGGATTTCGTCAGCGTCTTTCGAAACCCGTGCACGGTCAATCACAAAGGACCCATTGATGACTTGCTTAGAAGGATTTATGCCCATGAAGGCCAGCAAGAATCTGGCAGGCCAATCTTTATCAACGCCAACAACAGAAAGATGAATCAAACTGTCACTTAATTGAGCCAAGGGCTGCTCATGATCTTGATAGTAAGTGACGTCGAAATCCATTTGGCCCACTTGAAACATAGCCGGTACATAGAGCATGGGTTTTAGATTGGGTTGAAGTACAAGGGTCAATAGTCGCTCCCCTGGATGAATCCAGACCCCGGTTAAATAAAAGATTGCATCTGGGGCAGATACCAACATGGCGTCCATTTTCGGACCATGTTCTGCACTGTTCATTAAAGCATATACTTTTTCAAGACGTGAATTCATCCAATCCTCCTAATTTAGCCAGTGATTTCTTTTAGACGGGCATCCACTTCAGCTTCGATTTCCACACTATCCTTATCATAACGGGAATACTTACCAATAATTGAATTGAATAAATAATGGGTTGTGAAGACGTCCATTTTTTGCAAAATAGCAAATGCGCCGTTTAGCATCAACCGTTGCTCTCTATCTTCTTCATGGGTATAACCTTCGTAGAGATAAGTCTGAGTTTCTGGGCAGCCAATAGACAGCATATTGAAATAGAATCGGAATTCTTTGTTTTGATAAGAAGTATTGATTAGCTCTCTGGCTTGTTCAATGCCATTTAAATGACTGTACTTTAAAATAGCCAATAGCTCGTACTTCAAACGGCGCATATTGCCTTCAAAAGGCTTATACTGAATTTCAAAGCTTACATCCAGAACATCATCTTTTTGAATTTTCACTTGACCATCGTACTTTAGATTTTCAAGTAAGAAATCTTTACCTAGAAGGCTCATTAAATAGTTATAAATAGCTTCTGGTGAAAAACCTTTGTCGATCATCATTAAACCTACTCCCATAATCACGGTGTGGGCATAATAAACATCAGATTTATCAAATGTTCGAGCATAATTTTCAATGATTTTTCTAAGAACTTCAAACTTTGTGCCATTCACCACAAGCATGGCAAACAAATTATAAGTGCGGTTTGACGTATAGTTTCTGGAGCGGTCTAAATGTAGTAAGCCTACTTGAGATGCGCAGTGAGCTTCTTGATTGATGAGGCCAATAAAATTAACCAGTCTGAATTTTTCAGGCACTGATAATTTTTCAATCCGGGTGAGATCAAAACTAATTTCGAATTCGTTTAAAATAGCATATTTGTTTTCCATCTATAAGTCCCCTTTCATGTAGGAGTTTTGCTTTCACAAAACCCGTGCTCTCCTATTCAGTATAGCCTAAAAACCCCTCAATGCCATTCATTTTATATCCCAATTCCACTTAAAAATTCATCTTGGTAAAAAAATCTGGTGAAATCCATGGTATCTTCAACAAACACAGCTGATTCACCTTAATTTGCGACCTTAAATACCATCACAGATAAGGGTTGGGCATAGATTCTATGATGGGAAACTTTTGGAGTACCATCACTATCTAAAATGCATATAGCCTCCAAAGGCAGATGATGCAACAGTTCTCTTTTTGTGGGATTCATAACAACTGCATACCCAGGAAAACTAATAATCATCATACCCGTTTGATAAATATGAGATGTGACCTGTTCCCTAATTATTTGAGGTTCATTGCAAGTTAAAAGTGGGATTGTTTTTCTTAGGCCTATGCAAGCCCTTAAATGTGAAATGGCTTTAGGGTTTTGTCGGACTTGGTCCCAGTTAACGCCGTTGACTTGGTCCGATGATCTGTAACTGTTATGGTCACCAAACTTAGTACGGTACCATTCCTGCCCACAGTGAATAAATGGCACACCAAAACTCAGCACTACAAAAGCGTTTATCATACGCTGTCTAGCCATCCGTTGTTCCACGCTTTCTGTGGGACAGCACTGGGTTAGCTTATCCCATAGGGTATGATTATCGTGACACTCTACATAATTAATGGTTTGCGACGGGCTTAAAAATTGTAATGGTTGCTGTTCAGACGGTCGATTTACAGTGCCTAGAAAAGCTATCAAAGCTTGGTATGCCCATTTTGACTGGCCTGTTAAATAGCCTGTTTTCTTGACTTGGTCAGCCATGGTGGCACCTTTTATGGTATCTCTAAAAAAATCATTAAAAAAACCAATATCAGGCATTTTTTCTGCCTGATATAGGGTTGCCATTTGCCCTGGGTCAAGGAGGGTTGGCATGTGCCAGCCTTCCCCATAAATCATGGTCTGCGGATTTAGGTTTTTGGCCAGCTGAGTTACTTGATTCATGGTTTCAATATCTAAAATACCCATCAAATCAAATCTAAAACCATCTATGCCATAGAGAGTCATCCAGTGAGCAGTTGCATCTAAAATATAACGGCGCATCATACTGCGGGTTGAGTCCAGGTCGTTGCCACAAAAAGAACCATTGGATAGTTCGCCATTTGTACCAGTCCTAAAGAAGTACCCAGGAACAATTCCTTCAAAAGAAGAGGTATCCTTATCGAACATATGATTGTAAACCACATCCATAATCACACCCATTCCCTTTGAATGGATGGCTGTAATCATGGCTTGCAAACTGACAATGCGATTGTAGGGATCCGAAACTTGATCAGAAAAACTCCCTTCGGGTACTCGGTACTGTACAGGGTCGTAGCCCCAATTGTAACGACCTTTGGGGTTAGTTTCGTCCACTGATCCAAAATCGTAGATTGGCAATAACTGAATATGGGAAACACCTAAGGTTGCAATATATTCTAGGCCTTTTCCCACAAAACCCTTGAAAGTTCCTGGGTCCTTGCAGGCACTGGTGGTGGAACTAGTCATATCTCGGACACTGGTCTCGTAAATAATGGCACTGGTTGGGCCCTGCCAATTATCAAATTGCCTAAACCCAATTTTCGGATGCAATTTCTCAGAATCAATGACCACCGAAGCACTGTTATTGGCAAGTGATGCCACAGCATAAGGATCGATGGCCTCATACCAACAGGCTTGCCTTTTAACCAAAAAACGATAGGGCGTCAACTCCAAGTTTCCTGGGACACAAATAGTCCAGACACCTTTTTCAGTATAAATCATGGGACTTAATGTAATCGTATTCTCATTTTTCACCTTCTGATTGCCAGCTGCTCTTGCCCTTTCTTGTTTTTGACCGTCTAGAATCATTAATTGAACGGCGTCCGCTGTGGGAGCCCATACCGAAAAAGTGGTTGCTTTCTTTGTATATTTAGCGCCTAGAAAAGCATCCGTGTAAAAAAAGTCGTCAAATGCTTGGCTCCGCACCACCCGACCAAATTCAAGAGGGGCTTTTAAACCTCTGTCATCCTCAATGTCATACCGGGATTCAAAACTGAGGGCCGGTAGCATAACCCCATAAATAATATAATCTGATGATGCCTCCATCACCTCAAAATCCAATTGAATCAGTTGACCATCACCAGCCACTAAAGTTAGGGTGTCTGTGATGCCTTCATAATAGTTCTTTCTAAGATAAACCTGGGCCATTGACGGGCCATCCCAATAAGCCTCAAATGTTTTTATTCCTCGCATGGTTTGTCACCTCCTGATTCTATTCTAATGGAATCAATGAAAATGTACCATGGCTGATTTGCACCAGAAGTTGAGAAATTAATAGGCCCTATAGGGGTTTAACTTTTCAACCAAAAAAAAGTTTTGACTGGTTAAAAATGAGTATAAATAGGAGTAAGCATTTATATTTAGAAAGAAGGTGAGCCCATGTTCAAAAGAAGTCTCAAGGCAAAACTATTACTTTATATTATTGGGTCGTTGGTCATTGTTCTTGGTGTTCTAGCAGTGGCAGTCAGTACCCTCTCTTATCGTGCCACCATGTCAATCTCTGAAACTTACATTGAAGAGCAAATGAGAAGTGAAGGATTAGTACTCAGTAAGTTTTTTGAAAATCATCTTAACGCAACTGAAGCCATGGTTTCAGCAGTGAAAATTGCCAAAGTTGAAGGGACACTAACGCGGGAAAATATCAACGATATCTTAATGAACGTACTTGCCGATCAACCCCAGGCTTTTGATAATTGGTTTGTTTGGGAGCCAGATGCCTTTGATGGGCCAGACAGCGAAAAAATCGGCACCCCTGGGGCCGCTGAAGATGGTCGTTTTGTACCCCTTGGCTACCGCGATGGCGAAAAATACGGCATCGATATCTGTTACGCCTACGACACCGACCCCTATTATTTAGTACCTAAAGAAACTCTAAAACCTTTTATTACAGCGCCGACGGTCTATGATATTGCAGGTGTTCCAGTTAACATGGTGACCATTGCAGTGCCAATCGTCATCGATGGTAAATTCTATGGTTGCGGCGGTATCGACGTGGCTGTGGATCAATTGATGGCGGATTTAAATAAGGTTGTTCTCTTTAAATCTGGTTTTCTAAAACTTGTGGGACCCGATGGTATGACTTACGCTCATAAACGCGTGGAAGCCGTCAATGAGTACGATAATGATTTTAGTGAGGCTTCTGGTGCCACAGAGGGTCCAAAAACAAAACTCAGCGCTTCTGGTAAAGTGGCAATTGATAGTATCTTAGGCGGAAAAACGCGAAAGGGAATTAGTCACTCTAAGACTCTGGGTTCAGATGCCTACGCAATTTATAAATCCTTTGACGTCTCAGAATTCGGGCCAAAGTGGATTTTAGGAGCCACCATTCCCCTTAATGAGATTACCAGTGCCTCGTCTGCCATTCGGAATATCACCTTTATCGCTTCCCTTGCAGGACTTGTGCTTATTTCAATTGTGATTATTCTGATTCTCAACAGTATTACTAGACAAATCAGGCTTATCGCTGATTCATCAAAAGAAATTTCCGATGGCAATCTTAACCTTGAGATTGACGCTGGAATGCTCAAACGTTCAGATGAACTTGGCACCCTAGCTAAGTCCTTTGAGCATATGAAAGAGGAACTACGAAAAATTGCCAGCCATATCATTCACACAGCCCACAATATGTCTGAATCGTCAGCCATGCTATCTGAGTCAACATCACAATCAGCTATCACTGCTGAGGATATCGCTAAAGCCATAGAAGAAATTGCTAAAGGGGCAACTGAACAAGCAGAAGACACTGAAAAAGGATCTGCCGAAGTCATTAATCTAGGCTATCTGATAGAAGAAAATCAACACGAACTAAATGGACTAGCCCACGATGCTCAGAATATGATTGGCGTCGTACATGCGGGTACTCAGTCTATGGAAACCCTAGATACCCAAGCGAAACGCACCAGTGATGAGATTGATACCATCACAAACAGCATCACTTCCACTTACCAAAGTGTAAACCGCATCAAAGAAGTCAGTGGTTTTATTGCCTCAATTTCTGAACAAACCAATCTCTTGGCCTTGAATGCGTCCATAGAAGCTGCCCGTGCCGGAGAACACGGCAGAGGATTTGCTGTTGTTGCTGATGAAATCAGAAAACTAGCAGAGCAATCTAAAAACTCTACTACTGAAATTGATGTGGCTCTAAAGCGTCTTAATCACGATGCTGAAAATCTCGTCAGTGTTGCTGACATCCTTAAAGGTGTGGTGTCGGAACAATTGTCAGGGGTTAAAGTCAGTAAAGAACAATTCACAACCATTCGCGAAGCAATTGATAAGATTGTTTCTAAAATCGATACACTAGACAATGCCGGTAGTAGTATGCTCATAAAGAAAGATCATATTATGGAAGTCATCACTAACCTTTCAGCCATTGCAGAAGAAAATGCGGCCTCCACAGAAGAAACAGCAGCTTCTACTGAGGAACAGACAGCTAATATTATTGAAATGAGCAAAAAAAGTGACGACTTGGCTGAAATGGCCATACAACTGCAAAAGGCATCCAAGTACTTCAAGATATAATCCAAACTTTAATAAACAAAAAAACCTTGAGAATATTAACTATCTCAAGGTTTTTTTTATGTTTTATTTGATGGTAGCCATCAATAAATCAATCACCACTTCTGTGGCTCTGTTTTTACTGTTAGCCATTTGCATCTCATAAACCTGCCGGTTTACCAGAACTTGATGGATTTCATAGGATAGATCCACCGTTTTTTCTTCAGATAACACCTTACTAAATCCTGCTTTTTCAAAAGATGCCCCGTTGAGAATTTGATCCCCCCGACTGGCTTTTGCAGATAGAGGCATTAAGATATTTAGCTTTTTTAGGGCTAAGAGTTCAAATAAAGTGGTTGCACCTGCCCTTGAAATGACAATATCCGAGATTGCCATTAAATCTGGCAATTGGTGGGTGACAAATGCAAATTGTGCATAACCCTCTCGGCCAGTCAAACTGGCATCGATATTCCCCTTACCAGCAATATGGCAAATTTGATAGGCTTCCAAAAGACTATCCAGTTGCTCCCGTACCAGTCGGTTAATCGATGCGGCCCCTTGACTCCCCCCGGTGATCAGGACAATCGGTTTTTCACGGTTGAAACCCGTTAAATGGAGGCCTCTTTCAAAATCACCCCGGCTCAGTTCATCCCTTATTGGAAGACCTGTGTGCACCCGCTTTTCTTCAGGCAAATACTGCCCTGTTTCTGAAAATGCATAACAAATTTTCTTGGCAAAAGGGGCACACAACTTATTAGCAAGTCCTGGTGTCATATCAGATTCATGAATAATCACAGGCACGCGGCAAAGCCAAGCGGCCCATACCACTGGACAAGCTACAAAGCCTCCCTTGCTAAAAACCAGTTGTGGCCTTAATTGTAGCATTAAAATCAGGCTTTGAAAAAATCCGATAGCAATCTTAAAAAAATCCACAAAGTTTTTTATGTCCATGTAGCGACGTAGCTTGCCACCACTAATTCCATAAAAAGGGATGCCCTGTTCTAATACTAATGTAGCTTCCATACTATTTTTCATACCAATATATTGGACATCGATGCCCTGTGGCTTAAGCCGCTGGATAATTGCGAAATTTGGTGTGATATGCCCAGCAGTGCCGCCCCCTGTAAAAACAACGCGCTTCATATAATTAGACCTCTCTCAAAAATTGAGAGCACTCAATCGGTGCTCCTATAAAGGCACACTCGTTGGGTGCTCTGAAAAATTATAATCCTGAAGGTCAAAAAAATCAAGTCTTACTGGGCAATTGTCATGTAAAAGCCTTGCATTTGAGAATGCTCGCCAATATAAAACGGATTATCAAAGGTACCAATATAATCGTCACCAAGCATCTCAAAAAGATTAGACCTGACCGAAAACTCAGGTAGCTTCCCAATTATTTTTTCCCCGTCAAATAAGAATGAAACCTGGACCGGTGCAGCGAAATTACCGTCTGGGGTGAAGTCTCCCCCTGCTGAAACCACTACTAAAATCCCAGGTTGTCCCTTCAAGACCCCTGCAATATCATTGGTATCTGTTTTAAATGCAAGTTTGGCCTGTGCTAGTTTTGGCATCCCATCGTAAGTGCCTGATGCAGCTCCAGTATGGGGTAGCCCATAAGTAGCAGCTGTCCGTTTATCAGTATAGACTGCTTTCATTACCCCATTTTCAACCAGTGGGTAAAAATCGTTGGGTTGGCATACCCCTTCCCGATCAAAAAAAGCGTCAAATTTCAAACGGGAATCAGAAGATTGCCCCATCACAATTTTTGTATTAAAAAGCTGTTGGCCAATTTTTCCGCTTATAAGACTGCTACCAGTGGCAAAACGCTCACCATTAAAGGATTTATTCAAAATCCCAGCAAGTTCTTGAGAATCCATCATAAACACTGGTAATTTCTTACCCTCTGGTAACGTCACCGAGTTGCGATAAGCCTCTAGGTAGCCCCGATTAAACTGCCAGAACGCTTTGGGGTCAAACCCCCTGCCATAATATTGGAGAAACCCATCAAATAAATTGGCGCTACTTTTCTCCTTAAGCACCAATCCCAATTCAAAATAAGCATCTCGATAGGTCAAATCTAGGCCTTCACTATTTCTCATAGTCACTTCAATTTGTTTTGTGCCAATCTTTTCGCTAAAATCAAAATCTGGGTAATCTCTTCTTAGGGTTTCCAGTATCTCTTTTGTATAGGACATCAAGGTTTCCGGGGATATCTCGCCGTGCCCAAGGTCACGGGTTTCTTGTCGATTGTTTTCAAGAGGAAATTCGTAGCTAATCCCTGTACTCAGATTAGCAATGGCTCTTTCGAGTAACTCCTGGTCAGAAACATTGCCAATGGCCCCTGAAATCCCAATTTTGCCATCTTTAAAAACCCGGACGCCCTTCTTAACAATGTCTTTAATACGGACTGCATCTATGGCTGTATTTTGAATTTTAGTAGCCGTTTCTTTTTCTCTAACCGTAATAAATTCAGTTTTCATCATGGGACCCTCCTATTGGACGTTAAGTTTTTTGACGCGTGTGAATGGACCACCAAAACCAACAGGCAGAGGCCACTGCTCCATCTTGCCACAACCGCCACCCACAAAACTCAAGAGTTCAAATTCTTGACTGATAGCATCTACTTCACCCAAGGTTTCAAAAACGTTACCCGTTACCACTGCAATTTTCACTGGGGCCGTAATTTTGCCGTTTTCAATTTTATAAGCCCGAGCAGGGGCAATGGTAAAGGTGGACATGCCAGAGCCGTGCTTAATGGTATCTACAAAAATTCCATTCTCAATCTCAGAAACGATTTCTTCCAGTGGCCGATGGCCTTTTTCAATATATGTTGTTGTCATGCGCACAATGGGCTCAAATTCAAAATTCATGGACCGAGCATTCCCAGTCAGGGGTTCTTCCAACAAAGCACTGGTGGTAGCACTATGGAGTCTTCCTGTCAGCACACCATTGGTGATAATGGCAGTCTTTTTCCCCTTTGTGCCCTCATCATCATAGGGCACATAACCGTTACCAGTCACTTGTCCATCGTCAATGATGGTTAGAATATCAGTGCCGACCATCTTGCCAAGGGCCCATTCTGCTTTCATGTTTTCATCACCAACCATAAAATCCGATTCGCTTTTATGGCCAAAGCTTTCGTGGGTAAATACACCAGTGGCAAGGGGACTCATCAATACAGTATAAACCCCTGGTTCAACTGGCACGGCATGCTTAACAAAATCAACAGACTTCTGCATTTGCTCTGCAAAGAAGTCCTTCATATCAGCCAGTTGATCAAAATACACTGCAGCCTTTGAAACACTGCCACTATCTTTATTGTCCCCATGGGCCATTTCAAGATTCAACCTGATGCCGCAGGTTTGCTTATCAAAAGTAACATCTAATCCTTTTGAGGAATAGATTGATTTAATGGTCTTGTTATCCACATACTGAGTGGTGTGGTGTACAATGGTTGGGTCAATTATCAGAGCCGTTATATTTTCAAGTAGGGATTGCTTTTCTGCGATTGGCACATCTGTCAGCGACTGTTCTTGGTACTGCAATAAAACATCTTGATTGTTTTCAAATGCCCGTACAATTGGATGTTCTTCTATTTCAGGATTGGCCGTTGCCATCTTAGCAAGAAGGTCCAATTGATTTTGGATGTCCGTTATTTCTGTGGTAGAGGCGTAGTACCATCTATCACCATCAAACACCCTAATAAAAGCACCTTTGTTGTTTCTGGCCTTTTGCTCCTCTAGCTGATTGAGCTTTAGTGTGATTGTGGTATCAAAGGTTTCTTCAATGCGAACATCAGCATACAAATGTTTTGGGAATTTGAACATGCGCTACCTCCTCAAGTCACTTTTTAAACGAAATGGTTAGTCGTCTTAATAAGATTAACAAAGCACTTAATAGTATTCAACCCAAGAGGGTAAATTATAAGACAATTCTAATATTAGAGTTAGTAATGAGGTGGAGTACAAAAAAACGTCAGCGGGCTTTAAAAGCCTGCTGACGTTAACGTTTTCTCATGATTAATGCTGATTTTATGCCTCATCCTCAAACTCAGAATCCGCTGCATCATATGCGACAGATAATAAGCAAAGGGCACCAGCCATGGCTTTATGGCCGACATTGGCCATCTTTTGCGATGTGAAGGCACGTTCAACCGTCGGTACCGGCAATTGACCTAGACCAACTTGAACTAAGGTTCCTACTATCAATCGCTCCATATTCAATAGGAAACCGTTGGCAGTTATAGTGATGATAATTTCGTGGGATGTTTCAACCACAGAAATTGCTGTGATAATTTTGATTGGATTTTTTGCTTTTTTATTGGTGGTAAAAGGCGTGAAGTCATGCTCACCTAAAAATGCATTTGCAGCCTTTTTCATTTTATTGGCTTCTAACTTTTGTTCCATCACATTGACATACTGTCTTTCAAAGAGAGGACGGGTTGGTGCATCCATTTTCCACAACCGGTACTCGTAAGTGGCGGTTTGCATATTATAACGGGCATGGAAGCGATCATCTGCTGCTTCAAGAGAAATCACAATAATATCATCTGGTAGGTATTTTTCAAAATAGGCATGGAGCTCTGCAGTTGTGAGTCTGTCGTCAAATGCTAAGAAATTGACCACTTGACCCTTGGCATGAACACCGGCATCTGTACTAACAGCACTGGTTACTTCTACTTCCACCTCATATAACTTCTCAAGAATCATCTCAAGTTTACCTTGAATGCTCTTTTCAGGGTTATCTTTTTTGATACCAAACCCCATATATTTTCTACCATCGTAGGCAATGATCATTTTATAGTTTTGCATAAATACGCTCCTTTTTGGTCACTTGGACAATCATTCTATTGTAACACAAATGTTGTGTTTTTAATACCATTAGAATAAATCACATCTAATCCCACCATTTGTGCAATGATGACCATGGTTTTCGGCGTAAAAAACGAGATATGACTATGATCTCGCATATAGTACCATCCCATAAATTTTTGGGGGTCATTTTGATGAAATTGTGTCATCACCGCCAAAATGCCAGCGGGCAGTAGCAACTCTTTAAAGTGCTTGAAGTAGTGAAGTGGATCTTGTAAATGTTCCACCACCTCTGTGACAGTGATTAAATCATATTGTTGGTTTTTATAACCTAGATTTTTTGCATAAAATAAATCATAGATGGTCATTTGGTAATGGTACTGCCCTTCTAACAAATTGGCCAGTACTGGTTGAGGCCCGCTACCAAAATCTAATCCTATCTTACCCGCTTTAATAAAGGGGAAAACAGCATCTTCAAGAAATGTTTTAAAGTAAGCAATATAATTAGGGTCTGTGGCATCATTATTATGGTCGTTGTAGCGCTCTAACTCGTTTTCTGACGACATGATGGCACTGTCGTCCTTTGCAATAAATTCACAAACCTCGCAGTAGTGAAAATCAACCTTCTGTTTGGCGTAATGCCAAGGTACTGTGATGGCCCCACAAATTTTACAGTAATTAATCATTCTAACTCCTTACGGTCTTATTACCCATCAAATTCTTACCATAGAACTTTAAATAGTTGATGGTCTAAGAACCCATCTAGTATACCGCATTCTTATGTGATATAATACCCTAGTTTCACATATGACAACAAGTATCATTTGGCTTGAAACAACAAATACCATTTAACTTAAAACCGTAACCACCTTCCAACATATGACAGCAAGTCTTTGACAATTTGAAAGGAACTGATTATGCCACATCCATTTTCCCGTACAGAACTACTTATTGGAACAGAAGCACTTGAAAAACTAAAAAACAGCACCGTCATCATCTTTGGTATTGGCGGGGTTGGAACATTTGTGGCAGAGGGTCTTGCCCGTTCGGGGGTTGGCCATTTTGTTTTGGTTGATGACGATACAGTTTGTCAAACCAACATTAACCGCCAGATTCATGCTACTCATAAGACTTTGGGCAGACCCAAAGTGGATGTGATGCGTGAACGGATTCTCGACATTAATCCCGACGCACAGGTGATTAGCAAGCAAGTTTTTTATACCTTAGAGACTGCCGAATCCATGCTTTCAATGGATTATGATTATATCGTGGATGCCATTGATACCATCTCAGCTAAACTGGATCTAGCTACCCGGGCCTATAACATGGGCATTCCCATTATTAGTTGTATGGGGGCTGGTAATAAAATGGACCCAACCCGATTTGAAATTGCAGATATCTATAAAACTAAGATTTGTCCCCTTGCAAGGATTATCAGACACGAGCTAAGATCTCGAGGTATCCCACAATTAAAAGTAGTTTACTCAAAAGAAGTAGCCATGGTACCCCTTACATTAGAAGATGCAGGTGGCAAATGTAATTGTACTTGCCCACCAAATACCGCACGGGTCCGCAGCACAAGACGGGTCACACCAGGCAGTATGGCTTTTGTGCCATCGGTGGCCGGCCTGATTATCGCCAGCGAAGTGGTGAAGGATCTAATTGGCTATGTGCCACAAGAGCAACTATAAACAGAAAAAGACCAGTTTAGATCCCATTTGGGACTTCTAAACTGGTCTTTTTCTGTGTAGAGGACTTCATTTTAATGGGTAACAGACTTGATTTTATCCCGATGCAATCTATTGTTTATGCTAGAATGCTGGAACCACTGCGACACCATAGGTGTCGATAATAAACTGCTTCACTTCTGGGCTTAGAAGTGCTTCTTTTAACTTAATAAGCTCAGGTCTAGTTTCATCCCCTTTTCGTACAACAACAATATTACCATAAGGTGAATCAGCGTTTTCTCTGATGAGGGCTGTTTTGGGGTCAATGCCTGCTTCCAGAATACGATTTGTGTTAATCACTGCTACGTCAACATCAGGAAGGGATCTTGTCAACTGACCAGCTTCGATTTCGATAAACTGAAAGTTTCTTGGGTTTTCAAGGATATCAGCAGGTGTTGCAGAAAAATTCTTGATACCTTCTTTTAGTTTTATCAGACCGTTTGCTTCTAATAATACAAGGGCACGGTACTCATTTGATGGATTATCCGGAATGGCAATCAGGGCACCATCTTTAAGTTCTTCAATAGTTTTAATCTTTTCTGAGTAAAGACCAATTGGCTCAACATGGACATTTGCAAGGACTGAAAATTCATAGCCTTTTTCTGCAGCCACAGATTCTAAATAGGGTACGTGTTGAAAATAATTGGCATCGATTTGACTTTCATCAAGGGCTGGATTCAATTGACCACCATCATCAAAATTCACAATTTCTAGGGTGACACCTTGCTCAGCCAGCTTTGGTTGGATAAACTTAAGAATTTCCGAATGGGGCACTAGGTCCGCACCGACTTTAATGGTAACATTCTCAGCTGTTTGAGTCCCCTGAGTTTCCGTGGCTTTTACTTCTGTGTCTGTGGCTTTTGCCTGGCAACCTGTGAATGCCAATGTTAATGCCAGTAATGCAGTTGATAGAATGGTTATTTTTTTCATGTTATGCTCCTTTTATTGTTTTATGGTTAATCAAATTTATGACGCCGCTTATTGATTCTGAATGCAACCACATCTCCAAACTTTTGAAGGCTTTGAACCAACACAATTAAGAGAACAATGGTGACAATCATCACATCATCACGGTAACGTTGGTAGCCAAATCGAATGGCTAAGCTGCCTAATCCGCCCCCACCAATAACACCAGCAATGGTAGTAAAGCCAATGATGGTGATGACGGCAATAGTAAAGCCTCTTACCAGTGAAGGCAAGGCTTCAGGTATCATGACACTCCAAATAATTTTGCGCCTACTGGCTCCAAGTGCAAGGGCTGCCTCTATCTTCCCCCAAGCCACCTGCTTAAAACTATTTTCAAAGATTCTAGCCACAAAGGGGGCGGAACCAATTGCTATGGGTACAATGGCTGCTGTGGATCCTAAAGTCGTCCCAACCAAAAGTCGAGATAGTGGCAATAAAACAATGATTAAGATCAATGATGGAAAGGACCGTATGGCATTGATGGCAGTTCCTAGTACGGCATTTAGTTTAAGATTCTCCAACAGGTGCCCCTTATCTGTCACCACAAGAATAATAGCAAGTGGCAAACCTAACAGCAAGGCAAGTACCGTGGCCACACTGGTCATATAAGCTGTTTCAACAAGGGCATCCCAAACCAAGCCAATTAAATCTGGTTTCATATGCCTGCCCCCTTTTCAAACTCAATTTGGTTTCTAAAATTCTCATGGATGCGAACAAATTGCTGCCCCGTTTCGCTTTGTGGGTTTTCAAAGAGATTTTTAACTGATCCTGTTTCTACGATTCTGCCGTTTTCAATGACAGCCATATCACTGCATATATACCGGAGTACGTCTAGTTCATGGGTAATCAAGAGGATGGTTAACCCCAACTTGCGATTGAGTTCACCGAGCAAAGAAAGAATCGAAAATGTGGTTAGGGGATCCAGTGCAGAAGTGGCTTCGTCACAAAGCAAGACATGGGGCTGATTTACTAATGCCCTTGCAATGCCAACCCGCTGCTTTTGACCACCGCTGAGCTGGGAAGGAAATGCATCAAGTTTGTCTGTAAGGCCAACCAGTTCTAACATCTCAATGGCCCTTTCTTTAATTTTAGCCTTTGGATATCCAACCACTTCAAGGGGAAAAGTAACATTTTGAAGAACGGTTCGAGAATCAAACAAATTAAAGTGTTGAAAGATCATGCCGATTTTTAGCCGTTGCTCCTTGAGGGCCTTTTGATTCAATGCCGTTATATCAGTGCCACCAATGATAATCTTCCCACTGTCTGGTTCTTCAAGTCGATTAATGCAACGGATTAAGCTGGATTTACCAGCTCCACTGAAACCAATGACACCGAAAATGGCACCTTTATCAATTTCTAATGAAACATTGTCTAATGCCCGTACCTCTGTGCTATGGGATTTGTAAGTCTTACTAAGATTCTGAATGCTGATCATGATGTCATTCCACCGCTCCTTTTTAACAATTTTAACCATTAAAAAAGCCTCTTTCTATAGGAAAGAGGCCTAGCAATCAACATGCTAACTATTGAACCTCTCTCATCTGTGCGACTTTAATATCGCTGGATTTGGCACCTTGCATTTTCATGCTGGTTGCCGGGCTTCATAGGGCCATTCCCTCCGCCGCTCTTGATAAGAGTACTACGCTATTTAGTTGTGTTGAAATCCTTAATGATTATTACGCTTAGCAAGCCACACAATGTACATCGGCTTACTGTGTTATTAGAATAACATCGATCTAATTCTTTGTCAACACCTTATTGTAATTATTCCTATAGGTTTAGTGGGTTATATTTATCCAGTACCGTCTCGTCTGAACATCTTCAAAAATAACCTTATTCCCCAGTCGCCTCCCACTCCAAAATATAATCAAGATAGGCTTGTTCCTGTATTAGATTGTATTTTATCAATTGCATAGGGCTGACCTCCTAGTACTTTAGTAATTTTTTTCAACTGCTTTCTAAATTGTTTCTCCACTTTGACGTAAGTTCGGTGAGAGAAACAATTTGCCTGCTTGACTTGACTTAAAAAGCCTTTGGAAAGATACCGTCTTTGTTCTATTAGTGCTGAAAAAACCAAAAGCTCCAAACTTTTAAACATAATTTCTTTTAGGGCAGTTGCTTGATCAGTAGTTGGCTCAAATATGGTTTCAAAAAAACAAGTCATCAGATTTAAATATTTCGATGCAATTCCTTCCAAATTCCCGTGTTTAACTTGTAGGTTAAAGATCGTGGCATGGCCATCTTTTGCATCTGTTTTTAAATCTTGAAGGTCGTCGGCAAATTGCAGTAGGACACCATAATAAAACGCAAATCGTTCCTGTTCTGGTGTCAAAGAACCCTTGATTAAATAGGCATCTGCCAAAACAGAAGATCCCCCCTTGTAAATTGAAATACCTAAAATGTCCTTTTGAAAAGGCCCTGGGCTGTCTTGCTGAAAAAGACTCATGTTTTGCCCATCCAAAATCCCTAGAAGTGACTGATAGACCATTGGATAAGTGGCACGATCAAAATCTCCAGTAATCAGATCGATCATCTCAAATATTCGTGTTTCCTCAGCTGTAAAAGCATCGGCACCACCAGTTTGGATTTTCAAGCGAAATCTTCCATTGAAATTGTGTTTTTCAGATTTTGATCGCTCAGGATTATCCAAATAATTGTCTGTGAGGGGGTATAACATGCTGTAGGCAAACATGGCATCGGTTAATTGGATTGGGCTTTCAAGATAAATTTGCATACTGTTCATGGTCCAAAGATTTCTGAGCGCCTGAAATAAACCCACCATGGACAGGTCAGGCGCAACCCTTTTGGCCCGCTTGACAAAGGCCTCGCTACAGGTTAAATAAGCTTCACTAAAGAGGGTATCTGCCGCCCATGAACTGATACCAATTGTATTCTCCATAAAAGCTTTACCAGCTGTTAAAGCCATTTTTTCTCGGTCAGAATTCCGTCCATTTTTAATCAATTGATCAATTAATGCTGTCACTTGCTTTCTAAAAACAATTAACGCCTGATCATTCTTTTTTTTATATAAAGGCTTAAAATTAGGATACTCACAGTCGCTTGACCACCACTTATCTATAACTTCCTGCTTTAGAGCTTCAAAGTACATTATACCACCTCATAAATTATAGTTGTTTGCATTGGTAATTATTGATAATAATAGAGTAACACAAAAATAGTAAAAACACCTAAAGATAAAATCATTCTAGGTGTTTTAATCGAACTATTTAGTTAGAAATGCAATCCCGTCTGGATGGATGCCCACATCAATGCGCCCTGTCTCTTTTAAGGTGCCCATATCAATCATTGAGATGTCATTGGTCTTATTATTGGCCACATAAGCCATTTTCCCATTTGTGTTAAACACCGTGCCACCAGTCCATTTACCAACTGGTATCCGCTTGATTTCCCACGGCCGCACCTTACCATTGATGGCTTGCTCATTCAAAATCATCGTCAAGTCCCCGCTATCTCTGTTTGGAATCAAAGCATATTTAGCATCAGGCGAAAAAACAACTCTAATAGGACATGCACCAATACGGTGTTTAAATAGGATTTCGTGGGTTTCAGTGTCTAATATCCACAAATCATTATCGTGTTGATTAGCAATATAGAGGGTTTTACCATTAGGGTGTGCCGCCACCCCTTCAGGGCCTTTGCCTACAGAGATATGCTCTCGTATCTTACTTGTTTTAACATCTACAACCGTGATATTATCACTGCCGATATTAGGAACGTAAAGGATATCCCCTTTTGGTGAAAACGAAATCATATGGGAATGTTTTTGTCCTGTATTAAAATGACTGATGATTTCGTCCTTTGAGGGGTCGATGATAAATATTTCATTACTATAAGTTGAGGCCACATATAGGTTGCCATCCCCAGAAAACCCTAATCCGTGTGGAAAATCAAACAGTTCGTGGGTAATGTCTTTGATAATCTCAAAGGTATCGTTGTCCATCACATGGACTACATTGCCTAGTGAACAACTGATATAGGTCTTCATCTTGTCAGCACTGACGACGACCTCGTGAGGATTATGAGCTGTGGGAACTGTTTTAATCACAGTTTTTGTGGTTAAATCCACAATGGAAATTGTATCTTCATCTTTATTGAGTACCACTAAGAATTCATTCATATGTTGCACCTCCAATAGATTGTAGTTACAGTATAACATGAAATCACAATAACCTTGATACAACAAAAGCCAAATAACTTGCAATAATCTGCAGTTCTTTGGCTTTTGTATTTGATCATATGACTACTTAGATTGATTTCCAGTATCTAGTTTTAATGCTGATGCCAGTAATTTTGATGTACTTGCTTGGAAGGTCAAGGTAATCAAAATCGTAGCGAAGGTCACTGATGAAATAATATCAGAATGCATAACCCCTGCAGTCACCAGCATTCCAGCAAGCGCCGCTGGGATAACACCTGTTTCACGGACCCACATCATATAGACAATTTCTTTCCATGTCCATTGGGCTTTTCTATCAATTACAATACATGCTAATACTGAAATTGGACGTGCTATAAATACCAACGTGGCAACTACTATCAAGGTTGGTATAAGATACGTAGAAATAGAGGCAAAGTCCAATTGTGTTCCGAGTACAACAAAAATCATCATTCTAAGTATAATTGTCAATACTTCCTTAAAACGCATATGGGTTTGAAATGATTCTTCTGGTATCCAGAACTTGAACTTCTTTTTATTACCACAGAACATACCGATAATAAACACTGCCATAAAACCACTGAATGAAAAATGATTAGCTACCAAGTAGCCACCGATAACGGAAACAAGAATAAGCTCTGTTGGGTGGTCTTTAAAGACGCCATATTTTTTTTCATCAATTAGAAGATGTGTGACATAACCAATAATCGCGCCTACAGCCAAACCACCACCAACTGTCATCAATAGTTCAAGAATTGAGTCTGTTGGTGAAAAAACACCACCTGTAATCACTCCTAAAACTGCAAAGGTGATAATAGCCCCTGCCGCATCATTAAATGCAGATTCCGAGATAATAGTTTGTTTTAACTTGTCGCTAATCCCCATATTCTTAAACAAAGGAACCAGTACAGATGGATCTGTAGAGGCAATAACCGCACCTAGAAGCATTGCATATTCAATCGGTATGCCAAACACAGCCTTTGCCACGTAACCAACTATCACTGTTGAAATTAAAACCCCCACAGTAGATAGCATGGATACCGATATTTTTACTTTATTTAAAACTTTTAAATCAATCTCTCGGCCACCATCGTATAAAATATAGGCTGCACCAAATGATAAAATCAACTGGTTCTCAACGGGATACTTAATAATATTAACCCAGTTTAAAAAATGGGGACCCAGAATAATACCGGCAAGAATATACAGCACCACATCAGGCATTTTTATGTATTCACTAATTTTACCGAATGCCAAACCAAACAGAATAACCATACCAAAAATTTCCATCAATTGATTTGCTGATTGAATCACTGCACTATCCATAACTGCCTCCTGGAGTCCTACTGACTTTATGCTTCTATAGTAGGTTTTAAGTGGTCTCGAAATGAGCCATTTTTGATTATAGCACTCTCCATCATTTAAGCAACAACAAAGTTGTAACATATAACTTTTTTTTATAAGAAAACGATTCCAATTATTAACGGGACAATAATCACCGTTATCAGACCCGCAATGCCTATAGAAAGACCGCTCATGCCACCTTCAATTTCGCCAACTTCAATGGCTTTAGACGTGCCAAGGGCATGGGAGGCCGTTCCATAAGCAACCCCTTGGGCCACTTTGTTATCAACCCCCAATATTTTAAATAAGGTGGGTCCACAAATTACCCCTGTAATACCAGTCAACACAATGCAAGCCACTGTCAATTGAGGTATACCACCGATTTGTTTTGAAATCTCAAGGCCAATGGGGGTTGTGACAGACTTTGGAAGTAATGATAATAGGAGCTCTGGGTTAAGTTTTATCGCTTGAGCCAGTAGGATTAAACCCAACACATTAACCATACATCCTGAAAAAACACCAACAAGAATCGGTATTGCATTTTTTTTAAGTAGTTGAAAGTTTTTATACAGGGGGACCGCTAAAACAACTGTGGCGGGTAACAACAGAAACGTGATGTAACTACCACCTATGTCATAATTCTCATATGGTATATTTGCCGTTTTTAGGAACACTATCAGAATTGTTATGGCCACTAAAATAGGGTTCACCAAAGGACTTTTCAAACGTTTACTTAAGTACAGACCAATTTCAAAGGCAATTAGGGTAATGAAAATGCCAAAGACAGGTGTACTAGTGACAATTTCAAGGGTGTTCTTCATTTTTTCCTCCTAGCCACTGAACCACAAGTGCCGTTACCGACATTACAACCAATGTCATGACGATAGTGAGGGACAATAGGATAAGCCAAACACCTTGTAACTTGTAAAAAACAACCATTATACCCACTCCGGAAGGGATAAATAAGATTGCTAAATGACTTAATAGAAAGTCACTTACTTCTTGGATCTGCGGCAATTTGATCACACCTGATAAAAGAAATAGGAGCATCAACATCATGCCGAGTACGCTCCCAGGTATGGGAATATGAAAAGTTTTATTGAGGATTTCCCCTAGCCATGCGATGGCTAGAATGATGATTAAGGCTCTGATTAGTTTCATAACATCACTTTCCTTTGTTTTTTTAGATTTATGGCCATTACCTTACAAAAGATAATAACGAATTTGTATTTTAGTTATTGGAAATGAATTGACTAAGTACTCTATGGGTAGTTTACCATAACTTGAAATGGGTATCTCTAAAATGATGTTATTAGATTACGACATATTATCTTCTAAATAACGACTCACGATGTAGTGGTTTAAATGATTCAGTGGAGGCTTCTATGAGATTAATGCCTATAAAACTAAGTTTAGGTTTACATCTAGCTGAAGATATTTATGATATCAACGGCAAACTCTTGGTGCGTAAAGGCAGTGCCATAACCGATCAACAATGTCAACGGATTGCACAGAATAATATTTACTCTGTTTACATCACCGATCAGTATTCTGATGGTTTTATTACACCAGTAATCCCAATGCAGCTAAAGTATGAAATGACCACTAAATTACGCAACCTATTTAAGTCAGTTCGAGATTCCAGCGATAGCCAAAAAAATCAGCATCAGATTGTCAAACAAATTGACGACATCTTAGAAACCCTCAAAGATATTGAATATGAGCTAAACGGTCGTAAAAAAAATTACATCGACTTTATCGATATTAAATCTACTAGTACCTATTCTTACGAGCACAGTGTCAACGTGGCTGTACTCTCATTTTTACTTGGAAAACACAGCGGACTTTCTAGTGTAGACCTTCATCACTTAATTATAGGCGCTTTGTTTCATGATATAGGCATGACCTTTATAGATCAAAGTATTTTCATGAAAAATGGTAAGTTAGATTTGGCTGAATTTATTAAAATCAAACAGCACCCTGAACTGGGATACAACTTTATTAAAGATCAAAGTTTTGCAAATGCCTATATTAAAATTATTGCACTTCAACACCATGAGCGTTTAGATGGTTCCGGTTATCCAAAAGGCATTATGGGGGATGATATTCATCGTCTGGCAAGACATGTTGCTATTATTGATATGTATGATGCGATGACTTCTGATCGACCCTACAGCGCCGCTGTCCCTGCTTATTCTGCCCTGGAATATATGATGGCTTCAGCCATTGGCAAACTAGATTTTCAATTGACCAAAATCTTTGTTGATATTATTTTACCATATCCAGTAGGGACCTGTGTCCAATTGTCTGATAAGCGAATTGCTGCGGTTAATCGGGTTGACGAAACCATGTCACGGCGACCAGTGGTCCAAATTATCGATCCCGTCAAGAAGGTTCTAACTGGTACTTTTTTAAATCTCGCTGATGCTTATAAGCTCACAGTTGATGGGGTAGTTTTTAGAATCTAAAACCCGTTATTGGCGACTAACCAATAACGGGCTTTTTTGTGACTCAGGGGGTCGTGCACTGTATCTCACTAGAAATTAGTGAGATACGGTGCACGGCCCCCTGTCCCATTCTATTTGCCTATGATATTAGCTTCACTAAAGAGCACCATTGGTGAGTACCCCATATGATAGAAAATGCTACGCATGACTTCCTTTTGTGTACCAACTGCCTGGATATTTTGAAATAAATCATAAATATTACCAGCAATCATGGCGCCCTTAACCTTCCCTACAAAATGACCATCTTCAATCAGATAACCTGAAGAAATATTCAATGAGAATTCACCACCGTTGATATTACCAGTGTGTGCTCCCATTACCCCGGTGATGTAAAGACCCCGCTTAACACTTTTAATCAGGGTTTCATCAGGAATAGCGTCCCCTTCTACCACAAAATTGGTTTCAAAAACCGATGGCGCATCCTCAATTTCTTTAGAAAAAAGAGCCCGTTTGATGGCGTTTCCTGTTGCTGTTGTATTTAACTTTTGTCCTTGACCAATACTTGTTAAATAATTTTTTAGGACCCCTTGTTCATATAAAACAGTTCTCTGACTTGGTGTCCCCTCATCGTCAAAGGGTTGAGAGTTGCAGCCGTAGGCCAAGGTCCCATCATCCACTATTGTGATTTTGTCAGAAAACAACCTTTGGCCAATTTTACCGACTAGTGGTGAAATTTCTTTTGTGATATTGCCACCATGGACACCACCTAAAACACGCATCATGAGAGCGCCCATAACACTGCCCCCAAAGATCACTGGCATACGCTCATTACCAAGACTGACAGGCTTGTCCCCTAGATGATGAAGGGTGAGCATCTCCATTATATGGTTGTCAGTGACTTCTGGAAGCCCGGCGCCGCTGTATTCTTTTGATGCCCCATAGAACCCCTGGGCCGTTCTTGTACTCATTCCAAAGGACAAGTTGGTATAAAGATAGCTTTGTTCAAAACCCGTGCTATTGACCATGGTCACTTTTTTGACTATTTTATTGGCACCGACCCCAGTGGCAACTTCTGGCGCTTGCTTAGCAATACGATTTGATACTTGAGTTACCATATCAACCAATTGTACTGTGGTTAAGTCTGCCACTTCTGCCGTGGCGCATAAAACCTGAGGCACTTCCAAATTCGGGAAAGGCACCGCTTCAGATTTTTGATTTTCAAGGGAAATCACAGCACGATCAATCAGGGTTTCATCTAAAACATCTGTTGCAACCGCGGTCCCCATATTGCCATCTTTCACAATTCTAAGGGATACCTCAGTCTTAATTTCAGAGGCGACTTCTTGAATCTCACCTTTGAGCATATCAACCGATGTACTTTTGACCTCACGGACATAAACTTCTGCACTGTCTGCGACTTTTAGAGCCTTATGAAGTAGTGTTTTCATCCTATTTGCCTCCTATGCCCATGTTTTTAATTTTTATGGGCGCAGAGCCTTTGCCCGATTGAATCAAAATCTGTCCGCCTTTGCCACAGCCACCGGCTTTTGAAAAACCGACTTCATCCCCAATCATTTCAATGTTTTTTAGGGTTGTAAATAAGTGACCTGTCAGTGCCAAATCTCTTACCATGCCTTTAATCTCACCCTTTTCGATTTCGTAGGCCCCTTGAACCGCAAAGGTAAAGGTGTCCCCACTGGTTTGTCCACCAGCTGAACCAAATAGGTATAACCCCTTATCGATGGACTTAATCATCTGATCAAGGGTGTGTCGGTCTTTATCGATATAAATATTGCCCATTCTTACAATTGGGGTAAATCCAAAGTTCTTAGCGCGGGCATGGCCTGTTGGCACTTCCTGCATAAAGTTAGCGCTCTCAATACCATGTAACCTACCGCTGAGCTTACCCTCTTTAATCAAATAAGTCTTTTTAGAGCGGGTGCCCTCGTGGTCGTACTCGTAGCTACCTGGAAAACCTTTAAGTGTTGGATCGTCTATGACGTTAAATTCAGGCACAGCAAAATCTGCCCCGAGGGTCATGGTCTTAGCCAAGGCCTCATTGCCCACTAAATTGTCAGACTCGCTCAAATGGCCAAAGGCCTCATGGATAAAGAGTCCGCTAACATCACTATCTAGAACAACATCGTAATTGCCACCGATGACTGGTTTGGCATCTAACAAATCGATTGTCTGCTGAGCCTTGGCATGGACTTGGTCATCGTTATCAAGTAGCATCTTATAATTGTCATTGCCGCCAAAGGAGAGGCGCGTAATCTGTGTGAGATCCCCTTTTTTAGAGGTAATGCGGAAACTAATGCCGCATATTAGTTCTTCTTGACGGACCTCTGTGCCTCTATTGTTTAGCACCAGGGTGTCTGTAAACTGCTCGTAGTACTCAGTTTCAAGATTAACAATCCCATCATAGCCCATAAAGATACCAATATAGTGACTTAGTAGTGCCTTCTTGTCTTCCAATGTGACTCTTCTTGGATCCATCTCTGAATTGACAACCACATGGTCAACGTTGACTTCAACGGTTTCAAAAGTCCTTTTGCCAGGAATTAAATTGCTGGCCAGGGTTGCTTCGCTGACAGCCAAATCTATGTCTTTTGGGTTGGTAAAACAGAAGGTGCCAAAGCCCCCACCTGTTAGTACCCGCAAGTTACCGCCACTTTTTTTGACCACCATGGCGGTGTCCAAATCTTCTTTTGTGCCCCTGATGGTGGTTTGTAAAAAATCTTGGTAACGCAAATCGCAAAATCCTGCCTGTGGCAATGCCTGCTTAAATCTTAAAATATCCAAAAGAATCCTCCCTGTCTGATCCATGGGTCATGGGGACGTGCACCGCGATCCATTATTCTTTCGTGTCCCGTAACATCATTATAATCTTAATTTTAGGCTGCGTAAAGATATTTTCACTAGACTGTTTACAGTCGATTGATTTGACTAGCAGCATAGGCCGCTCCAAACCCATTGTCGATATTGACCACTGTTAAACCACTGGAACAGCTGTTGAGCATGGTTAGCAGGGCGCTTAAGCCCCCAAAATTAGCACCATAACCAACACTGGTTGGCACTGCAATCATGGGCTTATCAATTAAGCCCCCAATCACACTGGCAAGTGCCCCCTCCATTCCTGCCACCACAATCACAACCCGGGCTTGTCTGATCTCTTCAAGACGGGCAAAGAGACGGTGAATACCGGCTACACCGACATCCACTATCCTGATTACATGATTACCAAGGATTTTTGCGGTTTCGTAGGCCTCTTCCACCACGGGTAAGTCCGAAGTCCCCGCTGCCACAATACAAATAGTGCCTCCCACCTTTTCAAGGGGGTTTCTAACCCAAGAGATGGTCCGTCCCGCTGTGTTATATTGGGCCATTGGATAATGGGCCAAAATAGCTTCCCCCATTTCTTTTGAAACCCGAGTGGCTAAAATATTGGTTTCTTTGGTCACTAAATGAGCCATAATTTCAAGGACTTGCTCTGTGGTTTTTCCAGCCCCATAAATCACTTCTGGATACCCCACCCGAATGGCCCTATGGTTATCGATCACCGCATTGGCACCGGCAAGCTCCGTATAGGGTAAATCCCTTAAGGTTTCAAGGGCCCCATCAAGTGTGATTTCCCCTGCTTTCACACCACTTAATAGGTCTTTTAAGGCCTGTTCTGTCATGGTTTACACCCTTCCTTGTTCAGTCTATTCAGCAACTTCTGCATCTTCTGCAACATCTGCAACCACTGCCACTTCTGCATCCTTGAGGGTCTGATTAAAACTACCCATTTGATACCCCGATAAATCCAGGGTCACATATAAAAATCCCAGGGACTTCAAGGTTTTAGCAATTTCAGAGGCCACGGTGGGCTCTTGAATGGCCACCAAAGACTCTGGGCCAACCTCAATCCGCGCAAGATCTCCGTGCTTTCTTACACGTACTGCTCTAAAACCCAGTCCCATCAAGTAGGTCTCCGCCCCTTCAATCATGGCAAGATCCGGTAAAAGTACTTGAGTATCATATGGCAAGCGGGTTAGGAGGCAAGCATAGGGCGGCTTATCCCAAGTTTCAAGCCCTAGATCACGGGACCACTGCCGAATTTCATTTTTAGTAATCCCCATCATAAGAAGGGGACTAGTAATCTCCAGCTCCTTGAGAGCTCTCATCCCTGGCCGATAATCTTTGAGATCATCGGCGTTTGACCCATCAGCCACAACCCTGGCCCCTAGTGACAAAGCCTGCTTTTTAATATTAGAAAAAATAATGGTCTTGCAGCGGTAGCAACGGTCAGATGGATTAAATGCCACTTGATTATCAAGGTTCGCCTCTAAAAATACATGGCGCCAACCATGGGTCAGAGACAAGGCTTTAGTCTCTTCGATTTCCCATTTAGCAATATAAGGGGCGTTAACTGTAAGGGCTACAGCCTTATCACCAAGGCAAAGTGTCGCAACATGCATTAAAAATGTGCTGTCCACTCCCCCAGAAAATGCCACAACCAATTGCCCCTGAGCCTCAAGCCAAAGGCATAGGTTTTGATATTTTTCATCACCGGTCCGCAGGGCCTGGTGGGTTATTTGCGATGGGTTTTGGGTCATGGTTTCCTCCGGGTCTCAATCAGTTCAAGAATCGCTTGGACGGTGATATTTTGTTCCCTTGCAATGGCTGCCACTTGGTCATACTCTGGCTTTTGATTGACTAAAACACCATTGTAGTAGGCATTTTTCAGAGTAATTTGTCCAAAGGGTGTCTGCACTTTTTGGTAGTCCCTCTCAAGTTTGATTTTCTCAATCGGGGTCACGCGGCAGCCGATGGCTGTAGTATTTGTAAAGAGGGCACCTTTAATGACTTCCAGGTTCTCACCGGAGACAAGAATGGACAACATGGTAGCGCAACGACCCTTTTTCATCATAATGGGGGTCTGGTAAACATCTAAAGCCCCCGCTTCAAAAAGACGTTCCTGTGCAAAGGCCAAGTGTTCTGGGGTCATGTCGTCAATGTTGGTTTCAAGCAAATACTCCCTTGAACTGGTGTGGGTATGCTGGTCAACATTGGTGCAGGAGTTTTCAACATCTGACTTAGATTCATTTTCCATTTGAGCTGGTGCTTTGGGAAGGGTCACCAACATCACCCTCAGTAAATTCGGTATGGCCATGTCCCGAGAACCCAGGCCATAACCCACTTTTCCGATGGTAAACTGGGTCTCATCAGTAAAGGTACCTACCATGGCCTTCAATATTGCAGCCCCTGTAGGGGTGGTCATTTCAAATTTCGGCACGGTGGATTTAACAGGCACACCCCGTAAAATTTCTGCCGTAGCAGGTGCTGGAATTGGCATTAAGCCATGGGAGCAGCGAACAAAACCAGAGCCAAGCTCCACTGTAGACGACATAATCTGTGTGACCCCAAGGGCATCAATACAAATTGCAGCACCGACCACATCCACAATTGAGTCAATGGCCCCGACTTCGTGAAAGTGGACTTCATCCACGGTTTTATTGTGAATATGGGCCTCTGCTATAGCAATTTCTTCAAAGATAGCCAAGGCCATATCTTGAACCCTTTGGCTCAAATGGCTAATTTTAATGATTTGCTTAATTTCTTTATAATCCCGAAGGCCCGTGTGGTCGTGAATGTGAGGGGCTTCATGAACAATTTCGTGATCATGTAAGGCTTCTTGGTGGTGGGTATGCACACGCTCATGATCGTGGGTGTGGTCATGGTCGTGGTCGTGCCCATGATCGTGATGGCCACTTTGGTTCAAGTCAATCACGTCCACCTTGGTTCCAAAAATACCATGTTTATCGGCTCTATAGCTATGAATTTCAAACTCATGATCTAAATGAAGTTTGCTGAGTTCGCTTTTAAGATAATCTAGATCCACCCCTAGGTCTACCAATGCCCCTAGATGCATATCTCCGCTAATACCAGCAAAGCATTGATAATAAAGTGCTTTCATATGGTCCTCCAATTATATTTCGAGTCTCGTACAATTTATTATACACGAAACCACCAGTAAGATATATATTTTTTAACCGCCCCCCTGTACATCTTTGCCCCATTTGGATATGATGAAACCAAATAGATTTTCCACTAACCACTTGACATTACCGAAAGGAAATCCACCATGAACCCTACTATACAAGGGCTTTTGGCCCACCGCTCTATTCGAAAATATACAGACCAACCGGTTACCGAAGAACAGCTCCACTGGATTATTGAATCTGCTAAGGCGGCTTCCACATCAAGTTTTCTTCAAGCATTCAGTGTGATTTCAGTCTCTAAGGGAGAAAACAGAGAACAGCTGGCCCATCTTTGTGGAGATCAAAAATATGTGGCTGAAGCCCCCATCTTCTTAGTTTTTTGTGCTGACCTTCACCGTTTGCACCTTGCCTGCGACATGATGGGAACTGATTATCAAGGGGGCTGGACTGAGCATACCTTAATTGGGTCTGTTGACGCAGCCATCGCAGGACAAAATGCTTTGGTGGCCGCTGAATCCATGGGGCTTGGGGGAGTTTATATCGGTGGCATTCGCAATAACCCCACTGAAGTATCAGCCATTTTAAAGTTACCCAAAGAAGTCTTTCCAGTTTTTGGCCTTTGTCTTGGATACCCTGCAGAAAATCCCGGGACAAAAGAACGACTACCACAAGCCTTTATTCTCCATCAAGAGCATTACACCCCCCTTGATGCACCTGAACTACAAGCACAACTGACAGACTACGACCAGCGTATTAGGGACTATTACAACCAAAGAACCAGTGGCAGAGTGACAGAAAGCTGGCGTGAATCCGTGTCTCAAAAACTCTCAAAAGAAATGCGCCCTCACATGCTCACCTATCTACAAGAGCAATCACTGATGCTTAAATAAGTTCTACTCAATAGGAAATAAGCAAAGACTTATATCATAAGCCTTATACTTCAAAAGCTAGCCTCCGAAGAGACTAGCTTTTTATGTTAACTTATACCCTTAAGTCACGGTGGCAAATGCGACATGCCATCCAAGACTTTCCCACATCAACACCACATTCTGGACAACTGCTATAAAGAGATTGTAGACTGGAATCTATGTCACTTGGGGTGGCAGGTTCTACTGTTGGTGGGATATATAGCTGCTGACCCACCACTTCTACTGGGCTCCCCCCAATGCTGATGACCCGGATTTGTTCCATAGGGAACATCAGCAAATGTCCCTCTTGATCACAAACAGTTACCATTGAAACACTTCCCTCTTCGACATTTGGAATCCAAGCACCAAATAGGACGCTTTCCATTGCAGATTTATACATGGAAAAGCTACTGCTCATAAAGAAATACTGCTGTTTGGTTTGTAGGTGTTCCACTATAATGGTTGCACTCATCGGTTTCCCTCTTTTGACTTTCTCAGCCTTCCGCTAGACCCCTTGAAGCAAAGGCCAGTATATTGCCATCAAAATCCCTGACGTATGCAACATAGTCTCCCCAATTTTGATACTTTGCAGGACAAATCCCTGTAGCGCCAAGGGCTATGGCTTGTTGGTAATACCGTGTGGGTTGATCCACATAAATATAAAGCTCGCACCGTGGTGTTTCAGTATTCGTGTTTGGATTCTCAATTTTATCATCAAGAATTTTGACAATGCCATCACCTGGCATTAGGCCAATGCGGGTGCTATCTGTAATCGGAAGCTCTACCATACCAGGCTCTTCAAGGCAAGGGATCACATTTAAAAGGGTGGTATAAAAATCTTTAGACCCTTCAAGGTCTTTCACATAAAGGATAATCATCAGGTCGTTTTGTAGAATCATTGGCTGCCTCTCTTAGGTGTCATTTTTTTTGCCTATTTTATGTTTCCAAGTGTGTCTTTATTTTTCTAGGGTGTATTTAATGGTGCCATTTTCTTCGTACACGATTTTTTCAATAAACAGATCTTCAATAATCTTATCGATTTCTTTTTTAGGGAGGTTGGTGAGAAGTGAGGTGATGTGACCCGCTAGGCTACTGCGCTTCTTAGGACGACGGTTGGCCGCTAGCTTAGTGAGATTGTCCTTCACTTTTTTGATGCTGGCCTGGTCCACTTTAAACACCTTGTTTTCACTGAGTTCTTGGAAACTGACGATGCGCTTTGCGCTGATGCCGATTTTTTTAAGATGGTTAATCAAGGGATCGTAACCCGTGTCTTTTGAGTAGATAATAAAACTCTTTTGTGGGTTTGTGGCCACATCTTTACCTAAGAAAAATGCGATGAAAAAGTCCAGAGCGTTTCGGCCCTTGCCACTGACTTTTAGCCACTCCACCGAGTCTCCAAAGGGTTGTGTTTTGACCACAAGATCAATGGGCACCTTAGTCTGGTCTTCACCAACGATAATCATCACTTTGGTGGTTTTTTTTATGACATCTACACGAACATCTTGAACGTTTTCGTAGTCGATATATAGGTATTCTTCGTACATGAGTGCCCCTTTCTATTTGGCCAGTGCTAGCGTAATCAGGGATTTTGTCCTTTTACGTGGCTACCAATTATAGGATGACATTCTTCGTATATTCTGTCAATTCTTTTTGATGGTTTTGTCTTAAAGGTTTTGCAAAGAGAGGTTGTCTAACTTGACTTTCAGTTCAAGCAGTCCAAATCTCTGCGCCAGTGGTGAAAAAATAGCCACCGTTTCATTTGCCTTCTCGAGCCATCTCGATTGGTCTAAGAACTTAATTGTTCTCATATTATGAAGCCTATCTGCCAATTTAACCAGTACGATGTCTTCATCTCTTTCAAGATTGACTTCATTTAACAAATCACAAGATAGATTCAGTGCCATCATTCTCTTAATCCGATTATCATAATAGTCTCCGAACTCAAACCTGATATCTTGAATCGTCATACAGACATCAGCATCATGACAATCATGAAGCAGACCAAGTATGACCGTTTCTATTGGTACTTCCATTTGCGCAAGGATGATTGCTACATTTAGGGGGTGTGTCACATAATCCTCTCCCGAATACCGCTTTTTACCTAGATGTACTTTGACAGCAAATCGATATGCATTTTCTAATAGGGCCATCTGTTCGGTAGAAATGCCGCCAACAATCGTATCTACTAATTCGTTAAATAAATCTGCATGTGTCATAGCAGTACCTCCTTCTGAAGTCAAAATTCTTTCCGTAAGCTTCATGGCAATCAAAAGATTAGGCGAGTAGGAGAATTTTCGTTTAAATGCCTTTGAAAATCCCGAATGGGTCTCATAGCGATATTTTACCGCTACATCAATAATCCTCTCGCCATTTATTAAGTCTTTCGCTGCTTGAAGCAACCTTTTTTCAATCATATAATCACGTATTGATACACCAACATAGTGACTAAACGCCCTAGAAAAATGGTGTCTAGAATAGCCCATTTTTTTTGAAATCTCATCCACAGAGAGTTCGTCCTCTATATGCTCATTAATATATTGCAAACATAAGTCGATTATTCTTTCCATTTCATTCTCCTCGGCCAAGGTATACACATATGATAGCACTTACTATAAAACACCGCTACGCCGTAAGTGCTCAAAATAGAGGCTGCGGATAAAAAAAAACACCAGCGATTTCTCGCTGGTGTTTTTTTGAGTAAGCCTATAAGCCGAGTTCTGTATTAGATGATCATCTATCTGGGCCCGTTGTTGCCAGCCGGGCTCAAGCGACCTACCTACGGGATGGCGACGAGCAGCCGCCGTTTCTAGTCCCTACTTGGTCTTGCTCCAGGTGGGGTTTACATAGCCGCAAAGTCGCCAATGCGCTGGTGAGCTCTTACCTCGCCTTTCCACCCTTACCCACTTACGTGGGCGGTATCTCTCTGTTGCACTTTCCTTGAAGTTGCCTTCACTGGGGGTTACCCAGCACCCTGCTCTAAGGAGCTCGGACTTTCCTCACAGCTTGCACTGTGCGACCATCTGGCTTACTCTCTTAGGATTATACGGGGTTTAGTGAGTTAAGTCAAGGAAACTGCGCTAAATCAAACAAAACCCTACAGTTAAGTCGAATCCGACTCAGCCTGCAGGGTTTTGTTTTTTTTATCGTTCAATCAAATGCTGTTACGTCGATATCAGCCTATCTCTTGCTACTATGGCAATGAGATTTTTTTCTGACATTGCAATTGCGACTGTTACAGTGACTGTATAAGTTGCTGTGGTACCATCTTGAGCTGTTACAAGATAAGTTACAGGACTTGTAAAGTCGTTTGCTGTTGTACCACTGACTTGAACAACAGCGCTTACTGTCACAACAGAAAACTCCGAACTCGTAAATGTTGCCACGAGAGCACTTGGGGTTGTACCAAATGGTACTGTCACACTAATGGCTGTTCCTGAGATTGTTCCAATAGCAGAGCCTGTAGTGGTTGCTATACTAAAGGCTGTTATTGCCTTTGCACTGCTTATTGGTGTTACAGTAACTGTCACTGTGTAAGTTGCTGTTGTACCATCTTGAGCAGTTACAAGATAGGTGACAGGACTTGCAAAGTTGTTTGGTGTTGTGCCACTGACTTGAACAACGCCACCTACAGTCACAACTGAAAACTCTGAGTTCGTGAATGTTGCCACGATAGCGCCAGTGGTTGTTCCATACGGTACCGTCACATCAATGGCTGTTCCTGAGATTGTGCCAATGGCTGTTGATGTAATTGTTCCTGGTGTTGCCTGGAAACTAAACGCTGTTATTGCTTTTGCTGTGCTTACCGGTGTTACTGTGACTGTCACAGTATATGTTGCTATTGTACCATTCTCAGCAGTAACAAGATAAGATATAGGCGTTGAAAAGTTATTTGGTGTTGTGCCACTTATTTGAATAACGCCATTTACTGTTACCGTTGATAGCTCGGAGTTCGTGAATGTTGCCACTAAGGCGGTAACGTTGGTTCCGTATGGCACTGTCACGGCAATGGCCGTTCCTGAGATTGTGCCAATGGCTGTCGATGTGATTGTACCCGGTGTCGCTGCAAAACTAAATGCTGTCATGACTTTTGCTGAGCTCAAAACGGGATCTGAGGTACCACCACCGCCAGTAACCGGAGGTGGCGTTACAACTGGAGGTGTTATTGTCGGAGCAGCAACTCCAGGAGCTGTAACAATTGTTGTAGGCGATTTTTCAAATGTAACGCCACTTGCATTGATATTTGCCGTTGTAATAACGCCTGTACCTTTTATTGTGGTATTTTTCGCATCAACTGTTAAGATATTGACGGTTGATGTAGCATCCACATTTAGTGTCACGCCTTCAGCTTGTATCGTTATACTATCACACTTAACGCCAACCAGAGTGATATCAATACCGCCTCCAGCTGTTTTTTCTACAGTGATTGCTTGAAAGCCTGCACCAGTCAGATTGACTTCTTCCAATTTAATATCTGACCCAGCCAAAATCTCTTTGATTACCGATGTTCCTGAAGCAACTATACGAACCGGACCATCGTCCTTTTGAACATATACTTTACCAGTCGTCACGTCAATAAAATAGATACTGTTTTGACCGCCGCCATTTACATAAGTGTTGCCTTGAACAACTACACATTTTAAAGTCACATCACCATTGCCTACTTCTTTTGCGATGGTAAGATTTCCTTTGATGATTGTATTTTGCAAGGTGACGCCTGCTGCTTTAATAAACACATTTCCTTCAATAGTGGCTGTCTCTGTTGCAGAGCCGTATGTACCCGCTTTATCATAGACAGTGTCGGTTGGCTTTATTGGACCAGCAAATTTGAATGTATTATTAACAGTCACTAAAGCTTCTGCACGCTTCAAATGAGCTTGTGGTTTGAAGCTACCATCCGGGTAGCCACTCATGATTTTCGCTTCAAATACAGCAATAATCGCGAGTTTACTCCAGCTTGCAATTGATGAAGCATCCGAGAAAGTAAGGCTGTCACTTTTCGCTGTCAGTAATTTGATACGGCTTACGATTGTCGCCGCCTCTTCTCGCGTAATATTACCATTTGGATGAATGCTACCGTCTGGATATCCAGATATATAACCTGCTGCCTGTGCCTTAGCTATTACTGGCGCATACCATGCATCATTTGATACATCTGAATATGACGCAGTAGAAATTATTGTGAATCCAAATGAATTGTTTACCAGAGAAAAAAACTCTGCACGGGTAATGGATTTATCCGGTTTAAATGAGCCATCAGGATATCCTTTTGAGACGCCAGATAACATAGCGGCTTCAATCTCTGCTTTTGCCCAATGTGTGTCATAGTCCATCGTCGCACCAAATACTGGTGCAAAGGCTGATAAAACTAAGAACATACATAGGAAAATTGATATTTTTTTCCTAACATTATTCGTCATAGTTCTCTCCTTTTCGTTATTCTCTTAAGTGCACTTTTAAAAGCATTAGTTGATCTTTTAAAGTGATTTACGAAGAATTGATGTGAACTCTTACATCTTTCAATATGTAAGCCCTCCTTTCCAAAAACAGATTTGCCTGACTCCCAAACGACATCGTGTAAAATCATATATGCCAGACTAAATCTACGCCTTCAAGTGAGTTTATACCTCTGTTTGAATTTTCTAAACATATTTTATTCTCAATTGCTATAAAATGGGAATTAAAAACCAATTCTTTTTTCTGCTTCTTCCACCTGAATTGAATTTCGGACTATGATGTAACCTAATTGACCCTAAGACGTAACATAAAAACAGCATATTTTCTTCCGATCAGGGTATAAAATGACGTGAAAGCAGAAAAAGGAGGTACTAAAATGAAGAAGTCAATTAAAATCGCAGTTGTATTGATTTGCATCATGTCATTGCTTTTTGGGCAATCTGCATTTGCTGATTCTGGTAAGGATGACAAAGAGAACAACGGAAAAAGTTGGGAAAAAAGTCAGAAGTTCGATAAGAATTTACGTACTTATCAATCCATTGACGGTTCAAAGATTCTTATCAACAACAAAAAAGTTGATTTTGATGTCCCACCAGTCATTAAAGAGGGTCGCACTTTAATACCTGTTCGCGCTATTACAGAAGGAATGGGCGCTAAAGTGGCATGGGATGCTATCACCTCCATTGTTACAATCACTAGCCCCGACGGCCTGATTATCATCAAACTCTATTTGGCAGAAGCAGATGGAGGCAAAATAACGGTTACGCAAGATAACGTTACAACAGTGGTGACCACTGACGTACGTCCAGGAATCATTAACAACCGCACATTTGTACCACTTAGATTTATTGCTGAAGTATTTGGCCGACAAATTCATTATAATGATGAAAATGGACAGATTGATATTGAAGACGGACCAACCATTTCACCAAAATCAGTTCAGTATATTACGCCATCAGCAATCATTGGCGACTTACCAATTACAATGACTCTCAATGGCTACGCCTTTACAGGTATTGAAACTTTAGATGCTGCAAATTATACTTTTGTTGCACCTAATACGGTTCTTATCAAAGAAGCTTATCTTGAAAGCCTTAAAGTCAAACAGACCATCCTCAATTTTGTATTCACTAAAGGAACGGATACTGAAAAAAGGGAACTGAACATTAAGCTCCCTTACAATCAAGTCATCAACAGTCCGAAACTAACACCAGATTCTGTTAAATTTAACCTCTTAGCTGATATCACTTCTGATGTCATCGTAAATCTCACGCTAAATGGCTACACTTTTGAAGGCATCGAAGGTTTAACAGGCGACCAATTTGCCTACAATGGCACAACCAGTGTTCTAATCAAGGCACCATTCATCAAAGCCCTCACCACTGAAAAAACAAAACTGAACTTCCTTTTCAAAAAGGATTCTGTCATTCTGAAAGAAAGCTTTGAAATAGAACTAGTCTACAATAAGATCATCACAGTAGTGATGCCTGATGTCACCCCAGATAAAATCAGCTTCAATCTTTTAGCTGATATTACAGCTGATGTGTCCCTGATTCTAGACTTGAATGGTTACTTTTTCGATGGTATCAGCGGATTGACACCTCCGCAGTATACTTACGATGGTCTAGTAACCGTCAAACTGGACGATGCTTATCTCAAAGGATTAGCAGCTAACAAGACCATACTCACTTTACTATTTCACAAAGGCACCAGTCCTGTGATTTCAAAGACAGTGCCAGTTGAAATCGAACTCAAGTACATTGCCGCACCATGATAACTGAATTTAGGGCACTACAAGACAATTAGCACACAAAAGCCGCCAAATTACTGGTTACAGAGTAATTTGACGGCTTTTTCCTGTCTATTAGATGAAGACTAAAACTCGCTAAGCAAAAAACTATTCAGCTTTAGATTCAAGTTTCACGGACTCGCCTGGCTTTAAGATGATCTTCGGTTCAAAACTGAAACTATCGGCGTTTGATTGGTCAAATAGACCGCTCTTTGAGGTGTGAATCGGAATGACAACCCGCGGTTTAATTAAATCAGCTACTTCTTTAGCTTCTTCAGGGCCCATATTGTAGTAGCCATCCATACATAGCAGAGCGTAGTCGATTTCATAGGCACTCAGGTCTCCCATATCTTCAGTTTTAGAAGTATCACCAGAGTGATAAATGACCAAATCATCTGCAGTGATGACATAGCCACAACTACTACTTGCAGAATGGTTACCATTGTACGCTGATACGGCGCGAATCTCAAGCTCCCCAAGGGTTGCAATCTCTCCAGCTTTAATATCCTGAGGACATTGCAAAATCTGCGCACCTTCATTTAGGGTCAAAAGATCAATGTTATTATGGTCAGAATGTTGATGGGTCACCAAAACATAATCAGCCGGAACTTCATAACCACTCATGTCGCCCTCTGCAGGATCGATATAGAGTGTTTTTCCACTTGGCAGAAGAATCCGCACCGATGCACGTCCTAAAAAGAAGAGCTCTGGTGTTCTTAGTTGTGAGCCAATGGTTGATTCTTCAGCACTGGCTGTTGTCGTGGGTACTGTTGTTGCGGCGACTGTTGTCGATGTTACAGCAGTTGTATTTGTCATTTCGTTTCCCCCTTGTACTTGGGTGCAAGCAGGTATTAGAAGCACCCCCATCATGGTAAGTAGACACATTGCAAGCTTAAGCATAAATTGATATTTTGAATTTCTCATTCTCAATTTTGAATTTCTCATTCTCAAGTTCTCCTTAGATTGTCTATATCTCTTTTAACTAATTGACTTGTAGTTATGATTACCCGACTAACAAAATCGCAAACAAAATTCACAGAGACTCGTCTCTATAAAGTCCTCTAATCACCTGATTTGATAAGCTTTGACTTTCTCTTTCATTTCTATGTATTTACAAATGAGTTGTGGCTGGGACAATTCCTCGTCACCCCAGAACAGACCTTGATTGACTTTTAAGAAAGCGTAACTGGATTCAATTCTATCTAGTACCCTATTTACTTTTTTTAGAGTAGCAGGAGTACAACTTTTTCCGCTGATATCATCATGGATGTCCAGTACATAGGATCTAAAGGACTCAAGATTGTACAACTGAACAAAGCGTATGGGGTCTGAAAGACTGGCTTCCCACAAATCAATCAAGCGCACAATCCAATGAATGACGTCATCATCAGCACCATTTTCAATCAGCCATGCTCTCTTTTTAAAGTAGTAATTAAGGGCTGCCGTTTTTTCAATTCTAAAAGCCTCTAAAGCGGCGTCGAGTCCAATTTCGTCTTCAATAGCCATCAGTTGTTGCATATAGCAGCGGGTTTCAAATCTTTCAACCCCGTGAAAAATGGGTTGCAATCTGCCATCAGGATTGTATTCGGTCAGGGGATTAAATGGGTACATATACCCAAAATCAAAGAGGCGAACTTTCCCGTCCTTTTGGACCAAAAGGTTTCCAGAGCATAGATCATATTCAAACAGACCTGCAATTTCAGCGGCGTAAAGGGTAGTGAAAAGATCCTCAATTTGACTTTGAGAAAAATGGGGGATCGCATCACCGTCAATCCACGGCGATAGGATAATGCCATGCTTCAGACTGGCATAAGTTGTATCCACTATCCCCCTATAAAGCTCTGGATTCAAGGTTTTCAAGCTTTCAAAATCTCGACGCCTCTGTATTTCGTTTAAAAAAGAAGTCTGGCCATCCACGTTTTTCACTAGAATCTCTTGGCGTTTTTTCTTCAGGGTCCAATGGGTTCCCTTAATATTGAGTTTAAACACTTCAGCAGTGAGACCAGAGTTAAAATAACAAGCAACATAGGCTGAATTCTGATTAATTGATTTAAGTTCCGAAAGGGCTATCGGAAGATTTGTTAGCGAACCAACCTCAATTTCCATATCACTTTCCAAGAATGCAAGTTGAGACTGTCTTCTCAAATCTGAGTTTTCCATATGCTTGGCCTCCCTTTTTATCGCTTTACTTAGTAAGTACTATATCTATTCAAACTTCGCATTTCTATCAATGTCCATAAAGGTATCATGGGTTGCCCGAATATTGGTATAGAGTTCTCCGCCAACAATCATGATCATACGATCAAAATACCCTTGCCGTTCTTGTTCAGTCAGTCCAATTTGTTGAAGGCTACTATCAAATACACCCAAACTCATTTCCAGTGTATTCATAAGAGCAAGGGTTTGCTTTTGTAGCTGATGATTTTCAGGGATATCCCTTAACACCACACCGTCTTTGTATTCCGGACGAGTCATTTCCTTTTCCACTCTGGCATTGAGTTCCTGATACATCCGTGAACTTTCCTTTAAAAATAAGAGATAAGCTTCAATATCAGCCTCTGATTGAATTGTAAAACCGCCCTGTAAATAAGGAATCAGCAAAGTCTTTGTACCAAAAGTTGGATCATTCTGAAAGGCACGCTTTTCATCGAACAACATAATTTCAGTATCGTGTAGGGACTTATAGATATCACTTGCTTCATATTGACCCATATTGACTAAAGCACTCAAAGCATCCGCCACCACTTTTTTATGAAAATCCCATGCCATTTCGCTAACCTGATTCATAAACTTGGGATTTGCAGCATTAACAGCTAGAGGAGCATACTGACCATAAAAATCACTGTAGATGGCTTCCACCTCAGCAACATTCTTCGCCTCTGAAAAATCAAATTTTTGTTCAAAAACCGGCCCTTTATTATAAACATAAACAGGCTCTTTGTATGGCGCACCCAGAATAAATAGACTGATCACCCACCCGATCATCAGCGGAATCACCAGGTGCCAAGCTTTGAATTTATACCTAAAGTATCTAATGCGAGTCATCAGTGTATTGGTTGACATGTGGTTCTCCTTGTATAATAGAGTTAGTAGGATACATGACGATCCAACTACTGATTTGCTA
>CAZFST010000031.1:0-52593 GCA_964522015.1 uncultured Fusibacter sp. | reverse complement strand
AGATGTTATATTTTAAATGCTTTCAGATTGGTTTTATGCTGCGAAAGTTGAGTTATTATTTTCAAATACCATCAATCATCTCTTAAGGCATACCTCTGGTTTCACCGGCAACACCCAAGTGCTCCCTGTTGACAGGACCAAAAGTGCGGTCTATACTAAGCATAGAATGACGCGTCATTCTATGCTTGATAAAGGAGTTTACTATGGCCTATAAAACATCTGTCCAAACCCAAGAACGAAAAGATAAAAAACGACTTCACATCATTAGCTGTGCCGTTAAGGTGTTTTCTGATAAAGGGTACCACCATACCACGGTAAAAGACGTGGTTGACCAAGCTGGTATATCCGTGGGTACCTTTTATTTTTACTTTAAAAACAAAGAGGACCTCTTTGAAGAAATGTACGACACTGTCAGCGCAGAATTTCACAATATGCTCACCGATGCATTCTCCAAATTTGATACTAATCTGGATCGCAGTTTTGCCAAAGCCATCACTTATTTTTTAAAGATTATTGACATGAATAGACACCTGGCAAAAATCATGTTGATTGAATCCGTGGGCCTAAACACAACCATTGAACACAAGCGATCACAAGTGACACAGCAATTTGTAAAAATCACAGCCCAATACTTAGAACTCATGCAACAACGTAACATTATCCAGATTCCAGATGTGAAGTTATGGTCCCTCTCCTTTATCGGTACACTTTACAGTGCCATTATGGATTGGCTACAATCAGATACACCCTTTAGCTTAACCGATTTTGCTTATGGCCTTACTATTTACAATATGAAAGCCATTGGCATCGATTTTAATGATGCCCAGGTCCGTATTGGCATCGCTGAAATTCAGAACACCCCACTATCCCTAAAAGACTTTCAAGGAGACATTAAATGAAAACCATCTTAAAATTCCGTTATCCCCTTTTGGTCCTTTGGATCATCATCACCATTGGTTTTGCACTGAACCAACCGAACTTCAAAGCTGTTCTTAACCAAAAGGGCCAGGCAAATATCTCCGAAAACTCCCCTTCAGTGGTAGCCTCAACAGTCCTTAATAAAATCGGTAATGCTAAGGGCGCCACCATGATTTTTGTCTTTAACAGTGACAGCAAACTCACTGACTCACAGTTAAAGAACATTGAAGCTGGCGTCCATCAGCTGGAATCAAAAAAAGAAGCCCTCAAAATTACGGCCATGGTCGATCCATTCAGCATGCCAGAGGCCAAAGATCAACTACTCTCTGATGATGGTACGACTTTAATGGTACAGGCTAATTTTGAACGGGGTACGAGAGACAGCGGTGATATTATGGCTGGTTTTACTGCGGCATTAGCCGATGTTACAGTCCCCCATTATATCACTGGAGAACTGGCCATCAATCATGATTATTTGGAAGCCTCCAATAAAGCCGTTGAAAAAAGTGGCCTCATCACCATCGCCTTTATACTTTTGGTTTTGATTTTGATGTTCCGATCAGTGGTTACGCCAATTGTCTCTCTTTTAGCCGTTGGTGTTTCTTATGTTTGCTCCCTGGGTATTATTAGCATTCTCATCAACGTCTTTAACTTTCCAATTACGGCGTTGACGCAAATGTTTGTGATTCTTGTCCTATTTGGAATCGGGACAGACTATAATATTTTACTCTTCAACCGCTTTAAAGAAGAACTTGGCCATGGCCTATCCATCGATGAAGCCATTATTGCAACCTATAGAACCGCTGGTAAAACCTTGCTTTATAGCGGTCTGACGGTCTTTATGGCTTTTGCCAGCCTTACTTTTGTCCAGTTTCCAATTTACCGTTCAGCTAACGCTGTAGCAATTGGCATTGCCGTATTGCTCCTTGAACTCCTTACATTGACCCCAATCCTCATGCGCTTACTTGCCCGAAAATTATTCTGGCCGGCACACAACGTTGAAGGACATAAGGAAAGTAAATTATGGGAGTTAGTAACTTCCACCGCCGTTAAGCACCCTGCTATTTCAATTATATTGGTAACACTCATAATCGCCCCAGTTATCTTCTTTAATACGGCTAAATTGTCCTTCGATAGCTTAAAAGATTTGAGTCCTGATACCCCATCAGTAATGGGCTTCAATTTAATTGCCGAGAGATTTGGTGGGGGCAAGGCAATGCCCACCACAGTCGTTTTGGAAAACAAAGAACCAATGGATACAAATGCTGCCCTTGCAGTGATTGATGGGGTTACTGAAAAGCTGAAAAGTTTAGATGGCATCAGTAAAGTTTCCAGCAGTACCCAGCCTAAAGGTGAACAGATTGCCGAATTTTATACCAATGAACAAACCACAATGGTGATTGATGGTTTGACCGAAGCCCGAGATGGGGTTGGCAAAATAAACGATGGTCTAAAGTTAATTGACGAAAAACTGGTAGCCCCTGATTTTTCAAAGGTTAAAGACCTTGCCGCAGGCAGTGGTTCCATTGAAACAGGGATTGGGGCTGTGGCCGATGGTCTTAAAAAGATTAATTCGGGTATTGAAAAAGGCGCAGGTGGCGCTGATCAGCTGGCCAGTGGCATTAGCGGGCTAAAATCTGGGGTTTCAGAAATTCATAATGGCCTATCTGTTATTTCCACCAACCTAACCACGATTCAAGAGGGTTATACCGCCCTTGGAAAAGGCTATCAATCCATGCCCGATACCCTTTTGCAACTGAAAGGTCTAGTGCAGATGATGAACGGTTCTTTGGCATCCCTTGAAAAGAAATTGCCAAATGATGTCGATGTTTTGACTTTGAAGGGCTCCATTGCAAAACTCAGCCAAGCTCTAGATGGTCTTTCTGCTGGTTTGAAGCAGGCAAATGGCAGTTTTGATACACTGACAGCAGGTCTTACACAGCTAAACCAAGGGGTTTCGGCGGTTGTCGCAAACACAGCACCGGATTCTAAACTGGTCATGGGTATTGTCGCCCTTGAAAAAGGCGCTGCAGACCTTGCCGGTGGCCTTAAACTTGGTAGCGCCGGCCAGAAAACGGTTATTTCAAGCCTTGAAAAACTCCGAACAGGGGCGGCACAGGTCCAATCTGGTCAGGATGCACTCTATAGCGGTCTCAATGAGCTCTCTAGCGGAATGACGCAGCTAAAAGATGGTATTGGCAAAAGTTCCAACGGTCTTACCAGCCTCTCTGATGGCCTTGGAAAAACAAACGCATTTTTAGATCAACTGACAAATGCAAAAGCATTCTACATTCCTAAAGAAGCCTTTGAAACCGGGGATCTCGATCAAATCTTTGACGTTTATATGTCCGCTGACAGAAAAACAACTAAAATCACTGTCAACTTGGCCAGCGATCCTTATGCCAAAGAATCCATTGCACTGATTGATTCAATGGATCTATTGGTTAGAAATGAGATTAAAGGGTCCGTGCTTGATGGCGCAACCGTTGGTATAACAGGGGCTACTGCCCATACAAACGACCTCAATAAAATTGCAACCCATGACATCAGCTTCACCCAAATCATTGTTCTTGGCAGCATATTCATCTTATTGCTTTTGGTGATTCGATCATTTTGGATTCCGGTTTATATCATTGGCGCTTTGATTACCGCCTACTACACCGCCCTTTCAGTCACGGCATTTGCCGTCACTAAGCTTTTTCCACAGATGGATGGCCTCTCGTGGAATGTGCCCTTCTTCTCCTTTGTTGTCATTGCAGCCCTTGGCGTTGACTACAGCATTTTCTTAATGGCCAGATACAAAGAATATCCAGATACCCATCCAAGCGAAGCCATCATACTGGCATCAAAAAACATTGGTGGCGTGGTCATGTCAGCGGCTGTTATTTTAGCCGGCACCTTTGCAACCTTGTACCCTTCCAATTTGCATGTTTTAATGGAACTTGCCATTTGTGTTGTGACTGGTCTGATACTGCTGAGTGCCATACTTTTACCAATTGTAATACCAGCATTGATTTCTCTACAAGACAAATTGATGTCAAGATTGCATCGCAACTAAAAAAACAGGGGCCTATTCCAGTTAAATGGATAGGTCCCTGTTATTTAGCTGTATAAAAATAAGGTCCACATTTTTGATTCTTTTGACTCATTTTAGAGCCCTCTTTCAAAGCCAACATAAATCTCACCTTGAAAACTCAAAGTCCCTTCATCACCATTTGCTACCTAAATATAATCTGATCCCTTTTAGGCCCATTGGAAATGTACTTAATTGGATAACCAATCATGGTTTCAATAAGCTCAATATAGCCCTTGGCATTCTCGGGTAACTCATTATAGGTCCGCACATGGCTAATATCGCATTGCCAACCTTTAACAGTCTTAAAAACCGGTTTTGCACGGTTGATGCAAGCGCTATTTGGAAACCTAGTGGTAACCTCACCATCTATCTCATACCCAACGCAAATTGGAATCTCATCCAAATAGCCAAGAACATCCAAAAGTGAAAGGGCAACGGCAGTGGTCCCCTGGAGCATACACCCATATTGGGTTGCCACCACATCAAACCAACCCATCCTTCTAGGTCTACCAGTGGTTGCACCGTATTCACCGCAATCTCCACCTAAAGTGCGAAGGGTCTGAGCATCCCTACCAAATATCTCACTCACCATTGCACCGGCACCTACACAAGACGAATAGGCCTTCACAACCGTGATAATTTCCTTCAGTTCATGGGGCGCAATACCTGCACCAACAGCGCTAAAACCCGCCAGGGGAGAAGAGGATGTCGTATAGGGATAGATGCCATTGTCAGGGTCTTTCAAAGCACCCAACTGGCCCTCTAATAAAATATGTTGCCCACTTTTTATAGCATGATGGAGCAAATAGGCAACATCGCAGACCATGGGTCTAAGCCGTTCTCTAAAATTCACAACTGAATCGTAAATTGCAGTTTCATCCAAGACCGGTGCACCATTCAAGGCCGTGTCATCCGCTAAAATTGATTCAGCGTAAACGCTACTTAGTAACCTGTTTTTAACCAAACAATTGCCCTGGATTTTGGCCTTCAACAAGTTGTCATCAAACAAATCACATACCTGAATGCCAACCTTGAGATACTTATCCGCGTAAAATGGGGCAATACCCGATTTTGTAGACCCAAAAGCCTGCTCACCAAGTCTGGCTTCTTCCAATTCATCCAGTAAAATATGATACGGCATCACCAACTGCGCCCGATCAGAAATCTTGAGATTCGGAACAGGAACACCCCCAGCCACTAAAGAATCCAGTTCTTTAAACAGCTTTGAAAGGTCTAAAGCCACCCCCTGAGCAATCACATTTGTCACCTGGGGCCTAAAAACCCCCGCTGGCAAAAGATGCAAGGCAAACTTGCCAAACTCGTTGATAATGGTATGTCCCGCATTTGCACCACCCTGAAATCGCACCACAAAATCCGACTCCCCCGCAAGCAAATCAGTCATTTTCCCCTTGCCTTCGTCCCCCCAATTACCACCAACAATTGCCTTAACCATCAGAAACCTCCTTGTAATCGACAAATAGCCCTCTTGCTATATTTATCGTACTACAAGAAGCGGTATAGGTATAATTGATAATAGCGATACCAGGTATAACCAGGAGTTATATTGCCGCATTATCCTGGTGGCTAAGAGATTACTCTAGGACTAAGAGGAAAGCGGCACAAGCATTGCTAATAAAACTTTACCCGCCGGTGATATGGGCATGTTGTCATTAAAGACAACGTAAAGATCTCGCTCTGGTATCCCTATTTTGAGCTTCACCTCAAATAGGGACAAATTCTCCAGTTGTTCCTGGGCAAAAGCCTTAACCACGCAGCCAATCCCTAAGCTTCTTTGGGCAAATTGAACAATTAGATCGCTGGTTGCCAGTTCAAACTCAGGATTCAGTTTAACCCCTTGAGCTTCAAAGAAACGATCAATGTAGCTTCTTGTGCTGGTCTTCTCTTCCAAACAAATGATTGGGTATTGTTCCAGTTCACAAAGATCAATTTCTCGCCCCCTTAATGCTGCAAATTGATCATTGGCAACAAAAACATCCTGTACTCTAGCCACCGGTATTATTTTTAAGCCCACCACTTCTTCAACAGGTCCACTGACCACCGCAAAATCGATTTTTCCAAGGCGGAGTGCATCCAATGTTTCTGGGGTCGGCGAATTTGACACTTTAATTTTCACTTTAGGATACTTGGCTTTGAATGTTTCTAGGTGAGGCAGCAAATAATACTGCAAGGTCATATCACTTGCGCCAATTCTGACTTCACCAAGTTCAAGTGTCAGAAGCGCTTTAAATTTGTACTCCGCCTCTTCAAAACTCTCAACCCCCTTAGATACGTATGTAAATAGCACCTCACCCTCAGCCGTTAAAACAACACCTCTTGGGGTACGATAAAATAAACAGCCACCCAAAGCTTCTTCAAGCTTGATAATGGCTTGGCTAACGGCAGGCTGGGAAATATACAAAGCTTCAGCTGCCCGCGAGATATTTTTAAATTTAGCAACAAAGTAAAAAACCTTATAGGCTTCATAATTGATCATGTTACACTGCCTCCCTAAGCAATTCTCTCATAGCCTCTAATAGCACTGGTTTCAGTGTAACCCAAAGTCTCAAAAATTTACAGTCTTTAAGTAAAAAGTGCCGCTTATTGTAATCCTCTTTTTCAAAATGGTGATATACTATTTCTATACGGAGGTAATTACATGTCTAAAGTCGCATTATTAGTCATTGATGTACAGCAAGCCTTAATTGATTTTGCTCCCTTCAATCAAAACCAATTGGTAGAAAGCATTCAGTCATTGCTTGAAACGGCCCGTCAAAATCAAGTCCCTGTTATTTATGTACGCCACAACGAACCAGGTTCTGAGCTTGAGCCTGGAACACAGCCGTGGCAAATCTTTAAAGAAATAGGTCCAATTGAAAACGAGCCTATTATTGACAAGTTTTATAGCAGTTCTTTTCACAAAACCCAACTCCATAGTCTCTTGCAAAGGATTGGTATCACAGACCTCGTTACGGTTGGCATGCAAGTGGAATATTGCGTAGATGCCACCATAAAGAGCGCTTTCGACCTTGGGTATCAAGTCCACCTGCCTGAGGGTTGCCAGTCAACATTTGACAACCACCTATTTAGCGCATCCGATCTCATCAGTTTTTATACCCGTGACATTTGGCACGGGCGATTTGGCAACATGCTTTCACTGGAAGATGCAAAATTGCTACTAAAAGCATAGCAAAACAATGAGAACACCCCCAACAAATTGATATTTCCTGTCTACTAGACTTTGGTCATATCACAATGTGGTGGTGTTCTCTTTTTTGTATCTAGTAATGGTGTGGTATTAGTCATCACGAGGGAGATGTGATTCCCTATTGTCCGTAACCAAGGGGGTACAAGAGCTCAGGGTCTTCTTTTCCAATTTCTTCAACGGTTTTATACCATGGCATGGGCAACTTGCCTGTAAAAGGACTTTGGCCTAATAAGACCGGTGCCACACCTTGTCCTTCACTTCCTGGCAAAAATCCCATCACAATGCTGTCCCATTGGGCTTCAAACTGACTGATCATCACTTCTCTGCCTGCCACAATCAAGGTAACCACAGGTTTGTTTTGATTATTTGCAAAGTCAATTTCTGCCTGGTTCCCAAGACTTCCATGGGTACCCACAATGGATAGGTCGGCGGTGTCACCTTTCATTTCTGCATAGGGGATTTCGCTGACAACTAGAAGGATTGTATCCGCTTCTGAGACACGACTTTTATCAGTGATAAATTCGATTTCAGCGCTTTTACTTGCAATTTGAAGGCCTTCAAGGATGCTTGTCCCTGGGGTTGTTTTTACACCATTTTGGTCTGCGGCCCCTTGCCATGACATGGTCCAACCACCACTTTGAATGCCTATGTTATTTGCACCTTCTCCAATCACAAGGATTTTTTGGCCCTTTTTAAACGGGAGAACATTATTTTTGTTTTTCAGTAGAACCAATGATTTACTGACAAGTTCTGCAGCCACTTTTCGATAATTATCAGTTCCCAGTTGATTGACTGCTGATTGATGTGCTGATAAATAGGGATCCTCAAACAGTCCAGCATCAAACTTAACCTTTAAAATTCGGCTAACAGCATCGTTTAATCGCTGCTCAGAGATGGTGCCTTCATTGACATTCTTTATAATTGCGTTGACAGCATTTTCCCAATCATTGGGTGCCATTACCATATCAACACCAGCATTAATCACCATTTCAATCTGATCTTTGTAGGTTTTTCCAGCCTTGATCAAGTTGACAGCTTCCCAATCAGACACGATAAAACCTTTAAAACCAAGTTCCTTTTTAAGGACTTCGGTCAATAAATATTCTTGTGTGTGCATGGGTTCCCCATTAAAACTGCTAAACGAAGCCATTACCACAGGAACCCCACTCTTAACCAGTTCATTATAGGGTTTTAAATGGCTTTCTCTTAGTTCAGCCTCTGATAATTGAGCGTCTCCCCTATCAATTAGATTGCCATCGATACCGGTTCCGAATTTTACACCCCCATCTGCTACAAAGTGCTTTGCAGTTGCCACCACTCCAGCTTCATGCAGCCCCTCAAAGTATGCTTTACCAAGAGATGTTACAATCTCAGGACTTGTAGAATAGGATTCGTAGGTTCGTCCCCAACGGGGGTCATTGGCAATGGCAACACATGGTGAGAAGTTCCAGATGATTTTGGTGAGTTTCATTTCCTCAGCAACAATAGCACCCATTTCTTTTACAATTTTCGGATCATTAGCTGCGCCTAGGCCTATGTTATGAGGGAAGATAACTGCCCCCGCTACATTTGAATGGCCATGGACTGCATCGATACCATACATTAGAGGGATTTTCAAATCATGAGTTAGGGTAGCCTCTTGATAATCATCCATTAACTGCCGCCAGTCTACCAGTGTGCCACTTCCTGGTACACTACCACCTCCACTCAGTACTGAACCCAGTTGATATGTTTTCAAATCCCCTGCCTTCACAGCCCCCCGCTCACCTTGAACCATTTGAGCCGCCTTCTCTTCAAGGGACATTTTGCTCACTAGATCTGTCACACGTTCATCAGTAGAAAATTTTGGATCCAGGTATATTTCAGATGCTGATATTTCAGATGCTGATTCAGCAGGTGTTGCTGTAGGATTTTGCGAATCTTTTTTATCTGTTATTGAACATCCAGCGAAACTGACACCGATCAAACACAGGGCTAATAAACCAATAACAAGTCGAGCTATTATAAATTGAAAGCCAGTTTTTTTCATCCAATCACCTCGATAGCAATGGATAGACAGCACCAATCAAATTCGCATGATGACCAAGTGCGCTAATTTCAACTGTGGGATGACTCCAACCTTGATTAAACTGCAAATAGATCTTATCCTGGGCTTCTTTCAGTTTTTCAAGGAAATTTTCCCGAGCCACAATGGCACCACCGATGATAATCTTTTCGGGATCATAGGTATGTTGGATATTGTGGATGCCCACGGCAAAATGAAAATAGAATGCATTAACGCATTTTAAGGCAATGACATTACCAGTTTCCGCCTGATCAAAGACCCATTTACCATCGAAATTAGACTCTGGCTCTCCGACTGCCTTTGCATAAGCTTTTATCACAGCATTGGTTGATCCATTTGTGCTCCATGAGTTTATACTCTCGCTCTCGGAGTCGTAGCTATTGATCATCATCCCGAATTCACCGCTGAAAAGCTTGGAACCTTGATGGATCTGTCTATTGATAATCACAGCACCACCAATGCCAGTGCCACAAACAACAAATGAAAAATCTTTAATTTCCTTTGCGCCCCCAATCCATAACTCAGCCAATGCGGCACAATTGCCATCATTACCAGCTATAGATGGCAGTCCAGAATAAGCCTCTACTGCTTCTTTTATATTTTGATTCAGGATATATCCGAGAGCTCCTTCACTTAAGCACTCCCCAGTGATTGGGTCAGTTGCGCAGGGCTGACTGATTCCGATGCCCTTGATTTCAAAAGTTCTGCCCCAATCGATAATCTTATGAATCTCTGCCATCAAATCAAGAAAACTTGTCTTTGGTGTTGGCATGTGATGGGTCTCAGATACCCCTCCAGTTTCGCTTACAATTCCTACTTTAATATTGGTCCCACCAATATCGATTGCTAAATAAGCCATATAATCTCCAATCAGGCTTCGCCATTATTTGCAATGACTTCTTTATACCAATCAAAAGACTTTTTTGGTATGCGCGTTAAAGTGCCACCTTCATAATCAACGTACACAAAACCATACCGTTTATGGTAACCGTTCAACCAACTTAAAAGATCTGTAAAAGACCAAGTGCAATAGCCTAATAAATCAACCCCAGAATCCACAGCATCTCTACAAGCATCAATGTGTTCACTTAAATACTGAATTCGTTGATCATCTATAATCATACCTTCATCATTGACAACATCAATGGCCCCAAACCCATTCTCACTAATTAGTAGTGGCTTTTGGTAACGGTTCCATAGATCCTTTAAGCCTATTGACAACCCTTTAGGATCTATTGCCCAGTCCCAATCCGTGTGCTGTAACTTTGGATTCTTCACATGCTTAAACAAACCAGGCACACCATTTTCCGACTGACTGCCCTTTTCTCCAGTGGTGTTCATACCGCTAAAGCCCACCCCATCCACAGGATTATGCGCCAAGGTTGCTGTTTGATAATAGTTAATACCAATAAAATCCGCTTTCTCAGCTGCCTCTTTTAACAGTGCAATGTCTTGAGCTGAAACCAATGGCATAATGCCTTTTTCCTCATAATAAGCAACTGCTTCTGCAGGGTAAACCCCTTTATAATAGCTATCTAGATACCAATCGGGGCCAAAAGCATTATATAAGTCGCATGCTCTTTTGTCTTCAGCAGACTCTGTAATTGGATGCCCTGGTCCATAGGCAATACTAGAACCAATCATGCCAGGAAAGCCCTTTTGTTTAAAAAGCAAGACGGTCTTAGCATGTGCTAAAGCAGTATGATGATAAGCCAGTAAAAAATGGGCATCATTTTTCTCACCTGGAGGATGCAATGCCAATTGGTATCCAAGGGAGGTAAAAATATTGGGCTCATTCATGACAATCCAATGCTTAACCTTATGACCAAACCGTTCAAAACATAAAGTCGCATAAGCTGTAAAATCATCCACCACTTGAGGTGAAAGCCATCCAGCATACTTATCCTGTAGTGCTTGGGGTAAATCCCAGTGATAAAGGGTTACAAGGGGCACAATATTTTTTTCTAAAAGACCATCGATTAACTTCATATAGAAATCGATACCAGCCTCATTGACTGCCCCTGTCCCCTCTGGCAAAAGACGGGTCCAAGCCATTGAAAAACGATAGGTTTTTAGGCCCATTTCAGCCATCAAATCGATATCTTCCTGATAGCGATGGTAGTGATCAGCCGCTACGTCTCCATGTGTCCCTTTATAAGTCTTGCCAGGCAGGTGTGCCCACACATCCCAAACCGATTGACCCTTACCATCAGCGTCAAAGCCGCCTTCTATCTGATATGCTGCAGAGGCGGAGCCCCATAAAAAATCCTTGTTAAATCCCATAAATCCTCCGTTTAATCTTATTAATTCTAGAACAATTAGTCCGTTTCAATTCTAGCGCAACTATTTCTGACCACTAGTTTTGTCGGCATACGAACCACTTGAGGCAGATCAGATAAATCACGGCCCTCAATCATTGCAACCAAAAGTTCTGCTGCTTTTCTGCCAATGCCCGACCGATCTTGTTCAATGGTGGTCAGTGTTAAAGATGAATAACCTTGCATCGCATAGCCTGCAACCTTAAGATTATCAAAACCGATCACAGAAATATCTTGAGGCACTTGATACCCACGCTCCTTGATTGTAGATATTGCTGCCAGTGCCCCATCATCATAATAAACATAAATGGCAGTCGGCACATCGTCCCAAGCTTGTTGCATCAATAGTTCAGCAGCTTCTTTACCAGACTCATAAGAATACCCTGATGCCTCAACATAGTGATTCGGATTGACTTCAAGGCCTTTTGAAGCCATAAATTCGAAGTAGGTATCCGACCGTTCCTTACCTGCTACGCTTGATAAGGGTCCTGCAATATGGGCGATTTTCCTATGACCTAATTGGTACAGATAGTTCAGTGCCTGCAAAGTGCCCATGCGGTTATCAGCAACAACAGTATGATGATGATCGTAGATATCTTCAACAGATACGAACTTAAAATCTGAATTGATCAAGGTTCTGACCAATTCAATCTCATTTCGATTGACTGCTAGGAGAACACCGTCTACTGCTCGATATTGGCAATGCTCCAGATAAGAAATATTCTTTTCTCCAATCCGCTGACTTACAAATATGATGTCGTAACCATTTTCTTCTGCACCGATTCGAAAGCTCTGCAAGATTTCACTATAGTGGGGGTGCGTGATGCCGACCCCAAGTTCTTCAGAAAAAAGCACACCAATCAGCCAAGTTTTTTTAGTCGCCAGGGCTCTTGCCATGTTATTGGGTGTATAACCTAACTCCCCAGCTGATTTCATAATTTTTTCGTAGGTTTTTTTACTGACCCCGCTATAGTTGTTATATGCCTTTGAAACGGTTGCTGGAGAACAGTTAGCATGCTTAGCTACATCATAGATTGTAATCATTGCCTTCCTCTTTCTAAAATAAGACTTTCAGTATGCCGTCTTCGCGCTATTCTTTTACTGCTCCCATTGCAATGCCTTTGACAATGTGCTTAGAGAAAAGCACGTAGACAATCAAGACAGGAATAATCGTTACCGCCAAGCCTAGATAAATACTGCCGAATTCGGTTCTGTAGGTATCGCCTCTTAAGGTTTGAATCAGCATGGGTAGTGTGTATTTCTCCATTTTAGAAATCAAGATGAATGGGGTGAAGAAATTATTCCAAGTACCGACAAAAGCGAATATGCCCATGGTGAATGCACCTGGCTTAGCAATCGGCATCACGATTTGATGAAAAATACCCAATTCGCTACACCCGTCGACTCTTGCAGAGTCTATCAGTTCTCTGATGATTGCAGATTCCAGGTATTGCATTGCAAAGAATATTGATGCAGGTGCTGCGATAGCTGGAATAATCAACGGAATATACGAATTTGTCAAATGGAGAAAACTCATGTATTTATAAAAACCGATAATTCCGACCTGTGTCGGCACCATACATAAAATCAGTACTAGATTACGCAAGAACTTTTTATATCTGAAATCATACACATGGATTGCATAAGCGAAAAGCATTGAAAAATAGACAGTGAGGACTGTAACTGAAATTGCAATAAAAGCGCTATTATAAAATCCTTGCATGATATTGAATCCTCTATTGGTCAAGGTATCCCAATTGACCAATAGGTTCTTGCTCGGTATCAAGCTGATGCCCTGCATGATTTCAGGGGTTGATCTGGTTGCATTGACGAGCAAAATCCAAAGAGGCAATATGCACATCACAGTCAGAATCACTAAAGCAGCATAAATTAAAGTCTTAAATAATTTTGTTGTAAATTTATAACTCATTTTCAGCCTGCTTTCTTCATTTTCTTTTCAGTTTGATCGTTATCTCCTAACACTTTCATAATAGCAAAAGCAGAAACTGCCGTAATCACAAAAATGATGACACCTACAGCCGCAGCCATACCTATATGACCTTTATTGCTTGAAAATTTCATATACATGAGCATATTCATGGTCATGATGGAACCATTCGGAGAACCTCTGCCATCAGTCAACATGTATGGAATATCAAACATTTGCATGCCACCGACAACACCGGTCACCAAAACATAGACAAGAACGGGCTTCAAAAGCGGCAGGGTAATTCGAGTGAACATCTGCCAAGCATTAGCGCCATCCATAATTGCAGCTTCGTAGAAAGAAGGCGAAATAGAAGTCATACCTGCCATGGTGATGATTAAGGTTGAACCGAACCACATCCACCACTGAATAAAAATCACTAAGGTTTGAGTTGCAGAATCGTTCGTGAAGAAATTAAACGCATCTGAAATCAAGCCCATTCTGACTACATACTGGTTTACAGGTCCATATAAGGAGAACAGGTTAAAGAATAAAACCGCTATTGTCGCTGGCATTAAAATATTCGGCAAATAGAAAATCGTTCTAAAAAAACCTTGGTACTTTATTCTAAGTCTGTTGCTATTGAACCAGACTGCTAAAATCATCGCAATTGAAACCTGTGGCACAAAATTGCATAGCCAGATAAACCATGTGTTCATCAAGGACTGCCAAAAGAACTTGTCATCAAAAATTTTAACAAAATTTGTGACTCCTATAAATTTATAGGTTGACGTCATTAGGGTCATATTCGTGATACTCATATAGAAAGTATATAGAATAGGATACAAACTAAATGATAAGAATACAATGATAAAAGGCGCTGTAAAAAGGTAGCCATAGAAATTCTTTTCCAGGGATCCTTTTTTCTTTTTCTTTGTGGTTATTTGCGTTTCCAAAATCTGATCACCTCATCTTCTTAAATGGCTGCTTGACATGACAGGACTCATTAAATACGGGCTCTGCCTCTATTATAGGTCCAATAGCGACAGAGCCCAACATTTTTATTCTACTGTGATATCTGGCAATGCGCTCTTGACAGCATCTTTAAATTGTTGCATCGCTTCTTCTTTAGTTGCTGTTCCTGATGCATAGTTATTAAGAGGATCATTTAATGATCTTTGAATCGCATCATCCGATGCTTGAAGCAGACGTAGGCTGATTGTCGGTGCTACCATTGCAAAACCTTTATATGAGTTTTGACCTGCAAGGAACTCGCTGGTTGCTGCATTATCAAACTCAGCAGTGATTGCTTCGACTACCTTTTGGCTAGAGATAAAATCCCCAGGGCCCTGTCCTAATTTCTCACCGATTGTAGAATCGATTTTTTGCAAGTACTCATTTGTATAAGTTCCAAGTGCCCAATTTTTAAGTGTTTCTTCATTAAGTGTCGAGAATTTTACGAATTCTTTAGCAGCGTCCTTGTTTTTTGAATCTTTAAGTGCAGCAATCCATGTACCACCCCATTGATAAGGCATTGGTCCATTGATGCAAGCCCAGTCACCTGATGTATCTGTTCCAGTTTTCTTACCTTCTGCTTCTTTAACCAAAGCATTCGGCATCAATACATAAGGTAGACCCCATGTTGGTAGCAAGTAGCTGAAAACCTGTTTTTTGTTGCCTTTTGCATCCACAAGTGAATCATTCATCCCTGCAAACCAACCTTCTTGCCATTGATTCGCTTGAGCTTCGTAGCCATTTTCTCTAAAAGATTTTGCAGTTTCAAACAACTGATCAACTAGAGGATCAATAGTCAACTTCTCGTCCACCACCCAAGGTGTCGTTCTATTGGCGAAATACAATTGCGCAAAATCACCTGTAGAACCAACCATATACGTATTACCCTTTGATTTTTCTTTGATGAGTTTTGCAGCAGCTTCGAATTTGCTCATATCAGAAACGATTTCTTGAATTTTCACAGGATCGTCTGTTCCAAAATACTCTTTTGCTAGACTTCTTCTGTAAAACATGGCACCTGGTGTTGCTTGATAAGAATAGGCCTTTTGAACCCCTTCATAGGCACCGATATCAAGTGTAAACTGATATGTACCCAGTTCCTTAGCAACAGGCAACAAATCTGATACATCTGCCAAATAGTCTGATTCAACGTATTCTCTTACAAAAGCAGCTTCAAGAGATACGACATCTGGACCATCACCAGCTTGAATTGCAGATTTCAACTTGCTTTGAAATTCACCTGATGTCATTGGAATCATGGTGTATTCCACTGTTACATTTGGATACTTTTCTTGGAATGCCAGTGACATTGTTTTTACTTCATCTGTAAACGACCAAACTTTCAAAACTTGTTTTTCTAGTTCTACTGGTGCTGCCTCTGCTGCTGCTGCGGTTGTCGCTTCTTCTTTTACAGCCTCTGTTGGTTTTGCACAGCCTGTCATCATGCCTGTCAACATCAAAACCGTCAACATAATCGAAATGATTTTTTTCATGCCCTTACCCCTCCATAAATTCAATTTTCTGAGACGGAAACCCCTTTCCGAATTCAATTTGAATATACCATAGGTCAAATTTAATTACAAGACAGACATATTTTCATTTTCAAAAGCATGAGTCGCCGTAACATTTGCACATACTGGCTTACAGACTGTGGTTTCGATTTGTTTCGAAGCGTTTTCCTGTTCGTTTGTTGCGAAATTGTAATATTTAAATCGTTGAAATAATGCAGAAAGCGGTTTCTATTAACCTTTTGTTGGGTTTTGTGGAAAGATTGCCGTGATAGTCATCCCAAGAGAATCTTCTATCAACCAACTGACTTTGCCCCCATGGTGTTCGACAATCTTCTGAACGCTTTTAAGCCCCAGTCCAAATCCCTCACCCATGGTTTTGTCCTGTCTATTCTGTGCTTGTCCAGTATCTTTAAATATCAGGGTCCATTGCCCTAAATCAAATTTAGTTTCAATATGGATTTCAGTTTTAGGCGGCGTGTGTCTAATGACATTATCCACAAGATTGAACAGGACCTGTCCCATCTTGTATTGATCGAAAACAGCCGTAAATGCCGCCAGATTGTAATTGATACTGACCTGATGCCTCTGCAGAACGAACTGCCATTTTGCCATCTCATCATAGATAAACTTAGCCACTGAAACCCTAGTCAGAAACAGCGCTTCTTCACCTTCTGCATGGGCACTCAGTATCACGTCTGCCATATGTCTGAGCTTCTCAGCCTCACTGTAGATCACATCTAAACCTTCTTCAAATTCTTCAGGGCTGGTTCTCAAATAATCGACCCAAGTCATCATGATCGTCAGGGGTGTTTTTAAATCGTGGGCTGTTTGCGCAAAATAATCGGCACGCTCAGCATGCTGCACTTGCCAACTGGATGCCATAAAATTCATAACCTCACCAAGCTGACCAATCTCATCGTAGGGTTGGGTAACAGCTTCCTTGTCAAATTGCCGAGTGGCAAAAGCTTGACTGATTTGCTTCAGCGCCTCCAAACGCTCAATAATCGACTTTAAAAACCAGGTGGTCAGCCCGATAATCATCATCCCGATGGTCACAGCCACTAAAAAAAACAGACAGCCTTCTCGCAGCATAACACTGCCAATTTTAGTCACATCAGTGGCCACTTTCACACGTCCAACCACAATTGCATCCTGATTGATTAGGGGCATGATGTATAACTTGATCTTATGGTCAAAAAATATCGTCTTACTAAATCCAACAGTTAAATTTGGATTTTGGGGATCACGGCCGCCCCTAGAAGCCTCAGTCAAATCTCCAGACCCTTCTGGGAGCGGCATTAAGGGGCCAGTGGAAGCCACCACAAGTCCCTTGGCATTTTCAATTTGAATAACCGCTGACTCTGTTTCTATTTTTTTAAGATACCGTCTTGCGGTTGATGCCGTAATGCCATTTTTACTTAATGTGGCGTCGACGTAAACATGTTGAACATCTAGAGCCATGGTTTCCATTGCTGTTTCAACCATTTGATTGAGCTGCAATTGCCTGCCGTAAACAAATAGAAAAGTGGTGATTAGAACAAGAAATGTCATTAACAGGATTAATCGCCGATTCAGTTGTCGCTTCAAGCTTAACCGTTCCATTGATACCCCTTTCCCCACCTTGTTAAAATGGCATCCTCTGAGAGCTTTTTTCGAATCCTTTGCACATTGACATCCACTACTTTAGCAGTGCCGTAGTAGTGGCTACCCCATATGGCATCCAAAAGGTCATCTCTACTAACCACCTGGCCGATATGAGACATCAAGCAAGCCACTACGGCCACTTCTGTCTGAGTTAACTCAACGACTTTCCCTTGCCACATCATTATCCCCGATTCTTGATTAAGACCCAGTGCTAAAAAAGTTTGGTTTTTAGGGGCATTTTCTTTTAAAAGGGATACTTTTCTGTAAAGTGCATTGATACGCGCCAGCAACTCTTGTGTATTAAAGGGCTTAGTGACATAATCATCTGCGCCACTAATCAGCCCGTGTATTTTATCTTCATTAGTTGATTTTGCAGTGAGCATGATTGCCCCCATCAAAGGGTGCCGTTGCCTGATCCATTTTAGAGCCTCAAAACCACTGACACCACCTAACATGACGTCAATCAATGCAATATCAAATCGTTCTATGCCAGATAATGAGAAAAGCGCCTCGGCGCTTTGCACCCAGACGACCTCTTCATATTGCTGATCCAACATTTTTTTCATCACGTGACCAATCCCTAAATCATCTTCAATCATGATGAGTTTCATCCCAATTACCTCGTTTCCGTGTTGGTGATTTCCCAATCTACCGGGTCAGTGTTGCTGATTTAAAATTTACCGGGTCAGTGTTGCAATTGGATTGATTAAAAAATTGGCTTTGATGGCGACTTTCAAAGACTCGTCCACCTGTTCACCCCACTGGGCAACAGCGGTGAAATCCTTATTTTCGCTAATGATTTCAAGTGCATCATTTTCCAGCAATTTTGCTTTTAAAGCCAAATCATCTAGGTAAGATATTGTCACTAGCTCTTCTCCTGACTTTTGATCAGTATAAGTGTACCAAATGCCAGTCTCCTGGTAGTCATTTCTCGTGATTGCCCAATTAGCAACCCACTCAGGATTCATTTTTAGTGAGCCATAATAAGTCTCGTGATAGACAGAAATCGTTTCAAAGTTCCCTTCAAAATAATCGGTATAGCGGGTCAGCCAGATTGTTCCTGCCATTGAGCTGTCGGTTTGATATGGGGATGGGTCCATAAATGGAAATTCTATAATCCCATCTTGATTAACGTCCTTAAGTTCTGCTGAATAAGCTGTATAGGGTTGATCAATTTCCCCGTCAGGCTTATAAAATAGAGGTTCAAGGGTTCCAGATGGGTTGAGGATAATGGCGTCAGAAACAGCACTGTGGGCACCTACCCCACCAGAGAAGAACACTGCGTCTCGGCCATCTTTCAACTTCCCGCTGAGCATCTGTGCACCATATAAAAACCCGACGTTGACCTTTTCTTTAACACTAAAGTCAGCTAAAGAAATCTCGTAAACATAAGACTCTTCAAGATCGTTGATTTTTTCACTTCCAATTGTATAAAGCGCCAAAGTACCTTTTAAAGAAGCCAATGCATGAGTTGAATATGCCCCATTAAAAAGCGGCTGGTCCAAATGAGTGACATCCCATACAATCAACTGTGGACCCTTGATGGCGTGTTCAAAATTGACAAATATTTCTTCAATGCCATCCCCATTGAGATCCTTAGCGGAGGCAGAATAGAACATATCTCCACCCAATTCTAAGGCTTTGCTTGTTTCTTGTTTGCCATCAAACACTTGAAGCGTTAATCTTTCAGGCCCTGAAATTGCTAATGCCCAATCGTGTCCAATCTTTTTGATATCTTGGGCCAAACTTAAATGCTTCATTTGATCTTGCCAAGTATCAAAAGCACTTAAATTAAAAGATGGTGCTTTCATCACCTCATCAGCGGCAGTGACCGTGCATCCGCTCAAACCCAATGCTAAAATACTCAATACCAGAATAAAACCCATTGCTCTTCTCATCATTACGCCTCCATTTACTTAATCGCAGACCCAATATTGCATCTGCACTTACCTTTGTCGGTACTATCTTAATGATAAGCCTCAAATCATTTTAAATCGTAACAAATTGGCAACAGATCCTTGTCTATAACCAATTGATGGGTTACGATACCAATAGATCACGATTATAGGAGGTTGAACGATGAAACGGCTCATACTTTGCACAGCACTCAGTGCCAGTTTAATATTTTCTGGGTGTACACCTAATGTTACAAGCCCATCTAGTAACGCTACCGTTGAAGCTACAAGCGCGGCACCCGTTTTGGATTTTAATAAGCCAGAACTTGTCTTCAATCAAGATATTAGCCCCATGCTAGGGGCCGATGACGATTATACGTTGACACTGAGCGCATTTGATTATGCTGCTAAGTTCAAGAGTAATAAACCCCTGATTGCACGTCAGAGAGCCCATGCTTTTAAAAATGCCATGCAAGTCTATAGCGAAAGCGACATCGAGAAGTTGACTGAGGCGTTTGAAGCTGTATTCTCAAAAATGGGTGGCATGACCATCACATTACCGGAAACAATCACTATTTTTTCTGAAGAGACCATCGAAGGTGGCGCAGCCTACACTAGGGGTAATGCAATCTGCATGCCTAGGCGGATTGTAGCGTCAGCCAGTATGGCAAGTCTAAAAGAACTTGCTGCCCACGAATTATTCCATGTCATCTCCAGGTATAATAAGGACCTTAGACCACAGATGTATGGACTCATTGGGTATACTGAAACTAAAACTCTAGTGGTACCAGAAAAATTGGCGGGTCTGACCATTGCCAATCCCGATGCTCCCGACAATAATTATACCATTACATGTATATTTGAAGGTCAACCAACTTTATTCATGCCCATTCTTTATTCGACAAGTCCCTACCCCACAAATTCAGATCAAACATTCTTCAGCTTTCTAAACGATGATCTGATTGCTGTATCTCTAGTCGATAACGTGCCAAACGCCATCTTGAAAGACGGTGAGCCAATCATCGTCAAAAAACAAACATTGGCTGATTACGCCACTCAAATCGGCACCAATACTAATTATACCTTTCACCCAGAAGAAACAACCGCCGATCATTTTATGTTGCTTATTAAGGGCAATTACAGCAAACTCCCTAATCCAGAGAAAATCGACGGCTTACAAATCATTTTGACACAGAAAGCCAATTAAATTGGCTTTCTGTGTTCTAATTGCCGTTTTGCAATTTGAATGATTTGCCTAGGGCACTAGACGCTCCCCATCCCTTGGAAATGCACTGGTACGTCTTATATTAGCATACCCTAAAAGTTGTGCACTTAACCGTTCAAGGCCAATGGCAAAGCCACCGTGTGGGGGTACCCCATGTTCAAAAGCTTGCAAATAGCTACTGTACTGCTTAGGGTTTAAACCCTTTGCCACCATGGATTCAACCAACTGCTGGCGCTGATGAATTCGTAGCCCGCCTGTTGTGATTTCTAGACCTCTGAATAATAAGTCAAAGCTTCGGGTACCGCTTTCACCCAGGGGCATGGCATACATGGGACGTTTTCGCTTTGGATAGTCTGTAACAAACAAAAATTCACTGCCTGTCTTTTCTTGAAAATAGCGACCCAATTGACGTTCTGCTTCTGGGTCAAGGTCCCCATCCAGGTCTGTTCGTTGAAAATGTGTTTCTAAAAGCGCTAATGCTTGATTAAAAGTAATAGACGGGATTTCTGTTGGCACCACTGGCAAAGTCACCCCTAGAAGCGCCAAGGATTTCGCTTCTTGAACCGAAACCTGAGACAGCATGCTTCGAAGAAGTTCCGTTTCCATTGCCATCAATTCGTATTCTGAGCTGATAAAGCCCATCTCTACGTCCAAGCTGATATACTCGTTTAAATGGCGGCTGGTGCTATGGGCTTCTGCTCTAAAAACAGGCGCAATTTCAAAAACCCTCTCGAAACCCGCTATCACCATCATCTGTTTGTAGAACTGCGGACTTTGGGCCAAATAGGCAATTTGACCAAAGTAGTCCATCTTAAAGACGTTAGCACCACCTTCAGCCCCTTCTTTCACAAGTTTTGGCGAGAAAATCTGAGTGAAGTCCTGACCTGTCAAAAAGTTATTGAAGGCCTGGGAAAGTGCAGCGTGAATTCTAAAAATCGCATTTTCTTTTGGATGTCTTAGAGTCAATACCCGGTTATTCAGCAGGGTATCCAAATTCACCTCAAGTTCGGGACCATTGATTTGCACTGGAGGCTCAGCATAGGCTAAATTCAAAACAGCCACCTGGGAAACCAAGAGCTCAAAGGAAAAAAAGTCATTCTGATTCGCTGTCAAGCAACCAGTCAGTTGAATCACTGACTCCAGACCGAATGGCGTTGCATCAAAAGCTTGTGGCGTTAACACGCATTGAATGAGGCCGGTTCTGTCTCTCAAAACAACAAACACAACCTGTTTGAGCTTGCGAATGCGATGGACCCAACCACTGACCTTAATTTCTCGAGACGGGTCTGTGCTGTATATTTGTGGGGTTTGATGAATCATGGTCCGTGAAATTTCAATGCCTCTTGCTACAGTGTTCATAGTAGATTCCGTTGTTGTTTGTCCCATACCTGACTCCTTATCTTGGCATTTGCCTGTGGATTCGGGGCATAAAAAAAGCCCCTAAACTTGTCTGTTTAAGGGGCGTATTCACGCGGTGCCACCCTTATTTGACTGCTAAACTGGTCAACAAAGCAAGCCCTGAACTAAAAAAACTTCCCCTCCTTAAAAAATAAGGAGCGAAAGTTGTTCGCGGTGCCATCCTTGTTGACTCGCAAGCAAGTCATCTTAGTAACCCTTTAACGGTGGTTAGACCGGTTTGCTTGAATGGAAACACTGATTGTTTCCATCTTACACAAACACCTCCTGGATGTCCTTCGCCACTTATCCAGCACAGGGCTTACACCAATCCCCTGCTCGCTTCAGCTTTTTAAGTGACTACTCTTCCAATCAACGGTAATTTTTAATAGGATAACACTAATACCAAATAGTTGTCAAGCCGCATTCAAAAGATTAAAATAATTATAAGATCTAAAACTCTAAACCTGGCTAAAAGTTAAATCGTCCAAGCCATGTGCACAATCCCAACCACATACCATTTCCCATCAATCTGCTGCATCACAACCACCAAGCTGGACCAATCTAGGCCTTCGTATTGCGGGTCGATACCCTTAAAATGAAACTCCACAAACTCAGCATCCGGATAAGCTTCAGCCATATTATTGGTTGAATTTCCTTGACCAATAGAGGTATTTAGACCGATCATCTGGGGCTCCAAATAATTCCGATCATACACGAAATCCTTTAGATACTGAGAAGCAGTTAAATTTATGGGTTCTCCTGACCCATCAAAATTGCCCCATGTTAATACTGCAGCATCTTCCAAGACCCCTACGAGTTGCTGCGCCTGAAAAACTTGGTCTGCTTTGACATCCACGAAGGTATAGGGAGAAAAACGAACCCCCAGTGAAGGGTGGACCCATTTAGAAAAGCTAGCCATATCCTGATTTTTCAATGTTTCAACCACGGCATAGGCACTACTTAAAAGCGTTGGCACAGGAGATACCTCTGGTTTTACAACCGAACAACCTCCTAGTACCACACAAATCACTAGAATTAAGACCCAGTATCTATTCATGGGCTTCACGGTGATACGTTTCTACACATTTTTTGCAAATACAAGCGGTCCCTCTTTTTTCAACAGGTATGCGATCAATTAACCCTTGCGGTATTTTAGCTTCAACACACCAACAAGCTTTCGCATCGTGTTGACAGCCATTGTCACCGCCACATAGTGGACAAATCCTTTGTTTGAAAGTCTTAACAAATTGGGTCACAACAGCTTTACCATCCTTACGAGATTTGACAATATCAGTGACAGAAACAAAGCCATCCCTTATTTTTGCCACCGACCCATTGGAAGTGACCACTAAGTGAAATTCAGGCTGCTTTTGCACCGTACCCATACCGTCAAGTCTTTGCTTTTGCATATCGGAAATAAAAGTTCGCACCCCCGGTGCAGAGCCACCAGCCCAAAGAGGCGTCACCACAATAATAATATCTGAAGGTTTATAATAATTTTCAATCTTGCCTTTATCGACATTGAATAGATGATATCTTACTGGCTTATTTTTAGAAGCGTAGTAGCCCCCTTTTAAAAAACCTAAAATACCCTTCCAATTCATATCATCTTGTATTTCAAATAACTCCAAGTCCAAATGCATGGCTATGTCTTTTGCCACAGCGGCACTTGTACCCGTTCTTGAGAAATAAACCACTTGTATCGACATCAGCTACCACCTTTCAATTTTAAGGAGACCCTATGGCCATTTTGAACACGATTTTAAGACCCGCTGTTTCCGCTGATGCCCCTGTTATCGCACCTTTAATTGCAATGGCCATAGAAGATCTAGCTCAGCAATTTACAGGGGCAACAAATGAAACAGAAGCGACTAAGAGATTAATACCCCTTATTGAGTCACAAGAAACCCGATTTTCACACACTTTTTCTGTAGTAGTCACCGACCAAGACCATCATATCTTAGCGTCAGGCATAGCCTACCCCGAGGACCAAATGGCCCACCTTACAGAGAACACACTAAGTCTCGTTAAAAAGGCTGGCCACCTTGTGTCACAAGACCTCCAGCGCCAGCTCTTAGCAGCCCGCGAAGCCCCAGCAGGCGCTTTTTACATCGACAACCTGGCAGTCTACCCTCAAGCACGGGGCAAAGGCTACGCAAGCCAAATCATCGCCGCTTTCGAAGCCACTGCCCGAGCATCGGGCTTTAAAACCATCAGCATCCTTGCAGACTTACAAAACCCAAACGCTAAAAAGCTGTATGAGAAATGTGGTTTTGTAGAATCATGCATTTACAACGTCCACGGACACCAATACACCTGCCTTGTAAAAGAACTTTAAACCAAACGCCCCTGACTTCATGATTCAAAAAAAGTCAGGGGCGTTTTTTCTATCCTTTTTTATCCTTTATCTTTGCCTTTATCTTTGCCTTTATCTTTGCCTTTATCTTTGCCTTTAAGCCCTTATTTCTTCTTAGAAAAAGCCCTCAGCACAGAACCCCCAACCTTGATAACAGGCTTCATAAAAGGCCCTTCAAGGTCTTTGGCAACAACACCAAGCTCCTTTGGAATCGCAATGCTCTGTGGGCATAGCTTGACGCACTTGCCACAACCAGTACAAAGAGAAGCATGGGATGGTTTACCGTTAAGGCCCGCCAATTGCATCCAATAGAAAGTCTTAACCGGTTGATGCAAAAGATATTTGGCATTATAGAGTTCAAAACACCTTGGTATATCCACACCAAAGGGGCACGGCATACAGTATTGGCAGGCAGTACAAGGAATTCGCTGATTCCTTTTATAGATATCCTTGACCCCGTCAATTAGGGCAATTTCATCAAGGGTCATACTATTTGGGAGCATTTCCTTGGCATATGCCAAATTATCATGAAGGTGCTGGTCCTCAGTCATACCTGATAGAACCAAAGTCACTTGCGGATGATTCCACAACCACTTCAGGGCCCATTCAACAGGTGTCCGTTTTTGCGGGTAATGGGCATAGAGTTCTTGCACCTCAGGGGGTTGTTTCCGAGCTAAAGTGCCACCCCTTAGGGGCTCCATCACAAATACCGCTAAATTCTTACTTGCGGCATACATCAATCCCTCTTTACCAGCTTGAACGTATTCGTCCAAAATATTATATTGAATTTGGCAAAAGTCCCATGGGTAAGCATCTACAATGGTTTTAAAGAGAGCTCTGTCCCCATGAAAAGAGAAACCAATATGTCTAATTTTACCTTCTGCACGCTTAGCCTCTAAAAACCCCAGGGCATCAACCGCTAAAAACTTCTCCCAGTTTTCTTTATTAAGAGCATGAAGGAGATAGTAATCGATGGTCTCAACTTGCAAACGCCCCAGTTGATTTTCAAAAATAGACTCCATGTCTTTTGCAGTATGCACTAGCCATGGGGGCATTTTGGTGGCTATAAAGACCTTCTCTCGGTATCCCCCTTTTAGAGCTTTACCAATCAGCGTCTCACTCTGACCCCCGTGATAAATATAAGCAGTATCAATATAATTGAGACCATTGTCAATGGCGTAATGTAACTGTTCAATAGCCTTAGCCTCATCAATCATCCCCATTTTTGTAGGAAATCGCATGGCGCCATATCCTAAAATTGACAATTGATCACCACCTGGCTTAACCGATCTCTTTTGCATCGCCGATCCTCCAATTTCTGTATCACTGCAGTTTGAACGTGCTGCATCTCCAATCAGAGTCTTTCCAGCTTATCTGCCAATTGAAGATTGCCAATATGTCGCTGTTCCCCAGCATACCAAAGCACAATATAGTCAGACTGCTTGGATTTCATCAATAATAATCGGTAGGCCTCTCTCAAGGATACACTGGTATCCGAATGCCATAGCCACTCATACAAAGACTTATGAAATACTCGCCATTGAGCCTGGGTTAATCGGCTTTCTAATGGCTTTTCTCCCCGTTCAACTCCTGCATTTGATAACTTGTAAGCTAAATAGGCAAAGTAATAACGACGAATTTGGTTTTTAGCCTCAGGATTCTTCTTAAATTTAATCTCATCATTCATCAGTAGACCCAAATCGGCAAAGTTTAAATGACGATAAAAATGGTAACCATCTTTATAACGGCCTTGTTTGAGAGCATCTTCACCAATGTGGTGGGCTAAGGGACCAATAGAAATGAGATCATAAGCCATGCGCCAAAAACCATCTTGTTCCCATTTTGGTAACCGTAGGTCCTCCAGGCACTTAGCAATCTGTACGCTGGCATAAGAAGAACCCTTTACAAAAGCAATTAAGGCGCAAAGCCACTTAAATTGATCCCGTCTTTGGTGCACAATCGAATCATTCAAATCATCATGCCATTTTTTATCTTGAAATGCCACTTTACCATGAGAAAAAACCAGCCATCGCTCATAAGGACCATAGACACTGCGATAATTGGTTTTAATAATCTGAAAGAAACGATAACGTTCAGGGTTATTTTTAGCTTCAAAATCACAATAAGCAGCCAGATAGATGTGGCTAGGGTGACCCTCATGCATTTTTAAAATATTAGCAAAATAATCTGCAGAAAAAATAAACTGACATAGTCTTATCACATCAGGCATTCTTAATAAAAGACTATCCCCTTGCAGTCGCAATACTTCCCCATACAATTCTGAATCCCAGTGGATAAAAACATCTCTTAAAAAGTCCAGTTGGTCCCGCTTAAGAAATTTTATCAACGGCTTAATCAATTGATGTAATTCTAGATAGAACATAGGATCTGGCAATAGGTCAATTTGATTTTGCCAAATTGTTTGATCATGATAGGCTGTGGTCGTATCTTGTAACCAAGTGAACTGATACAAACAGGTTTCAAAGAGTTGCCTGTCAAATTCCGATGGTTCATTGATTCCATTGTATTTTGTCAGCCAACTCTGGAGTTTTAAATACGCTTCATCGTATTGCCGATTACACAATAAGAAATCAATCAAGTGGAAGTGAATTCCTAGGGATGTTGGATCAAGATGATAAAGAACTTCAAATAACGCCAGACCCCCATCCAATTCAACGCTCTCAAGCAAAGCCACCTTTGCCTCAAGGAGCAACTGTTCATCAAGGGACTCACCCTTAACCATGGCGGTCAACACATGATTTAAAAGCAACAATCCGTTGGTATCAACCTCAACCTTCATATCACCAACTAAAAGCCCATCCTTTAGCATTAAGAATGCCCTTTTTAGACCTTGATCTTGTTCTGTTAGGAGCAACTGGGTCACCATCTCAAAAAGACTTTGTTGAAGACCCGAATTCAGACCTGTTTGTTGAGGCTCAGAGCGTTCAAAGTACTTTACTGTACAAATCGTGGCTAAATAAGTAGCCAATTGTTCTTTAGGTTGATCAAATTGGTGGTCCTTTAAAAGGGCAACACAGACATTGATCTTATCTGGGCCACAAAGTTCCAAATAAAAGTCAAGGAGCTTTTTAGCACGGGCAGAAAATACTAAGTCCTGTTGCTGGTTAACATTTTGCAGAGCATTCCCAAATACCACTTTAAAAAACCGCATATAGCGATGACTTTCAGAAGATCCCTTAAGGGTCTTTAAATCCTGCGACAGCACAAATAATAAAGCTTCTATTGACTCAAGGGTTTTAGTATCTATCATGGCATAATGAGTTTCTGATATAACCCTTTGAACCCGAGGCCCCTGGGAATCGTCTACAGCTGAATCGTTCATGATTTTTTCAACATAAATAACGGATTTCCACATGCCATAAAGTTGATCCCAAAGAGACAAATCAAATCCCAGTGCCCCCATGACATGGTGATAATGGACGAACTCTTGCCACATATCTTGATGGGTCAAACGATTATAGGACTCTTGATAAAGTTCTTTCACAGGCACTGTAAAATCATCAAACTTTTTATCTATCCCATAGAGAGCATAAAGCCAAGCATTATTCCCTGCCTGGGCTAAAACACTTTTGCTAACTGGCAGAACCACTTTTGATTGAGCCATTTGCATCACAACATAGGGCACTTCCATCCAAAGTCCTACATTTGTCAAATCTTTTAACAAGAGGTCAATTAAGTGCTTGAACCAAATCCAACCGTCTTTTGTCACGTTTTTCTCATAATGCCTACGCATACGCCAAAGGGTATCCGTTGTTTCATCATAAGATAAGGCATAACTACTAATAGGAGCAACCACAAATTGCTTCACATACCGAAGGCCTAAATCAATACTATGCCCAAGTCTTTCTATAAAGGCATCCAAATACTGCATCTCAGAGTTTGACCATTTGGGAATGTGAAGGGTTAACTCATCAGGTAGATCCAAGGGTGGCAAATCATCCTCTGGCCATTGGTTTACTTGTGTTCCAGAGGCGCCAAGATCTTCTTGAATAAAGTTGCTTTCTTTGGCTGAAGGGTCTTCATCTAGGTCGTAGAGATCAGGCAACCCACTAACTAAAATATTCAGCAGGACCATATCTTCTTGTTTTAATAGCATTTGCGCATATTGCTGAAGCTCTATACGGGTTGATCTTTCTTTCATAAAACGTTGGCCTAATTTGATAATCGCTTCAATGGACCATTCGTAGCAAGGGATGCTCATATACTTAAGCAATAACCCTCTAGCATCTTGATTAATCTCATTGTTATAGTGATTAATGAGGCCGTTTACCTGCTTTGTTAAATGGTCGGTGACCAGATACTTAAATTCAGTCCGTTCGGCATAGCTTTCCAGACAAACATAAAAAACCTCGAGTTTCATTTTCTCCGAAGCTGAGGTGCCATTTATTTTAAAATGTGATTTCAAAGCGACTTTTAGATCTTTAAAAACATGTAAAATCCATTTGATATGTAGGACACTTAGCCATTTTCGCAACACTTCATCCATTGAAAAAGATTCAATAAATAAATCATAGGCATCATAAAGCTCTTGACGATAATAATAGAGCGTGAGTTCGTTGATCAATTCCTGAGCGGTTTTAAAGTCACTGGTTTTTCTTAACAAATCACAATAAATATCACTGACTTTTTCGGTTGCACCAAGCTTTTTGTAAATATTTAAACGCTCTCTGCCTAGCCATTCCTTTTGCGTTATTTTATCTTGATAACGATCTAAAATTGTAAGCGCTTGTTCAAAACGTCTAAGCTTGACCAAGCTATTATAAAGCTCCTTAACCACAATTTCTACTCGCCATTCACCAATCAGACTTTGCTCAAAACTAATAACAGCCTCTTGATGATTCCCTTCAAATTGTTGAACTTTACCAAGTTTAAACCACTCTGCTGGATTATGTTCAGTCATATTGCCCCCTGATTAGAACGATTATTACTTTTATTATAGCATAGAATACGTATGTCGTATCCTTAGTTTAGCCAATCGAGCCACTTAAATACTGCTAATAGGGTGATGGCTAAGGCAACACAACATGAAATAAAAACAGGAATTCCTTGCTGATAGGTTAACCAGGAAAAATGTTTGAAATTCATACCAAAAAAACCAGCCATAAAATTCAGTGGGATAAATACAGCCGAAAAAATAGTCAAGGTTGTCATGACACGGTTCATATGACTACTTGTTTCCATGGCTTGCATCTCATAAAGGTTAGTGACCATATCCCGGTAATGAATCACTTGATCCATCAAATGACTTAGGTGGTCATCTATATCCTTGAAGTAGAGTTTTGTCTGAGGTAAAATCAGTTGCATCTCCTTGGCAACCAGGCACATAACGATATCTTTTAATGGCAATGCGGAGGCTTTGACGGTCATCAAAACTTTTCTGATATGATATAACCACTCTAAACGGAGCTTGTGTCCTTCAAGTAACTCCTCCTCACACTTGTCCATTAACTCATTCATTTCATTCAAAATTTCCATTTGTTCTTCAACAATTGCATCAATTAAAGCGTAAGCTAAATAATCCACACCAAATTGCCTCACTTGGCTAGAAGCAACATTCATGCGTTTTCTCACATCATCAAACACATCCGCTTTATTCTCTTGAAATGTGATCAAAACGGTACCTTTTTTAACAATGGTGATGTGCTCTTGTGACACTTGAAATCCTTTCAAATCCTCATTTTCAGCCAGAGCTTTCTCTTGATATTCTCTGGATTCTTTTGTTATCATCAACATCTTAACCGTCATAAAGAGAAGATTCTCAGATATCTCAAGTTTACTTCTTTGTGTCACATGTAGAAGATCTTCAATGAGTAATCGACTTAAACCCAGAGCTTCACATACCACCATCACATCATCTAAATGATTGAGTCCGACAAAATTAATCCAGGTATCTTCTGTTGTGTTTTCAATGATTTTTTTAATCGTTTTCATATTTCCATTTTCAAATGTTTGCCAATCAGCTTTATCAGTGTCGTATTGGCAAACCTCAATCAATAAGGGTTCATCTGTATAGTCACCAGTGTAAATAATACTGCCTGGTGAGAGACTTCGTTTTTTATAGGCCATGTGATATCCTTTCTATCTAAGCATGTACTTCATTTATAAGCTTACCACAATAAACGGGACTCAGATATGCTGAGTCCCGTTTATTGTGACATTTTTCATAATTTCAAATCAATCTTTACTTTGACCAGAACAAATACAAACTCATTTATGAATCAAAATTAGCCCGTTTATCAAACAAATACCCTGAGATCCCATATGCCCCTAAAGAAATGGCAGAAATCGTTGCCAGTTGTGGCCAATAAGCCTGCCATACTGAAAGTCCTGTTGATACATCTTCTGAATTAAAGACCATGAAATTACCAAAGACTTTTACATAGGCAAAGTTAAGTCCTAAATATATGGCAAACGTTATAGCGCCACCAAATCTAAACTGTGAAAAGAAACTTCTGTGTATCCCCAATGCTAAATAAATTGTGGCGATAAACGACAGCATTTGAATCAACCCAATGGTACAAATAAAGAGAAATTGAGACATATTTTCAGATATAAATTCAGTTAAGGCTTTAATCATCCCTTCCTGGGAAATGGCCTCAATAGTTATAAGTGTTGTCGCAGCGGCTATAACAGAAATGATAGCGATAGAAAGAATGGAAATCAGGAGTTTGGAGCCTATTTTTTTGTACCCAGAAAACGGTAAAGAAAAATACAGATCCCGTGTGGCTCTTTTAGTTTCCAGTCTGAGTGCATTCACAGACTCTAAAAGAGAAAAGCAAACAATGACGCCCCCAAGCATAAATACGGTGACTAATATGGCACCATCAGACTTTTCCAGTAATCCTTTACTTTGTATGTACCAAAATATGATGATATTTGCTAACTGATAAAGACCAAGTGAAACAGCCAAAGTCTGCCATCTCTGTTGTATTTCAAAAGTTGTTAATTTAAGCATAGTGGTATACCTCCTTATATAAATCGTGGATTGACTTGCTGTGCTTTGCCCGTAAATCATCAGTTCCACCCATCATTTCTAAACGGCCATCCTTGATAAAAATCATGGTATCACAAATTCGTTCAAACTCACTCACCAAATGACTTGAAATAACGATGCACTTCTGCTCATCTACTTGAGCGGCCAGTAAATCCAAAATCATATCCCGAGAAATTGGATCAAGACCATTTAAGGGTTCATCAAATAAATAGACATCCGCCTCTCTGCACATGGTTAAAGCAACCTTCAAACGACCCTTTTGTCCCGTTGATAAGGATTTAATTCGCTGTTTCCCGTTTAAGGTCAGGGTTGATATTAATTGATTAGCTTTTTTAACATCGTAATTTTTATAAAACTTATTGAAAAAGGCAATGGCCTGGTCAATGGTCATGGTGTCATAAAGATGGGATTCAGTAGGCATAAACGCAACCCTTTCTTTCGATTGACTTCCTACCTTTATTTGATTTACCAACACTTTACCGCTTGTAGGTTGCAATAAACCAGCAGCAATCCGCATAAACGTGGTCTTACCACTACCGTTAGGTCCAAGCAAACCGACAATTGTACCCTTGTCAAAGGTCACGCTAAATTGATCCAGTGCTTGTTTCAGTAAATACTTTTTGGTTAAATTCTCTACTATCAATGCTTTCATTGAATTGCCTCCTTAAGATAAGTTAATACTGCTACTGGTTCTAAACCGATTACCCCCATACTTTCAAAGTAGTCTGAAGTTTGCTTTGCCATATACTGCACTTTTAATCGCTCTGCTAATTTCGGATCTTCAATAATAAACCTGCCAAGACCTCTTTGACTATCACAAAGTCCTTCACGTTCTAGCTCATGATAAGCCTTTTGAACTGTATTAGGATTAACCACATATTGTGCAGCAAGGTCACGTACAGAAGGCAATTGCTCACCAGGGATTTTAACTTTCAACATGATATCCATTTTGACAATATCCATAATTTGCAGATAAATTGGTACATGTAACTTAAACTCCATTTGGAACCTCCTTACAATGTTTTTCCTGTGTACTAACCCAATAATACAGCCATACACTTAGAGGTTCCTGAGAGAAAAATGAGAATCCTATTAGAAGACCATTAAATGATCCATTAAAATGTTCTATTATCAAATATAAAGCTGCTGCACATCTCATTTCAAGATGTACAACAGCTTTATCAAACTTCTATAGTCGTTATCAGACTTCTATTGATTTAATCCTGTTTCGACCTTCTTCTTTAGCAAGATAGAGCATGCTATCTGCTTCAGTTAACAATAAATCCCCATGATGGGTTTGAGAGTAGACAAGACCAATAGAAATAGTGGTTTTTAGCCCAGGATGCTCCCAAACCAAGGCTTCAACACCCAGTCTGACCCGCTCAACTATTGCATTCGCTTCTGCCAGAGATGGCGTATCAAGAATTAATAAGAATTCCTCTCCGCCATATCGGCCTATTTCATCCTTTTCACGAATTGTCGCTTTAATGGTTTTAGCAACTCTTCTCAAGACTTCATCTCCAACCAAGTGACCATAAGTATCGTTGACAGCCTTAAACCGATCAATATCGAGCATAGCAACGCACTTTTCACCTGGAGTAAAGTTTTCATAGCTTGACATAATTCTTCCACGATTAAAAATCTGAGTTAGCTGATCGGTGATAGAAACTTGGTACAAAATACCGTGCTGTTTTATTCGCCACCTTAATGACATCATGATGCCAATCACAAGAAGCAACATAAGAACAATGGCAACATAGGCTGTATTTAAGATGTTCGCCTGTAATTTCAGTTGCTTCGATTGGGAATCCTTAAGTTGTTCCAACAAAGAAAGTTGTTCCTGAACATCTTCAAGCTCAAAATTACTAAAGGCCTCTTGTGCAGCAATAGCTTGTGTTACCGAATTCGGATCCCCTTTAATTGAAAAAAGTTTTCTAAACTTTTCTGCAGCCAGTTGATAATCACCTTTCAAAAATGCCAATTCACCCTCTACCATCTCTATTTCAGTTTGTAAAAAAGCTTGTTTGAAATAGTTGCCTGTTTTAGCATAGGCATTATTAGCCCTCTTTAAGGCATTGGTGGCCACATCTAATTGGTCAACTTTTAGAGCATATTTGGCCAGGCTAGTATTGTAGGCGGTTAATGCCTCAACGTCCCCTGGATGCAAAAGAACAATCGCGCTGCTGATTTCTGTTACGGCTGTTTTATAGTCATCTTCTGCTATATAAGTTTCCGCAATACTGACTTTATAATATGCTCTTAGGTTTAGGCGACTGGCATCATAGGCGCTGTTGGCGGGCAAACTTTGAAGTGCTTCTATTAGGTAGGTTCTTGCCTTGGCATACTCCCTCTGATCAATGGCTAAGAGAGCAAGACCCTCTAAATAGACACTTGATTGTGAATCACCTGTCATTTCTATATAAGACTGCAACATTTGATTTAACTTAATACCCATTTTGGTATTTTCATAATTATAATAATCGTAGTTTGCCAAACCCTCCAAAGCAATTATTTTAAACTTTCTATATCGTTCATCATCACCAGAAAGCTTATAGAGATCTATGGCATGAAGCACCATTTTATCAACAAATCTGTAGCGTTTTTCAAGCAACATTAACTCACTAAGGGATTCCAGATAATAAACAGGAACACTATTAAAACTGTAGTTTTCCACGAATTTTTGTAGTAAATCGTAGGCACTCTGTGTATCAAATCCCTCTAGCTTTTCTCTAATCACCTGACGATCCAAGGCGGCTTGACTGGAAACTGTCTCAGCAAAAATTGGGGCTATTAAGGATAGAACGATTAATGAAACACAAATCAGTGCCAAAAACCGTCTTATTTTGTTATGCATAAAATCACATCCTTATTGTGAGGGTCCTTATGTATTAAGGGAACGACAAGCTAGTCAGGTTTTATTGATACCCATATATTAGACTAACACACATCATCCTATTTCCTCAACAAAATACATTTGATACCTACTCAATTAAATCAAAAGAAGAGCACTTCAATGAAAACCATCAAATAACAAATGTCCAATTAGATAATCATCTAATCTTAAGTTGATTTTTTATAAAAATCATATTATACTGTTTATAGAGTCAGTGGCAGTCATGACATCAACACCAATTGATCCCCACAAAGGAGAATCCCATGAATCTTAAACTATTTAAAAACAAAAATTTCGCCCTCTTAATTTTGGGCAACACCGTTTCATTATTTGGTAGTAATATGCAACAATTTGCATTATCACTTTATGTCCTCTCGATATCAAAATCAGCTACCTTATTTGCCGCCATCATTGCCATTTCTGTTATACCAAGATTAATTATTTCCCCTATAGCTGGGGTATTTGGGGATTGGTTTGACAGAAAAAAAAGCATTGTCACCTTAGATTTGATCAATGGTGTCCTCATTGGGGCTTATGCAGTTTACTACTTAATGAATGGTAGTCTCAGTATTCCAAGTATTTTTCTTTTAGTCATCTTACTGGAGATTACTGAAATTTTCTTTGGCTCTGCCATGGCTGCAGTCATCCCTAGTATGATAGCAAAAGAAGATTTATTTGAAGCTAACAGTATCAAAAGCGTCTTCGACAGCATAGGTGGTTTGATTGCCCCCCTACTGGCTTCAGTCCTATTTGGAGTATTTGGGCTTCTCCCTTTACTCATTGTCAACGGACTGAGTTTTGTTGCATCTGCTCTGAGTGAACTAGCCATTGAAATCCCTAAATCCCATACCGCACCTCAAAAAGTAGATCTAGTAAATTTTAAAAAAGATTTAGCTGAAGGGATTAAAATCATTAAAGATCAGCGAGTGATACGTCTGATTATTGGCCTTGGTATGATATTGAACTTCAGTTTGTCACCGCTGTTAAGCATTGGCTTAACCTATATTATCAAAGTTTCACTTGACGGCTCTGCGCTACAATTTGGTTTAGGGGGTACCATTTTAGCTTTTTCACTTTTAACGGGTCCCATCTTTTTAGGACCTATTGCTCAAAAAATGAATGTCGGCAAATTAACAATCATCTCCTTTTCAGTGGTGGCCGCACTGGTAGCCTTGATGTCAGTGGTAACTACCCAAGCCGTCATTGGCTTTTTCCCAACCAATATAGTCCCTTTCGCTTTGGTACTGGCAGTTTCCTTCTTGATTGGCATGGCCATTTCTATCGCAAACATTAGCATTGGCACCCTCTTTGGCACCTTGGTTCCAAAAGAATTCATGGGCAGAACAGCCGCTGTCATGAATATGGGTCTCATCATTGCCATGCCAATCGGTCAACTGGGAATTGGTATCGCCCTGGATTTTTTAACACCTGCCCCCATTGTGTTAGCAGTCTCTCTCATTATAACGGCAGCGGTTTTATACTATGCCAAACCCCTTCTTGAAGCCACAAAACCCCAAGAAGAAATATCAACAGCTTCAAATTCTGAACCCTCAACGCCACCAGTAGAACCTGCAACTTCTCAAATAGAAGTCACAAGTTAGGAGAAAAAAATGAAACCATTCAAACCAAAGTATGAGATATTTGAAGCAGTTAAACGTTCTGGAAAGGTGCCACATGGAGTTCTAACCCTATTGATGGCCACACTCTTTCTGGTTTTAGGGATTTTAGGCGGTAATTTTATCCTTGGTATTTTACTAAACGGCGTGATGAGTAGTATAATGGACTCAGGTCTTTTGAGTGCAAACAGCGACTTAGCCAATAGCCTCTTCAAAATGAAAAGCCTCATCAGTAATTATATCGGTGTCGCCATTTTGATTTTCATCTGGGTGCAAAAGGTAGAAAAACGGAAAATGTCCACCATGGGATTTACCAAGGTTGGAGCCGTCAAAGATTATGGCATCGGCTTCTTTATTGGTTTACTCTTATTTAGTGTGGTGGTGGTGTTGCTTTTAATCTTGAATCTGGTTCGCGTTGACCAAAGTTTAAATTTAGCCTTTTTAGTAGGGGCCTTAGTGATTATCCCAGGATGGATCATTCAAGGGGGAACGGAAGAAATCTTGACCCGGGGTTGGTTTATGCCGGTTTTAGGAGCAAGGCATGGGGCAGTGGTGGGTGTGATTGGCTCCTCTGTTTACTTTGCCGTTCTCCACTTACTAAATGCACATGTTAGTGTCATCGCACTCATCAACATTTGTCTCGTTGGTATATTTGCAGCTCTTTATATCCTCAGAACCGGACAAATATGGGGTGTTTGTGGTTTTCACTCCGCTTGGAACTGGGTTCAGGGCAGTGTATTTGGCTTTCAAGTGTCGGGGTCTGATATTGGAACCCCAACCATCATAAAAATGAGTACCATTGGAAACCCGGTGTTAAGCGGTGGTGCATTTGGACCAGAGGCAAGTTTGGTGGTTAGCGGGGTTTTGCTAATAGCAATCCTATTGATAGGGTATTGGTCAAAGAAGAATGAATCTAACGAAATAGAAAGCAACCAGATCCATGTAGATGGGATCAATTCAAAGGAAATCAATGCAAGCGAGATCTAATTTGATCAGGAGGCCATATGAGTCAACAGTATCTTTTCAATGCACAGCTTAGCAAACTTTGGGATTTTGTTTTTTTTCCAATGCATTACAAAGAAGATGTTCATAGCACGAAAGGCGACTCAGAAGATGAGAATCCAGTGCCCCTTGACGAGAGCTATACCAATGCCTGTGACCAGTACAAGGCACAACTGGCCCCTTTCAAATCCCAAATTGAAAGTTTTTACTTTGAAAATAATCTCAACCTGCTGACACTTGTCAAGCAATGTGTCTCGATGGTTTTATACCCTAACCTGTTTACCTATTTAGATCAGTTACAGCAGATTCCTAAAATTGAACTGGTGGCAGCTATACATTACACTGGCTTAGTCCGAGGGGACTATGCAGACTTTCAGCCTGATTTATGGGAAAAAGCAACTGCACTGGCCAATCACCCAGAAGAAACCTTTAATTTTCTCAATACCTTAGACTATAGTAATGAGACAAAATGGCACTTATTAACCATCACCCAAGATCCCCATGGTGCCCTTAAACGATACGGTGAATTAATGGCCCAAATCCAGCCAGTTTTTGAAGCAGCTTATGCCCCCTTTGCACCCACTCTTGAGGCTGATGGCACAGCTCTAATCTCAAAGCTAAACGCCATTGAAGATGACCCCTTTAATAAATTAACCGATGGCATGGTCTCCTCATCTCTATTCTCCACTTTCCCTATCTACGTCAATTACTCCTATCTATTCGCCTATAGTCTGGCAATCCTTATTAGTGCACCCCCGCCAGCATATAATTCATCATCTGCTCATATTGTTTGTTGGGGGGCCAATCTGGAAAGTTATTTTCTTCAGATCAAAGCCTATTCAACGGACAGGCAAAATGAACGAATTCTATTATTTAAAAACCTGGGCGATAAAACCCGCTATCAAGTAGCTCAGTGCGTTGCTAATGGAATTGTTTCAACAAAGATTATCGCAGAACAATTAGGGGTGTCAGCTGCGACCATATCCTACCATCTGAACCACCTTACCGCCTCAAAAATCTTGCTTTTACAATCCGTCAACGGCAAGTTCCAATACGCCATTAATAAGCCTTTTGTGGAAAAAAGCTTGGAAGTCATTCGTATGGAGTTATGTGAACAAGATGATTAGACGATATTTTATCAAGAATCACGTCATGTCAATCCTTATAGTTGCAGTGATGTATGGTGTCATAGGGTATCTTCTTCTTCTCACAAAGCAATATTATGGGATAACCATACTCATCATCATCGTGTTTTTAATGTTCAATAGAAGGATAAATCTATATGATGATAAAATTGAAGTCTACCAATTATATAAAAAAGTTAATATTCGATTTGATTTAATACAGAGCATTAAGATTGCCGATTATAAAGTGAGATTTTCAAACGCGACTCTTCCTTCCCTTTATCTGACTTTGAAAGATGGCAAGGAAAAGGTAGTTCATCATTCATCCTATGCAAAAGAGTCCATTATTGAGATCATTGAACATATTCTGAAATATGACAATAGTATCAAAGTAGACTCAAATGTTAAGGCTTTAATTGGAAATGAAGAAAGCGAATATGATCTAAAGATCAAAAAAGATAACAAGCAAACAGTAAATGCAATGATGGTTGGTTTGATAGTTGGCATAATCTATTTTTTATTGCAACCAGATAAAACTTACGAAATCTATAAAATAAAATTGACCCAATAAGGTTGATCGTTAATAGATAGAGCATTCTCTCTCTAAATTAACCGAATCTACTTTAAAGGGTCTTATTATTAGGCTAATAACTCAAGAATTATGTAGCTGATTTAAATAGAGCATCATAAACTGATACATCTAAGTGAATCACAAAAGAAGGCTTGTTCTGTAGATCGTAGCTTTCTGTTTGATTATCTAAGTTAAATTGCTCATGACTATTCATTATAGCCATGGCTACTGATGTCCCTATTCCCACCGGTTTTGTCATTGAATCCTCCTCACTGCTCTGATGTGTAAATCATATACCATTAACGTTAACAACTTATGTGATTAATATTAGATTTGAGTAAGAAATTTTACATAATTAGCAAACTAGGTTTAGAAGAGATCAGGACTGGGACTTAAATAAAACCTATAAAAATATAAAATGAAATGGGATACTATTGGTTTGGGTGTTATACTTGAGTTAGTACAGTATCTTAGGTGATTGTACTTAAGATGATTAGGGAGATAGTTGATATGAAAAAAAATACAAATTGGTTTGCATCACAAGCCCAGAAAAAAGAGCAACTGGCAAAAAAAACTGGCGCAGTTCAAGGGACACCAACTGATAAAAAAAAGGTTGTTGTGAGGATCACTAAGAAAAAAGCCCCCAGTAAGGTGGTTGAGATCAAAAGTCCCATCCTTACGGTTTTAGATAAGTCCAATAAAGAGGACCAGCATTATCAAAGCGCCCTAGCCTTTGCAAATCAGGTCAGCGATTCAAAGAGCGCTGCACTTCAAACTGTCCATTTTACAATGCAAGATACCCTAGTTTTTAATATCAAAAAAGATGCTGAATACAAACGATTATGGGAATCTTCACAATTAGCACTTTTAGTTTCATTCCCTTGCAATTGGAAAACAATCGGTTTGAGAGACCTTATCAAGGTCCTTACCATTGACCTTGATGACTTTGATGATGATGGGGATAATGACTTTGACGAATGGGATGACCTGACTGCAGAAGAACGATTTGATCTACTTTTTGAAACTGGGTTACAGGTTAAGTAGCACTTGGGTAGCACTTGGGGATGTAACAGCTTTGCACCCTTTTGGCAGTGATGAGGGACACATCTTAATTAAATTAAAAAAAGCAGGCCATTGGTTTTTGAACCAATGGCCTGCTTTTTTAGTGAGTTGATTTGAGTGATGGCAAGGGTTTAACTGACAGGTGATTTGTGTAGGATAGGTTTTAAATAAAAATATTATGAAGGAAGCAACGTGGAGGTTTATACTTAACTAGATGTTTTTTTTGAAAGTCTCAACACTTCAATGTTATAGGTCACAGTTTGAAAAACCCAAATAATTCCTACGATAATCACTGGAAATATACCTAATTTAAAATATTTCATTGATAGGGATAGACCTACCAATACAATAATATTGAACTTCTGAGCCACCTTGTATGCTTTATATGAAGCCTGGTATAAAACAAGCATTTTGGCTTCATCTAAGTGTTGAAAAATAGGCTCTTCAAAATTATTAGCATAATTAAGAGCTACAAATTTAGGTTCTTTGATCATCATCAGATTATAACAAGCCTGTTTAAGCCAGCCCCAACCTAATGACATAAGAAAAAACAATGCAAACAAGAAAACATCAGGCATAATAGAAGCCCCATTTAAAGTAAAAAAGAAGACTAAAGTAAGAATATAGAAAATATTCACAATTAGCGATGCGATACGTAATAATCGATCGGACCTTTCCTCAAGGATAATCATTTGCTCATCAGCAGTTTCAATGTCTTCAAATTCCCTTGTGTTTGGATGTAATTCTGACTTGTATCCCGTTTGTTGATTATCGCGAAAAAGTTGCATGTAGCTTTCAACGGTTTTCTTAGCTTTAATATAGATAAGGATTACAATTAAGAAAGCAACGACATGCAATGACACTTGTATAATGATGTATTTATTTATAATCCATTCAAGTGCATAATTAACACTATTCTCTTGTTGTTCATATATATTTAGCACTAGTGTTAATAAAACAAATGTAATCACAAATACAATTGGCGCCTTATACTTGTCTAATAAACTCATCTAATCCTCCTTATAAGTGAATAGAGCTTCAACAGTTGTATCGAAAATCTTTGCAAGTTTTAATGCCAGCGTCACAGATGGCGAATAATCACCACGTTCGATGAGACTAATGGTTTGTCTAGAAACCCCAGCAAGCTCAGCAAGCCTAGCTTGATTCATGCCATGTATGGTACGATAGACCTTAAGTTCATTTAATAGTGGCATCTTGTCTCCTTCCTCAGCAAATAAAAAACCAGACTGCATTATGTAGTATTAATAGCGGAAATATGACAATCATTATGGTCATAATGACAAATAAAGTTGTCATTATCATCATAACATGACAACTTTATTTGTCAACCGATATTTATGCAGGGAGCTAATTTGTTACGTCCCTAGTTGCTCCCTAAATGATAAAAAAGTAGGTCATTGGATTGAAAACCAATGACCTACTTTTTTAATCATATATAAATTCTTTTTAAAGGCTTCTAAATCGCTCTTGCCTAAGCACATGTTTTTGAGACTGTGCCATTGCTATGGTTGCAAGGATACGCTCTTTGTCTTGTGGCAGGGTGCCGCTGAGGGGCAAGTAGTTGGAGGCATGGTTACTTCGAAAAACGGTGCCATTGAGCTCTAGGGCAGCAACCAAACAAGCAGTTTCTTCTAAGATGGTTTCTGGGGTTGCTGGTATAAAAGCGCCGGACCGTGCTTCTTCAAAGAGGTGTGTGCCAGGCTCCAAGAGAAGCGTGAGCAGACCGATGTAGTCGGGCTGCACGGCGCTGAGCACCTTGGCAGTGGCAAGTGCATGTTCCCTAAAGTGGTGCTCACCGCCGAGGCCTGAGATCACCGTCACCGACAGGCCTATGCCAGAAGCCTTGATACGCCTGCCCGCCATCACCATGGCCTCGGCAGTGACGCCCTTCTCCACCCTGGCCAGAATGGCGTCATCGCCGCTCTCGATACCAAGATAAAGGAGGTCCAGGCCCAGCCCTTTCAGCCGTTTCAGCTGGTCCTCTGTTTTTGCCAAAGCGTCAGCCGGTGCACAATAGGCACTGATACGAGAAACACCTGGAAAAGTAGCCTTAAGGGCTGTGAGAATACTTTCAAGGTCCTCTGTCTTCAAAGACATGGCATTGCCATCCGCCAGAAAAATTCTTTTCGGATTAGGATAGACTGCCTTGACCGACCTGATTTCTTCAATAATCTGGTCCACCGGCTTGATTCTAAAATCCTTTTCCTTGTACATGCTACAAAATGTGCATGCATTATGAGAGCAACCAATGGAAACTTGAAAAATCAAGCTCTCAGCTTCACTGGGTGGTCGGTAAACAGTTCCTTCGTAGTTCACTTATTTAACATCCTTAAAATATATTTTGAGCGAATCTGTTCACTAGCTAGCAACTGCTTTGCAGGGGGTAATGACAAAATTGTATTGACAATCATGGCCATTACCCGGTGGGACGCCAAGTCTTGGTTATCGTATATTAAATTGGCCAACATGCCTTTATCAATAGCCGTCAGAACCACACGGTGTGCTGTGTTTTCTGGCGTCATCAGGCGCTGGTCTTTTGGCACTAATTTTAAAGCGCCAAAATGACAATTCCGCACACAAACACCACAACCAAGGCACATGGCCTCATCTAGTTCTGGCAATTTGCCAACCCCATTCTCTTTAGTGCCTAAAGCCTCCAAAGGACATACCTTAATGCATTTGCCACATTGCTTGCAAAGGGAACTATCTAGCTCTGGTAAAAACAGGGTTGTGGCAATGGTTTGCGCCGTTCCAAACTTTTTAGCAGCAAGCAGCGCCTCACAGCAACACCCACAACAGTTACAGATAAAAGCGACTTCTTTTTGAACGTTTTCACCAATCTGTACTAAGTTGTTGTCATAGGCCACTTGCAACAGGGACATGCATTCCTCAGCATCAATCCGTCTAGCAAAATTAGCACGTATCAAAGAGTCTGCAGTTTTACCAAAAGTCATGCAAATATCCATAGGGGCATCGCAGTTTTGCCCTACATGTTCCATCTTGTGACGACAGTAACAAGTACTGATACCAATGTGTTTAGCGGTTTTTATCACATGGGTGGCCCGCTCATAATCCATGATTTCCAGTGGCTCATTCTCGCTTATGTGATTCATGGCATCACTATGCCCATCTCCTACTCCATGGCTGTGGCTATGCTCTACTCCATGGCTGTGGCTATGCCCTTCTTCATGACAATGCCCCCCCTTTTCCGTGCTCCTATTTGTATCTTTCTTTGCATTTGCATTTGCATTTGCATTTGCATTTGCATTTACATTTGTATTTCCTTCACCCAGGGCTGATTCATTTACAAATGTCCTAACCATCTTCGTGTCACTACCAAAAAATAGCTCCCTAACAAAATCTTCCTCAACATTCATATAAGTATGTAGCAATTGTCCAAGCTCATGCTGATCAATATCATCTCGCATGCGCATCATGGAAAATTCAATCCAGCCAGCCATTGGTGGTGGCATGGCATAACGTTTCTCCCCGTCAATCTCAAAATCAATCAGTAAGGCTCTGCTAGATAAACGATCCAACATTTCAACCGCTTCCTGCTCTGGCATCTCCCAGCGCTTTGCAGCTACACTGGCCGGAAAACCCTGAACTGGTAACTTTGAAAACAAAGTCGCTTCTTCTTCGTTAAAAAGAATCGCTAAAATTTTGTACAGGGTTTCAGAAGGTGGCGCCCCTTGAGGAAAGCGATTAAGCCGCTCCACCAGTTGATTATAGCCATTTCTAGCCGTAATATGTCCCATAGTATCCCCCATCAGTTAATCTATTGACTTACTCAAAGAGCAAGGTGACAAATTTCACGATTTCAAGCCCTAAAACTGGGTAAACAATAGACAATCATCCAACAAACTAATCATCCAAATGCCCATCTCTTTTGTATCAACTCAAACGCACTATCATCTCCGTAAACCACTAACCCTATTGAAAGGCGGTTTTCATGATCAAGTGGCAAGACTCCTACAGAATCGGCATCCCAGAAATAGATACCCAACACCAGCAGCTCTTCAATATTCTAGAAGACCTAGAAAAAAACATCGAACAGCGCCACTTGGGAAAGGGCCTTAATGCGTTAACGGCCCTTATTGATTATACCACATATCATTTTTCAGCCGAAGAAGATATTCATATTGCTTCCAATTATCCCACCAGACTGGAACACCAAGCAACTCACAATGGTTTTCTCAGCCAAATTCTACCTCATAATACCCCTGGCATCATCGATCTCGATACCCTAAGAGAATTGGCAGAAAGTCTTTCCCAGTGGATTCTCAAGCACGTTCTAGAGGATGACGTGGCTTTTGCTGATTATTACAAACAACATCAACTAAAAGTATCCCATTAACATGTAATCCCGTCTGCTACCCTTTTCTATGGGTAGCAGATTTTTTTGAGTTTTTTACGAGAAAAGCACTTTTCAAGGCATTCACCCTTATGTCAAGAACCTCTTGTACGATGGGTTTATGCATCCACATATCAAAACCATGGAAGCCACCTATAACTTCGTGTATAGCAACTTGGCTGCCTCCCTTTTGTAGTTGAATACCATAGTCCATACCTTCGTCTCTCAGGCAATCAAATTCTGCCACTTCAATATATGCATCTGGTAAAGCAGAAAAATCCTCAGCGAGCATCGGAGAGGCATATTGTCGATTCTCAGTAGTTAAGGTCGCATTTTTAAGATATAAAGGCCACATCTTTTTAGTTAAACCAGCATGCCAAATGGGAGTGTCAGTATATTTTTTCATCGACTCCGTTTCCATTCGCAAATCTGTCACTGGATAGATCAAGAATTGATAAATGATATTGAATACATTTTTGCTCATTTTCGCCTGGTTGGTTACATACCCACCTTTTCCCTGTTTGCTTAGCCCTTGCTCCTTGTTCGCTTGCTTGCTAGTTAAGTCTGTTCCCCTGTCTCTCAACATCTGTGTAACGGCAGCAGCAAGGGCACCCCCTGCACTGTCTCCACCCACTGCGATTCTTGATGCATCAATGCCAAAGCGCTTTGCATTTGAAAATACCCATAACAGCGCCTGATAGCAGTCTTCCACAGGTACAGGAAAAGCAAAACGGCTGGATAATCGGTACTCAACAAAAATGACTTTACAGCCAACCTCTTTAGCATAATGAGCAGCCAAATGGTACCCACCCGTAGTGGCCGCCAGGGCAAAGCCACCCCCAGGGAAATAAACCAAAGCAGGTAACTTGCCATTGATTCCAAGAGACTGATCATCTCTTAAGGGCTCGAAAATCGTAATCCCGATTTTTCCAGTCTTAATGGAACCATCTCCCGGTATTCTTAGGCGGGTACATTTTACACCTAGTGGTGGCTCATATAATAGACGCCCGATACTCGCTAATCCATTTACAACCATTGCACCGAAAGGGGTCATTGCCAATTCTGGTAATTGAAATGAAGCTTGCGACCTTAAATCTGGATGTATTTTATCGTATGATTTCAGTTTGGAGACCGCCTTTCTTGTTAATCAAGTCATTTTAAAAACCAAACTCGCCTAATCAAAGAACCTTCAACTTCATAAATAGCAACCACTGAACCTTCTTTTTCCATGCCTTCTCGAATATAAAATTCGTGATCGATTACCTTATTGCCTTCAACAGTGCGCTGTGCAATTCTCGCGTGGGGCTTTTTTGTGAAAGGTTCTCGGTAACGTTCAATCAGGTTGTCCCGGCCGGTGTATCGTAGGGTTCCTGCAGGTAAATCGTATATCTCAATATCAGGATGATAGGTCGATGCAAATCCCATCAGGTCATTGGCGTTATAATAGTCGATCTGTAAAGCAACAACGGATTCTGGGGAATTCATATGGGCTATTTGCTTTTCTGATTGACTAACGGTTATATTAAAACCTTTGTTCGCCAACTGCGAACCATCTCTTTGGAGAAAAGGGGCTAAGCAAAGGGCTGCGGAGCGACTCATTTCCCGTGAAAACTCGGACATATATTTTCTGGTGGCAAACTTGGTCACATAATCATCAAAGTCAAATGACGGGTTGGGATAGTCTGACAACCCTGCTGCCAAATGATCCGAACTGGCCTTCGAACGACGTTCGAACATATCCCGCATATCAGATTCGTCCAAAGGTTTGTAAGTGTTTTGCTGAAGGATATATTCTTTGTCAAAGCGATAGGGCTTATGGCGGTTCTTTTGTTGGTCGGTGGGATAGCCGTAGACCACCATGGTGATGGGAACCACCCACTGGTCCAGCCGGAGAATCTCTTGAACGAGCTCCCCTTGCTCGAGGATATCGCCGATATAGCAGGAGCCTATGCCATAGGCCTCGGCGGCAACAACGGAATTTTGGGCTGCAATGACTGCGTCTTGACATGCCAATAATAGATCACCAGCTCCTGGAGAGCGGACCTCACAGCCTGCATAGCGATAGGCATCCAGCCATCTGCGGCAGTCTGCTAGAAAGACCAGGACCAAGGGCGCTTTTGCAATAAACGTTTGATTGTCGCAGGTCTCTGATAGCTTGGTTTTGAGAGTTTGATCTGTGATGTCCAGTATGGTGTAAAGCATCTGATTGCCCGCTGTCGGGGCCTGGAATGCCGCTTCTAGTATATCAACTTTTATTTCTTCCGTGATTTCCCGTTCTTCAAAAGCACGGACAGACTTGCGATTTTTAAGACTTGATAGGATAATTTGTGCGTTGGATGGACTTGACATAATTCCCCCTTATCAGCATGGTTGGACCGAAACCGCTTACTTTAATTAAAGCAAAAAAACTTAGCATGCGCAAGCCTTGCGCGACTAAGTTTTAAGAATAGTTTTTTGCTGTTATCTGGTAAGTACATAACAATTATGAATGAACCGCTCAGTGAGTATCTATGGTAAAATGTAGTAGCAACCAATACATAAGTTACGGAGAAAACAAAATGAAAATCTACTTTTTAAGGCATGGCGAATCCACATCCGACTTAGAGGCACGGATTGAATCCCGATACGATGCACCCTTAACATTATCTGGCATCGAACAAGCCAAAAGCGCAGCTGATTTTTTTGAGTCTAAAGCCATTAAGTTCGATAGAATTCTGGCCAGCCCCCTTAAGAGAGCATTTTCAACAGCTCAAGCGATTGGAGAGCGTCAAGGAATCCCAGTTGAACCATGCGACGCCTTAATGGAAGTAAACCGCGGTGTCTTATGCGGCATGCTTAGGGAAGATGCTGACAAAACATATCCAAGAAAAGCATTTAAGAGTATGTATGAACATTATCCTGAAGGTTCTGGAGAAAGTGCCCTAGAAGGTCGTGCCCGTGCCATGGTTGCTTTACAAAAGACCCTTTCCAGTGGGGTGCAAACCCTTCTGATTGTCAGTCATGGGCACTTGCTCAATGAACTTGTTAGTTCAATATTGTCTACACCGATTTTTATCAATGATCAACACGGCGCTGTGTTTTCTTTCGGCAATTGCGGTTATATGGCCTTTAACTATCGTCCTGACAGCGATAAGTTTGTTTTGTTCGAAATGCGACTGGCGGATACGAAAGTGTAGAGGTAGCGATACAAAATGAAATCCGAACATAAATTACTAAGGGCACTAGCTGAATCTGATGATGATGTGAAAAATGACAGGGTAGCACCTATGAAGGATTCTTTCACCTATCTTCGCACCTCATTGCTAGAAAGGGAATCTAAACCAACTGAAGGCTCTGATCCATCTCGCAAACCTTCGTGATTGTTCCATCCTCAACCCAATAGGCTTCACCGTATAATGTCGACTTATTATCCTCAACAATCACAAATGAACCATCCACTAACCCATAGAAGGGTTTTATCCAACTGTCTGGCAATGAGATATCTTCAATCACCCTCAATCCGTCTACCGTCAACTCATTCAGGTCCTGAAAATGGGGTAAAATAATCAGGTCCGTCAAATTCAAGCCGTTCAAATATCTTTGATAATCTGAACTAATTGCTTCACCATCCCATTCAGGCTGGGCATAAACTACATCAGCGCAATTCATCGTTCCAGCACTTATGCCGATTACAATGCCTTTATAACTTGTAATTAGTTCCTTCAAATTGATCCTTTCAAAAAATTCATTCTGGGTAGGGACATGGCCACCAGCCAGCAATAATACATCATAGTCATGAAGCACATCAGCTATACGGCTTTCGTTTCTAGAATCACAAATATCCAATTCTATTAATGGTAATTCGCTTAATCTGAATGCTTCTGTATACACAGCCTTATAACTGTCGTTTCTCTCGTCATTTTCCGGATCCGAACTGAGTATAAGACATTTAGAATTTTCAGGCATACTTTCTCTAAGAAGATTTATAAAATTGTTTGAATCATCAAATGTGCAAGGCATACTTATTCCATCATCTAAATAGCGACCGCCAATACTGCTTGTCAGAAATAATTTCATTGCGCCTCCTTTTATCTTTGCTCTAATAGTGTCCTTGTACAAAGTAAACCTCTCGATTACGGATTTACTAATTTCATGTCAATCTAGCTATCAAGACCGAGCATTATGGCTTCTTTTATTTTTTTGAACCACTCTTTTCCATGATACACTACAAACCGATGGGCTCCTGTTGCTGTTGAAACAATTATATGCTGTGAACTCAAAAGGTTAACGCCTACTTTCACATCAGTCATACTTTCCAAACTGATCATCGCAGTTTCTCTTCCTACAAGCAAGGCGAACTTATTTGTAATTATTTTTCGGGCCCTTATCCATCTCAACAGCAACATTCCCCTTCGGATTTAACTTAAGCTTGGGTCTCATTTCCGAGTTGGGACTACTATACAACTCAACTGCTTCAATAACAATCCCATCTGATGTGTTCAAAATAATACCAGGCACACAGGTGTAAATCGCGTCGTTATTATTGGCATTTTGAGCAGGAACTGTTACTACGGTTCCATTATGATTATCTAAAGACATTGAGACCTTATAACGATAAAAAGAGCCCGTACCATTACTTTGCGCCGAATAAACCACAGGGACAATGGCAATAATATCATCTTTAACACGTATCTTGATCACTTCTTCGTTGATATCATTATTGCTGCGACCTACATCACCCATGTGCTCGACAGCGCCATTATCATAGTTTTTCAGCGGTTTTACACCGTCAGCGCCAAACATAGCAACATCAACTTGCTTGCCATTGCGGGTCATCACCAAGGCATAAATGTCATAATCCGTGCCACTCTTCCAGGATACGCTCGCTGTGATTACCGGTGTTTTTTCAATGATGATGGGCTTTTCACCCTTGCTCAGACTCACCTTTCCTTTAATCTTTACAAACTCATCCTTTTTGATTAGGGGCGGCTGCTCGATTTTTTTCTCTGGGATCTGTACAGTTTTTGGCTCAGTTGCTTGCTCAGATAACTCAACGCCAAAATTCGCGCACAAAGCATCTAATCCATTAGCAAATCCCTGCCAAACTGATTTGACTTTTGGAACTGCATTTTTTATGTATAACTCCATAACAATAAGACCCTTTTCAACTGAAAGCTGCATTGGGCTCAGTATAATTTGTTGGTCATCAATCTTTACAATCGCTTTAATATCTTTTACTGTGCCAAACGTTCCGCTGCTGTCTTTTGTCAAGGTAACAGCAATCTTAGAAATACCGCTTGGGACCTTGGACAAATCAAAATCCATTTGATGGCTTATCTTATTCTGAATCAACTTGGGTTCATAATATTGAGCCGAACCATTCGGCCCCTGAGGCTGATTGTAAAATACAATACCGCTATCCCCTGTAACAAGACCCTGCTCAGTCAACAAAAAAGCTGTCAATGAAATATCGGCTGCACTATCTTTTTCATATGTAACTAAAACAGATCCTCTAAACCCTTTTAAGACCGAATTTCCTCCTGATTGAAGCAGTATTTCACTCATGATAGTCCTCTTTCAGTAATGGTCATATAGTGTAAATGCCCGACATATTTCTGTAATACTTCAACTAGAAAGCCAAAGATACTTACTTGCGAACCATCCTTGATTAATCAATCTTCACCGAGATACAAGTGCCATGTAGGCTTTGACTGATGTGGTGTGCCTTCATCACCACAGAGACCGAAGTCACCCATTACCCCTGGCTTTTAAGTGATTTTTATCTTTTCTCTTATAGCATCCTTGTACATAGTAAACCTCTGGATTACGGATTGAACAAATTCATGCCTAGCCATCATGCTCTCTAAAGTGTCAAAATCAACAAATTTCCCATCCATCACTTCACCCTCTTGCCAATTGATTATATGACCATTGGTTTTAAGCACTGCGACATAAGTTTCAACCAGCTCGTGTTGCCGCTCGCTTGTCCCTAATAACTCAAGTGAGCACTGGCTGATATCAATTCCAGTCTCTTCGAATACTTCTCTTACAATCGATTCCTTGCCTGTCTCCCCTGCCAATGTTGCCCCGCCAGGACATTCCCATAAGCCACCGTGGCTTTTTGAGTCATCACGCTTTGCAACTAATACCTGTCCGTCTTCTTGAATAATCCAGGCTTCTGTGCCCAGATGGTATTCACCTTCTAAAAATGCAGACCCGCGGGAATGAGTTTTACCTAGTTTATGCTTATGCTTGTCATAGACATCCCAAATCTCTGCCACTTGTTTACCTCATTTCAACAGTTTCCACAGATTCGCATCTGCGTGACGGTAAAACTTACCCATGACCTAAAACCACTTACAAGGCTTGTGAAGAAATACATCCTCATCAGGTAATCTTTTAAACCCTAACTTTTCATAATATGTCGCTATATGATCTTTCGTTTCAACAAGCCATTCTGAATCTGGGCAGTGACTCACACACCGTGATACCAACTCTTGCCCAATCCCATTGCCTTGATACTCTGGGTCAACAATCAAATCAAGAATCACAGATCTAAAGATCATATCACTTAAGACTCTCACCACGCCAACAAGTTTTTCATTATCCCAAGCAGAGATCACCCATGTAGAATTCTTGAATGGCAGATTGAAGTGTGCCATCATTGTTTCTGTTTCTAAACCATCTGACCATCCAACTAAAACGAAGAGTCTACGTAGTTTGTCTGAGGGGATATCTTTTAAAGTTTCATTGTACACTATATTCATTCCTAATCTCCCTTTTTAAGGATTCGTCCCTGCGAAATTTGATTCATGGACATTCTCGACTGTCTAAGCTCTAATAATTTTACCGTTTTAAAACATATATCGAAAGTGTTGTTTTATTTCCCCATATATCTTCCCATATATCTTTGTTTAGATCCTTTGTTTATATCAGATTGTTTTTCGATTTTTAAGTTTAGCGTTTTTAAGTTTAGAAACAAATTTTGCGTCTACAGGCTCTTAGTCATCCAATCATTCGTTGCCATAGTAATTTTTGATGATTATTTTTGAGATTTTATTTTTATCCTTTCCGTCAAACTCAAACACCAGACATTCTATCTGAAAATAGGAAAACATCAATCCCCAATCAGGTAGACTTATGCCATAATAAGTCAAGCCATTTGAATTAGATTCTTCTTCTGGTCCCAGAATTTTTCTTAAATCATTCACTGTCATGCCTACATGTATGTTATCGAGAAAATGATAACGGGGATGATTGATTTCTATTCTGGTAGCATACTCGACCTTATCACCGACCTTGCCACCTGTGTAAGATCTTTTGAAGGTGAGTGCCCCATCCTTGATAGATGTGGCGATAGCCTTGTTGATAATTGCCTCAGTGTCCCCGGTGTTAAAAATAGGCTGCCCATCCTCGTAAATGTCGATTTTCTTGATGTCAAATGTCGTTTGATTAGGCGTCTCATCGCTATATTTTTCATAGATGCTCTTCAAGAGCAGTTTATCAGTTGACATTGGTTCAAAAGAATATGTAAAGCGTGCTACTAAAACCTCACACCTTGGATCGAGTTCGAAGAACCACGAACATATGATTTCTAATTTTTGAGTTTCTTGATTAACTTCACTATGAATCACCCGATCGAAACAGGGTGTGATGTTCGTAATCGGTTTACGATTTATAAAGAACTTATCTGGCAGTAGTGACGATAATTCGGTCTTGTACCAATTGTCGATCAAACTAAAGGTTTTATTCTCTAAGGTAGCCACCTGAGAATCTCTAATGGTTTTGCAGATTAAAGAAAAATCGTAAGGGGTAATTTCCCCCTGAGCAATCTGGTAAACAATATCATGGCCCATAAAACTGGAACTGCGACGTGTATCATACCTCAATACTAATTCAGGCTTCTCATCGCCAACAACATCTTTTACCATCATCTGAACGCAGTCTCGTTCAACCCAGACCGTTTTCACAATCTGGGCATTTTTATCCACCAGTAGTAAATCTGACCCTAAAATAAATGCCTTATTGATGTCAGGTAAGTCCTCTAGATTTAAGGCAACAGTGGGTATTTCATTAAAATTAGCTAAGAGCTGTCTGTGCTGGTTGGCACTACTGCGGAAATAGATCTGCGGATCATGATCAGGTCCACTTTCTATTTCAATACCCTCTTTATAGAAGTAGTGGGTAAGCCCAAGATCTCCTTCTTCAACGACTTTCTCATCGTAGTGAATGGAACGGGTCAAGTCTGAAAGGTTTGAATAGTTGCCAAAAACCATCTCTGAAACAAGCTGTTTCGCCTCTAAATCCTTGGTTTTCCATACTGATTTTTGAAAGTACTCTGGTCCCACCAGTGACTTGCTCCCACCACTTATAGAAGTGGGGGCTTCTTGTTTCAATGATTACC
>CAZFST010000030.1:0-55171 GCA_964522015.1 uncultured Fusibacter sp. | reverse complement strand
TATCTCTTTATGGGATCCCTTCTAATTTAGAATCGCTATGAATAATTCGGGATAAGATATCCTCAATCTTCTGTTGTCATGATGCTTGACATTGACCATTTCAAGAAAATCAATGATCTCTATGGCCACTCAATGGGAGATGTTGCCTTGCGTCAGTTTGCTGATATATGTTCAAACACAATAAGAACAACAGATTTTATTGGTCGATTGGGTGGAGAAGAATTTGCCGTTTTTCTCATAAATACAAATCACAATGATGCTAATCAGGTTGCAGAACGACTTCGTCATAATATTGAAAAACTTGAAATATTAAGCGATTCAAATGAAGTTATCAAGTTCACCGTAAGTATTGGTATGACAGAACTAAAATCAGATGATGTCAATTTTGATAACATCTTAAAAAGATCAGACAAGGCTCTTTATAGCGCAAAACACAAAGGCAGAAACTGCGTTGAATGGTACAATGCAATCTAATGAATGATGTATTGCGAACAACAACATCTTTAGTCTAAGTCTACTTTTACTCTATCAACCACTGCCGCCATCAAAATTATCGCTTCTACATTCTTTGTATAGACATAAATTTTAGGAGGAACCACCATGAATATAGCCCTGGTCGCCCATGATCAAAAGAAAGATGATATGGTGCAGTTTGCCATTGAACACAGAGTATTTTTAGAGCAATGCAAAATATACACCACCGGTACAACGGGACTTAGAATTCAAGAGGCTACAGGCCTTCAGGTCACGAGACTTTTATCAGGGCCAATTGGTGGTGACCAGCAAATCGGCGCCCTTGCCGCCACTGAGCATATTGATTTATTGGTATTCATGCGAGATCCCCTGACGGCTCAGCCCCACGAGCCAGATATTTTGGCTTTACTAAGGGTATGTGACGTCCATAATATTCCCGTGGCCACCAATGAGAGTACCGCCCACCGTTTGATTAAGACTTTTTTCGAGTAAAATAAAGAACTGTTCCAAAGCGATTAATGATCGTTTTGTGACAGTTCTTTTTTCTTAACTCATTTCCTAGATTAATTAAAGATTTTAGAAAGTTTTTAGAATTGCATTGGTTGGAGTTTAGACTTGCCCCTTATTATTAGATTATCAGCAAAAGGCAAGTGACCTTTTCAACGATTAAGGAGAACAATATGGAAAGTCAAAAAGTAAACGGTAAAAGAATGAACAGAAAGACAAAAATTGGCGTAGCCATTGTAACAGCAGTCGCAGTATTGGGTTTAGTGGCATTTGCAGCACCAACCGAAAATCAGGGCTATGCACTCTTTAAGGATTTGTTAAGATCAAATGCCCATGAGAACTTTGAAAAAGGTGATTTTAGTGGTCGTGTTTCTGGCACAGTTGAAGTTACCGATAACGGTCAGCAATTGGTTTCAGTGGTTGGTGATATGATGGCTTCGGAAGCAGATCAGAATTTTGCAGGGAATGTAACTTTAAAACTAGCCAACCTTAATAAAGACCTTGCCATTTACGGCAACCAAGAGAAAGTTTACATCCTAGATAAAGCGGCAAATCAAGTCTACGTTGGCGATCAACAAGAACATATGGCTGATGGTGAAGCAACTGAAGCCATGGGCCATAACCGAGCTGACATGCACAAGGATTTTAGTCAAATGACTGCACAAGAAGAAGCTGTTATGGATTTCTTTGTTGGGGATTTGGCAAAACAATTTGAAGTGGTACCACAAACAGACGGTTCAAGTGATCTTGCTTTTGAACTGACTAAATCAGAAATCCCTGCAATCATCAACTTGATCACTTCTATTAAACCTGAAGGGGATGGCAACAATTACGGCGGTAGAGGTCACTTTGGTAACAATGAAGATATGGCTACAAATATGGACCTTTCTAAGTTCCCACTTTTACAAGAGCTAGATCAAGCAGAAGTTAAAATGCCAGAACTGGTTGAGTCTGTTTCAGTAGATTATATCAAAGTGTTGATGGATCTTGATGCTAAAGGTGACGTTAAAGGCATTGAATTCTCTCTTAATATCTCTGGTCTAGATAAAGATGGCGTAGCCCATAATGTCTCGGTTAATGCTGACCTTGAATTATCAGAAGAAGCCGTTGGTAATATTGAAGCTATAGACCTTACAGGAAAAACAATTTTTCAATTGCCTAAACACGAAATGGAAGCCCCAAGACAATAGCAATTAATGAATCTAGATAAAAGTAATGAATGGACCTAGATAATAGAAAGGAGTTGTGGTGGGCCCTCTAAACCAGGGCCTGCTGCTCATTAAGCTGATGAGTTTATTAAATGCTGAACAGGTGACTAAGCGATTTAGCCCGACTTCAGGGATAGAGAATTTTAGTTTGCAGGTGGAAAAGAAAGATGTGGTCTTGGTGCTGGGGCCCAATGGGGCTGGAAAGACCACGGCTTTTAGAAGCGTGTTGGGTTTGTTGCCCATCACTAAGGGGTCTGTCACCGTACTTGGACAAGAGATTGCCAATCGGGAAAAGGCCCTGGTTGGGGTTGGGGCCATGATTTCTAGGCCGACTTTTTATGATTATCTCACTGGGCTTGAACACCTTCAGATGTGGGCCATGGCCTATGCTAATGTGGATAACAAGCGGATTGTAGAGGTTTTGCAACTGGTTGGATTGACAGGTGCACAAAATAAAAAAGCGGGCCTATATTCTTCGGGGATGAAGCAGCGGCTTGATTTAGCCCGTGCCATATTACACCGACCTCAACTCTTGATTTTGGATGAGCCTTTTAATGGTATGGATATCGAGTTTAAGTTTGAACTGAAGCAGGTTTTGAAGTCTTTGGTTGAAAACCAGGGGATTGGCATTGTGATTTCCAGCCACATGGCTATGGATTTAGAGGAGATGGCCACCAGGCTTGTCATTGTTTATGAGGGCCATACCCTGTTTGAGGGGCCCATGTCTGTGGTGCAGGACTCAAAGATGACGTTAGAGGCCTTCTATTTAGAGAAACTGGCTGTTTATAAAGGAAAGGAGGGGCCACATGGGGATCAGTATAAGGGCGTATCACATGGAGTGGATCAAGCTATTTAAACGGAAGAGTTCCAGGGTTTTAATGGGGCTCTATGGACTGATTGTTTTGGCCCTAGGGGCCATGTATCTGCTGGGTGAAAGTAATTTAGGGGTTAACCTTTTTACTGGGGGCCAGTTTATGGGGGCGTCATTGACCTTTACCATGGGTTTAATGTTGCCATTTATAGCCCTTTACCTTTCAAGCACATCATTCGCCCTTGATTTTGGTAAAGGGACCATTAAAAATATGTTCTTGCTGCCTTTGAGAAAGGATCAGATTTTTTTAGGGAAACTATTGGCGGTGCAAAGTCTTTTGGGCATTTTGTTAGTTGTGCAATTTACCATCAGTCTGGTGCTTGGGCTCTTTTTAGAAGGATGGATGGGTTTTGGCATTCTTGGAAGTCAGCTATTGGTTTATGGCGGGGCATTTTTAGCCCTGGGACTCTTGAATTTACTGGCTGCCCTGGTATCTCTGATGGTTTCATCTTCAGGTCTTGCCATACTAATCTCTTATGTGGCCCTGGTGGCCATGAATCTGTTAGACAATTTTGTGCCTCGGCTGCGGGTCATTTCTCTGCCAACTCTTTTGGCCCAATATGATATGGTAATGTCAAGGGTGCAGGTTGGGCAGTTGCTATCTTTTGTGGCATATTATATACTACTATTTATGGTGGGTTATTTACTATTTGAGAAAAAGGATGAGGGGTCATGTCAATTCGAGTAAAGCTAATTTTGACTTATGCTCTTTTGGTATTAATCAGTGTGTTTGTGTTGGTTTTTTCAGGGGTGGCCATTGTGACAAGTCTTGCAGCTAAAACCGTGGATGCGGTTTTAGAGGAGGACGATTTAGGTGTGGTCATGACGGACTTAATTGACCTTTTAGCTGAGTTAAAACAAGCTGATGTCTATGATGAAGACAAACTGATCACCCCTGAATATATAGAAGCCATCAGCAACCGGACGGATTTTTATAGCGGTGGCCTAGTGGTTAAGTACAAGGATCAAATACTGAGTTATGATAGTTTGCCAAAAACCCCAGAATTTTATGGGATGCTGATTAAGAGCCCCGATTATTTGGGTCATGGGGTTGTGGACCGAACCCCTGCTGAACAGCCAGAAGAGAAGCCCCATAGCAATCAGATGATCAACTACAACAATCGCCATTATTTTTATGTCGATTACGCCTTTGACGTCAAAGGCCAAGAGGTCCTTTATTTCTTTATCATTGACACCACAAAAGTCAAAGGCTTTAGCTCAGAGACCCGTGGTATGTTCTTAAAAGTCATCCTAGCCATCCTCCTAATTATTATGACACCCCTAATTGTCATTTTGACCAATGATATTATTAAGCCCCTTAGAAAACTAGAAGATGGGGTGCAGCAAATCAAAGAAGGGAATTTGGACTTTGAGTTAAAGACCAAATCAAAAAATGAAATTGGCCATGTGATCACAACCTTTGATACCATGCGCAGGGAGCTTAAGGCTTCAATTGACAGGCAAGTGGTGATTGAGGAAAATCGAAAAGAGTTAATTTCAAGTATTACCCATGATTTAAAAACCCCCATAACCGCCATTAAAGGCCATGTTGAGGGGATTTTAGATGGTGTTGCAGACACCCCAGAAAAGCTCCAAAAGTACCTGAGCATTATCCACCGTAAAAGTGTGGATATGGACCGGCTAATCGATGACCTGTTTTTATTCTCAAAACTGGATTTAAATCGCTTGCCCTTTGAAATGAAATCAGTGGACCTAGGGCCATTTCTATTAGATATTATCAGCGACCTAAGGATGGAATGGGAAAGCGACCATCAGACCATTTTAGTTAATTTGCCAAAAGAAGCCATGCCAGTGATGATGGACCTCTTGCAAATGCGTCGGGTGATTATGAACATCCTCCAAAACGCCATTAAGTATATGGATAAAGACAAGCAAGTGCTTCAGGTGACGGTTGAAAATTTTGAATCTGAGGTTCAGATTAGAATTTCTGACAACGGGATTGGCATTGACGCCAGTCATCTAGAGCATGTCTTTGATCGCTTTTACCGAGTGGATGAGTCCCGAAATTTAGAGACAGGGGGGACAGGCCTTGGACTTGCCATTGCTAAACAAATCGTCAATCAACATCAGGGACAACTGGTGGCCACCAGTGTTTTAGGGGAAGGGACAACCATGACCATTACCCTAAAGAAAATCCCCCAGGTCAAGCTAGACAAACCGGCCATGGTAGATCAACCAGATGAGTTAGCTCAGGCAGACATCCTAGCTGGGCCAGACAAGTGAGGAAAATATGACAAAGCGCATACTCATTATTGAAGACGAAGTCACCATAGCAGAACTAGAGCGGGATTACCTTGAAATAGCAGGGTTTGAAGTGGACCTGGCTCACACAGGTCCCACTGGTCTTGAAATGGCACAAAAGAATGTCTATCACCTGGTGATACTGGATTTGATGCTACCTGGCATGAGTGGCTATGATATCTGTAAAAAAATCCGTACCCAGCATAACTATCCTATTTTGATTGTTTCAAGTAAACAAGAAGAAGTGGATAAAATAAGGGGCCTTGGCCTTGGGGCTGATGATTTTATCACTAAGCCCTTTAGCCCCGCAGAACTGGTTGCACGGGTTAAGGCCCACCTTGCTATTTTCGCTAGGTTAGTTGGTGATGTGGATCAAGAGAGGGAAATTAAGATTCGCAACTTGACCATTCAACCAACCTCAAGACGGGTCTACTTAGGTGATTCAGAAGTTACCTTGACCACAACCGAATACGACCTGCTTTACTTTTTAGCCACCAATCCAGAACGAGTCTTCTCTAAAGAAGTGCTACTGGACAGGATTTGGGGCATCAGCCATTTTGGAGATAGCGCCACGGTGACTGTCCATATTGGTAAGTTACGGGAGAAGATTGATAAGCCCAATAAGGACATGGTGTCACCCTTTATTGAAACCGTGTGGGGAGCTGGTTATCGGTTCCATGCCTAACATTAGGAAAAAGACCACGTATGGGTCTTTTTTTATGGGCAGATTTGTGTTTTTTTTTGCTTTTGGGGTACAAATGTAATACACTGTTAATATACTTGAAACATTCACTTGGTTATCCTTAGAGCTGTTGGAGCTCTTGGTGGTGTTTATAAGTCAGTTACATAATTTTAAGGTTCAAATGGGGAGGCTACAACATGGCAAGTGTTAAAGAGAAAAAAAGGCACAAAGCAGTAGAGGGTAATACATTAAGGGTTAAACGGAGTTTGAGTAAGTCCATACTTTCAATTTTAGTGGGTGTTATGATTTTATCCCAGCTGATTGTCGGTGGTGGTGTTGCATTGCGGGTATCCAGCGAGTTTTTATCAGCGGAGAAAAAGAGCGTCGTCAATTTGAGCCAGGGCATAGCCGTTTCTGTTGAAAACTATTTAAGTGGTTTTGAAATCGTCATTCGTGCTTTAGCAGAGCAACAAGCTCTGAAGACGGTGGTATCAGATCCAATGGCCCAAGAAACAATGCTCTCGGTACTAGATACCTTTGTCAAGGCTAATCCGGGTATTTTGTATATTTACATGGGTGTAGAAGATAAGCGGATGCTTATGAAGCCAGATGACGAATTGGATGCAGACTATGATCCAACCAGCCGCGACTGGTATAAGGTAGCAAAAGAGGCTGGGGAATTTGTTTGGACTGATCCCTACTTTGACGATACAGTCGGCGAAAAAGGGGCCATGGTTGTCACCGCATGTCAGCCTGTTTTTGATGACAGCAACACTTTTATAGGTGTTATTGCTGCTGATATTGCTTTAAATACCTTGAATCTACAAACAAAAGATGTGAAAATCGGTGAACAAGGGTACCCAATCATCGTGGATGCCAATAATATCATTATGGCCCATAGAGATGAGGCGAAAATCGGTAAAGAATTAGTCACTGCTGAGCTAAAAGCGGCCCTTGCTGATCCAAAGCAAACAAGTGTTGAATACAACTATAAAGACGGCAATGCCACCAAGAAAAAATACGCTGTCATCAGCCGCCTCACCAAAGTTAATTGGGCCGTTATTTCAACCCTTTACTATGATGAAATACAAGCGGAAATCAATGCCATTATCCTTCTGATTATTTTAGCATCACTGGGTGCCTTGGCCCTAGCAACGTTTTTGGTACTGCTTTTCACAAACCGTTTCAATCGCAATATCAAGGCTTTAGTCGCCTCCATGCAACACGCTAGAACCGGTGATTTAAGCGCCATGTCCAATGTTAAATCCGCCGATGAAATTGGGGTATTGAGTCGTTACTTCGACGACACCCTCGAGGATCTTGGCAAACTAGTTTCTAATGTACAAGAGGTTTCAGGCAAACTATCCTTTGCTTCTCAAAATTTAGCGGCCACCAGCGAAGAGGTCAGCGCCTCCGCAGATGAAGTTGCTAGAACCGTTGAAGATATTGCAAAGGGTGCTTCTGAGCAAGCCTCTGATGCTGAAAAAGGCGCTGTTATCGCCAAGTCATTGTCCGATAAATTTGATGGCTTAAACGAACATACCAAGGGTATGCTGGTCATTACACAACGGACTGGTACTGCCTATGCCGAAGGTGTTCAATCGGTCAATGCCCTAGATGCTAGAAACTCAGAATCCATGGTGGCCAATGAAAGTATTGAGAAAGTCATTCTACAGTTAAATGATAGAACCATAGAAATCGGTACGATTTTGGATTCTATTTCAGCGATTTCGGTACAAACCAATCTATTGGCTTTAAATGCTTCTATTGAAGCAGCAAGAGCTGGTGAACACGGTAGGGGCTTTGCTGTTGTAGCCGATGAAATTCGAAAGCTTGCAGAGCAATCTTCCCATGCAGCAGAACAGGTTAAAGGCATTGTTGGCAACATTCAAAAAGACGGCGCTGAGTCTGTTAATAGTATGAGTGCCTTAAAAGAAATCTCCACAAAACAAGATGTGGCAGTTAAAGAAGTGATTGGCGCATTTGAAACCATCCGCGTTGCTTATCAAGAAATCTCTAATAGTATCCAAAGCATCAGTAAGGCAGTTGATGGGGTCAATCAGGATAAGGAGCAAATTGTCCATAGTATCGAAAATATCTCAGCGGTTTCTCAGGAAACTGCAGCAGCATCTGAAGAGGTTACGGCTTCCATGGAGCAACAAACTTTTGCAGTTGAAGAAGTGGCTAAGTCAGCGCAAGACCTTAACACGATTTCAATTCATTTGAACTCTGAAATTAGTAAGTTCAAGATTTAAGCTGGTGTGAATAAGGTTTAATCAAGTCAGAGTTAGAAATTAATCAAAACCAAAATAGTGTTGAATCAGGTATTGAAGTTTTCAGAAGAATATGATTTAATAGAAACCAGGAAACCGTTATCGGTTTCCTGGTTTCCTCTTTTTGACTTGAAAATAAGGAGTGATTAAATGGAACTAGAAAAACGATTATTAGAACAAGCCATAGAAGCCTTCAACGAAAAAGGTGCAAAATTCACCATAGATGATATTAGCAAGGCCCTTAATATTAGTAAAAAGACAGTTTACACAGTGTTTAAGGATAAAGAAAGTCTTTTACAAGCCATGTTGGAGGATTCCTTTGCAAGCATCAAGGCCAATGAACAGGTCATTTATGAAAACGATACCCTCAGCACCCTTGAAAAGATCCGTGCCATTATTATCGTCCTGCCGGAACGGTTCAAACACCTAGACTTTAAACAATTTGTCACCATTAAAGAGCGATATCCTAAACTCTTTAAGGCCATGCAAAGACGGATAGAATCCGGTTGGGATAACACCATAGCCCTCTTAGAAAAAGGGATTGAAGAAGGGGTCATTCGACCTATCCCCATTCCCATCTTAAAAGCCATGATCGAAGCCAGTATCGAGCACTTTTTAGACAGTGATGATTTAGCAAAACAGGGTTATCAGTACATCGATTGCTTGGAGGGCATGATGGACATTATCATGAACGGCATCAGTAGTGTCCCAGAACAAGGGGAGAATAAAATATGACCGGCCACAAGATACCCATCAATGACGGTTGGCAGTTTTTATCAGAGTTCACCTCCGAAATGTGCCTAGAGGGTTTTCAGAGTGAAGCGCTAGAAAACGTTCGCTTGCCCCATACGGTTGCCCAGACCCCCTTGCACTATTTTTCAGAGCATGATTATCAAATGATCAGCGGTTATCGCAAAGTCATTGAATTCCCCCTGGATCTGAAGGGTCAAGTGATCAAGGTAACCTTTGAAGGGGCAGCCCATCACGCCACCGTATTTTTAAACGGCAAGGAAGTGATGCAGCACGCCGGAGGCTACACCGCATTTACAGCGGATTTGACCCCCTACGTACACTTTGGCCAAGCCAATATACTGACAGTGCGCCTGAACAGTAACGAAAATCAAAACATCCCACCCTTTGGCCACGTGATTGACTACATGACCTATGGTGGACTTTACAGGGGAGTAACCCTTCAAATCCTTAACCCAACCCATATCGACTCAGTTTTCGTATCCACACCCCAGTGTTTAGAATCTCAAAAATCAGTCCACGTGGACGTTAAACTCAAGGGTGGGCTTCCGGATAAAATTCGGTATCGTCTTAAATCCAAACAAGCCAATGATTTGGAAATTGGGCAGGTCCAAAAGCAAGCCCCAATCGCTGAAGTCACTGAAACCGTAACAGGGCCAGCATTCAAAACCACTTTAATGGTTGAGAATATTACCCTGTGGGACCTGGATCATCCCCAGTGCTATTCCCTAGAGGTTGAACTACTGTTAGGTGATCAGATCATTGATGTTCACACCATCACATTCGGTTTTAGAGAGTCTGTTTTCAAGTCAGACGGTTTTTACCTAAACGGTAAAAAGGTAAAACTCATTGGCCTTAACCGCCATCAGTCTTATCCCTATGTGGGATACGCCATGCCCAAGCGTCCCCAACAGCTGGACGCAGATATCTTGAAATACGAACTAGGTTGTAATGCCGTTAGAACAGCCCATTATCCACAGTCACAGGATTTTATAGACCGGTGTGACCAGATTGGTTTGTTGGTCTTCACCGAACTCCCTGGATGGCAACATATTGGGGATTTGCAGTGGCAGGCCAGTGCGGTTAGTCAAGTTGAAGAAATGGTTTTACAGTACCGCAATCATCCAAGCATCATACTTTGGGGTGTTCGCATTAACGAGTCCCAAGATAATGACGAGTTTTATCTCCAAACCAACGAAGTGGCTAGACGACTTGATCCAACCAGACAAACTGGTGGGGTGAGATACCTAAAAAATAGCAGCCTATTAGAAGATGTCTATACCTATAATGATTTTTATCATAATGGCACCAATGCAGGGATAGAGCCTAAAAAAGCCGTCACCAGTCAACCGGATAAAGCTTATTTAGTGTCTGAATTTAATGGTCATATGTACCCGACCAAGAGTTTTGATACGGCTAAGGTGAGAGCGGAACACACCCTCAGACATGTTTGGGTTTTGGATGCCATTTATGGTCAGGATGATGTGGCTGGTGGTTTTGGCTGGTGTCTATTTGATTATAATACCCATAAGGATTTTGGCAGTGGGGATGGGATTTGTTATCATGGGGTTTTGGATATGTTTCGAAATCACAAGATGGCGGCGGCTGCTTATAGCAGTCAAAGCAACCATCAGCCTGTACTGCAACTTTGCTCGGACATGGGTATTGGGGATTATCCCGCTGGGTACGTTGGGGATGTCTATGCCCTGAGTAATGCTCAAAAGGTGGCTTTATACAAAAACGATGTGCTGATTAAAACCTTTGAACCTAGCCAAAGTGAGTATGTCCATTTGCCAAATTCACCCTTTGTAGTGGATGACTTGGTGGGTGATCTGATGATGACCGGGGAAGGCTATAGCAGGGCTAAGTCGGAGATGGTCAAGTCCCTCTTAAAAGCAGGTGCCAAATATGGTCAAAAGGGTTTGCCCCTTAAATATAAGTTGATGGCTTTAAAGCTTGTGGTCTTTAATGGTTTTAAATTGCAGGATGGGATGAGGCTATTTAGCAAATACATCGGCAATTGGGGAGATAAGATCACCACCTATCGCTTTGATGCCATTGTTGACGGCAAAGTGGTGAAAAGCGTGTCCAAAGGGCCTCTTTCTCAAGTGGCTTTTAGTGTGACCTCGGACACCCAAACCTTGATAGATGGGGAAGGTGGCACCTACGATGTGGCATCTGTAAGGATTACAGCAGTGGATCAGTACGGAAATAGTTTGCCTTATTATCAAGAACCAATCGCTTTAACGGTTTCAGGGCCACTGGCATTAATTGGGCCAAGTGTGGTCAGCTTTAAGGGTGGCATGTGTGGTACCTATGTTAAAACCACAGGTTTTGCAGGGAGGGCTACACTGAAAATTCAGGCCTTAATCGGGGACAAAATAGCCCCAATCACCATGGATTTCGACGTGCAAGAATATAAGGATAAAACTATCAATTTGACGATAACACGTCAAAAATCTGACGTGTAAACGTCATTAAACAGGAGGCATAACATGAAATTAAGCTTGCGAGAGAAATCAGCTTATGGCATCGGGGCGGTAGGGAAGGATATCGTCTATTCGCTGGTAGCAGGATTTTTAATGTACTATTACAACACAATACTAGGAATTAGCGCTACTTTTATTGGGGTCTTATTTATGGCTGCCAGAGTCTTTGATGCCTTCAGTGATCCATTTATGGGCATTATGGTGGAAAAAACCCATACGCCTATTGGTAAATTTAGACCCTGGTTGATCGTAGGTACACTGATTAATGCAGGGATACTGATTTACATGTTCTCAATTCCAGAAACCATGACGGGTACCACCCTGCTGGTTGTTTCTTCAGCCGCGTATATATTCTGGGGCATTAGCTATACCATCATGGATGTTCCTTACTGGTCAATGATTCCGGCAATTACGACCCCAGGAAAAGATAGAGAAAATATATCTGTTATCGCTAGAAGCTGTGCAGGCCTTGGTTTTGCATTTCCAGTGGCTCTGACAATGGTGCTTGTTCCCTTACTCGGAAGCGGTAGTGAACGGGTTGGATTTAGTAAATTGTCTATCATCGTTGCAGCTATCTTCATCGTTTTTATTGGTATAACTGTACTTAATGTGAAAGAAAAGGTCAAGCTGAAAGAAAAAAGCCCAACTATTAAGGAAATGCTTACTGCTATCATGAAAAATGATCAGGCTCTGATTGTGGTCATTGCTATTGTCATGTTCAATGCATCCCTTTACATTACCCAGCAATTGGCCATTTATTACTTCAAATATGACATCGGCAATGCTGCCCTATTTGGTATATTCGGCACCGTTGGTGGCCTATCTCAAATTATTTCCATGATGTTAGTACCCCTATTTAGAAAAAAACTGTCCAGTAAAAAACTATTAGTGGCAGCCATTAGTACAGCACTTGCAGGTTATGCTTTGTTATTTGTTCTAGGTGCTTTCAATATCAAAAATATTATAATGCTATGTATCGCCGCTATCATTATCTTTATGGGTTTTGGCGTAGCAACTGTTTTAACCACCATTTTCTTGGCAGACACAGTGGATTACGGTGAATGGAAAAATGGTCACCGTTCTGAAAGTGTGGTGTTTTCACTACAAATATTTGTGGTGAAGCTGGGCTCAGCCATTTCTGTACTGATAGCAGGGGTTGGTTTGGATGTGATTAAATTAGATATCAATGCAGTGGTTCAAACCGATGCCACCCTTCTTGGACTTCAGGTATTGATGTTAGGTTTCCCCATGGTTGGTTTAGTAGCATCGATCCTTTATTTTACAAAGCACTACAAACTTGACGACGCAAAACTGGATGCTATTACAGCAGACTTGAAAAATCGTCGTGCAGAAAAGGCCTTATAGTAGTAGGTGTTGAAAAATAGTAGGTGCTTTATAAAAAGTGAGGTAAAGGAGAACATCCAATGATTCTAGTCCTTGGCAATTTATTTATACTGGAAACCCAAGATACCACCTATTGCTTTCATAAATTGCCTTCTGGGCAATTGGAACACTTATATTATGGGGGCTGTCTTAATTTAGGAGACACTGAAGATGGTGCCTCAGTGATTGAAGCTCTAGCACAGAAAACCCCCTATTTGCCGGGTAACACCATTGCCTATCATAAGGATCACCCTACCGTGGGTCTTGAAAACCTTCGCCTTGAGCTAAGTTCCCTTGGTAAGGGCGATGTTCGGGAACCCATGGTTCTGATTGAGTTACCAAATGGTTGTCGGTCCAATGATTTTGTTTATCAAAGTCATGAGCAATTGGTTGGTAAAGCTGACTATCTAGATTTGCCAAGTAGTACGGGTTTGGATGAAGAAGTCAGTACCCTGATTGTGACCCTTAAAGATCTCAATAGTGAATTGACAATAGACTTGCTCTATCACGTTTACCCAGAGGTCAATGTCATTACCCGCAGTTCAAGATTGCATAATTCAGGACAAGAAACCGTATGGATTGAGCGGTTGATGAGCTATCAATTGGATTTTGATCATTCCCAGTACCAACTGAGTACCTTTACAGGTGCTTGGGCCAGGGAAATGAAGCGGCAAGATATGAAGATCTCAGGGGGAACTCTGGTCAACGGCAGTATTTCTGGGGTTTCAAGTAACCGAGCCAATCCCTTTATCATGTTAAGCGGGGATAAAACGGGAGAATCATCAGGACCATGCTATGGGATCAATCTTGTCTATAGTGGTAATCACTATACAGCAGCCCAGGTCAGTGGGTTTGGAAAGTTACGGGTTCTTGGTGGCCTTCATCCCACTGGATTTCGTTATCCACTTGGGCACGGAGAAACATTTCAATCTCCAGAAGCAGTGCTCACTTATTCAGATGGTGGCTTTGGTGGCATGAGTGGTAATATGCACGGTTTTGTTCGTCACCATATTGTCCGCGGGCCATGGCAAAATAAGCTTCGCCCTGTGTTATTAAACAGTTGGGAAGCGGCTTATTTTAAGTTTGATCAAGCAAAGTTACTGAAGTTAGCCAAAGCTGGTAAGCAAGTTGGTATAGAATTGTTTGTTTTAGATGATGGTTGGTTTGGTCAGCGGGATGATGATACCAAAAGTCTAGGTGATTGGCAGGTCAATACAAAAAAATTACCACAGGGACTTGGTGGACTCGCTGAAAAAATCAATGCCATGGGTATGGATTTTGGCATTTGGGTAGAGCCTGAAATGGTGAATCCCGACAGTGACTGCTACCGAAAAAATCCCCATTGGGCTGTGCAAGTGCCAGGTCAAAATCATTCACTTGGCCGCAATCAAATGCTATTAGACTTGACCAACCCAGAGGTTCAAACCTATGTGATCGATCAGATGAAAGCTGTATTTTCAAGTGCCTCCATTAAATATGTTAAATGGGATATGAACCGAATCATCACAGATAGTTTCTCCGGTGTGCTTCCAGCTAAGGAGCAAGGGTCTTTCAATCACCGCTATGTTCTGGGTCTTTATCAAATTTTAGATGCTTTGACCAAGGCCTATCCTCATATTTTATTTGAGGGGTGTGCATCCGGTGGCAATCGATTTGACCTTGGGATGCTCTGTTATATGCCTCAAATGTGGGCCAGTGATAACACCGATGCCATTAGCCGTTTAACCATACAAGAGGGTTACAGCTATGGCTATCCACTGTCTGTACTGGGTGCCCATGTATCCGATTGCCCCAACCATCAGACTTTAAGACAGGTGCCTTTGGAAACACGGTACAACGTGGCAAGCTTTGGCTTGTTGGGTTACGAGTGTAATCTGGTGGATTTTTCTGCAGCAACTTTAAAAGCCATAGCCAATCAAATTGCCCATTATAAACAGTGGCGCAAGGTTTTTCAATTTGGTGACTTTTATAGAGTTGACAATCCAACCTTGGCCAATGGAAAGAGTTGGATGGTGGTCAGTGCCGATCAAAAAAAGGCTGTTTGTGGTTTGTTTCAAACCCTGGTTGAGCCCAATACAATGGATTTAAAGTTGGCTGCAAGGGGCCTCTTACCACGGCAGGTTTACAGGGTGCATAATCACCCATTTAAACACGGTGTCAAACAATTTGGTGACCTAATTAATGTAGCCTCACCAATACACATTAAAAATGGCTCATTACTTCAACACCTTGTCTCGCAGGTTTATCAACTGGATGGTGAGCAAGAAGACCATCTTGTCACAGGTGGTCTTGCAATGGGACCTGGTATCGCCCTTAAACAGGGCTTTGCGGGTATGGGTTTTGATCAAGAGGTGAGACTATTTCAAGATTTTGCATCAAGACTATATTATTTTGAAGCAAAATGACATGCTCCGTGTAGATAGAAGGGGTTCACATCCCCGTAATTAATTAAAGGAGTCAACCATGGAACGTTCTAGAGTAATTTTTGGAAACCCTGTTTCTGAAAAAGTATATCAAAAGGCCTGTAAGTCCAAAGCCAAATATCAAAAGAAGTTTGGCGATGACAGCAAGGTGGTTTATCCTTTGATAACTGCAGTAAATCCTATTTTGGAGCCCTACATTGGGGTCCATGATATTCAAATCAGCAAAATAGCAACAGAAAATCCCAGTGGTAAGTCCCTTGCTACTGAAAAGCCGCTTTTCTCTGCGGATAAAAAACCACTGATCATTGGCAATATTCGCATGGGATTTGGTCATTATAGAATTTCAATGGCCATTGCTTCTGCAGCCAATGCCATGGGTTACAGACCTTATTGGTTAGACTTACATGCCTATCAAGAGACCACCGGTGGTAAGGTTATTGGCCACCTTAACAGTCTCTATTCCATGGGGTCCCGTTGGTCTCAAAAGTACCCTCTGTTTAATAAATTCTACTGGGAACCCCTTAATTCAGAGGGTTTCAGAAAACTGAGCTATAATGCCATGGACCAAAAGGTTGCAGAACTCATGACCCCTGTTATGGGGATGATTCCAAAGGCTATTCCAGTGATTGCAACCCACGTATGGCCAGCTCAAGCAGCCTTACATGCAGGCTTTGAAAAAGTGGTCAACGTGATACCGGACAATTGGCCCATGGCCCTGCACTTGGCAGAGGGGAGCATCCATACGGTTCAGACCCCATCTTCATTTTTAGGTTATAAAACCCTGAAGGGCATGGACGGCAAAAAAATACTGTCCCCTATTCCTGAGGGGGACCTTGTTGATGTGGGCCATTACATTGATCACGAGTTAGTGGTAAATCTAGAGGCAGACAATCAAAAGCGTTTAAAGCGCATAGAAAAAAAGGAACCAAAGCGAATTCTCCTTACTGTTGGGGGGGCAGGTGCCCAGCAAGAAATTTTCATCAGTATCATCCGTCAATTACTGCCTCTTATAGAAAATAAACAGGTGGCCCTGCTGATTAACGTTGGGGACCATAAATCCGTTTGGGAGGGTATCGTCAAGGGGATTCCAGAACTTGCAAGCCAAACCACTTTGTATTTCGATCAGTGGGAAGCGACGCAAGCATTTGCAAAGGACGCCATTGATAGGGATCCAATAAGTGGGATTCATGCTTTTTACCATCAAGATATCTTTGCAGCCGTTTATGCCTCTAATCTTTTAATGCGGGCAACTGACATTTTAGTGACTAAGCCCAGCGAGCTATCATTTTACCCCGTTCCTAAGTTACTGATTAAGCGGGTTGGGGGCCACGAAGCCTGGGGTGCTATCAGGGCAGCTGAAGTCGGGGATGGGACCATTGAGTGTGAAACCAATCAGTTGGCTTTACAAATGCTTGATTTATTGTTGAATACAACCGATATGCTTAAAAATATGGTTGTCAATATTGATAAAGCTAACCAAATTGGGATTTACAATGGGGCTTATCGTGCCATCGAATTGGCAACATCAAAATAGGATAGCTTAAACAATGAGGCTGAATTGTTGCGATTTATCAACAATTCAGTCTTTTTTCTGGTAGAATGGAAAGAGTAGAGCTAATCGTAAACGGGGTGATGAGCATGGGTAAAAAAGTGATTTTATGCGTTGATGACGAAAAAATCGTGTTAAATAGCTTAAAAGAACAATTAAAACCAATTGTTGGCCAACACTATCGCATAGAGGTAGCAGAAAGCGGTGAAGAAGCACTTTCCACTTTTCTCGCCCTTAAAGCTGATGGGATCGAAATTCCTCTGATTATTTCCGATTATATGATGCCTGGCATGAATGGGGATGAACTACTGAGCTTTATCCATATTGAATCACCCAAGACCATCAAAATTCTGTTGACAGGTCAAGCGACCCTTGATGGTGTTGTGAACAGTATCAATAAAGGTAACCTGTATCGATTTATTGCTAAGCCCTGGCATGTTGCCGACTTGAACCTTGCAACCAGTGAGGGGATTAAGAGCTATGAACAAAATCGCACAATAGAATCACAAAATGAAACCTTACAAAAGACCAATCAAGAATTACGGGCTTGGACAGAGGCATTTGTCACCACACTTAGTCATGCCCTCGATACCAGAGACGCTTCAACTTCCATGCACTCAAATCGAATTGCCGTCTATGCCAAAAAAACAGCAGATGCCATCAATCGGGTCAAGTACGGTGCCTTCAAGAACTTCACCTTCTCACCAGAAGAAATCAGTGAACTACATTATGCTGCTTTATTACATGACATCGGTAAACTGGGTGTTAGGGAGCATATCCTCCATAAAGCCAAACGACTGACCGATGATCGCATGACCATCATACGCTATAAATTCGCTTTGCTTCAAAATCAACTTAACACCCTGCCAACCACTGAGGCCAGTCAAAGCCTTAAACAATTAGATCAAGATTATCATCACCTACTTTCAATTAATGCCAAAGATTATCTACCTTCAGAAGACACGGCACTGATTGAACGGTTGGCTAAACAGTCATTTAAGGATTTTGATGGCAGCGATAGGATGTTACTTGATGAGTTTGAAGTCCATCACTTATCTGTGGTTAGGGGCAATTTAACCCTGGAGGAGCGCGAGCAGATGATGACCCATTCTTCCATGACCTATACCCTTTTAAAGGGTATTCCATGGCCTGAAGGGTTAAGACGGGTGCCAGAAATTGCAGCCACCCACCACGAAAAATTAGATGGCAGTGGCTACTACAATGGCCTAAAGGCCGATGATATATTACTGCAAGCTAGAATACTGGCCATCGTGGATATTTTTGAAGCCCTGACAGCCATGGATAGACCCTATCGCAAAAGGAAAACAGTCACTGAGGCCTTACAAGTTCTTGAACACGAGGTTGCACTGGGTCAGTTGGATGGTGATGTTTTTGACGTTTTTGTTCAAGAAAAGGTCTATTTAGAATAGGAGAATCCCATGCTTGACCTGGATGTAAAAGAGATGGAGACCCTTTTGGCACTTGAGCCAACTGGTACTGATCAGGTGGATTTACAAGTGGCTTTATCTTGGTATTACCGTAGGCTGCACCCTGATAAGGCTAAACAATTAGCCCAAGCCGGGGGCCAAAATGCCATGGTTTTAGGTTATTTATTGGGAATCGCTCAATCGGACCTTTGTCTGGGCTACCAAGATAATCTGGAAGGTGATGCTGTTGGTGCCATCTATAAATATCAAAGTGCCCTAAACACATTTGATCAACTTGGGATCAACGATGATAAAGTTAAGGTTTTAGTTTCTATGGCCCTAAGCTACAATCATTTGGGGGATAACCAAAAGGCCTTGGCTTATTTATTAGAAGGCCTGGCACTGGTAAAGGTTTCAGGGGATCACTATTATGAAGTCTATGTCCTCAATAATATTGGTGAAATCTATAAGACCACCATGCAGATGTACGATGAAGCCATACGCTATTTTTCCGAAGCTTTGACCCTTTGCCAATCCCTAAGACATGTTGCCTGGGGGGCAGTATTGGGGAATATGGCTGACTGTTACCTAAAAAGTGGCCAACCAGAAAAAGGCTTACCATATGCTCTTGAAGGTATCAAAAGAGGGGTTGAACTCTCCGATTTAACAAGTCAAAGCTATGGTTATCAGATTTTATCTCGGATTTATCGCCAGATGGGCCGCTTATCTGATGCACTGCAAGCCTCTTACTCTGGGGTTTCAAGTAGCCAGTTACTTAAGGATGCCTTTATTTACACTGAAATACTTCTGGAACTCAGTGGGGTATTGTGGGAAAGTCAACAATTTGAATTAGCACTGATCTTTGGTGAGTTGGCCTTAGTCAGGGCAAAAACCAAGTCTGGTACCAGTCTGCTGCAGAGGGTCCACCAGCAACTGGCCGAAATCCACATGTCAATGGGGGAGTTTGAAAAGGCCGCTTATCATTTTAAAGACCATGGTATCGCCCTAAAAGCTTCCATAAATACCGAACTGGAAGCTAAGGTCGCTGCTATTACCACTGATGATAGAATCCAAGAAGCCCGTCACCGAGCAGAGACCTATCAACAAAAGAACGTAGAATTAAAAGAAAAAACCGATGAGTTGGCTAAAAAGGCAAAGGCTCTAGAGTTGGCTTATCGGGATATCGATATGATCAGTGAGATCGGTCAAAAAATCACATCATTTTTAGAAGTGGAAACCATTGTGGATACCATTTATAACAATATCAATATGTTGATGGATGCACCAATCCTAGGACTTGGTCTATATGATTCTGTCAATCAATTAATCGATTACCGTTCGTTTATTGAAAAAAACATGAAGGCCCCCAGGTTTGTCAGTGAATTTGATATAGAAGTGAGCCTGGCATCCAGGTGTATTGCTACCAAAACAGTTGTGGTTGAGAACCAAATGGCTCCTTTAAATGGTATTGGGTACTTGCCAAGTTTACTGCCAGAGGATGAGGATTTAGAGCCACTATCGGTGATATTTTGCCCCTTGATAGTGGATAATCAGGTGATTGGCGTACTGACAGTTCAAAGTTATCAAGAAAACGCCTACAATCACCAACAGGTGGAGACCCTTAAAGCTTTAAGCGCCTATATTGCCATAGCCATCACCAATGCAAAAAAATCAGAAGAACTAAGCGAGACCCTTTTAAATCTTCAATTAACACAGGAACAGTTGATCCAACAAGAAAAAATGGCATCCCTAGGCCTCTTAATCTCAGGTATTGCCCATGAAATCAACACCCCCTTAGGGGCAATTCAGGCATCCATTAATAATGCCATGACCTATATTGCTCAAGTGCTTAGCAATGAGAACACCCAAATGCTTCATGGTCTTGACCCTCAGCAATATGAATTAACTTTTCAATTAGTTAGAGCAACACTTGGTAAGGATATGTCTTTGTCATCCCAAGAAGAAAGGCAATACAAAAAGCTACTGGCAAATGAATTAAAGTCCTTGAATTGTGACCATGCAGATGACTTTGCAGATATGCTTGTGGACATGGGTATACTGTCGGATGTAGGGGAATTTCAAATGTTATTTTGTCACCCAGATTCACCGTCCATGATGAAAACAGTCTATGAGATCTCGGGTATCGGCCGCAACGTACAAAACATGAATATTGCGGTGACAAGGGCTGCAAAAATGATCTATGCCCTTAAGAGTTATGCCCATCAGGAACAGTCCCAAGAACCAGTTCTGATTGACTTGGCAGAGGGCATTGAAACGGTGTTGATTATTTACCGAAATAATTTTAAGCATGGTGTTGAACTGATAAAACACTTTGAAGACATTCCTCAAGTCATGTGTCATCCAGATGCCCTCAATCAAGTATGGACCAATTTAATTCATAATGCTTTGCAGGCCATGAATTATACAGGGACCCTTGAAATCCGTGTTTTTCTTGAAAATCAAATACCATGGGATGCAGCTGTTGTGGTGCAAGTGATTGACAATGGATCTGGCATCTCCGAAACCATAAAAGATAGGATTTTTTCCCCCTTTTTCACCACAAAAAAAGCCGGTGAAGGCAGTGGTATCGGTCTTGGCATCTGTAAGAAAATTGTGGAATCCCATAAAGGGACTTTGACATTTGAATCCCAGCCAGGCAGAACGGCTTTTACTGTACGTTTGCCAATAGCTTAAAAATTGTTGCTATAATAACTTTAAAAGGATTCAAGCTAACAAATGGTTGGAACCTAAAAAAACAGACTTGTCTAGTAAATAGACAAGTCTGTTTTTTTAACCCTTGTAATCGGGATGCTTATAGCGAGCATAATGTTTAGAATAGCTGGCATCAAACTTAGGTCCAAATTTATTTTCAAGTCTTAAAAGAAGGGGATTGCTCACATAGTAAACCAGGATAAACCATAGGATATGGATGACAGTTACGGTTGCCAAGAGCCTGATTATGCCGCTAAGCCACTGAGGCATGCTAAGCCACAGGGTAACTGCAGTGATTGCGGGATAATTCCAAATGGCAAAGGCAGCTAAAAGCATCATGATAAAAAAGGCTGATAAAATCCTATGGTTAGAGCTGTTAATAGCCTTAACGGGACACAAGTTAATGCACTTGCAGCAGTCTTCACAGGCCAAACCCCAATGGGGGTGCTTGCCCTTTGAATCAGAAATATTACTTACGGGGCATACACGCTCACAAAGGCCACATCCGGTGCATTCTGAATCCGCATAATAAGTGAGACCAAGGAATCTTCTGCCTAGACTTCTAAAAGCCACAGAAATAGGAAGTAGCCAGTTTGCGCCACTGGCAGTCTGATAGTGGTGAGTTTCTTTTTGACATAGATTCTCAACGTACTCTACCATCATGGTTTCACCAGTGGCTAACATGTTGATGGCAGTTTGGCCTGAAGCTGGGTTGAGTACATGGGTCCAATTATCTGGGTAGAGTGCGCCACCTGAATGGGTTACACGATAACCCAGTTGGCTCATAAGCGAGACCCCGTGCTTTAAAGCTGGTCCAGGGCCGCCACCCCAAGTTGCCAAGATGGCAGCTTGTCTGTTGTTACCCTTAGGCATTGCCTTGGCAAATTCCTTGACGATATGAGGATATGACCATGCATATACAGGAAAAGCTAGAATAGTTAGATCAAATGGTTGCTGTATTGGCACTTGACCATGGCCCATATAGCAAATTTGAGCCGTATATCCCTTGGCGGTTAAGCCTTTATTGACAATTTCAGACGCCCGGGCTGTATTACCAGTGGCTGAAAAACAGTAAATGATGGCAGTCTTCTTATTTTGCTCCAAACCTCGTTACCCCCTTGATGACTTATTTCTCGTTATATACTGACTTGACACTTAAACCATATATTAAATTATAGCATTATTCTACCCTATATCAAAATACAAAGTGGCAATACAAGGGAACTCAATGATTTAATTCAACTTTTGCTCTTTGGCACTAATGAAAGAGGACAAATTCCATTGACTTCGAGTTGCGAACTATTAACAAAATGCAATATACTCAGTTCAAAGGGAATCGATTTCCTGAGACTTTGGCCAAGTTTCAACAAGTGAGGATGAGGGGGATATATGGAGAGATTATTAAATGGTTCAGGCAAACAGAGTGGTGTTCAGAGGTTTGGACGGTTTCTAAGCGGTATGGTTATGCCTAATATTGGTGCTTTTATAGCATGGGGCATTATTACAGCATTGTTCATACCAACTGGTTGGACACCAAACGAATCATTATCTAAATTAGTTGGGCCAATGATTATCTACTTGTTGCCAATTTTGATTGGTTACACCGGTGGTAAATTGATTGGCGGTCCCAGAGGTGCGGTTGTTGGTGCAGTTGCCACCATGGGTGTTGTTGTAGGTGTCGACATTCCAATGTTTATAGGCGCAATGATCATGGGCCCATTGGGTGGTTATGTGATTAAGAAGTTTGACGAAATGGTAGATGGCAAAGTGCCATCGGGTTTTGAGATGTTAGTTGCGAATTTTTCTTCTGGTATCTTAGCCATGCTTTTAGCACTTCTGGCCTATGTTGGTATTGGCCCTGTGGTCTTAGCACTGAATAATGTTCTTAAAGTGGGTGTCGAAGCGATCGTCAATGCCAATATGTTACCTTTTACATCATTATTTATCGAACCAGGCAAAATTTTATTTCTTAATAATGCCATCAACCACGGTATTCTTAGTCCACTGGGCATACAGCAGGCGACTGATGCTGGAAAATCAATATTTTTCTTACTTGAAACAAATCCAGGCCCAGGTCTTGGCATACTATTGGCATACTGGATGTTTTCTAGGGGTATGGTCAAACAATCTGCTCCTGGTGCGGTAATCATCCACTTCCTTGGTGGTATACACGAAATTTACTTTCCTTATGTTTTAATGAATCCAGTTCTCTTGTTGGCTGTCATTGCAGGTGGTATGAGTGGCGTCTTTACTTTTAGCATATTGGGTGCTGGACTGATTGCGACACCTTCACCAGGAAGTATTTTTGCTTTACTTGCCATGACGCCAAAAGGTGGTTTTATACCGGTTATTGCTGGTGTACTGGTTTCCACTGCAGTCTCTTTTGTAGTAGCTGCTTATTTTGTTAAGAAAAAAGCACAGCAAGAAGATCTTGATTTAGAAAGCGCAAAATCTAAGATGACTTCTATGAAAAGCATTTCTAAGGGTAGTGAAGTAAGTTCTATAAATGGTGCTACACCAGATGTAAGAAGAAAGTCTGCTGCCCAAGTTAAAAAGATTGTTGTTGCTTGTGATGCTGGTATGGGTTCCAGTGCAATGGCTGCAACTACTTTGAAAAAGAAACTTAAAAATGCAGGACTTGATATTGAGGTGATGCACGCCTCTATTGAAGATATTCCAAGTGATGCAGATATCGTCATTACCCATATAACCCTTGCTGATCGTGCTAAGTCAAAGTGTGTCAATGCTGAGTTGATTACAATTGATCAGTTTGTTGGAAATCCAATTTATGACGAACTGGCCGTGCGATTAAAGAACCTTAGTGTTGGATAGGCTATCTTAAAGTTAAAGTAAGAACAGTGATGTGCAAAAGCACCTCACTGTTTGTCACTTTAAACCGTTAATGAACTTTGGCACTAATGTATAGTGACAGGAATCACTATTTTAGGGGTTCAGCCATTGCAAAAAAAGGTATAATAAAATGTGGCATTATTCTGATTTTATAACCAGTGGTATGTCTATTGATAGTCAAACCGTCAATTGCTGAATAAAAGTGCTCCTAGATAGGTAGGTTCAAAAATGGGATATTCAAGGCGTGTATTTGATATCGTCAAAACGTTATTGTCAAAGCCTGGCTATGTAAGCTGGGAGATTATTTCAACAGATCTCCATATCGCTAAACGGACAATTTTTAGGGAAATGAAGGCCGTAGAGAAGCTGGTTAAATCACTTGATATGACCCTAAATACCAAGACACGCTTAGGTGTTTGGCTAGAAGCCACAACTGAAGCTAGGTTAAGTTTTGATGTGATGTACAAGGGGTGTGATGATAAGACTCTGACCCAAGAGGCCAGATACCATATTATGACTTGTGAACTGCTAAGGTCAGTAGCCCCTCAAAAATTATTTTACTACGCATCTAAATTAGGGGTTTCGGAGGCTACTATTTCCCATGACATGGACCGTCTGGTACCTTGGTTTGAATCAAAGAATATAAAACTTTTGAGAAAGCCTGGCCTTGGCGTTTATTTGGAAGGCAGTGAACTGAACATCCGTAGAGCCCTAGTCGACTATCTTTATGAAAACCATGAACATCAGTCCCTTGTTAATTTTATTAGTTATACACTGGATGATCCCTTGCTTAAGGATGGTATTCTGGATAAATATATCTTTTTACAAGTTAGACAAGTTCTTAGTGACTTTGAAGCTATCTTAATGACCCGCCTTACAGAAAATGCCTACACTAGTTTAACCATTCATCTTACAATTGCGGTACAACGGGTTTTGCGAGGTGACCGTATTCACATGCATCAGGAGGTTTTATCACAATTAAGACAGGACATTCAGTTTGAAATCTCAAGGGCCATAGGCGCGAGTATCTCAGAGCGCTTCCACATAGTCTTTCCAGAAGATGAACTTGGCTATATCACCATGCATTTAATGGGTGCTAAGCTTAAGACAACAAGCATGGTTGCCAATTCAGACATGGTATTGAGCAACTTTGAGATGACACGTCAAGCAACTCGGATGATGAGGGACTACGAGAAACAAACCGGTATTGCTTTGTCTGGAGATGAAGATTTGCTGATTGGTCTTGTTAGCCATTTGAAACCTGCAATGACTAGGTTACAATTGGCTCTCGCCATCAGGAACCCCCTCCTTAATCAGATTAAAGAACTTTATCCAGAGATATTTTTAGTGACAACAAATGTTTCGAAATCCATTGAGAAAGACTATGGCTTGATTTTGCCAGAAAGCGAAATCGGATTTTTAGCCATGCATTTTGGCGCAGCAATTGAGAGACTAAAGCGAAAAGAAAATGCCAAACGACCTGTGCGAATTGCCTTGGTTTGTGCCAGTGGCATAGGGACATCAAGTTTATTATCATCTCGGATTGCAAAGCATTTTGATGAAGTGATTTTTACAGGGCAATATGCCAAACAAGAAATTGAACAAATGACTGAGTTTGAGACAATCGATTTTGTCGTCACAACTGTGGCACTAGATACGATGTTGGTGCCAGTTGTTTTAGTAAATCCATTGGTTGGTAAATCAGATCTTGCTTTGATTGAAAAGTCAATTGATGCCCTAAGGGGGCTGCGGTTCACCACTTTTAGTGACCATAAAATTGCCAACCAGGTTCAGAATTCAGTAGTGAAGCCACCTAATCATATTGCTACAGTAAATCCTCTAGATAAGGCCCGCAAAATCCATCGGATCAGTGAAACTGTTTTACAAATAGCTGAAGGTTTTTTGTTAACCACCCTAGAAACTGCCAAAGTAAAATCGGTTGATCAGCTGATTGACTTGGTGGCCCACGAAACTGCATTGCACCTGACAAAGATCAATATGACCATTGAGGAAAATCAAGGTGACAACTTACGAATTGGGTTTGTCAACAGTGATACTTTGTCAAATGCATTTAAGACAAGAGAAAAGATGGGCTCTACGCTCTTAAAAGGTGATGGGGTCATGCTGCTCCACGCTAAGATTTTATGTGCAATCAAGCCATACGTTGGTGTTTGTCAACTTAAAAGTCCTTGGAAACATCCTAGTGGAGAACTGGTAGAAAGCTTGGTAGTAATGCTGATATCTCAAGATGCATCCATTGAAACATCAAGTTTACTCAGTTTTATTAGCCAAGGTTTAATAGAGGATAACCGTTTTTTGATGGCGGTTAGGGGTGAACGACTATCAGGTGTGCTAGGGGTTGTAGATGATAAGGGTCATCATTGCAGCAACCTCCTTGACTCACGGATGGCACAGTGGCTTGAGAGAACCAGGGGGGAATCCCTATGAACGTGTTCACAAGGATTAGTAAAATAGGGGCATTTTTAAGTGCTTCTATTATGCCCAATATCAGTGCATTTATGACATGGGGGCTATTGACAGCTTTGTTTACAATTAATGGGTGGATACCCAACCCATCGCTTTCCCAACTTTTATCACCGATGATGATTTATGCTTTGCCATTGATGGTAGCCTATACAGGGGGCCGTCGCTTTGGTGGTGACAGGGGAGGCGCAATTGGGATTATGGCAACCATGGGTTTGATTGTTGGTTCATCTGTCCCCATGCTTCTTGGCGCTATGCTGATGGGACCATTAGCTGGCTGGTTGCTACTCAAACTGGATGACTTGCTTAAACGTCGGATCCCTTTGGGTTTTGAGATGCTAACCAACAATTTAGCAGCGGCTATCCTTGGTGCTATTCTTGCAATGCTTAATTTCGTGATCGTTGGCCCCATGATGTCCCTGCTGAATCACGTTGTAGCCACTGGTGTATCTTTTATCATTGATAGTGGATTCCTATTTTTAAGTGCAGTGATAATTGAACCAGCAAAAGTTCTATTTTTAAATAATGCTCTAAATCATGGGTTATTATCACCTCTTGGAATGCAGTACGCTTTGGAGACTGGGAAATCCACTCTATTTCTACTTGAAACCAATCCTGGGCCAGGGCTAGGGGTACTTTTTGCCTATATGCTCTATGGTCCACGGGAGAGTAGACGAACTGCCTCAACGGCCTCTGTCATTCATGTTTTTGGTGGGATTCATGAAATCTATTTTCCTTATGTGCTTATGCAACCGCTACTAATCTTAGCCCTGGTATTTGGAGGCTTGGTTGGTAATTTCTATTTCCAGATACAGCAGGCAGGTCTGGTGGCAACACCATCACCTGGAAGTGTATTGGCAATACTAGCCTTATCACAAAAAAGTACAATGATCCATGTCGTATTGGGGATGATTCTATCCACATTGGCATCCTTTGGTGTAGCATCTTTACTTCTGAACAGAGAAATTGTTCAAAAAACATGGGTTTTCGAGAATCTTGAAAGAAGAGATGTACTGGATAAGATCTACGTCGCTTGTGATGCTGGTATGGGATCTAGCGCACTTGGCGCCACTTTACTGGCGCGATTATTAGCCGAGAAAGGTTTGGTGGTCATGGTAAAAAACGCATCTCTTGATCAAGTGCCTCAAGATGCGACACTAGTTGTGACCTATCAGAGTTTAATCGAAAGAGCAAGGCGGCAAGTTCCCGGTGCTGCACTAATTGGCATAGACGACTACTTAAATAAACAGGTATATGAGGAGGCCATTCAGATAATGGTAAAATCCTCACAGCAGGTGCAAGGAGCACAAGTCGAGATGAAAAAGGAAAGACCAATTTTAGAAATAGACAATATTAGATTGCATCAGCCATCTGTCAGTAAGCGAGAGGTCATTATAAGAGCTGGAGAAATGCTTGTTGCCAGTGGCTATGTGACCCAACCTTATATTGAGGGTATGCTTGCCAGAGAAGAAAAGTTTTCTACTTATATTGGAAGCAACGTAGCGATACCACATGGCGAAAATACTGTTAAGGAGCATGTGGTGATGTCAGGTATTGTCGTATTGCAGTATCCTCAAGGTATAGACTTTGGTGAAGGCCGGATAGCCCATTTAGTAATCGGTATTGCGGGTAAAGGCAATGAACACATTGCCATCTTATCAAATATTGCAGAGGCAATTGAAGATGAGAAGGTACTTAGGGATATGATCAACACAGAGGATCCCCTGACAATCTATGAGGCGTTTTCTAAGGAGGCATTATGAAAGCGGTTTTGACCCTCACCTTGAACCCTGCCATCGATAAAACCTTAGAAGTAGATCATCTTGTCCTTAATGGCCTTAATAAGGTCCAAACCACTATTCTGGACCCAGGGGGCAAGGGTATTAACGTTTCCAAAACGGTTCAAGTTTTGGGTGGGAGTACTGTCGCTATGGGGATTTATGCTGGTTCATCTGGGGAGTTTATCCTTGAAAGTTTAGATGACATGGGCATAAAAAATCAATTTCTTAGAGTTTCAGGTGAAAGTAGAACCAATCTTAAAATATTGGATAAGAAGACCCATCATGTCACAGAAATAAACGAAATTGGCCCCCTTGTCACCGGTGAACAACAGGCGTCGTTGATGCAACTGTATGAGGCGCTTCTTGATCAGATTAGTCTAGTAGTCATATCGGGTAGCGTTCCCCCTGGATTTTCAGAGGCGATATACGGTGACATGATTACAGCTGCACAAAAAAAGTCTGTCCCAACATTTTTAGATGCTGATGGTCAACTTTTTGAAATTGGGCTAAAATCAAAACCTACAATGATTAAGCCCAATAGCGCTGAACTAGAGCGTTATTTCAAAAAGATATTTATTGAAGAAGATGATTATGTTAAAGCTATTCAATATTTTTTAGGGATGGGTGTGTCCCATGTTTTTATATCCCTTGGCGCTGAAGGGGCTCTTTATGGTAATGTAGCAGGCTATTACAGAATGAAACCCATTAGGGTTGAGGCCCATAGTTCTGTGGGTGCAGGGGATGCTTTTGTAGCTGCCTGTGCTTATGGTTATGTAACAGAAATGAAGACTGAAGAAATGCTAAAACTTGCTATCGCCACAAGTGCTGGAGCAGTAACAACTATTGGTACCAAGGCCATATCACGACAGTGGATTGATGAGCATTTAGGAACCGTTGTTATTGAAAGAGGAGAGTATCTTAATGATGAACACACAAGCAAAAACAAATGATAAATTAACATATAAAACAACAGCGGTGCGGTTGTATGGTGCTGATGATTTAAGATTGGAGACTTTTGAACTGCCAGCCATTCAAACGGATGAAATACTGGTTAAAGTTGTCTGCGACAGCGTGTGCATGTCTACTTATAAAGCACTAAAACAAGGAAAAAACCATAAACGAGTACCTGATAATGTTGCTGATGAGCCTATCATAGTTGGCCATGAAATGGCTGGGATCATTGTTCAAGTAGGTAGTGATTACGAAGGTCAATTCTTTAGTGGGCAGAAATTTTCGCTCCAACCGGCATTGAATTATAAGGGAAGTCCCTATGCACCAGGCTATTCTTATCCTAATTTCGGGGGAAATGCTACCTACAACATCATTCCCAAAGAGGTAATGGAGCTGGGTTGCTTGTTAGTTTATGAGGGTGATAGTTTTTATGGTGCTTCTCTTGGGGAGCCCATGTCTTGCATCATTGGTGGTTTTCATGCCTCCTACCATACGACACCGGGGGCTTACAAACATGTGATGGGTACTAAGCCAAATGGTAACTTAGCGATTCTTGGTGGCGCAGGAGCTATGGGGCTTGGTGCCATTGATTACGCTTTGGCCATGGATCCTGCATTGAGACCAAAAGTAATTGTTGTAACAGATGTTAGTGATGAGCGTTTAAACCGTGCAAGTCAGTTCATAACCCAAGAAAAAGCCGCTCAATTGGGAGTGACTTTACACTTTGTCAATACTGGTAGAGTCGACTCTGCAGTAGATGTCTTAATGGCTATTACAGAGGGATATGGTTACGATGATGTTTTTGTCTATGCTCCCATTGAACCCCTTGTTGTACAGGGAGATGCCATATTGGCACAGGATGGTTGTATGAACTTCTTTGCAGGACCAACAGATCATAGCTTTAGTGCTCCCATAAATATGTATCGTATTCATTACAGCAATACCCACATTATGGGTTCTACTGGTGGCAACACAGATGACCTAAAAGAAGCCTTAGAATTATTCTCGGCCGGGAAAATAAATCCCTCTTTGATGCTAACGCATATAGGTGGTATGGATGCCGCCATAGACGCGATATTTAAATTGCCAGATCTTCCTGGCGCTAAGAAACTGATTTATAACCACTTTGATATGCCCCTTACGGCTATCGATGACTTTGAAGCTCTCGGGCAACATGATCCACTATTTAAAGGGTTATCAGAGCATGTTAAAGCTCATGGCGGTTTGTGGAATGGGGATGCAGAACGCTTCCTACTTCAATACTATAATGTATAATTAAAGGAGAATACCATGAGTGCAATAGCATTTGAAATTACAATTGAAAATGAACACGGCTTACACGCCCGCCCTGCGGGCTTATTAGTAAGAACCTGTAGCCAGTTTGAGGGCTCAGTGAAGGTTTCAAAAGGTGAAATCACCGTAGATGGGAAGAGTTTATTGGGTATGCTGCGTCTTGGAGTTAAAAAGGGTGAAAAGCTGATTCTGATGGTTGATGAAGCTCCAGATATTGCAATGGCAGCTTTTCAGCAAGCCATTCATGATTTAGTGCTCGCTGGATTTAACGAGTAAGAGATAGATTTAACGCGTAAGAGATGGTTAAGTCTATTTTGAAAAATATTGAGTCTAAGCCATATTCGCAACACAGAAAAAGACACAAGTGTGAAGGATCTACTCCGACATACTTGTGTCTTGTTTGTTTTAAAGCAATAAGTCTGAGTGTGATGGGGAAGGATTTTTATCAGTCCTCAACGAGATTTGGCATTGTTGAACCACTCAATGGTTGCCTTGCCATGTTCGGCGGAAACTTTTGATCAACCTGCTCACGAAGCCAACCTAAAGTTTTTGATCTAAGGTGAATTTTCATCTGTTCTTCTGCTTCTAGCATTACCACCTTAATGAGGCAGGGACACTTAGTATAACTGTCGGGCAGATTGTTTTTATCCAGCAGTATTTCATTCTGTCGGATTTCTGCGCACTGAAATAAGGGCGTTGTGCCTTCAACGGCCTCAACGATGTCCAAAAAGCTAATTCGTTCTGGTGTCATCGCCAATGCATAGCCGCCATTTGCTCCTGGAACGGATTTAACGATCCCTGACTTCCTCAGTTTAGTATAGATTTTAGACAAATAGGTTTCAGAAACACCCTGATAGGTTGACAGTTCCTTAATTGCCACACTTTTTCCGCTAGGCATTTCAGTCATGTACAACAAGCAATGAATTGCATATTCTACCCCAATTGAAAATTGCATTATTTACACCTCCGAGCTATTGATTTGAAAAAAATTTTACAGCGTAATGAAATATAGATATTGAATATCTGGAATACACTAATTATATATTGACTACTTGAAAAAGTCTATGTATAATCAAATATAGACATTTGTTATCTATGATGTCTGCATATATCAGGGCTGCTCAATTGTAAATACTTAAGGAGGTAACAACATGTTAACAGAAACATTTTTTGAAGTTGTGAAAAAAGAAGGCGTCGTAACAATCGTATCTTGGGGAACTGAAGAACCACACCTCGTGAATACATGGAATTCATACATTGAAGTTAATCCAGCAAATGAAATTCTCATTCCAGCATATGCCATGCGAAAAACCGAAAAGAACATTTTGGTAAATGGTCGAGTTAAATTGGCATTAGGTAGCAAGGACGTGTTGGGTTATAAGGATTACCAAGGTACAGGTCTTGTCATAGAAGGTACTGCTAAGTTTGTTGATACAGGGTCAGAATATGAGATGATGAAGGAAAAATACGCTTTCCTTACACGGGTTCTTGTCGTTACGCCAACCTCTGTTAAACAGACATTGTAGGATAAGTTGTTCAGGGAGAGTGCGCCGGGAGGAAGAACTTGGCATGCTCTTTTTTTGTGCAAGCAAGTTGATGGTTGGGAAGTACTATACTCCGTTTTTACTCAGAAGGAAGTTCTATAGCCTGTTTTTACTCTAGTCAAATCAGTCAAAATATGATTTAATAAACGGGTAAAACTTTAGTAAATTACGGTAAAAAGGAGGGGCTTATGAATAAAAAAAATGGTTTTGAATCTTCGAAAAAACCAATGATTAGCATGCGTCGTAAGATGATGTATTTATATTTTCCGCTGTTACTAATGCCCTTACTCTTGTTTGCTTTAATATCAAGCTATTTTTATCAGCAAGCGATTATTCAACGAAGTCTTGCCAGTATGAAAGATCACTCGGCCATGATCGTCAGACAAGTTGATGATATGATTGATCAAGGGGCCAATTGTGCCACTTATTTGACCCTTGATATCAATCAACTGGTATCTCTAACCCCTGTAAAGCCAAGCACCAGTCAGAAAATGACCTTCGAAACCCGTTTAACCAACGAACTTAGTTATGCAAAGTTGATTTTTAGGAATGTTGATAGCATTGCTTTTGTCGATACTAAGGGGCATATTTATACTTCTGACTACCAAATGCTCACTGAAGATTTTTATAACGAGAAGCTACAACTGCTAAATCCTGTTAAGAAATCCTCTGGTAACCGCATATGGTTTGATATCTCTAAACGGGCTTGGCTCAACGTGACCCCAAACCGTGGGGTACTGACCCTTGGCAAAAAAGTATGGCATACACAGACTGGTAAAACAATTGGTTATCTTTTTATTAATATAAAAAGCACCACATTATCAAAGGGGTTTGACCAAGATTTAGCAACTTATCAATTGATAGACCAAACGGGGGGTGTTGTTGCCGCCACCGATGTGAATAGCCATTTTAGACCGATCACAAAACAGTCAGTGGCTCATTTTGCCTCAAAACCACTCCATATAAGCAGTAAAAATATTGAAAGTGGGATCTCAAAAGATGGCTTATTGATGGTAAGGCAACCATTGGCCACCTTGCCTTATACAGTTGTTGCATATGGTGCAGTGGATGCCCATACAACGGATTTAAAACAGGTTTACACTTTTATGGGTTTAAGTTTTAGTATGCTCTTATTAGTGGCTCTGATTTTTTCGTGGTTTAGTAATAAGTGGATTACCAAGCCTATTCTCAATTTGCAAAAGGGTGTAGAGGCTTTATCTGAGGGCCGTTTCCATCACCGGTTGGAGGTTGCAACCCATGATGAAATCGGTTTATTTGCCCATCGATTTAATACCATGGGATCACGGATCGAAGAATTGGTTGAACAATTAGAAATGCAAGCCCAGCGAAAGCGGCAGTTTGAATTGGCGCTGATGCAAGAGCAAATTAAGCCACACTTTCTTTATAATACTCTGGATATCATCACGAAACTCATCGATCTAGGGGATGGTAAAAAAGCCAAAAGGGCTGCCAAGAAACTGGCTATGTTTTACAAGCGTTCACTTTCTAAGGGATCGGAGCTCATTACCCTAAGGGAAGAAATCTTGTTACTTCAAGATTATATGGCCATTCAAAATATACGTTACGGTAATGCATTCGAACTAAATCTTGATCTAGCCCCGGAAACCGAGGGGATCTTGATGCCAAAGCTATCCTTACAACCCCTTATTGAAAACGCAATTTATCATGGTATTAAGCTTAGAGAGGGCCTTGGTTGTATTTCCATCAAAACCAGCATCCAACAAGACGGCATCTATTTAACCCTAAGGGATAATGGGGCTGGGATGACATTCGAAACCCTAAGACAGCTGAATCGGAATTTTCAAAGTGTTTTAGTTGGTGATGATTTGCAGAAGAATTTTGAAAGTGGCCAGGGATTTGGGACAGTGAATGTTTGCCAGCGGCTACACCTGTTTTACGGTAAGGACTTTAAAATGTGGGTTTCAAGTGATAGCAAGGGGACAGAGGTCAATCTACGGATCCCAAGTGGGTTAGGGGGGCAGTTTTGTTAAAAGTAATGGTTGTGGATGATATGCCCGTATTCTTAGATTATATGAAAGCTGTTATTCCATGGGAAGATCATGGGTTTGAATTGGTGTGTGAAGCAAAGGATGGTCGGGAGGCCCTTGCCAGTGCCCTTGAATGCAAACCGGATATCGTATTGACCGATATCAATATGCCCTATCTTGATGGCTTTGAATTTGTACAATCATTAAAGCACCACTTGCCCGCTTGTTCTGTGGTTTTTATAACAGGGCATACGGAATTTGACTATGCCAGAAAGGCCTTGAAATTAGGCGCTGTGGATTACTTGGTTAAGCCCTTTGAAGAAGATGAGTTACTGATCACCCTCCTGGGCTTGCAACGGTATCATCAAGCAGTTGCAACGAGCCATCAACAAGTAAAAAACGCCCTTTATTTACGGGAGGAGTCTCTTTTAAGAGCTCTTGTTCTTGGTAATGTTGTGCCAGAGATGACTGATTATGATGATATGAACATTGGGCAAACCATGGGCAAAGCCACAGGTTTTAGGGTGGCTGTGTTTTCAATTGCCACAAGTGGTACCTTGGCATCCGACCAAGGGTTGATGTCAGACTTGAGAGCTCATTGGCGGGTTTCCCTAACCCGAATTCTTGAAAATGCAGTGGATGAGGGCTTGGCGAGATTTTCTTTTACGGACTACGACGACCATTTGGTGGTTCTGATTTGTTATGATCAAGATTTGGCTTCGGAGTACTACGATGACGACTTTGAACAACTGGTGGCCCATATTGACGACAAGTTAAATATGCAAGTCACAATGGGCCTTAGCGACATGACAAGGGACCTAGCTGGCATCCGAAAAGCCTATCTCGGTGCACTCTCTCGCCTGGAGCAAAAAAACCTGGTGGCAGGGCGAGACATAGCACCCTTGGATCACAAAGCACTCAAGCAGCAGCGGATCACCCAGGCCATTATCGACTATTTACACGGCCATTTTACCAATCCTGATTTGGCCATGGCAGATGTGGAAAAAGCCCTACTGATTAATCAAACGGACCTCAGAAGTGTGTTTAAAAGCCGAATGGGCATGACCATTACGGACTATATCTTGAAAATTCGGATGGAAAAGGCCTATGAACTCATTGAAAAAGGACAACACAAATTGGCCTATGTGGCGGAGCTTGTGGGCTATGTGGATGCAGGTTACTTTAGCCGCTGTTACAAAAAGTACTTTGGCTATGCGCCCATACAAACCCCCACTCAGAAGTAGTCTTTAAGATTTGTATTTTGTCGCTTGTTCCTCAACTTTTGACTATTGACACCAAAATCAAACTTTGAAAAGTACAAATCCACTTTGAATTGTGCATGGAGAAGTCTATAACAATTCATTATACTCATATACAGGAAAACGTTTTACATGTCCTAAATATTTTGTAGGGGGATTTTAGAAGATGAAAAAAACACTGGCATTATTATTGGCATTGGTCATGGTTATTGGCCTTGCCACTGGGTGCGCTAAACCTGCACCGGTTGCAGAAGCGACACCTGAAGAAACAACAGCAGCACCTGTAGAAGAAAAAGTAACACTTAAAATTTATGCCCAGTATGCTGACGACGACACAAAGATTCCTTATGACTACGCTGTGGCAGAGCTTGCAAAAGCTTATCCTAACGTAACTTTGGAACTTGATGTTCAAGCACAGGACGACGGCGCAAAGCTTCAAACTTATGCTGCAACAGGCAACTTGCCAGATATCTTCCAAGTTGGTCAAACACAAATCGAAACATTCAAAGAGTCAGGCAACATCATGGTTCTTAACGATGTTGCTAAATCATCTGGCTACTTGGATTTAGCTCACAAAACAGCTGATAGCATTATCTACAATGCAGACGGCAACATCTATGCATTCCCATATGCTGGTAATGAGTTTGTTATGTGGTACTACAACAAAGCTGTTTTCGAATCAGCTGGTGTTAAAGTTCCAGAAACATACGAAGAATTGCTAGCTGCAGTCAAGACTTTCAAAGAAAAAGGCATTATCCCAATGTCAATCTTTGCAAAAGAAAAATGGATCACAACAGCTCTTTATGACTCAATCTTGACACGTTTTATCCCAGAAGGTATCACTGCACTTGATTTAGGCAAAGCAAATGCTACAGATGAGCCCTTTGTAAAAGCTGCAGAAGCTTTGAAAACTCTTGTTGACGCTGGTATGTTCCCAGAAGGGGCAACTAACTTAAACTACGATCAAGCAGCAGCCCTTTTCTATGAAGGCAAAGCAGCTATGTTTATCAATGGTCAGTGGGAAGTTGAAGGCTCTACTGCTAAATTAGGGGATAATGTTGATTGGATGTGGTACCCAGTTACTGCTGGTAACGAGGGTAATAAAACTGCATTAGCTGGTGGCGGTGCTGCTGGTGGTTATGCTGTTAACCCAGACTCTAAACACAAAGAATTGGCTGCAGAAGTTGCTGCATTCATTTCTCAAAAATACTGCGAAGCTAAATACATGAAGCGATCTAACCCAATCTTGGCACTTGATGTTTCTAAGATTGTTACACCAGAAAAACCATTACCAGCCATGATGCAAAAAATCTCTGACGAAATGGCTAACATTACTTCTACAACTAAATTCTCATGGGGTCTAGTTTCTCCAGAATTTAAAGTAGCCATTGAAGATCAATCACAATTCCTTTTAACGCCAGACTACACAGTTAAAGAATTTATTGATGAATTAGACAAAGTGGTACAACGTATTAAAAAATAATCTATCCCCTGCAGAGAATGAAGCGTCAGAATTTGGGGCTTCATTTTCTGTTTATAGGGACTAACCGGTAGTGGTATAGTTGACACTACGGACTAACCAGTGAGGCAAGAGAGATGAAAAAATTCTTTGGGAACAAATGGGCAGTTGCTTGTTTTACAGTACCAACTTTGGTTTTAATGTCTTTGATGGTATTTTATCCAATCATTCAAGTCTTCTATCGCAGTCTGTTTGATTGGAACGGTTTATCAACAGGCACCTTTTTAGGCTTAGACAACTACATTCGCCTATTTGATGATAAGGTGTTTTATGTCGCCAATCTCAATGCCTTTAAATTTGCAGCGGTGATTACCGTATTTCAGTTAGTGATGGCAACCGTATTGGCCTTAGCTCTAGCAACCATGCGTATGCGCGGCAAGCAACTTTTAAGGGTGGCTTATTTTATTCCGGTGGTATTGTCTGTGACGGTGGTGTGTCAGTTGTGGTTATCAATCTACAATGCTGATACGGGTTTACTGAACATGGGCATGAAGGCCCTTGGCATCAATTTCAAACAAAACTGGCTCGCCGATAGACACAATGCCATCTATGCAATTGCACTTGTAAATGCTTGGCAGTGGATGGGCTATCAATTTGCACTTATTCTAGCCGGGGTTAAATCAATCCCCACCTCTTACTTTGAAGCTGCTAAGATTGACGGTGCAAATAGTCTTCAAGCCCATGCAAAGATCACAATTCCTCTTTTGGCTGAAACCTATAAGTTCTGCTTAATCGTTTCAATCACAGGTGGTATCAAGGCCTTTACAGAAATGTTTATTATGACAGGTGGCGGTCCAGGCACCTCAACTTATACAATGACATATGTCATGTACTCAGCTGCTTTTAGAAGTGGTGAATTTGGTTATGGTCTTGCTGCCGCAGCTGTTTTGGTACTAGAATGTTTGATGGCCATTATGGTAGTAAATGCCGTATTTAAGACTGAGAAAGCTGTAGAGGGTGCTTAATATGAAAAATAAAAAAGAAAAAGGCACTAAGCGAAAACTCGCTACTAGACTTGCCTTTACAACATTTTTATGGGGCTATGCCTGCATTTCTTTGTATCCCTTGATCTGGATGGTGCTTTATAGCTTTAAAAATAACGATGAAATCTTTGTTGCCAATCCCTTTGGTTTGCCTGAAATTTGGCGCTTTGAAAACTATGCAAAAGCATGGTCAAATTATAACGTTCCCCAATATTTTATGAACAGCGTCATCGTGGCAACCGCAACTGTTGTTCTAACTGTTTCTTTAGCCCTAATGTTCGCATACGCCACAAGCCGCATGCGCTGGAAGGGTAAAAATCTTGTCCGCCTCTTGGTGGCACTGGGGATGTTTATCCCTGTACAATCCGTCTTAATTCCTGTTGCAAGACAGGTTAACGACTTGGGATTGGCTGGCACCCACTGGGCTCTGATCATTCCTTATACCGCCTTTAACATCTCCTTTGCCACCATGGTCTTCTATGCATTTTTGGTTGGTTTGCCAGTAGAACTGGAAGAAGCAGCCTGCATCGACGGGGCAAATATCTTCCAAACCTTCTACCTGATCATCGTCCCGGTGGTAAAACCTGCGGTTTGGACCCTGGTCATCTTCACATTCCTCAATGCGTGGAACGAGTTCCTTTTAGCTAACGTCCTGGTCATCGACCAAAAGCTAAAAACACTCCCCCTGGGTATCCTCTTCTTCCAAGGTCAATTTACCACCGACTGGGGCGCCATGGGGGCTACCATGGTCATTGCCAGCTTGCCAACGGTTCTGCTCTACATCGTCTTCAGCAATCAAGTAGAAAAAGCGATCACCATCAGCGGTGCCGTGAAAGGTTAATATATGTGCGTGTTATCCAATGATATGGGTGTTTCATCAAATGATATGAGTGTTACTTTTAATGAGGATACCAAGGTGTTTCATCTTCATAACCATCAGGTGAGTCTGGTATTAGGCGTGCTACGCACGGGTCACTTGGCACATTGGCATCTGGGGGCTCCCATTACGGGGCCTTTGGATTCCAGTAATTTTCGGATGGATCAAAACAGAGGCTTCACCGTTTATTTGGAACCTGAGCGTTTTGATATCTCCCTAGGCCTTGAGCAATTGGCCTATCCTGCACAGGGGAGAGGGGATTTTAGAATCCCCGCCATAGACTGCCGCGATGCTAGCGGTAGCCCGATTCTTGATCCTATTTATGAGGGACACCGGATTATTGGTGGTAAGCCCAGTTTATCTGGTTTACCACATACAAAAGCGACCACATTAGAAACTGATACACAGGCAGCGACCACATTAGAAATAGATTTAGTGGATGCTTATAAAAAGCTGCGCATCACCTTGAGCTATACCATATTTAAAAATCTGCCGGCGATTGCAACCAGCGTGGGGGTCACGAATCTTGGCAATGAGTCTGTATCCCTAGAGCGGGTTCTCAGTTGCAATCTGGATTTACCAGATGCCAACTGGGAAATGGGCCATTTAAGTGGGGATTGGATCAAGGAGCGCCACCTCAGTAAAACGGCCCTCAGACCTGGTGTACAAGCCATTGGCAGCACCAGAGGTGCCTCGAGCGCTCAACACAACCCCTTTGTATTTCTTAGTCGGCCCACCACCACCGAGACCCAAGGGGAAGCCCTTAGCATGGGCCTTGTGTACAGTGGAAACTTCACCATAGCCCTTGAAGTGGATGCCCGCCAGCAAACCCGTTGGCAAGGTGGTATTCAACCAGAGGGTTTTTTGTGGATTTTGCAACCCAATGAGACTTTTCAAACACCTGAGGCCATCCTTTGCTATAGCCAATCAGGCCTCGGTGCACTGAGTCGGACCATGCACACCCTGATTCAAGAGCATTTGATACCTGAGATTTGGCGTAATAAACCAAGGCCTGTCTTAATTAATAATTGGGAGGCCACTTACTTTGACTTTAACCAAGAAAAACTGTTGGCCATAGCAAGGGAGGCTTCAGACCTTGGGATTGAGCTATTTGTTTTGGATGATGGCTGGTTTTCAACCAGGAGCAGCGATCAAGCAGGCCTTGGGGATTGGTGGGTCAATCGAGAAAAACTTCCCGGTGGCTTAAAGGGCTTGAGTGAAGCCATCCACCAAAAGGGGATGCAATTTGGCATTTGGATTGAGCCAGAAATGGTCAATACCGGGACGGTCCTCTTTGAAACTCACCCAGACTGGGTAATTGGTGAATCCCCGCGGCCCCGTTGCCAAGCGCGGCATCAATACGTATTGGACTATGCCAACCCTCAAGTGGTAAACCACATTTTTGAACAACTTTGCCAAGTACTCGATGATGTCGTGATTGATTATATTAAATGGGATATGAACCGGAATATTTCAGATGCTTTTAGTGCTTATTTGCCTGCTAGGCAGCAGGGGGAGCTTCACCACCGGTATATTTTAGGGCTTTATCAGCTGTATCAGCGCCTGAGTGACCGGTATCCCCATGTTTTGATTGAGTCCTGTTCTGCTGGTGGAGGCCGTTTTGACCTTGGCCTCTTGTATTATGCCCCTCAGGCCTGGGCCAGTGATAATTCTGATGCGGTTTCGCGGCTTAAAATTCAATATGGGACCAGCATGGCTTATCCGGTATCCTCAATGGGTGCCCATGTGTCGGCTGTCCCCAACCATCAAGTCCTCCGTGAGACCCCACTTAAAATGCGGGGGGATGTGGCTTTCTTTGGAGTCTTGGGCTATGAACTGGATCTTTGCAAACTAACCCCTGCTGAGAAAGAGGTTGTTGCAGCTCAAATCAGGTTTTATAAGCAGTATCGGCAGCTTTTGCACAGTGGAGATTTTTATAGATTGCTGAGCCCCTTTGAAGGTGGGGGGAATCAAACCGCATGGATGGTGGTGTCTAAAGACCAAACCATGGCAGTACTGGCTTGGTATCAGGTGCTGGCGGAGCCAAATCCCGGTCCCCAGTTTCTAAAGCTTTCTGGTTTGGCACCGGATGGCAATTACCGGGTTATATCAGAGCCTGTGAGCTCAAATGGGCCCTCTGACAAGGGACTGTCAAATTCTTTGAACCTATCGGGGGGGACTCTAATGGGTATGGGACTGTTAATGGCCCCTTCTTTTAATGGCATTGAGGTCCACCATGTTGCCACTGGAGATTTTCAATCACGGTTATGGTTGCTCCTTAGGGAAAATTGAAGTAAAATGAGTAGGTAAATATGACTCAAGGCTAAAAAAAGGAGGCATCAGGTGGCCACAATCAAAGATATAGCAGAAAAAGCAGGTGTGTCGCCAGCTACCGTTTCAAGGGTACTCAATTATGATGCAACTTTATCGGTCAGCGATGAGAAGCGCCAATTGATTTTAGAGATTGCCGAGTCCATGGAATATACAACCCCTAGGCAGCGGCAGGACAAAAAAGCGCCCCCTAAGCTAAAAATCGGCCTTATACATTGGTATACCCTTCACCAAGAGTTAGATGATCCCTACTATATGTCTATTCGATTAGGCATAGAAAAGCTTTGTTATGAAATGAGCATCGATATTGTGAAGGTATACAATCCGCAGGATTATGATTTTTCGCAAATGGATGCTGTGCAAGGTTTAATTGCCATTGGCAAGTTTTCCGACAGTGATTTAGACCGATTTAGCGAAGTATCTCCCCATGTGGTGTTTGTTGATTCTTCACCTAGGGAGAATGTATTTGATAGCGTTGTGATTGATTTTGAAAAAGCGGTGGTTGATGTGATTCAGCACTTTATCAATCACGATCACACCCATATTGGTTATATTGGTGGCCGAGAATACGTGGGTGTAGAGCGGACACCCCTTGGTGAGCGGCGGGAAATAGTCTTTCGAGATTATTTACTGAAGTGCGGCTTATTGGATTCTGAGCAAATCTACATTGGTTCCTTTGTGGCTTCCAGTGGTTATGAATTAATGTTAAAGGCCATTGAACAGTCCAAGGTGTTGCCCAGTGCCTTCTTAATTGCCAACGATTCAATGGCCATAGGTGCTCTCCGTGCCTTGCATGAAAAGGGGATTGCTGTACCTGATCAAGTGTCAATAATTGGGTTCAATGATATACCAACCTCAAAATATACCGTTCCCCCTCTATCATCAGTGCGGGTGCACAAGGAATTTATGGGTGAAACTGCAGTAGAGCTCTTGCTTGAACGGATTCAAAAGGGACGGACGATCTCTAAAAAAATCGTGGTGCCCACAGAATTGATTATTAGAGAAAGCGCCAAAGGATGAGTCACGGCACAATACACAAAAAAACCACTATACAATTGTATGGTGGTTTTTTATCGTGTTTGCTTATCTTATTTTGAGATGGTATTGATGCCGGCAACAGCATCAACGTCTGCACCTGGCCATTCGCCACTTGCACTACTCCTTAAGTCAGTTAATTTCACAAAACTAAATCGATCTGTTGCAGAAACTTTCCCAGCTAAATCAACAGAAGCCGTTCCACCGGAGATGTTACCTATTTTAATCCAGACGATGTTATCTTGGCTGACTTCAATGGCCATTGACTCAACAGCAGGACCAACTTCAAAGACATGGATATCTGCTCCAGGTCCATCCACGATGTAGACCTGTGTAAACTCTAATATAACTGAGCCACCGCCACCTAGGGATAGGATGCCTGACATGGTTGCGCTGTTATTGGTAAATCCTGAATAATTAGGTTCGCCCAATGCTTCAGCTGGATTTTTAAATTTACTGTCAGCAGGTGCGGGATTTCCAACTATTAAGGTCACGGCTTTGTCTGCAAAAGCCTTTACCCCTGAGATGATCTTGACTTGGTTACCTTGACCATCCGTATACTTTTTACTATTTACAATCTGAACTGTTCTACTGGTTGATTTGTAAGTGATACTTAACCCTAAAAGATTTGCCACAGCCCTAACTGGTAAATAAGTTGTACCATTATATGAGATGGGTAATACAGGTACACCATCATCGCCTTTTGGCGTTGCGGCTTTACTGTCTAAACTAAATTTGAGTTGCTCGTTAATAAGTGCGCCAGCAATTGCAATTAGTTTATTGGATTTTGCTGTCGGGACTGCAGTCGGTGCAACTTTTGTAGTTGTACTTGTCAAGAGTGCTGTTTTGGTTGGGCCATCATAATCAACTCCTAGTCCTAATAAGTATCCAAGAGCTCTCAGAGGAATATAAGTGGTGCCTTTATACGAAATTGGCAACACCGGGGTGCCGTCATCCCCAACAGGTACAGTGCTAACCCCGTTTAAACTAAAGTTGATTTGGTCATTTAAAACAGCACCTGTTATGGGGGTTAGTCCACCTTCAGCAAAAGTAAATGTAGTCAGTACCAGTAGTGCACTTATGATGATGGTAAGCAGTTGAGACCATTTTTTCATAGCATGAATCCTCCTTGTTGTTTCTTTCTACCCAATTCAGATGGTCAGTTCACTTTCAATCGGTCTACTGGCTAATTTTGTAATCGGTTTTTTTCAATTACAACAAGTTTTTGGTGATATCTCTTTGTTCATCCCTTTGATTATAGGTATTGTTTTTATTGGCTACTGGTTTAGTTGGTTTGTCAGTAAAAGGCGATATCTCGAGCAACCATGCAATGCTATTCGTATTTCAAAATTTCCTTTTACAGTTGATACTTATGGCAGTTTCAAAGTCGCCAGTGGTAACTTGATTTTTGTCAATCAGACTGGCCATGAAGTAAAAGTTTTCGAATCGGTTGACGATTGCTTAAAACTTAAAATCCAGCTGAAGGGTGACTTGTTCAATCAATACAATCGCCTTGTGGTGACGACACCCTTTCATCATTTCTATATGACTTTTGAGACCTGGAATGACCTGTACTTAGAACTTGCAAGAAATACGACCATCAAAATTGATTCCAGATTCCACCGTGATTTAGAGAAAATCAAGGGTGATCGAGGGCTTTATTTAAAAATGATATTGGTCCCTTTATTGCCGACATTGGTAAGTGCTGCCCTTAATGTGATGTTGGGAAGGCCCTTCTATTATGGCTTTACAACTTTTGGTGCCATTATTACAATTGTAAGCTTCCTATCTTGGCTACAAATCACTTATAAGGTGTTTGGGGCTTTAAACCGAGCTGATAAAGCAGTTCAAACTGAAAGTGAAGTCATTGAAGAGTCTATAGAAGCTCTGATGGACTCAAAGCAACATAAGCTTGTCAAAGGGGTGAATGGGTTTCAATTCTTTAAGGAGAGTCAGTTATGGTAATTGGTTAGAAATGGTTAGAATTGCATTAAAAATAATCAAATAATTTATTTAAACCATCAAATATGGTATAATTAAGAAGTCTGTTATAGTTTCAGTCAATGACGTTGAAATGGAGGTAACCCATGTATAGCTTATATTTCATTGTGACATTGATAATTTTTGTTGTAGCACTGACGGTCTTATTTGGCTACGTTGCCAATACATATATGGACAAACACGAAAAAGTTAAGAAAGAAGAGGAAGAAAACCATGGAACCAGCAACACAAAGAACGATTCCGAGGACAACTGGTAGAAGCATTAAGATATATATTATGACAGGTATCCTAATATTACTTGCAACCTTCTACGTATTAATGTCATTTGAAAAGGTGCAGCCAGGATACGCTGGTGTTGTTTACAAACCAAATGGCGGTATATCTGGAACAATACTTCCTCAGGGATGGCATTTTATCAGTCCAATTGATAAAGTTACACAATACCCGATTAGCCGGGAAATTGTGGCTTTTTCAAGTAAAAATGATGAAGGTAAAGAAGGGGATACGTCCATTAGAGTCGGATCCAAAGAAGGTAAAATCATCAATGTAGACGCATCGCTGACAATTCACTGTGATGCCGCTAAACTGGCTACTTTGTTTACGCAGTTTAAAGGTGTAGAATTTGGGGCATTATCTGAGGGAATTGTCAAACAAGTGGTTAAAGCAAGACTCAATGAGGTCACAAAACAATACGCAACCTTTGACGTGTATTCTATTAAAACTGCTGAAATTTCTGCGCTTACAGAAAAATCCATCGGCGAAGAACTGGGTAAATACGGCTTAGTGGTTGATAATTTTGAAATCACTGACGTTGTTTTAGATGCAGAAACATTGGTTGCAATTGATAACTTGCAAAAGGCTGTCATGGCTCAAAAGCAGGTTGAGGCAGTGGCCCTAAGCGAGCAGAAAAAAGCCGAAGCTGAAGTTAAAGTGGCTGAAGCCAATGCTCTTAAATTAGTAGCCGAAGCTAAAGGTGAATCACAACGGAAATCAGAAGAAGCTCGTGGTAATGCAGACGCTCTAATGATTAAAGCCCAATCTGAGGCTAACTCTAATAAGCTGATTGCACAATCTCTGACACCTGAGGTTTTGGAGCTAAAAAAGCTTGAGATTGAGGCAAGTGTGAAAAAAGCTTACTATGAAGCCTGGTCAAAAGGTGGGTCCCTTGTACCAACAACTATTATGGGAACAACCCCAAACCTTTTATATCCAATGCCACAAAAGTAGTTTTCGCCATAAGCGATACTATTTATACAAAAAACCATCATACAGTTGTATGATGGTTTTTTTATCTCGTATTGCTTGGATGAGCCTGGATTTTTTAGTGAAGATAGCCTAGTATCCTGCTCCCAAGCTCTTTATCATTTCTAGTAAGTCAGTCTGATTGTCATCAGTCAAAGCAGGAAAAACAATTGCTTTGTCGGAATAATCTGCAGTAGAGAGGAGTTTCAGATCCATCTTCACTTTGTAGCCCGTGGTTGGATCTGTGGTATCCATATTCATCGTGATATTTGCAGCAGTCAGGTTGTATTTTTTATCAAAGCACATGATGTATTCGTAAGTCATGCCTTTCATTGACTCTTTTAGGGTATCTATATCTAAGGTTGCAAAAACTTCAGCTTTATTATCAGCGATTGCCTTTTGGTACGCTTCAAAGGTGCCGAGTTGATTTTCAGTATCGTACTTTTTAATAATATCATACAGTTCTTTACTCTCAGCAACTTGAGCATAAAGCGCATCATAAGTTCCAATAATGGATTCAGGTGACATTGTCAACTTAAGGGCGCGGGACTTCACAGTTTTACCATTTACCGTATAGGTGTAATCCTCTATAAGAGTGACATCTTTTTCATTGATTGTGGCGTTGTATTTAGCCATATACTTAGGTAAAAATGTTTTTGATAAGGTCTCAAGGTCGGCGATAATGCTGGTATAATCCAGATCCATTGGCAAATCTGCTTCTTGATTAACCAGGTCCATTGTTTTTTCCATATCGAGGACTAAGTAATCAGGCATCACAGGGTACTTAATAATGGCCTTGTCGCCATCATAATACATTTCAAGCTTCATGCCCAAACCATTTAAGTCAAGATCGTAGTGCATTGCTAAATCGGCCAGACGGTCTGTATCCCTTGTTTGCATATCCCCCTTCAATTTGATATTTTTGAACATCTCCAAAAATGGCTGAGCTGATGGGTCAATATCCCCTTCAAAGGCCATGCTCATTTCGCCTTCAAATGTGACATTCATGTTTTTGTGAGTCAAAGTTTGTTCTGAGATGCGAGTATAAGTTTCTTTCGGGGTCAACTTTGGTTGACAGCCTGCTGACAATAATACAAGTGACAGCATTAATAGGAGAAGCACCAAATTCCGATTTAAAATATTTTTTCTGATATGCATTCACATAATCCTTTCCAACTTCAAGAACAAGCAACAAACTGGTCTGCTATCCACTAGAAGGGTAACTTCAGAGCTGCCGTTATAGTATAACCCTAAGTAAAATTGCCAACAAGTCATTAGGCATGAATTTAAGAATAAATTAAGGTTGGGTAGATGACTCAGGGGGACGTGCACCGTGAGCCGCTATTTCTGCTTAAGTGTTTCGGAATAGTCATATTATTCAGTCAGTAAATGGGTATTAGTCCTTACATCAAAAGGCGAGCTATGGTGCACGTCCCCCCGGCTCACTAAAACAAGGAGGCAAGTATGAAGGTAAGAAATCGCTTATTTAATAGGGGTTTGCTCTGGGCATTGGTGCTATCTCTGGTGCTTGTACAGGTAACTGGCTGCGATAATGGAAAAGCACGTCAAAACACTCTGGCACCCGTTGAGTACTGGCCAACTGAAGGCTTTAAAACCAGCACCCCAGAAGCCCAGGGCATGAGTTCGGCGATGATCACAGACATGTTCAACCTTATTGAAGAAAAGAACTACGGCATTCATCAGGTTTTAGTGATCAGAAATGGTTATGCTGTGGCAGAGGCATCGTATTACCCATACAAGTCAGCAGATTTACATATTGTCAATTCCATCACCAAAAGCGTGACTTCTTCGCTGATTGGTAAAGCCATTGACGATAAGTTGATTGAATCCACTGAAATCCCAGTGACCAAGTTTTTCCCTGAGGCTTTCAAGAACGGCAAGCAAGACCCTGCATCCCTTCAGCTTAAACAGCTCTTGAACATGAGTGCAGGCCTAGAGTGGTCTGAGGATGGCAATTATGGCGCCGATTACGATTCGTATACCCAGATGTTCAAAAGTGATAATCCCATTGACTATATCCTGGGTAAGTCTATTGAAGATGAACCAGGTAGTACCTTTTATTACAATACCGGTGCCTCACATCTATTATCGGGAATAGTGACCAAAGTGGCTGGGGTCAGCGCACTTGACTATGCCAAGAAATCTATATTTGATCCAATTGGAGTGAAACAGGTATTTTGGGGGGCCGACAAGCAAGGGATTTCTGCAGGGGGGCAGTCGCTTGTTTATGAATGCTCAAGATTTAGCTAAGTTTGGATTTTTATATTTGAATGAAGGTAAGTGGGATAATCTTCAAGTGTTGTCCAAGGGTTGGGTGAGTGAATCGACCAGTAAGCACATAGAGACCCCATCTGGTCTAGGGGGTAATAGTGGTTATGGGTACCAGTGGTGGATGAATCCCTTTGGGGGGTATTCAGGGAGAGGCTACCGGGGGCAATACCTGTTTGTGCTGCCGGAACAAAACATGGTGGTGGTCTTTTTCAGTGGCTTAAAAGACAGTGATTTTTTTGTGCCAGAAACCTTGGTGGCAGACTATCTGCTACCTGCGATTAAATCAGACAGACAATTGCCTGAAGATAAAGAGGCAAGTAATCTGTTATTGACAAAGATTTACGGTCTTCAAAGTCCACCAGAAAGTCAAGGGGTAGGGGCTTTGCCAGAATCCTTAAAGGGGATATCGGGGAAAATTCATAACTTGCCTGAAGATGAGGTGATTAGCGTTGATTTTACGGAGGGTGCTGAAGAAGCCATTTTACATTGGTTTGTGGATGGTGGCCAATATGATGTTCCAGTAGGCCTCGACGGCCGGTACCGCATGAGCACTTGCGATAACTTTATTATTAAAGGCTTGGCATCCCAAGTGGGTTTCAGAGGTACGTGGACAGAAAATGGCATTTTTTCAGTGGAGATTTGTCCTGCAGAAAGTGACACCCGCTATCTTTTGACCCTGGATTTTCAAAAGGATAAACTAGTTAAAACCTTTGAAGCAGTGAAGTAAAGAAGTAAGCCATGGGGCGCGCGCCACAGGGATGTGCACCATGGCTCATTCAAAAAAAGCGCGCCAGGGGGACATGTCATTCCCATGACGCGCTTTAGATTATGGTGTTTTTATTCTTGTTTTTCATAGTGTACATGTCACATTCTAATTTTGATTGCTAATTAATCAGCGGATGGTAAAATAAGAAAGTGTCACAGCAAATTTTGGAGGTAGATATGAGTTATCTTATTGCATCAACATATGATCAAAGAGAGATTGCATTAATTGATCAATACCCCTTTGGATGTGGGTACCAACCAAAGGTTGAGTTTTCCATATGGCTTCAAGAGGGGATTGGTTTTCATTTGGAGATGACTTGCTTTGAAAAAGAGCCTCGGGCGTTTTTTGAAAACCATGACGAGCCAGTGTATAAAGACAGTTGCATGGAGTTTTTTGTAAACTTCTATCCAAAGGATTCAAATACAGGATACTTAAATTTTGAAATGAACGCAAAAGGGGCGATGCTCCTTCAATACGGACTTAATAAGTATGAACGGGTGAGCCTGACAGAGAAACTTGAGCAGAAGCATGGGGCAAAAGTTAATTCTGACCACTGGACTGTAAACCTATTGATACCCTTAGGTTTTATAGAAAAGGTTTATGGAAAAAGTAACTTTGAAGTAGGTCAAGTGATTCGCGCCAATGCCTATAAGTGCGGTGATGAAACTGCCATAAAGCATTATGGCAGCTGGAATCCTGTGGTCTCGGAGCGCCCGAATTTCCATAAGCCAGAGTGTTTTGGTGAGATGACAATTGGAGGTTCATATGAACGGTACCTTTTATAAACCCGTAATGTATAGCGCACTAGGGATGGGATTAATTGTAAATTTATTGAGTCTGAGTCATCTTTTGGCCACTGATGTAGCCCGATATTTGCAATTGGTTATTCTTTTTATGATTATTTTGGATGGTTATCTTTTAGGGCGCACTAGAAGAACCCTTGAGCCAGTGGCCTATTTAGACTTCGTCAAGGCACGGTCTCCAATTGGTGTGCAAAAGTGGCTGATGCCTGGTTTGTTATTTGTATGGTTTGGAACTTACATGTTGGTAATTTCAATGGGTAACAGATGATGATTAAACCTACAAAAGCCTACCACACCATCCTCTTTGATTTGGATGGGACCCTAGTTGACTCTTATCAAGGGATTGCTGGGGGCGTGTGCTATGCCCTAGAAAAAATGGGTTGGCCCATACCAGATCAAAGCATTTTAAAACTGTTTATTGGACCACCCTTGGGTGAGTCTTTTACGAAGCACTGCGCCATGTCCCAAGCAGAGTCGGAAACTGCCATTACAGAGTACCGGCATTATTATAAAAGCCAGGGGATGTATGAAATGGCCATGTATGAGGGGATTTCTGAGATGCTCCATGGCCTTAAGGCTAGTGGTAAGCGCTTGGCGGTTGCCACCTCAAAACCCCAGCCCTTTGCAGTGAAGATTTTAGAAAATCTAAACTTGATTGCTTATTTTGATGTGATTGCTGGCAGCGGACTGGACGGTTCTTTAGCAACAAAAGCGGCAGTCATTGACCATTGTCTCTTGGAACTGGGCTGTACTAATGGGGATGATAAGACTGGTGTCTTGATGGTAGGGGACAGGGAACATGATGTTTTAGGGGCTGCTGCTCTTCATATCGATTGTTTAGGGGTCTTGTTTGGTTTTGGCAGTATCGAGGAACTGGAAGAGGCCGGGGCCATTGGGATTGTTCAATCGCCTCTTGAGGTACTGAATTACGTAATCGAGTGATAAACTTGCTGATTAACAAGCTTAATTTAGACTTGACTCTCCCCTGTAGCAGAGGGTGTATCCTGTTATTAATAAGAGGAGGTGCTTTATGAAACACGATTATAAAAAGCAAGAAAAAACTTACTATCAACCTAAAGAGGTTCCCGAATTTGTTACTGTGCCAACCTTCAAATTTTTTATCTTGTCTGGACAAGGTGACCCCAACAGTCCAGGGTTTGCAGATTATATCGAAGCCCTTTATGGGGCTGCCTACACGGTCAAAATGTCCTATAAATCACCACAGCCACCGGCAGGATTTGAAGATTATACCGTTTATCCCCTTGAGGGGGTTTGGGACCTGATTGACCCATCCAAAGGCCTTGCTGACAAATCTAATTTGAAGTTTGACTTGATGATCCGGCAACCTGACTTTTTAACTGAGGAAGAAGCGGCATTTTGGCTAGACCAGGCCTTTAAAAAGAAAAAGAATGCCCTCATAAAGGACATTCGGTTTGAAGAAATCTCTGAAGGCCAGTGCGTTCAAATGCTTCATGTGGGTTCTTACGACGATGAACCTGCCAGCTTTGCCCGTATGGAGACCTATTGTGATGAGAATGGCTTAGTGAGAGTGTCAAAAATCCATAGGGAGATCTATCTCAGCGATGCAAGAAAAACGGAAGCGGCAAAGTTGAAGACTATATTAAGGGTTTCTGTGCGTTTTGGCTACATTTGGCGAAATACAACTTCATCGCTTTCGAGCAATTGGTTGATGGCTTCAAGAGCAACAGATGCATTGAGCCGAGCAATATCTTCTTCAATGGCATGCATTTGCTCATGACTGAGAGTGTTCATGTTCAGATTGGTCAGGCCACATTCAACCTCAAGTACCTGCTTTCTTGACTTGAGATTAATGATCTCATCGAGCAGTTCTTTCTTCATAAACTCACCTCCTGTATTGCAAATTGTAATTAGGTGTCAATGACTATATACCCTTAAATAGGGGTTTGAATCGTCGTTTTGGTAGTTGAATTTTTTTGGACTGAATAAATAAACACTGATTGGGTATAAAACAGCAAAGGTGTACAGCGTTTGCGGACAGAACGCTGCTCTGTTTGAAGTGTCCGTAAAGATTAAAAATGTGAAGATGGGGAAGGAAGGTGGTCATTATAGCTAGTGTTATAAACTCATTGACACGAATAGGGTTATTGACATGTCTGATATTTTGCCTCGTTTTTGGGGGACTGCAAGCCGATGTATTTGCTACGGCACCTGCACAAAATTTAGAAGTATTGATTTTACACTCCTATAATATTGACTTTCTCTGGACCCAAGATCAGCACCGTGCCTTCACTGAAACCTTAGAAAGCTTGGGATTGAATAGCACCTACAGTGTGGAGCTATTTGATACTAAAAAGTATCCTGGCCTCATCCAAAACAAGATGTTTGTAGATGCCATCATTGCTAAATATGGCAATCAGCGCTACGACCTGATTTACGTTACAGACAACGACGCCTTTAATTTCATGCTCAAATACGCTGGTGACTATTTCCCCGATACCCCCATTGTGGCTAGTGGTATCAATGGTGCAACTGATCTCACCGGATTGCCCCCTAATTTTTATTTGGTGTTGGAGCAACCGGATTTTCAGCAGACCATCAATCAAATGCTAGAGGTTCAGCCTGATATCAAGCGCATCCACATTGTCAATGACAAATCAACCACAGGTAAGATCTTCAAAGCGCAGATTGAAGCAGAACTCATTCCCCTATACCCAGAGCTCACATGGCATTGGGTAGAGGCTCTGGGCGTTGATGCCATGAAAAACTATGTCAGGGACTTGACGCCACAGGATGGTTTGATGCTGAACATTTACTTCACTGACAGCGCTAGCGACACGTTTACAGACAGAGAAATTGTTCGTTTGCTGTCAAAAGAATCCCCAGTGCCAGTGTGGTGCAACTGGGATTTTCACCTGGATGCCGGTGCTATCGGCGGTCACTTGGTTCGCGGGACCAAACAAGGTGAGCGGGCGGCTCAAGTGGCGTTTGACCTGATCGGTGGGAAAACCGTCAATATGCAAAAAGTGGATACCCGATATCTCAATGAGAATATGCTGGATTATCAAGTGCTCGTGGATCATGGTCTGCAGGAAAAGAAGGTTACCTTCAATCCCATGTATATTAATAAACCTCGAAGTTATTTCCAAGAGAACCGAGTAATTCTATTGATTTTCAGCGGTATCGTCTCTGTGCTCCTGCTGATTATTGTGATTTTAATCAGGGTAGTTCACGATGAAAGACAATTGAAACAAAAAAATGAAGAGCTCCTGCTCATCAAGCAGGAAGTTATTTTGAATCAAAAGGAAATTGTGTTCAAGATGAGTGAGCTCATCGAAAACAGGTCCCATGATACCGGTAATCACGTCAGGCGTGTTGCCCTGATCAGCCGCCTGTTGGCAGAGTATTATGGCCTGTCGGACCACGATATTCAAGAATTGGAATCCGCTGCGCCCATGCACGATGTGGGCAAAATCGGCATTCCTGAGTCTGTTCTTAACAAGCCTGCCCGCCTGTCAACAGATGAACGACAAGTGATGGAGACTCATACTGACCTAGGGTATCAAATTTTTAGAAACTCAGAATTAACGATTTTTAAGGCTGCAGGAATCATTTCGTTGCAGCACCACGAACACTGGGATGGCAAGGGGTATCCACTGGGAATCGCAGAGGAGACCATTCATATCTACGGCCGTATTGTCGCAATTGCAGATGTGTTTGACGCCCTACTCGCTAAACGGGCCTACAAAGAGCCTTGGACCATTGAAGAAACATGTAGGTTTCTTGAACAGCAGAGCGGTAAAATGTTTGAACCTAAGTTGGTGTCTTTGGTCTTGGAAAATTTAGATGTTCTTGTGGAAGTTCGGGAGCGGTACAAAGATTGAAAAGGCAAAGATTGAAAAGACAAAGATAAAAAAACAAAGACCATTGAGCGATTTAATAAATCGACCAATGGTCTTTTGAATCAGGTGGGGGAGGTGACGGTTAGATGTGGCAGGTAACCACGGTCTTGTTGTCATTTGAGACAAAGGCAGTTTCCATCACTTGAAGCACGCGGAGGGCTTGCTCTATGGTAATGGCAAGGGGGGCGGTCCCTTCAATGGCATCGGCTACATTTTCGTAGACAACACTTAGGTGATCCAACACCTCTAATGGTTCACTTAAAATCAGGGTTTCTGTGGACTCAGGCCGTCTTGGGGCCATTGTTTTTGTTGGACCTGCCTTGGTGTAGACGATTTCGTTTTGCCAAGTGCTTTCTTTGTCGATGCAGCGGACGATTTTGCCGTCGCAGTTCCAATCGTCGATTTGCAGGGTCCCTTGTTTTCCAAGGACATACCAGCGGGGGCGGGTGATGTAGTTATTGGTGCAGACTTCAATTTGTGCAGTGATACCCGATTCAAAGGTCATAATCAATTTGAAGTTGTCGTCGACTTCCGGATACTCGATATTCAGCATCTGGCAGTACACATGGGTCACCTTCTGAGGGGAGCCATCGGCATTCTCTAGCATATAGAGCATCTGATCAATCAGGTGAACCCCCCAGTCGTAGACCATGCCGCCACCCAATGCTTTAAGGGTACGCCAACCGGTTGGCATGCCTCGGGAACCCTCCACACGAGATTCGATGGCATAAACATCACCAATCAAGCCCTTTGCAACGGACTCTTTCATCAATACAAAGTCCTTATTGGTACGGCGATTCTGGTTGATGGAGAAGACCTTGCCAGTCTTCCGGGCTACTAGTTCAATGGCCCGAAGCGCCTCTGCAGTGAGGGTCACAGGCTTTTCACACAAGACGTGCTTGCCGGCTTCCATGGCTTCTATAGAAAGTTCTTGATGGACTTCGTTGGTGGTGGCAATCAGGACCAGATCAATGTCTGGATCAGTGAGCAAGGCCTCCTTAGAGGCGTAGGCAGTAAGACCAAGGCCCTTTGCCACGGCCATGCGCTCAGGATTGACGTCGTAGACGCCTTTGAAGCGGAAGCGGGGATGGGCGTTCATGCACTCGAAGTGATAGCCTGCCATGCCGCCGAAGCCGATGATGCCGACCGTTGTCACTTTACCTACGCCCACCAGACTTCACCTTGACTTTCAAAGACGATACACTGCTTGAGAAACTGTACGGCTTTAGTCATGCCTTCATCGGTGGACATCAAGGCGTCTTCGTGCTCAATGCTGATGGCCCCGTCGTAGCCCACTGTCCGGAGCATGCTGATAATGTCGTTCCAAGTACTGAGGCTGTGGCCGTAGCCCACTGTGCGAAATACCCACGATCGGTCTTTGGCATTGCCATAGTATTTGTTATCTAGAACCCCATTGATGCTGCAATTAGCTTGGTCAATCCGGGTGTCTTTTGCGTGGAAGTGATAGATTGCGCCTTCTAGTGCACGGATTGCAGCGACAGGGTCGATGCCCTGCCAAAAGAGGTGGCTAGGGTCGAAGTTTGCGCCAATGGTGTCGCCGACTTCAGCCCGGAGTCTTAGGAGGGTTTCTGGATTGTAAACGCAAAAACCAGGGTGCATCTCCAGGGCAATCTTTTTGATGCCGTGTTCATTGGCAAAGGCTACAGTCTTTTTCCAGTAAGGTACAAGGACTTCGTCCCATTGGTATTTTAAAATAGTGCCGAATTCATCTGGCCAAGGGCATGTCACCCAGTTTGGGTAAAGGGCGCCAGGGTGATCCCCCGGGCATCCCGAAAAGGTGATCACCGTTTCGACGCCCAATTTTTGCGCTAGACGGATGGCATCCCGGAATTGGGCGTCGAAATCGTCTGCCATCGCAACTTGGGGGTGGACTGGGTTGCCGTGACAGGCGATGGCGCTGATGTGCATCTTGTATTTGGCCAAAAGCGCCAGAAGTTCTTGTATTTTTGCAGGGTCTGCCAAAAGCGCAGGTACATTCAAGTGCCCGGTGCCCGGATAGCCTCCGGCGCCCAGTTCTACAGCTTGAACCCCAATGGCGCTGAGCTTTTCAAGTGTTGCTTCCAATGAGAGATGATAGTAAGGTGCTGTCAGTACGCTAAGTTGCATGTTGATCTCCTTTACGGTATTCGTTTTAGTATTTGTCTTTGTATTTATCTTTGTATTTATCTTTATCTTTATCTTTATCCCGAATTATTCATAGCGATTCTAAATTAGAAGGGATCCCATAAAGAGATACCCC
>CAZFST010000029.1:0-61537 GCA_964522015.1 uncultured Fusibacter sp. | reverse complement strand
TATTTGGATCATATAATGTGTTGAGTCCTGGTGCTTCTAATTTGACGGATGACACCTTATTTATGGGCAATTATATTGATGACTTTTCTAATCGTACCAAGCCCCCCTTCCACAATTTCCTTCTGTTTGTTGCTGACAATTGGATAATCAGTCTTCAAACAGAAGTATAGGTACAAAAGATCTTCAGGTTTTAAATCAAATGGCTTGTGAAACAACGAAGAATCAAGATGTTTATATACCATCTCTTGATCAAGTTTTAACCAAGAGGATATTTTATTAATTGCCTGTATGCTGAATTCATCTTTCATGTCCATTTCTAAACCTCTCGAGATAACTTGTTGATTATATCATCTGTTAATTCTACGTAGTATGCATTATTTCTTAAACTGGTCGTAAGACAAGGTGATGAGCGTTCAAAATTCTCTATTGATGAATCGTACCTATTAATATCTACATAGCATATACTATCGGCAACATCATCCTCTTCACTGACAATTTGGATATTAGTAAAGTGTATAGCATCGACTGATTTCCCTAGATTTCTATCGCAATATCGGCTAATACTCTGTTCTGTCGTTATTTGGGCATATTCTGCAGGTAATGCCATAATAATATAGTCTGGAAGTACAGAGCACTTCACCATATTCAAATAAATTTCATTGTATCTGGCATAGGTGCCGCGGAATGGATTTGCATTAAATGGTAGCATCATTATAACTAAGTCAGGACTTTTCTGCTGAATAATTCCTTCTAATTGTTGATTTAATGTTGTAATTTGTTCTATCGGGGTGTAGTTAATGCTCCCAAGTGATTTTGGAAATTTAACACCATCGATGTATTTTGCATGTTCATCATTACTAATCAGAGCCACATTATATCCACGGTGCATAAACTCCACTTTTAACAGCAAAGCAATCTCATGCGCATCGCCGTAATCTGTTATTCCACAGACAAATACGCATGGCGTCATGCAATTGTAATGCAGAGACTTTTTAACATTTTGTATGATATGATTTGATTTATTCGTTTTAGTGTACATTTGATTATCTAACGTAAGACATTCAAGCCAATCTTGATGATTAATTATTTTACTAGAAAATGACGCTATCTGACTTAAATACAGAGAGTCAAATTCATTTTTGTCATTGACCGCTTCATTTAAGTAAAGGATATATTTATAATCATCTACATTTATACTCCCTATTGCCTGTATTATTTTACCTGTTGCAGTTTGGTTGCATATATATGCCCAATCCTTTCCAACAAGTTCGTTGCCATCCAATACAGCAACTTCATAATCCACCTGCAAGGCAATTAGTGTTTTTACAAGCCCTATACTCGCAAGAGTATAAGGATAGACTAGAAAGCGACTCATTTATAAACCCTCACTTATTTCTTTGTAAATAGAATTTTTGTATATTTTTCTATAAAACGATTGTTTTACTGCTAGGCATCGCTCTTCGAATAATGGTTCATTTATGTTCTTCTCTTCATAGTCTTTAGCGCATAAAAAACAGTGGCGCAAAGCTTCGCAAGCCATACAATTATCAAAATTTGATATTGACAAATTCATCATACGCGCACATTTTTCTACATTCAAGCCGCTATTAACGTCTCCAATATAGTTTAATGGATGGCTCTCGCTGACTCGTTCACATGGTAAATAGTCACCGTCTACAGTAACAAACACCTTCAACAAACCAGGAGTACACAATCCAGAAGGTATAAAATTATCTACTCGTAGCGATCCTGCAGAAATGCCTTTAACCATCTCTGATGTGTTAGCAAAAGTAACATTCTCAAAAAAGAGGTCGCAATCTTTTAACTCATTCATCTCACTCATAAGCGACAAAAATTGTGCGTGATAATACTTTGTGATAAAATCTGGATTTATATTTCTTTTAACTTTAAGATGAAAATCGTCCACTAAAGTCGATGTAACTCTCGTTTCTCTTAGAAATGGATATTCAACAAAGAGAGCTTTGTATACTCCGAAGTCATTATCCGGATCAATAACCATATTAATGCCAATTGTTTTAAAGTAATCATAATAGTGTTCATGGATTATTTGCAATTTTTCAATTACAGTATCGAATACGCTGCTTGTTCCAAAGGCGAATATTCGATTAACGTCATTTACAACTTTAGGTCCATCGATACTAAAAGTTAATGAGAATTTCCACTTAATAAAAAATTCAAGAATTTCAGTTGTCAGCAACGTGCCATTAATCGTTGCGTTAAATTGAATTTTTCTACCTCGAAATTTTTGTTTCGCATAATTAACTGTCCTTTTTATGAACTCAAATTCTAATAATGGTTCTCCTCCGTAAAACCCGATCAAAATCGCTTTACTATCAACTGAATTTGAATGTAAGTAATCTACGGCCTTTTGCATGGTTGCATCACTCATTTTTTTTGTACTATGCACTCTATTTGTTCCTCGATTTTGCGTATAAGCACAATATCGACATCTTAAATTGCACTCCTGGGTCACTTGTAAAGTTAACCTGTTCAACTTTCTCTCAATATAGACATCAATAAAGTCAGTACTCGGATTTCTGAATGCCTTCAATGGATTAGCCTTCAGATACCCACGCTGCATCATATTCTTTATTTCTTCGTTCGCCACTGCCTTCAGCGCATCATAACTGAGTTCCTTATGACGCTCAAGGGCATCGTATGCGGCTGAGCTAATCTTGATTATCTCATTTCTATTGACATCATAAAAATATGATGCTGAGAATGTTTTAAAGGGATGTATCCACGGCTTCAACGCACTAACCTCCTTGTTAATTAACAAATCGCATGTTTCATATATCTGCCACAGTGTTTTTTGTGCTCAAAATTATCCCGAATATCAGGCATAAAGCAAAAAAGAGCAGTCACTTTATCTAAATCAATCAATGATGCAGATCGAATCACTAAAAAGACACAGAACTCTATGGGGTTAGCGCTTCATTTTAGGCCTTCGCAATCGGATGGGGTGGTTTTGCATCTCCAAAACCCTATTTCTAAGTAAGGCAAAATGCGTAGTTCATTAACACCATTCTCGAAACCCATATATTAACTAATCATCACAATCACCATTTACTATTATATGGTATAATTAATACAGTTGAACCAACAATACTAAACGTTTGCCATAGCGCTTCAAAATTGCGCTGGCACCCTTATCTTCAACATAGTCTTTAATTGCAAAAGGGGAATCCCATGTTCACAATTGGTCATATCATTAGAAACCTAAGAAAGCAACAGAAAATTTCACAAGCAACATTATGCGATGGTATCTGCAGCACAAGCTATTTATCAAAAATTGAGAGTGGCGATGCCAATGTCAGAGACCGTATCATCAATGCTTTACTCCAAAGGCTAGGCCAAGATGCTTCTAGATACATGACTTATCGTACAGAAAAAGAACTTGAGTTTCAAAATAAGTTGTATGCGTTAAGACAGCACTACACTTTAAATGCGACCACATTACATAAGGAACTCCTAACAGAATTATTACTCCAATACGATACATACGACTGTTCTATTCAACAATTTTTGAAGCTCCATATTTATATTGATTTATGCCGTGATGATAATTACTCACCACAAAAAATGTACTCGTTTTTAATGGAAGCACTGCACTTGACTAAAAGAAAAATTAATCTTTCAGACCTTAATCATCAACTGTTCACGCAAGAGGAGATTCAGTTACTAATCAATATCGCTTCCATGCTAAAAGAGTCTGGTGACTCTGAAACACCCATACTTATTCTTAAACAATTGCGCATTTATCTAGAAAACAGTCGCATCAATCATGAGTTCCTAAGACGTTCCTACCCTTTAGTTTTGATAAATTTGACAAGTTGGTTAGGTTTGTCCGGTCAATTCTATGAAGCAATTGATCTGTGCGATAAAGCTATTAGCTACTGCATCAGTTATAACGACTTATTTATGTTAGCAAAAGCAACATATAATAAAGGGTATTGTTTAGAAAAACTTGAGCTTTATGATCTAGCAAAACCATTAATTCTAAGAGCGTATCATGTCGCCATGGCTACCAATAACTCTAGTTCTTCTGAATATTATAAAAATCACCTACTCAAATACTACCAATACAGCGTCTAGTTCTTATCTTTCAAAACTGGTTCTTCACATTGAATCCCAGCACCCTTTTCAATTACGACACTATCTGCAAAGCAAGGTATTGACGCGCATAATAACATAACTGCTATTAATAAAACTGATAATTGTTTCTTCATTTTTGCCTCCTAATTTGACTATCTAGTGTAGTATAACCGTCCCTTGTTTTATTTACCACACACTGACAGGAATATAAAACTTTCCTGTCAGTTCAAGTTTTATGTGGATTTATTGAATTCAATGGCATTACTAAAAAAGGTGGTTCTCACAGGGTTATTTCAACACTGTAAGAACCACCTTTTTATTTTTAAATTTCCTAGAGGGTTTGCAGCTCTTTCTCCCTGGCCATTAAAATGGTAAGCCCCAGCAAAATCACTGAGCAGGCAACCGGTAGTGTCCAAGGGGGTATGCCACCGATCAAAGCCCCGGCAAGGATGGCGCCAATGGGTGTAAATGCTTGGGCCATGGTCCCCAAAGTGCCCTGGACTCTGCCACGCTTATTGTCTGGCACTAACTTTTGTAAAGCCACACCAATAGGCACGTTGATCATGACACTGCTGACTGCCATTATAAAATAGCAGCACATGAAGATGATGAGATACTGAAGGTTGGTACCTTGAAAGAACTGCTCCGATGCCACCATGCCGATGGTGAACATGCCCACCGAAAACAGGAGCATGCTGACGATTATTTGTCTAAGCATACGCTTTGGCTGCGGGATCATGGCTATTAAAAGGGATGTGATGAGCATACCCACTGGGATGGTCATATTGAGCATGCCGAATTGCTGGGGTGTGAATTTCCAAAGGGTATTGACGATATATGGCACCGGAACGGTGAGACCCAGCATAAAGAAAAAGTTGAAGAGTACGGCGAAGCCACTGAATACGATGAGCCAGCGCTGGGACTTCATATAGACAAGGCCTTCTTTCAGATCGGCAAAAAATGTCGGCAGCAGTCGTTGTCTCTGACCCTTTTGCACTTTGTGCTTTTGACCCTTTTGGGTCTGTTTGTTCTGACCCATCGACCCAGGTTTAACCGGGATATGGGTCCCATCAATCTTGGCGGCCAAATGGAAGTCGATAAAGAGAGTTGTGACGGCTGCAAATAAAAACGATAGCCCGTTAATTAGAAAGAAGAGTCGGATGTCCACCAAAGCGTAGCAGATACCCCCTAAGAAGGGTCCTCCGATTCCTGACATGGAACCGATGGCCTGCCCCAAAGAGTTGATGCGCATGAGCTGCTTTTCTCCCACCAGATTCGGGGTGGCTGCGTTCATGGTGACCCCGTAGAATGTGCTGATGCTGGACAGTAAAAATGTGGTGACATAAAGGTAGGGGATACGGGGTGCATCCAGGCCGCTGAGGGCCCAAAGACCTATTACCAAAACCCCTGTTGCCAAATCCAATAGTACCGATAGCCGCTTTCTATCTACCTTGTCTGCTAGAACCCCTGCAACCGGACCAAAAATCACCCTCGGCAAAGTACCCAGCACCAAGCTGATGGCAAAACTAAGGCCCGACCCGGTGGTTTTAAGAATATACAGACTGATGGCAAAACTATAAATCGCGCTTCCGAATAAAGAAATCAGTTGCCCGCTTAGGTATAAGGCCATGTTTTTAAGCTGCTTACTATCTTGATTTTCCAGTGTCTTTGGTACTTCTATCTTCCTCTGTTCCATGGTCTATCTCCTTTATGTCAGCGTCACGAATAAGTTCAATAAATCGTTGTGGTTAGTGGGCACTTGAATCCATCCATCTTGGGCTAAATGTCCCATGAGCATCACCAGGGTGCCCTCCACTTGTTTAAGTGCTGAAATAGCCTTAATATCCCCCTGTAAACCTTGGGGCACATGGTTTTTAAGCAGCAACTCGGTTTCATTGCACATATGGGTGGTCACTGCACAAATTTCTGTGGAAAGCGCCTCAATCACCTGACGATACTGGGTTCTAAGCGCTGGTGACACCACCAAGCAGTTAAGTTCAGGGGCCTCTACCCCTTCTTTATGGGCGACAACGCCAACCTGTGCCCAAGCGCTAATCTGTGAAATTTCAACCTCTGAGTAATCTTCAAGGGGCGTTTCTCTTGACAACTTGATTAACAGCTGAGCGTTTTCAGTCTCTGTAAAGCTCCGATGCCTATCACCAAGCACAAAAAAATTCATCAGTAAGAGAGCGTCCCCGCTTGGTGCGTGATGGCCCAGAATCCCAAAATCATAGGGATGGTCACCTTACTGACTTTCCATGCCCCACCGATAACCCCGCATCCCATTAAAGAGGTCTGGATACTTTGCAATCATCTGCGGCAGAAAAGTTTCAATCAAAATATCATAGAGGGTGTAACTCAAGAATCGCCATTTCAGGCTGTTTGGGGATAATTGGTTGCGGGGATCCAAGTGTTCCCGTATCACCTTGAGATTTTCTTGATAAAAGTCAGCAAGGGTAGAGCTGAGAGCGCCCATGGTGCCGTTTTGCTTTTGGGCAAATTCAGTTTCAAAGACCTCGGTAAAGATCACCAGATTGCTCTGGTACTTGTCTTGCTTCACTGGCAGCAAGAGGTCGTGGGCTATGAGACTTTGGATTTCGTCCTCCAGATAGACTACTGAAATGCCCATTTCAAGGCTCAGGGCCTCTAAATCCATGGGGCTATAGTAGCACTCAAGCAGAATATTGCCAGGGGCTTTTTTGCGAAAAAGGGTATGGCTCTGGTTGGAGCCCTTACCGAAAAAGTGGATTTTGAAGGGACTTGGGTTAAAACTCCGCTCCCCTAGTGTGCGAATTTGCTGAGCCCCTTCTTTTAGTCGCTTTCTTGATTTGAATAGGTACTGTTTGACCCGTTCCTCTGACATTTGAAGCTGCTCAGAGATGCGCTTGCAGCTTTGGCCTTTGATGTAGTATTCGCACATGACTTCCCGGTAGTTTTTAGATAGCAGGGCCAGTTCTCTGTAGATTAGGCCCAGTTGCTCGCTGTCAATGTCCCCCTCAAAGCTGTGAGGTGTTTCTGAAATCCCATGGTTTGCTTTTTTGAGATTCGCAAAATCTTCGTTCACTTGGGGCACCTGCTTGTACTTCAGCCGCAACTGACTATTGTACACATTATTGGCAATGCGCCATAACCAGCCATAAAAAGCAGCTTCGTCTTTCAGATTTGGCGCGGATTTGACCACTTGGTAAAGAATCTCCTGGGCCAGGTCTTGGGCTTCTTGCCTGTCGTCAAATCGTTTGAGGGCAAATGCAAAAACTTGGTCGGTCACCCCTTGAATCAGTTCAAAAATACGTGTTTCCATGTCAGCTCCTTAGTTGAGATTGAGATATGATGGGTTTGAGTCAGTCAAATCATATGACTTACACGACTATAGTCGCGGGTTTTGTGATTTGGTTACGGTATGTAGGGAAAAAATTTGAGCACATCATTATCATAACAAAAAATCTTGCTAATCATAACAGTCAGTATTAGAATGGTGTCAGAAGTGATTAGAAGTGATTAGAATCAATTAGAAATGATTAGAAGAATAATGAATGGTATTGACATAGGAGGAGGAATGAAATTGAAGGAAGGATTGAATATTGATGTTGAAGATGGTGCCAATTTCGAAGAACTTAGATCATTACATCAAGAACTTGAATTTACCACACTTCAGAAGGTCTTTAAGGAAGCGACTATTAAGCTTGAAGAATCGCAAATGAAAACACTACACATTATAGATGATGATGGACTATATACAAATTTAGGCCTTCTCTTATCCGAACAGTGCCAGCACACCATAAAGGTCGCTGTGTTCGAAGGACACACTAAGGAAATTTTCAAAGATCGTTACGAATTCTCTGGATCTGTGATGAAACAGATGAGTGAGGTTTATGATTTTTTAGATCGTTACAATCGAACACATTCTGAGATTATAGGTCTTTCGAGGGTAGATAAAAGAGATTACCCTGGAGTCGTTATCAGAGAAGCTTTACTGAATGCGATTGTTCACAAGGATTATGCATTTAGCTGCAGTACACTCATCAGTGTATTTGACGATCGAATCGAATTTGTAACCGTCGGTGGGCTAGTAGGGGGCATGAATAAAGATGACATCCTACTAGGTGTTTCTATACTGCGCAATAAAAATTTGGCGCGAGTATTCTACCAGTTAAGATGGATTGAGACGTATGGTACTGGCATCCAAAAAATGTTAGAGAGTTATGAGACATTATCCGTCAAACCTCAAATTGATATTTCTAGCAATGCCTTTAAAATTGTTTTACCGAACACCTTACTATTTGATCAAAAGTGCCAAGATACCGTATCACTCAATGAAAACGAAGAAAAAATTCTAGGTCTGTTCAATAAATACCAAACAGTCAGAAGAATTGATGTGGAAAAAGAACTTTCGCTTTCTCAACCGATGACAGTTAGATTACTTAAAAACTTATTAGATAAGCAAGTCATTATTCGATTAGGGCAAGGAAAAAATGTGAGCTATCGTCTCAAGTAACATAAACATCGATAACCCAACACACCATTAAAGATGTTAAATGGAAAAAGCGTCCCTTTTAAAGTAGTTTATAAGGGACCAATAAGTCATATAATCTCATCTTGTTTACTTTTAAAACTTATCATGCTAAAATAATACAAAATGGTCCCTAATAATATTCTATAAAAGGGACGAAAATGGATTAAAAAGGATGTGCCTGTATGGAGAATAAGCAAAAGGTCTTGAGATTTATGAGAAATGACATTATGAAAGCTGGCGAAGGCAAAGTTTATATCCTTTCCGACTTTACGGAGTATGGAGACTACGAAACGGTTAAGAAGTCTTTGCAGCGCCTATGTACTGAGGGCATTATCCGGAGAATCTTAAATGGGATATATGAACGACCTAAGTATAGCCATATTCTCAAACGATACGTGATGGCATCCCCTGATGATGTGGCACGGGCAATTGCACGTGGAAAATGCTGGACTATCATACCCGCCGGAGAGAAAGCATTAAACATGCTTGGCTTGTCCACACAGATACCTGCAAAAGTAATTTATATGACAGATGGCCAAAATAGAAAATACTCATACTTAAACCAAGAGATACAATTTAAACACGTCCAACTAAGGGATATTACAGGTTTATCAACGAAAACTGCCTTAGCTGTTGAAGCTTTAAAAAAACTGGGAGAAAAGAATATTACTGATGCAGTTGTACAAAAGTTAGCTGTCAGCTTTACTCAAGAAGAAAAGGAAAAGTTGCTTAGAGAAACAAAGCACACAACTCTTTGGATACGGGATGTGCTAGTAAGGATAGTCAGAAGTGGAGGTAACTCTAGTGTATAAGATTGGAGCAATGTCAGCCGATGATTTGGAGACGCTCTTTCGAGGAGTTTCTGAGGAAATAAACAAACCCATTGATATTATTGAAAAGGACTTTTGGGTTTGTTGGACACTCGCTTATCTCTTTGGGGAGTGCAAATGGAAACACAATATGGCATTTAAAGGCGGAACATCGCTTTCTAAAGGTTTCAATCTCATTTCTCGTTTTTCAGAAGATATCGATGTCGTATTAGATTGGAGACTCCTAGGATATACAACAGCTACAGTTATGGCTCCCCGATCAAAAACAAAAGACAATTTGCACGTTGAGGAAATGAATAGACGAGGTGCAGAATTTCTCTGTGGAGAATTTCTTGAAACTTTAAGAATCGACTTTTCAAAACTCCTTCCTCGAGGCCAATTCAAGCTATTTATCGATGATGATCCTCAGACCATCTGTTTTCAATATCCCAAGTCTGGTGTATCTGGCTACGGTTCTGCAATTTTAGATATTATCAGGATTGAGATGGGAGCTAATGCCCGATGGACACCTTCAAGTCCAGTTGAAATTAGCCCCTATGTATCTCAAGTGTTAGGTGCCAGTATGGAAAAATCTTCTGTAAGTGTCATGACTGCAGATCCTACCCGTACGTTCTGGGAAAAAGTAACTATCTTACACAAAGAAGCAAACAGAATCAATGGAAGCTTTCCGCCTCGATATGCGCGTCATTATTATGATTTATATAAAATGTTCAATTCACCAGTGAAAGAGGCAGCTTATAGAAACCTTGAACTACTAGCGACCGTTGTAGAATTCAAACGCCGCTTTTATAGTTGTGCATGGGCTCAATATAATGACGCTAAGATAGGCACTATGAGGCTCATGCCCCATGCTCGATTTATGCAAGACATTAATAGAGATTATATTCGAACACAAACTATGATGTACGATGATATTCCTTCCTTCGAAGATGTCATGCAGTGCATAAAGGTGTTAGAGACGGAGATTAACTCACTACAGAAGATTTAGAAGTTAAAACCTAAAGAAGTCGGCTTCTCATAAAACAGAAGCCGACTTCTTTATTCATTTTGAAAGTCTATTTTACTAAAACAACCACTTAACCCTTAGCTTTAATCTGTGTCACAATAAAGGATGCCACATTCTCAGCATAAGTCCCTGGGCCAAAGCCCGCATCAAAGCCTAATTCTTTGGCAAGTTCGTGATTGATTCTAGGTCCGCCGCAAGCGACGATCATCTTATCTCTTAGGCCTTCAGCCTCTAACAGTTCAATCAAGTTGGTCAAATTCTGGATATGAATATCCTTTTGTGTGACAATCTGAGATACCAAAATAGCATCGGCACCCACTGCAACTGCATGGGCAATCAACTCTTCATTTGGTACTTGTGATCCCATGTTGATGGCATTAATGCCCTTGTAACGCTCAAGGCCGTAATGACCGTCAAAGCCCTTCATATTAAAGATGGCATCAATACCCACTGTATGGGCATCCGTACCAGTACAGGCACCAACAATGGTAATTTCTCTATCAAAGTTTTCAGCGCAAAATGCTTCTACTCCGTACTTATCCATCACATCCCCTTCAACCTTAGGTACTACAATGGTTGTAAAGTCAACAGTGTGGGTACATTTGCCGTAAGCCACAAACATGGTATAACCAACCCCTAAATCCCTAGCATGGGCAATGGCTGGTTCATCCATACCCATTTTAGCTAAAAGTTGCTTTGCCGCTTCAATGGCTTCGTCCCCAAAAGGAATCGGCAGTGAAAAGTTAAACTGCATCATACCGTCATTTAGGGTATCACCATAGGGCTTAATTTGTGTTAAATCAATGTTCTGAGCCATTAACGAGCACCTCCTAGCATACGTGTGATAAAGGGATTAAAGTAATGATCTCCTTTAATCGTAACGCCGTCCAAACCTTTACCGCCGTCTCTAGCCCGCTTAATATCAGCAAAGCCACCCTGGGTAATGGTTTCCATCAGGCCTACACCTTCAATGCGCTCAAGCATCACAGCTGCTTCGCCAAGAACCTTTTGGGCTCTGGTTTGAATAATACCACCAGTTCTAAATTCAATTTCAGAAGAAATATCCTTCATGTTATTGAAAACGTATTTCGCATTATCAATGGAGAGGGCACGGTCTTGTAAAAGTGGGGTATGAATGGCTTCAGTCAACATACCAAGCAGTTGAAGTCCTTGATTTGTCATGATAGACACAACGTTAAAGAGAGCATTTTGTACATGGCCTTTATAGATATCACCAGTCATATACTTAGTTGGTGGCATGTATTTAAGGGGTGCATTGGGGAAAATCTCCCGTGCCATTTGCGCCTGAGAAAGCTCAAGCAAGAAGCCGTTTTCAAGATTCGGATTCATTTCAAAGGCATGTCCAAGTCCCATTTGTGCTTCTGGCAAGCCCGCAAGTACTGCAAATTGCTCATTGATAAACTGTGATGCCAACACTGTATGGGCTTCTTCCACAGCATCTGCCGTGGTCAAGTAATTGTCCTCACCTGTGTTGATAATAACACCAGCAAAACCATTGATAATACGTGAGAAGAACTGATCCACAAGGGTACGTTGCATGTTGATATCTCTGAACAAGATCCCGTAAAGAGCATCGTTTAGCATAACGTCCAAACGCTCAATAGCGCCCATTGCAGCGATTTCAGGCATACATAGTCCGCTGCAGTAGTTACAAAGTCTGATGTATCTGCCTACTTCTTCGCCAACATCATCAAGAGCCTTACGCATCAAACGGAAGTTTTCTTGAGTGGCATAAGTGCCGCCAAAACCCTCAGTGGTTGGGCCATAAGGTACAAAATCCAAGAGAGATTGACCCGTTGTACGGATAACAGCAATAATATCAGCACCCTGCTTTGCAGCAGCTTGTGCCTGTAAAATATCTTCGTAAATATTACCTGTTGCAACGATGACATAGAGATATGGCTGTGGGCCTTCACCTAAGTTTTTCAAATAAGCGTCTCTTTTTTCACGGTTGCCACGGATGCGATTTGTCATCCCATCGGCAATGGGGTCAATGGCAGCTGTAATGGCTTCAGCGCTGCTCACTTCGAGTTTAGTAAAATCCAAAGAACCATCAGCAATGGCTTCAGCAATGGCTTGCGGAGTTTTACCAGTTTGAACAATGGCATTACCAATTAAAAAGGCAGCCCCTTCTTTCAAAAGACCAGATGCTTTAATATGGTCAACCACAACATTGGGAAGAGGTGTTCCAAATTCATCTACACCATCCACCCCTAAAAGTCTTACAATCGTACGCTCAACTGCAACAGTGGTATGCCCATCAATAAATCCTTGAATGTTATGGGCAATTTTACTGGCAGATTCACGTGCGCTATTAATCACATTTTGATCAAGATTTAACTTGCTTTGCACGATTACGCCTCCTTGTGCCTTGGTACAGGCTGTGCCTGTACCTTAGCTTCCTTTATCGTTTGTCTCTATGTGTTTCTATCTAAGTCTCTTTCAAATATTTTCTGGCTCTTTCCAGTATGACCTCTGGTAAACCCATCATCTGCCCAATATGCAGGGCATCTCTGGGTACCCCAAATGATGCAGTCACTTTCTCCAAGCGATAGTCCATAAGTGCCACCAAGTCACTTAAAATCTGAACCTGAGTTCGTTCCTGTGTCTTAACATGTTCCTGATCTGGATTATGGCCACTGGACCAATTTGTAAAATCCACATCCTTTAAACCCCTTACCTGCCAGTGCCTGACGGCTTGGTTATCGTGATGGGCCAGCCCATCAAAATGGGTGGTGATCACGGTGTATGCGGGCTTTTCTTGCAGGTAGTCTACAATGCTCTTTGAAAGGGCCAAGCCCTCTTGGGGATTGGTACCTCTGGCCAATTCGTCAACCAAAATCAAACCCTCGCGATCAGCTTGATTTAAGGCGGCTTTCAAATGTAACACTTCCGAACCGAAAGTGGATAAACCCTGGTCAATGCTTTGTTCATCCCCAATTGCCGCCACTAAATAGTGTAGCATGGGGGTTTTTAGTAGCTTAGCGGGGACAAATAGCCCAAAATGAGCCATTGCCACCACCTGACCTACCATTTTCAGCGCTATGGTTTTACCGCCCATATTTGCGCCTGTTATCAGGGCAACCGCCGTATCGAACCTCACCGAAACCGGTGTATACGTCCCCTGTTGGTGTCTTAGCCTAATCTCTAAGCCAACATGGCGCCCTGCTTCAATCTCAATGCCCGTTCCCGGTGCTGCTATGACTGGTCTTGTCCCATTTACCCCAATGGCAAGAGCGGCTTTCGCCAAATAAAAATCCAACCACCCCATGGCTGTCAAGCTCTGCTCAAAGGCTGACACCTCTGACGCAATCACCCCGGATAGCTTTAGGCGCACTTGGTAGCACGCCTCTTCTTCTTCCCCTTTAAGTCTGTCAAGCTCTTGGTTGACAACAGCCATTTCAGCGGTTGTCATCACACTAAAGGCCACAGTCTCAAAGTGTTCATCGCTAACGTAAACCCTTTGATCTTGCTTTAAGGCTAGGTAGCGCTCTTGGTCGGATTTTGTCACCACCACCGTGCCGTTTGGACGGTATTTGAGACCAGGATAATCCGCCAATAATGTTTTGGCCACCTCTTGTTTTAAGCGTTTCAAATGGGTTTCGCTTATTTTCATGTTTTGTCTAATCGCTGCAAGTTCCTGGCTAAAATGATCCCCAATATAGAAGGTCTCAAGGCCATCCCCATTGGGATCCAGGGCTAAATCACTGGCAAGGGGTAATTGTAGTTGCAGATGCTGTGGGAGTTGGCTTAAAAACTGACCATACCCCCCTTGCACCCGCTTCAAAATCAATATCAAAATCTTAATTTCAAACAATTCAACCTGTGTAAGGGCTAAGCCCTGCACAGCATTTTCAAGGCTTTCATCCAATGTTTTGATATGAGAAATACTTTGTCTTAGGTTTAAAAATACCTGAGATTGTTGCTTCATAGCCATTACAAACCGCTCTAAAAGATCCAGGTCCGCCTCTAAAAGTCCACGTTCGTTTGGGCGATACGGCCGCATCTCCCGTTTGATTTGTGCCCCATAGGGGGACAATACCTTGATCATTTTAAGCACATCATCTACCCCAAGTAGATTAAGTGCTTGATTTAGAACGTCCATAGGGCATCCTCCAAATAAACATCAAAAACAGCTACAGGGGCGATTTTTGCTGCCATGGCAGCCTTAAAAGCCTCTGCTTCAAAAGCATAACCCTGTGGTGCAGTTGGATTAACCGTTACACCCATCAAATGAATGGGTTGCATCACACGCAGTTCAAAACCAAATCGCTTGAGCTGCAAGTAATCCCTTGCTTCAATAAAAACCTTAGTTGCATCTTGAACCACCCAGGTGATTCCCTTTAAGGTCCCCACCACGGCCAAAAAGTCTTGAACCATACTGGCTACAAGGCTTCCTGGAAGGAAGACAAAGGTATTTTTCAAAACGCTACAGGCGCCCTGTTTTTCAGGGGCGCCTGCATCCCAAGTGTTTTGCTCGGTGCTGCTCGTCATTTGCATTACCTGTGCCCCGATGCGTTTACCCGCACCCAAGGCTGTTTTTAAATCAAGCCATTTAAGTGTATCACCCACTGCACCCGGGATTGCTATCCCGATTTTCCGTTCGCTGGTGGCGTGATACATGGCATTTATCAGTGATTGATCAACCTGTGGTGTCTGAAGCAGGGCCACCTTATGGCTTGTCTGCATCAGAACATTTTCCATATCCCGACTAAGAACAGCCCCTGTTGCAAGAACAGTGGCTGCCGTCACCGCCGGCGAGGCAAGGCTAGTGCGGTCTAGAGCACCATCCACTAATACCAACTGAGCACCCAATCTGTGCATTACCCCAATAATGCTTTGGATACCCGAGTTGGTGGCTGGTCCTGCCAGTTGCACATAGCCTTCGCGATGGACTTTTCCTATCACAATGCGCCCCATTGCCGTGTGGTGATCACTCATATAAAGAATTTCCATGGTTGCGGTCCCCTGGTCAAACAATGACTCAGCGGTGGCAATCAAGGTGTTTTCGTACACATAAATGGTGGGCTTATCAGTCTTCGTCACTAAATCCAAAGCTTCCCCGTCCCTGCCAATTGAGGTTAAACCTAAAAGCATCCCCATGCTATAGGCATCATCGATCAAGTGGTTGAGGGTTACGGTTTTCCCTGCATTTTTGGCCATGCCGATTACAGAAAGACTTGTCAATCCGCTTTCTTTAACAGCTTCCAATAATCCCATGGCCCCTCCTTCAAACTTTCTTTATTATTCGTGATGGCTACGCTTGTGACGGTCTAACTCTTTGAGTTCCAGGCTCACTTGCTCACCATGCAATAGTCCCAAAACACCTGTTGAATGCTTCTTGTTTTCAGACGTACAATCTTCACACATGCACTTGTCTTCGTAGGCAGTAGGCTCAGTGTAAGTTGTGACAACACCTTCGTAGTTTCTAAGCACAACGCGGTTTGGCGATTGTGACAAGACATAATTAGGCATAACCGGTGTCTTACCGCCGCCGCCTGGTGCATCCACAACAAATGTTGGAACAGCGTAACCAGACGTATGGCCACGAAGACCTTCAATAATCTCAATACCCTTAGAAACAGGTGTTCTAAAGTGCTCAATACCAAGTGACAAGTCACACTGATAGATATAGTAAGGTCTGACACGCATCATGACCAAGTTATGAACCAATTTCTTCATCACGTGTACGCAGTCGTTAACGCCTCTAAGCAGAACCGATTGATTACCAAGTGGAATACCAGCATTGGCTAAAAGTTCGCAAGCCCGTTTAGCTTCTGGCGTGACTTCTTTTGAGTGGTTAAAGTGCGTGTTGAGCCAGATTGGGTGATACTTTTTAAGCATATCCACTAGGGCTGGCGTGATTCTTTGCGGCAATACAACTGGTGTTCTAGAGCCCAAACGGATGATTTCAACGTGTGGAATCGCTCTTAATTTAGAGATGATGTACTCAAGTCTTTCATCAGATACCAGTAGGCAGTCTCCCCCTGAAAGCAGAACGTCTCTGATCACAGGTGTCTTAGAGATATACTCGATGGCAGCATCGATATTATCAACGCCGATTTCTGCATCCGATTGACCTGCAAAACGACGACGAGTACAGTGACGGCAATACATAGAGCACATATCCGTAATCAAAAGTAAGACGCGATCAGGGTAACGGTGGGTCAAACCAGGCACTGGTGAATCTTCATCTTCGTGTAAAGGATCATCCATGTCAGCAGCGCTTCTGTGTGTTTCAGAAAGCGTCGGTACAGCCTGCATGCGCACTGGACAATGTGGATCGTTGATATCCATCAGCATCGCATAATAAGGTGTGATACCCATACGAAGGATTTCTAAAGAACGCTTAACACCTTCTTCTTCTTCGTCAGTAAGATTTGTCACCTTCTTCAAGTCTTCTAAAGTGCTGATACGATTTCTAACTTGCCAATGCCAGTCATTCCACTGCTCATCGGTAACGTTTTTCCACATCTCGATTTCTCTAAAATCTCTCATGGTTTCTCCTTCATAGTTGTCAAATCGTCATTTGGTTTAATTGTAATTGGTCTAGACAGCCGACTAGTCCAGGCGGTTGAATCGCCTAGACTATCGGACTTTCAAGCTATCAAATAAACAAATTAAGCGTATAGTTCTTCGTAAACTTTTCTCAATGTTTCAGACTCGCGCATAATATTAAGAGCGATGGCTGCATGACCCCGAGCATAACCATTGCCGATAATCATATTTGTATCCATACCCACACCTTCTGCGCCAAGAGCAGCAGCTGTAAAGCTAGTCGCCATAGAGAAGAAGTAGATTACCCCATCTGGGTTAGTCGCAAGAATTGTAGACATTTCAGTACCTGGAATGTTAACGCAGTTGATTGTTACATCAGCCATTTTACCGTTTGTCAGCTCTTTGATCACGTTCATGACTTCAACAGGCTTAGTCGCATCAGAAGCTACGCAGTAGTCAGCAAGGCCCATTTTTCTAACGCGCTCCATTGATTTTTCTGAATGTCCAAGGCAAATGACTTTACCTGTGATACCAGCACGACGTTTTGCTTCATATAAGCAAAGCATACCAGACTTACCAGCGCCGCCGATAACCAATACAGTATCTCCTGGTTTAACCAGTTTTGCAGTTTGAGCAGGTGCACCAGCTACGTCAAGAACAGATAGGGCCAAGTTTTCTGGCATATCGCTTGGAAGTACAGCGTAGATACCTGATTCAAAAAGAATAGCTTGCGCTGTTACGTCCACTTGATCGATGTCTTTTCTAACTTCGTTGATGCTTTCAATTTTAAGCGGTGTTAAAGAAAGAGAAACCAATGTTGCAATCTTGTCGCCGACTTTAAGGTCAGTCTTGCCTTCAAGAGCAGGTCCGATTTCTTTGACGCGACCAATAAGCATGCCGCCGCTGCCTGTTACTGGGTTATGTTGTTTGCCGCGAGTGGCAACAGTTTGCATAATAATTGACTTGATACCTTCGATATCGCCGCCAGCTTGTTCTTTGATTTGTGTAAAGCTTGCAGAGTCAACGTTTAGGGTTTGAACGTCGATCAAAATCTCGTTGTCATAGATCTCCATGGTGTTGTCAATTCTAAGCGCTGGTTGTGGCAATGTGCCCACTGGTTCGAGTACGCGGTGTGTACCAAATTTGCAACCTTGTTTCATTAGAAACCTCCCAAAATCAATGTTCATAGCAATCATCCAAATAGATTGCTTTCCACTTAAGGCTATTGCAAATCCCATGCCAAGTATGTGAAAACGTTGTCAGCCTAGTGTTTTAAAGCACTACGTCCAACTTTCACGGTGAGATGCAACCTAACAAAAAACCACTGCCGAATTTTCGGCATAAAAAAACCACCAGTTTTTTCTGGCGGCATTCGCTTCTATTTATCTGTGGTTTTTGCATTAATTTTATTTGGCTGGCTCTTTCTCATTCATCTTCTTGATCTTAGATTGCAGGGTCTGTCTTGGAATCCCGAGGGCTTTGGCGGCATCTGAAACATTGGTGCCGCAGGTCATGAGGGCATGCCGTATCAGTTGGCGCTCATAGGCTAAAATACTCTGGTTCAGAGGCAAATCAAGGGACACAGAAAGGGTCACCCCCTCCCCATCAGTCTTCATCATAGCTCTACTTCCTATAAATGATGGGGGTAAATCCTGTTCTGTCAGCCATTCCCCATCGCTGAGGTTCATGGCCCCTTCAATCACATGTTCAAGTTCCCTGACATTACCAGGCCAGTTGTAATTCTCAAAATTGGCCAAAACTTCTTTTGTGAGCCCTCTGACCCTTTTGTTCAGCTGCCGATTAAACCGCTGAACAAAAGCTGGTACCAAAATCACAATATCACCTTTTCTCAGTCGCAGTGGTGGAATGGCTAATGTGATCGTGTTCAACCGATAATAGAGATCCTGCCTCAGTACACCACTTGAAAGGGCTGCATCTGGCTCTAGATTCATGGCAGCTATCAAACGAACATCCACCCGTCTCGATACGGTATCCCCAAGCCTTCTTAGCCAACCATCCTGTAAAAAGCGAAGGAGTTTCGCCTGTAGTTCCAGTGGCATTGAATTGATTTCATCTAAAAATAAAGTGCCCCCGTTGGCTGTTTCCAAGAGCCCCGTTCGGTCTTTTGCCCCAGTGTAGGCTCCGTCGACGGTTCCAAAGAGTATGGCTTCCAAAAGATTTGCAGGCAGGGCTGCACAGTTTTGTGCGATAAAAGGGCATTCCGACCGACGACTTGCGGCGTGAATGGCTTGAACAAAAAGCTCTTTACCAGTGCCTGTTTCACCCACTACCAGTACGGGACTTGAGGAAAGTGCGGCTTTTTTAGCCATTTCCTTAAGGCGCACCATGGTATGATCTTCTGTTAAAATGCTATCAAAATTGAACTGTACGAAATCTCCAAGGGTTTTATCCACTTGGGTATGGGAGTGGTAAACCCGCCGCTGAAGATCAGCAATGCGCTCGCTCATCACCTTTACATCTGTAATATCCCTAGATATTTCAATGGCACCAACCACTTGACCATCTTTTTCAATGGGCAATGTCGTATTGATGGTGGCTATGGATTTCCCCCTGTAGGTAACAAAAGTCTGTTCAAGGTTAAAAATCGGTTTACCGGTACTCAGCACTTGATAAAGGGTGGATGTGGACTTTTGAAGAGAGGGATAAACCTCAAGTAGGGGCTTCCCAATCACATCAAAATTCTCGATATCATCCAGCCTAATCACCTTTTGATTGCAATAGACAATCAGGCCATCCCCATCGATTTCCATAATGCCATCACTGACATAATCAAAAAGTGCATTATACTTTTCCATTTTGCGACCACCTTATGAGAGACCTTCTAATCATTGCGAACTAACAACGTGCCGAGTTTTCGGCACGCGCTGCCGAGTTTTCGGCATCAGCGTGCCGGTTTCTTTGGCATCAGTAGTTAAGGTATTAATTGCATCATTAAGTTTAACCAATCCGATAGGTGCTCTTTTGGAAGAAGTCTAAAGCTGTGGTGCTTTAGAGCCGTTTCTAACAGTTGATCCACCACTTCTATATTGTCTGCTTGAACCAGCTTTGACATCAGAAGCGACACTTCTTGACAGCCAATTACCGGTGAGGGTTTAATACCCTCTTCTAATAGTAACCCTTTTAAATGTTTCAACCTGCAATAGGCATAAGTATCTCGCCCAAACTGCCATTTAGTCAGTAGCTCACCTTTGATTTGATGACTGACTGAAAAGTTTACATAATTATTTGGGGCTATTTCAAATTTTTCAAAAAAAACCGTATCCCCCATGACTCTATTCAAATGGGTCCAATCATCAGCGGTTTTGCAAAAGTAAGGAACAAAGGCAAAGTCAAAAGGGGCTGGTGCAATTCGAAGGACAATCCCCTTCTTTGATTCTGAACTCAGTAGGACCAAGGCCTGATTTAAGTGGCTCTGGACCCTGTTTTTTAAAGATGTCTCGGTGGTCATCTTACCAATACCGAATCAATAAAGTATGGGTGGCTTCGTGCATCCCTTGTATTGACAGGGCGTATTCGACTTCTACAAAGCCTTCTTGGTCCCCTAGTTCTACCTGGATACGGTGTGTCAGGGTCTCTATCTTGAAAACCCCATAAGGGGTTTCGTAATCAGCGGTTTCTCGGATGCCCTTTTCAAAGTGCATATGGGCCTCGCTTTCCCCATAACGACGCATATCCACAGCAGACTCCCGAATCTTGAGTGATGTTTTGTGCCCAGGAAAACCGGATAATTCGGATTCCTCATAGATTAAATAAGTGGCATCATTTTTAAGTTCGTATTTTCCCTCGGTGACAAAATCGATAATAATGGGTTCTTCACCGGTTATTTTTTGTGTGGATTTGACTTGAAGGGTTATATCACGCATAGGTTACCCTCCCAAAAGCAAGGTCTATCAAGGTGCTAATCAATTCAGGGTATGAAATGCCAGCCGCCCCACAAAGGGTTGGGTACATGCTGAATTTAGTGAAACCCGGCAGGGTATTGAGTTCGCTTAAATAGACTTTCATGGTGTGCTTATCCACTAGAAAATCCACCCTAGCCATGCCTTCAACCCCCAGCAAGCAGTAAGCCCGAAGGGACTCTCTTTGGATTTCTTCAATCACAGCTTGAGGGACCTTAGCAGGAACCGTTAAGGTGCTTGGGCATGCGTCAGAATACTTGGCTTCATAATCGTAAAACTCGTGACTGGCAACGATTTCACCCACAGCCATGGCCTTTGGATTTTCGTTTCCTAACACGCCGCATTCAAGTTCACGGGCATCAATCCCTTGCTCAATCAAAATCCAACTATCAAAGCGAAAAGCATCTTCCAGTGCCGCCCTTAATTGGCTGGAGGTCATCACTTTGTGAATCCCTAAGCTTGAACCTAGGTTAGAAGGTTTAACAAATATTGGATATTTCAATTGCGCTTCAACACTAGCCACAACCCCTTCAAAGGAACTTTCAAATTCTTGCTTTGTAAAACTCACAAATGGGGCTTGGGAAAAATTGTGGGCTTTAAGAATTTCTTTCGCCAATCGCTTGTCCATGCAAACCGCTGAAGCCGTGACATCTGCCCCAACAAAAGGAACCCCAAGAAACTTTAAAAATCCCTGAAGCTGGCCATCTTCCCCACCTGGACCGTGAATAATTGGGAAAGCCACATCCACTTGTGTGAGTAAAAAATCAGTGAGTGCCACCTTGGAAATAGCCTCTGCACCATTAAACACATCAGCACTGTCAACGCTTTCAAGATGATCAACCCTATATGGGGTATTCTTTTTATCTAAGCCAATCAGGGCCACTGCATAGCGCTGTTGGTCAATGGATTTTATAATAGCAGCTGCACTCATAATCGACACATCATGTTCTGCAGAGGCACCACCAAAAATAATCGCAACACGGGTTTTAGTCATCAATTAACCCCTTTTCATTTTACGTTCAACAGACCATTCTCGGACCGAGCGCTCAACAATGTGAATATGCTCTTCTGCCACTGCACGGGCAGCCTGGCCATCCTTAAGCTTAATGGCCTTAATAATGTCCTTATGCCCCTCACAAATCTGCTTATAGTCATCAAACTCGCTAAAATAAACGATTCTGAATCGATGAAACTGGTCTTGAAGCCCTTTGATCAGCTCTTTTAACTTATCGTTTTGGGTTGATTTATAGATCAAATCATGAAACCGATTATCCGTTTCAATCATCCCTTCTTTATCTTGCAGTAAAATGGCCTTCTCAAATTTCTCTGTGAGTTTTTCCATTTCTTTTAAATCTTTATCTGACATGGCACTCGCCGCCTGAAACGCTGCAAACCCTTCTAAAAGGGCCCTAACTTCAAGCACATCCAGCATGTCTTTTGCATTGATATCCTTCACGTAGGCGCCTTTTCTTGGTACCATCTCAATAAAATTCTCTTGCTCCAGTTTCTTCATGGCTTCACGGACAGGGGTACGACTGACCCCTAGCTTATCCGCCAATTGGATTTCCATTAACCGCTCACCTGGTTTTAATTTGCCCGTCAATATGGCATCTCTCAAGTATTCAAATACCACATCGCCCAGTGGCTTGTAATCCTTCAATGACAATTTACCCAATCCCTTGTTTTGCATGCTACACCCTCCGCATCACAGGCCGTACCAAATACGCCTGTTGATAAAACCGCTTCATATTTTTCAGGGCACTTTTCGCCTGATCGTCCCTTTTAAATAGCCCAAAAACCGTAGGGCCTGAACCACTCATTTGAGAGGTTACTGCGCCATAGGTCATCAATTGATTTTTGATCGTCTGAATGATGGCATGTTCCTTGGCCGTCACGGATTCAAGTACATTGTCCATGAGAGGGGCTATCTGGTGTAAATTTGCAGTGGGCAGCACTTGAATCAAATCATCGGTCTTTGGATGATGAGAAATGCTATCCCACTGGAGCGCTTTATAAACGTGTTGCGTCGAGACACTGAGAGATGGTTTGATTAATAAAATCCAGTAGTTTGAACCCCCATTAAGGGGTGTGATCAAATCCCCAATCCCTTCTGCAAGAGCCGTGCCCCCTTGAATACAAAAGGGGATATCCGAACCGATTTTTAGGGATAGGGCCATGAGCTCAGCATCTGACACCTGTAAATTCTCCAAGGTTCGGATGGCTTTCATCACTGCTGCCGCATCGGTTGAGCCCCCCGCAAGTCCAGCAGCAACTGGGATTCGCTTTTCAATGTGTATCCCATAGCCCCCAGTTAAGCCGTAGGCTTCCCGCATAATCTCGCAGGCCCGATAGGCGATGTTCTCTTTACCCACTGGTAAAAATGACGCTGATGAGCTGATTTTAATGGCTGTTCCCTCAATTTTACTGACACTGACGGTGTCATATAAACTAATCTCTTGCATCACCATTCTCAGCAGGTGATAACCATTTTCCTTTTTACCCACCACATCCAGTGACAAGTTTATTTTTGCGTGTGCTTTCAGCGTTATGCCGTCCATTCACTCACCTCGTATGTACATTGTATACACTTCTCAACCTATTATAAACCAAAATATTAACTTCTACTACAGATTTCGTATGAGCCAGGGGGACGTGCACCGTGGCTCCCCTAATTTTATGGAAAAAGGCTTATTTAAATTGAATTTGTGATAGAATAGCCTATAAACTAATATATATAACGGGGGAAGTTATGAAAAACATCACTATAGTCAACCGGATCCGAATGATTGCAATTGGTATTGTTGTGGTCTTCGCACTCTTTATTCTCTTTTACTTACTGCCTAGTCAAAGTCGGAATATCGAAAATCAAGTAGAAGCAAAGCTTCAAAACCTTGTAGAAACTCAGATCAAGGTATTAAGTTATTACTATGACCTTTCTCAAGCTGGCACTTTGACCGAAACCGAAGCCAAAGAAGCTGCAATGGCGGTTATTGGTGCCGCTAGATACAATACCAACGATTACTTCTGGGTAAACGATGAAAAAGCAACTATTATTTTACACCCAATTAAGCCAGAGCTCAACAATACAGACCAATCCCAAATGAAGGATGAAAATGGGGTTCGGATTTTTCAAACCTTTGCTGATACAGCTAAAGGCGGAAAAGATGGCTTTGTCAGCTATATGTGGCCCAAATCAAAGGATGAAAAACCAACACCCAAACTTTCTTATGTAAAAGGCTTTGCGCCTTGGGGTTATGTGGTAGGTACCGGTATTTGGGTAGATAATCTGACGACCATAAAAAATAGCACCCGAAATCTTGCACTAATTGTCATGGGAGTTCTGATTGTATTGGTCAGTATTGCCGTTTATATACTCCAAAATATCATTAAGAAAACCCTTAAAGAAATTACCACTAAAGCACAAGCCTATGGACAATTGGATTATCGTGAGAATATCGCCATTCATAGTGGTGATGAACTTGGCAAAATTTCAACTGCTTTCAACCACTCAGTTGATAATTTACGAAACATCGTTACAGATATTGTAGGATTTAATCACACCCTCTCAGATAACTCCCATACACTCTCTGATCTTACAACGGCACTTGCCAATAATTCAGAACAGACAAACCACGCTTCAAAGGATATCAATCTTGTCATACAGCAAGCAACGACTTCAACTGCTCATATCGCTGAATTGATTGAAGAGGTTAGAGATGCTGTAGAGAGCATTGCAATTCGCGCCACAGAAGGGGCAACGACAACCCATGATGTTTCAGAACGTGCAACACAACTACAAGATGATGCCAACGCATCAAGCCTCAGTGCACACACCCTTTATAATGATGTCAGGGGGCAATTGGCACAGGCCATTGACGATTCTAAAGTTGTTCAAGAAATAAACACCTTGGCAACTGCAATCTTAGATATTACAGCAAGAACAAACCTTCTAGCACTGAATGCATCAATCGAGGCCGCTCGTGCAGGTGATGCCGGCAGAGGTTTTGCCGTTGTCGCCAGTGAAATTGGGCAACTGGCAGCCCAGTCTTCTGCAACAGCCTCTAGTATTCGAGGCACTGTGTCCCTAGTCAACGACAGCGTCTCCCGACTTGCCAGCTCAGGGAACAGCCTACTCGGCTTTATCGATTCTCAGGTATTGACCGACTATAAAAAACTCATTGACACCAGTAAACAATACCACCACGACGCTGATACTTTTAATGGAATTATGATGGACCTCAGCGCATCCTCTGAAGAGCTAAACGCATCGATGGATGCCATCCAAACCATCGTTGACGAACTATCAAGCACTGCATGTAAAGGTTCACAAGGGGTATCAAGTATTCAAGATATGAATCAAAACCTCAGTGCTGACGCTGAGCAAGTTGCTACCGTAAATCAGGATATGAAACATATCATTGAAAACTTAACGGCAATGATTCAAAAGATAAAGTATTAATCAAAGAAGGGGCCGTGCACCGTGAGTCAATCCATTCAAAATTGACTCGCGGACCACGGTCCCCATCTTATTTTTGGTTTACTTGAGGCAAACTTGGGTATTGTTTGTGATAAGTCGAAACTATAATAAGGACACTTCATGAGACTAAAATTCAACCCCTCTTCGGTACTCTTGCCACCTTCCATACTCTTGCCATTTATAATCTTTTGCACCCTCCTCCTATGGAGTCATGCTGATACAGTGGACACCCTTGATGTGGTCCTGGATAATAACTACCCACCCTATGTTTTTTATGATGCATCCAATAGACTTCAGGGCATCTTGATTGATGAATGGGCTCTATTTGAAGAAAAAACGGGCATTCAAGTGAATTTGCATGCTATGAATTGGTCGGATGCCTTAAAAGCCATGGAAGAAGGAAAATATGATGTTATCGATACTATTTTCAAAAACCCAGCTAGAGAAAAATTCTATACATTTACTAAACCCTATGAAGCTATTGACGTTTCGATATTCTACAACAAAAACATCTCCGGCATCAATACAATAGAGTCATTACATGGCTTCCAAGTAGCAGCTAAGCGTGGGGATTATGCCGTCACTGTCCTTGAAGATGCTGGTATCAATAGCATCACCCTATACGATAGTTATGAAGCCATCGTGGCCGCCGCTGCAAAAAACCAAGTGGTTGTTTTTATCGTCGATAATCCCCCCGCTCGGTATTTTCTATACAAATATGGTTTGCAAGATCAGTTTGCCTATTCGCCTCCACTCTATAGAGGACAATTTCATCGGGCTGTCAAACCTAAAGACAGTACATTGATTCCTCTACTAGAAAATGGCTTTTCTAAAATCACTAAAAAAGAACGTCAAGGGATTGAGGAAAAATGGTTTGGAAAAACAGATAGCATTAACATCGCTTTTAAAAACACGATCATTGTTTTGTTCACGATCTCACTTGCCATGTTCTTACTTTTGATTATTGTCAATAGAGCGCTACAACGGACCATCACAAAGAAAACTGCTGCCTTAACAATTGCACTAGAAAACCTCCAATATAGTGAATCCAAGCTGCAAGCCATTATGGACTCAATGCCTGATATGGTCTTCGTCATAAACAGGGACGGGGTCATTACTGATTATCTATCCTCCCATGAGGATGCCCTCATGATGCCCCCTAGCCAATTTATAGACCATCAGCTTAAGGAACTTTTTGAATCCGAACTTGTGGTTCAATTCAATAGGGCCATACAAGAAGTTCTTTTGGAATGCAAAACAGCCCCTGTAGAATACACTCTTAACATACCAGAAACCCACCACTACGAAGCGCGTTTTGAAAAGTTAAATGAAAATCAAGCACTTGCCATCGTTCGTGACATCACTCAGCGATACGAAACGGAAAAAACCATTCGACAACTGAGTATTATGGACTTGCCAACAGGGCTTTTCAATCGTAATTATTTTGAAGCCCAATTGGATCATTACCGAAAGGCATCTTTGATAGGTATGAGCATTCTGATGGTTGACATTGATGGATTAAAGTTGGTTAATGACACACTGGGCCATAACACCGGCGATTTTTATTTAAAGACCGTTGCAGATTTATTAATGGCTTATTTTCCAGATGCTGAATTGATTGCTCGTATTGGGGGGGACGAGTATGTTGTCATCCTCAAAGGATGGTCACATGAGAAGACACTGGCTGCAAAGACCAATCTTAATCGCGCCATTGACTCACTTAACAAAGATAACCATTCTATTCCATTCAGTCTATCCGTTGGATTTGCCACTGCTGTTGATGATCAGACCCGTATTGAGGATCTTCTAAAAGTCGCCGATGACTTTATGTATCGGGAAAAAATATTCCATCGGCAAAGTCTCAGAAGCAAGAATATCGAAACCCTCTGTACCATGTTGGAAGAGCGAGACTTCATTACAGAAGGACACGGGGTGCGAATGGCAGAATTAGCAGTTTTAATGGCAAAGCACCTCTCGTTTGCCGAGACAGAGGTTGATGCAATCGCATTATTTGCTCAGTTCCATGACATCGGGAAAATTGGCATCTCTGACAACATTCTTTTCAAGCCCGATCGACTAACACCAGTGGAATACCAAGAGATGAAACGACACGCAGAAATCGGTTTTAGAATTGCAGAATCATCCCCTGATTTAGTGCATATTTCTGAGTGGATTTATAAGCACCATGAATGGTGGGATGGCTCAGGTTACCCATTTGGATTAGAAGGTGAAGCCATACCTCTTGCCTGTAGAATTCTGGCACTATTGGACGCCTATGATGCCATGACCAACAATAGACCCTATCGCAAAGCCATGATGCAAGAAGATGCCATCATTGAAATTCGCAAGCACTCAGGCAAACAATTCGACCCTAATTTAGTGGAGATTTTCATCCAGTTAGTGACAAGTGATGTGAAGGTAAATTGAAGCAAACCCAACACCAAAACTGAAAATCACCCAAAACAGCAAAGGGCTAGCACAGTGTGCTAGCCCTTATAATGCTTGATTGTTGAAGATAATAGTCATAATTAACTTTTATGATACCCATAGACAGCCTTTTAAGATTGAATCAACGTACCCGTTTTGCCTTCGATACCAGCCTCTGCTTTTTCAAGAGAAGTAATCAAGGCTTTTCTGCCTGGTTTAGAACCTGCAAATGTCATAGCTGCCTGAACTTTAGGTAGCATTGAACCTGGGGCAAAATGGCCTTCAGCAATATATTGATTGCACTCTTCCATGGAAAGTGTAGCCAACCATTTTTCATTTTCTTTACCATAGTTGATGGCCACTTGATCCACTGCCGTTAAGATAATCAAGTAGTCAGCATCTAGGATTTCAGCTAATTTTGCGCTGGCAAAATCCTTATCGATAACAGCTGGAACACCAATCAAACGATTGCCTTCTTGAACAACTGGAATACCGCCACCGCCAACTGTAATGACCACATGACCTTTTTCAACAAGAGCCATGACAGTTTCTTTTTCAACCACATCCACAGGAAGTGGAGACGCAACAACACGTCTATAACCGCGGCCAGCATCTTCTTTCATGTGGTAGCCTTTAGTTTCTGTCAACATTTTAGCCTGTTCTTCAGAGTAGAAGGCACCGATTGGCTTAGTTGGGTTTTGAAAAGCTTTGTCGTTTTTATCAACAATCACCTGTGTGATGATTGTTGAAACTGGAATACTAAGACCTCGATTATTCAGTTCTTCACGAATTGCATTTTGCAAATGGTAACCAATATAACCTTGGCTCATTGCGCCACACTCTGGGAATGGCATTTCAGGTGTTTTCGCTTCTGAGTTTGCTGATGTTGACATTGCTAAATTGATCATGCCAACCTGTGGGCCATTACCATGGGCAAGGATGACTTCATGGCCAGCTTCAATCAAATCAACGATTGGCTTAGCCGTGTTTTTTACAAGTTCCAACTGCTCTTCTGGTGAATTACCAAGGGCATTTCCACCTAAAGCAACTACAATTTTATCTTTAGCTACCATTTTTAGCACCTCTATAGTCGATTTTTGAGCAAGAAATAGCGCCCCGACGTACGGTAGCGCTATTTCTATGAAATTGTCACTAGATCATAAGTTTGTTCATAAATAGTTCTAAGATTCTTCTTAGATATTACCGATAGTCGCAACCATAACCGCTTTGATGGTGTGCATTCTGTTTTCAGCTTCGTCAAACACAACAGAGTGCTTGCTTCTGAAAACTTCATCTGTAACTTCCATTGCATCAATGCCAAATTTAGCAAAGATTTCTTCGCCTACTGCTGTCATTCTATCGTGGAATGCAGGTAGGCAGTGCATAAAGATTACATCGTCATTTTCAGTTTTCTTGATCATGTCCATGTTAACTTGGTAAGGCATCAATTGCTTGATACGCTCTTCAAACATGTGCTCTTCGCCCATAGAAACCCAAACGTCAGTGTAAACAACGTCTGCGCCTTTAACATCATCAACATTTTCAGTCAATTCGATGATTGCGCCAGTTTCTTTAGCTAATTCTCTCATTTCAGCAACAAGTGCTGCATCTGGGAACAACTCTTTAGGAGCAAGGGCAACAAAGTGCATACCCATTTTTGTAGCGCCGATCATTAATGAATTACCCATGTTATTTCTAGCATCACCAGCATAAACAAATTTGATTTTGTTAAGTGGCTTAAACACGTGCTCAGTGACTGTCAAGAAGTCAGCAAGGATTTGTGTTGGGTGGTACATATCAGTCAAGCCATTCCAAACAGGAACCCCTGCATGTTTAGCCAATTCTTCAACAGTCGATTGCTCAAAACCACGGAATTCAATACCATCGTAGAAACGACCAAGAACTTTAGCAGTATCTTCGATAGATTCCTTTTTACCCATTTGGCTGTTTGTCAAGAAAGTAACGTTAGCACCTTCGTCAAAACAAGCAACTTCAAAGGCACAACGAGTTCTTGTAGACGCTTTGTCAAACAATAAAACGATGTTTTTGCCTTCTAGCAAATTGCCACGGATACCCGCACGTTTTTTTGCCTTTAGGTCAGCAGATAACTTGAGTAAGTACTTGATTTCTTCTGGTGTAAAATGCTTAAGTGTTAAAAGGTGTCTGTTTCTCAAATTCAATGGCATAGTGTAACCTCCTGAATGTTCAATGGCAATCGCCAAAATTATTATATCACTGCACTTTTAAGGTACAGGACAAGACATTAATAGTGTAACATAACCTCTAATTTAAAGCATCTCTCGAATAAGGGGCATTGACATACACCTTGGACCACCACGGCCCCGTGATAATTCACTGGATGGCATGATATGAAGCTTGATCCCTGCCTTCTCAAGCAAGCGATTGGTCACATGGTTTCTTGAGTAAACAATCACCTCACCAGGTGCAATGGCCAAAGTATTTGAACCATCGTTCCACTGTTCACGGCCGGCATCGATTGGACTGCCCCCGCCACAGCGGATTAATTCTACGGATTCAACCTCTAGGTACTTAGCAAGAATCTCGTGTAATTCCAAGGTCTCAAGGGTAATATCTCGCTTGCCCTCTTTCCCTTTTCTAATGGAATAAACCGTTAACGGCCCCTCAATTTCTGGGTGTATGGTGAATTTATTATAGTCCACCATGGTGAAAACCGTATCCAAATGCATAAAAGCACGTTTTTTAGGAATATCAAATGCCAAAATCACTTCAAATGGTTGCCCATCTTGGAAAATTCGATTTGCAAACTCGTCAACAGCAGCTGCATCTGTCCGTTCAGAAACCCCAATCGCAACAACCTTATCTGATAAAACCAGTTGATCGCCACCTTCTATGGAATGCTCCAAATCACGATCATACCATCTTGGAATTTGTTTATCTATGAAATCTGGATGGTGATTGAAAATGTACTTTGCAAAGATTGTCTCTCTATTGCGGGTCACTGTTCTCATGTGATTCAGGGAAATACCTGTACCGATTGACGAGAAAGGATCTCTTGTAAAATAGAGATTTGGCATTGGGTCCACAATAAAAGGATAAGAAGCAGCTACCATATCGGCCAGATTATTTTTGGGGTATTCCGTAATTTCATCTTTACGAATACCTTCCATCATCTTATCAATCATGGCCCGATTATCATCAAAGCTCCAAAAGAAATCTTCCACTTGCTTTGACAAGCCCTCGCTTGCAATCTTACATTCACTTAAGTATTCTTTGATAAAGGCTCTTTTGACTTCTATGTCAGCAATCGCTTCAGCAGCAAGGTCTTCCAGGTAGACGACCTCAACACCATTCGCTCTAAAAATATCCGCGAATGCATCATGCTCTTGTCGTGCGACTTCCAAATACGGAATATCATCAAAGAGTAAGCGTTCCATTAAATCTGGTGTTAAATTTTCGATTTCTTTCCCCGGACGATGTAATAATACTTTTTTGAGACGTCCAATCTCAGAAAAAACCTGTATCCCTGTCGTACTAGACATATACACACCTCTAAATGGGAATTAATTGTATTTTATGCACGCTGATCACTTACAACTAAAGTATACACATCTAGGGAACATCAATCAAGCACTAGTTTTTTCAGTCGTTTCAGGCGAATGTCACGAACTTCTATTATTCTGAATATTCATTGTATGAATATTATCCCATATTGTGTCATTTGTTTTCGAGCACTTGCTAAACCCACTTACTTTTAGAAAACGTTTTCTTGACAGTGTATGAATATTTATGGAAAAGCATAATATTAAGTACAAAAAAAAAAAAAAATTAGGCTAGGCCTAATTCGATAATTGGAACATTTAACTGATATTCACTGCAATGTTACTTTCGCAAAATATTAACTGATGTTCAATGTGACGTTACTCTCACTTGACCATAGGCTGACTTCAACGCAATCCGTCAATACATCGGAATAGCTGTAAGAAATCTTACGGGATGAGCATAGACCATCGTCGATAACGACAACGAATACACTTGGATAAGCTTCTACCAAAATACCTTCGTGCTGTTTAACTTTTTTGCGCCCTTTATCCGTGCGCAGAACAACTTTTTTACCGACGCATGCTTCAATGTTTCTTCGAATCTGAGTCAACGTTTCTTTAGTTGCCAAAGCGAATCACCCACCTTTTCTAGACACCTCTAATAGGATATCATCAAAATGGCCAAAAGTCAACATTATACCCAATCTTCATTTTCTTGTCAATACGTTTTGAAAAAGTCTTAGATTTCTGTTTTTTCATCTTTTTCTGACAGCACTAAATCCAATAGCTCATCTTCCTCTAAATAGGCTAGAACAAACCATTCCACCAAAGATAAGTTGATGTAATCCAGGGCTAAATGACCCTCTTGATAATAGGGCGTATCCACCATCTGCACCTGATCAAACAAACTATCTTGAGACGCTTTATCAAAAATACCATCTGGCTTAAAATCACATTGGCGAATGACATGATCAACAACCGCTTTTGCCACTGTAATATTGTAACTTTCCTTTAGAGCCTTTGCCAGTTGAGCATTTTGCTCAAGAACAATGGGAACTCTGCGGGCTTGTTCCTCTGCACTTTGGTGCCCAAAAAGTCGACAGACCAATGGCCTAACTGGATAAACAGTACATTTGTTCTGATCTAAAAACACACAGGGCTGCGCCCGTTTGAACTGATAACGGTACCAAGAGGCTACACCTTCAATGGCTTTTTCAAGGGCTCCATCACCCTGTTTTTCTAAATGATCTACCAGGGCCAAAAATTCCGCTGCACTGAGGGGCACATTGTCATAACAGCAGGCACCGCAACTATCGCAGTGGCCAGATGGAATTGTGTCATAAAGTGCGTTCAATTGACCACCATCATTTTGTTGTCTAAACCGCTCTAAAGCACTTTCAAAAGCAAAGCTACTAATTGTTAATTTCATTCCTATACCTCTTTTCGTATTTTTCATTTTTAGCCATCGTCAGATAATCGCTAAATCCTTTAAGTATTGACAACTCCCCCCCGCCCGTGCTTCCATAGAGAGGGCGCAACATCCCGAAGGAGGTCCATTATGTGGCAGGTTATTGGAAAAGCGTATTCACTTGAAACCATTAAAACATTAGATTATTTTAAAGAAAAAGCCGTTTCTGTTGATTATGTAGACTTAGAAATGGACGAAAATGCTGAGTATTGGCATGATTGGTTCAAGTTTCACAAGATTATCTTCATGCCCGTGGTGCTTCACAAGGGTTATTTTGCCGTGGGTTATGATATCAAGGCCTTTGAGGCTCTCCAAAACCTATCAAAATAGAACCCATCAATTATTTTTACCAAACTCGAATCTTTCAAAATGCACCCCACTGACAAATGCTAGTCTCCAAACACATTGGTTCACCATATAAAATCGACGCCTCAATAATCACAGGCTTCCCTGTGGCTTTTAAAATTGCCATGGTGTCTGCCATATCAATGGCAAACCCTGTTTCCCGGGTCTGATTCGCCAGGGGCACCAGATGATGATATTGCTGATAACTCAGAGAGTTCTCATAAACCCCAGGTTCAAAATGGGTATTCCACACATGGTAAGCGCTGGCTATTTTCGAAAACCCTAGCAACATTTCCCGATAATCAAAACCATGAATTTGACAACTAAAATACAAATGTCCTGTATCCACCAATATCCCTAAATGATCAAACTCACAAATCTTAGACCACTGTTCAAGGGTACATAAATTTGAGTTCAATCCGAAATACTCAAGTAGTAATGTGACATTGTAATGTTTACATAGGTCGTTCAGACTCTGGAGTGCCGTCATTAGACGTTCCCTCGCAAGTGATTCAGGCTGGATCTGATAGATACCAGCGAAATGAGAGACAAAGAAAGCAGGCTTAAACCCTTTAAGGGCTTCAAGATTGGCCGCAATCAATTGAAATGCAGCTTCCCGACGCTGATCATCCTCATCTAAGAAAAACGACGAGAACACGCTATAAGGGTAATCATTTAACACCACTGGCAAATGCACAGAATAATTTAGCGCTTCAATCCCCTGCAAGACCTCCAGGGTTTTTTGAAGCGAGGCCTCAGGATTTCCCTGCCACATCAAACAGACTTCTAAATGCTTACACCCTAGTGCCAAGGCTCTTTCAGGCGAAATATGCATCACGTTTATGCCAATATTCATTTCAACCCCTCCGATAGCCATGATTTGTGTGTCTTCTCACTTATGATATACTATACCATAGCTCTATCATAGTTTATCATCACTTGTTAAAGTGAAAGTAGCATTTTCCTATTTTATAAGGTACAATGAAGAAAGTCATCAAAGGTGGCATACATATGGATAGTCATGATTCTATCCAATTTTCTAGGGCGTCTAGGGGGAATTTCCGTGGATAATACTGACTACAGAATACTTGAAATCCTGCAACATAGCGGTCGCATCTCAATGAAAGATTTAGGACATAACGTGGGACTCACTGCCCCTGCAGTATCGGAACGAGTGAAAAAGATGGAAGACAACGGCATTATTTCCAGCTACCGAGCGGTGATTGATTTCTCAAAACTCGGAAAAACCATCAGTGCCTTTATCGATATCAGCATGCCCTCAGAAAACTACCACAACTTTCTTGAGTTTGCTACCAAAAGCGATCTCATAGTGGAATGTCACCATGTAACCGGTGGCGACAGCCTGATTATCAGAGTCCTGGTGGATGATATTACGGCCCTAGAATCCTTAATTGATGAGATCAAACAACATGCAAAAACAAATACATCCATTATCTTATCCAGCCCCATCTCAAACAAGGTGGTTGAATTCGACTAAGATTTGATATTAAATCAATCCTGGTTTGGTGTCAAAACAAAGCATTATAAAAACCAAAATTTCTCAATAATATAAACGCCAAAGGAGAAGACTCAGCGAGTCTTCTCCTTTGGCGTTTTGTGTTTTATCTTTTACTGATTATCTTTTACCTCTTATCTTTTACCGACTATCTTATATCTGTTTACAGTTTTCAGTCTGTTGATTCAAGACTCTATTTTCTGGCCAGTTCAGTGACGCTTGCTACTAAGGATGCCACGTTTTGAAGTTCAGATGGGATAATGATCTTAGTCGCTTGACCATCAGCCACTTTAGCCAGTGCTTCAAAACTCTTAAGTGTCAATACCGCTTGACTTGGGTCTGAAGCTTTGATAAAGGCTATACCATCAGCTGTTGCCTTCTGAATGGACCGGATTGCATCCGCTTGCCCTTCTGCAACTCTAATTGCAGCTTCCTTTTGACCTTCTGCAGCCAGGATGGCAGACTGTTTTTCACCCTCTGCTTCAAGAATACGGGCTGCCCGTTGACCTTCAGCCGTTAGAATAGCAGCTTGTTTTTCACCTTCTGCTTCAAGAATTGCTCGGCGTCTTTCACGCTCTGCACGCATTTGTTTTTCCATGGCCTCTAAGATATCTTTAGGAGGCACTATGTTCTTAACTTCTACACGGTTGACTTTAATGCCCCATGGGTCAGTGGCTTCGTCCAAAATAACACGCATTTGCGAATTAATCACATCTCTTGATGTCAAAGATTCATCAAGTTCCAATTGACCGATAATATTTCTTAGGGTAGTTGCAGTGAGTAGCTCAATGGCGTTTAAAGGTCTCTGAACACCATAGGTAAATAATTTTGGATCAGTAACTTGATAGTAAACAACTGTATCGATGGTCATGGACACGTTATCTTTTGTAATCACCGCTTGAGGCACAAAATCTGCTACTTGTTCTTTCAAAGAAATTTTCAATCGGATAATGTCGATAAATGGGATTGTCATATGAAAACCAACATTCCACGCTGCTTGGTAGGTACCAAGTCTCTCAATTACATAAGCATTGGATTGGGGTACAATCCGGATATTACTAACAAATACCACTAGTATAAACACAGCTAATACTACGAAAATAATAAAACCGAAGCCTGGCATAATTGCCTCCTTGTTTACATATAAGTTTAAGTGCTTATCACTAAATAGCTGACTTAAGAATTAAAGGTTGCTGTTTTTAGTCACTGGACTAACCACTAACTTGACCCCTTCAATACCCTCTACAACCACTGCAGAACCTTCTATAATCGTTTCACCAGAACGGGATTTTGCAGTCCACATTTGACCTGCAAGCTTCACTTGTCCAAAATTATATTGGCTTATTTCTTTAAGTACCATACCTTCTTTTCCAACTAAACTATCCACATTTGTTTTAACAGTGCCGACGTTTATATATTTTAATATCAACGGCCTTGTTAGCAAGAGTAGCAAGATTGAAGAGACTAAAAAAGAAAGCACCTGTACATACTCGTTAAAGCCTAACCAACTAAAAAGCAATGCAATCAGTGCCCCTGCAACAAACCAGATTGTCGTTAAGCCAAATGTCAATGCTTCAACCACCGCAAGAATGATTGCAACCCCAGTCCATATCATTGCCCAACTCATAACTTCACCTCCTTCGATAGCCCTATCTTAACATGTGATGGTTTGATTCTTTTAAAAAAAGCATGAAAATGTCATTTTTGAACATGAAAATGTCACTAAAAAGGATTATAATAAAAATAGACTAAAACTTGGGAGCCCATAATGAAAAAACCACCTCTGGATTTAACCCTTTATTTTTCAGGACTACTACTGCTAATTTTAAACCTAAGCGCACTGTTTATGACTTTGGCAAGATGGGAAAATCCAGTTGCCATAAGATTTATTCTATTAGGCTTACTACTTAATACCGGATTTTTAATGTTTCGCTTCTATACTCTTAAAAAACAATCGGATTTCACCTTGTTGGAATTTCAAAAGCTCCAGTACATAGAAGAAGAAATTCACCTCTACCGCCAGTACCGACACGATCACAAAAATCATATGATCGTTCTAAACGAACTGGCAGAATCAGAACGTTTAAATGAAATCAAACTCTACACCAAGGGCCTTATTGACCAGGACAACAGTGCCCACTTTGACTTTTCTACTGGGGTATTGGAACTGGACGTCCTGCTTTATGCTAAGCTCCAAAGGGCCCGTGATATTGGAATTGATATGCACTTCAATATCCAGTGCTCACTCAATGCCCATACCAAGCACATCATCGACATCGTTTCTATCCTATCCAATGTGATTGACAACGCGCAACAAGCCACAATGGCTGTGGATACCCCAAAAGAACGTATGATGCAACTGACCATCAACGAAACACCCCTCAGTTGCGAAATGACACTAACCAACAGCTTTAGCCCCTCCCAACCCATCGCCATACAAAAGGTCTTTGAACGGGGTTACAGTACAAAAAAAGACCAAGGCAACCAAGGCCTAGGTCTTACGATTGTACGAAAGCTCGTTAAAAAACTGGGTGGCAATATTTCTCTCAATGTGTATAATGGCATCTTCTTTCAATTGAAAATTAGTTTACCAAAGCATTTACTCCGGTGAATCCATCACACTTTCACCGGTATAGGACCATCCGTATTTTTCACTAGGTCCTGTCCTTTAACGGCGATGTAAATAAAGAGGGCAGCGCTGGCAAGCATACAAATTGGCATAATATACATGGCAACATAAATATTTATTTTATCCGCAACCACCCCAACTAACAAACTCACAAGCATATTGACCCCGGCAGAAAATGTAATCACAATACCAGATGCCTGGGTTATACTACCCTTAAAGAGCGTTGATATTGCCAACATTGCCGTGGGGTAGGCAATTGCAAAAAAAATGCCAGAAACCGCAATTAACCAAGCGCCACCATAGCCCATACCAAGGCCTATCAGATAAAGAACACTGGCAATGGTAATTGAAATATACACCGAGCGCAAATACCCAATTTTCACAACCACAAAGCCCCCCAAAAGGCGACCAATTGAAAAGAGCAAAAAGAAGATGGTGGTGAAATTGGCAGCACTATTTTCGTTGACACCATAAGAGGTCTTCAAATAATTAATGAACCAATTGCCGGTTTGTAACTCCCCCACCACATATAGGCCTAGGGCAATTGAAAATAGAGCCAAAACCCGCTTCTGACCTTTGTTGAAGTGGGTTTTTATTTTCTTGTGAGCCGGTTCTTCTGGAATGGCGGCCTTCCAAGTAATGAGAATTAGCAGCACAAACAAAACCGCAATACCGATATAGATACTTTTAAAAGTCCAATTGATACTCAGTAGGGTCCCTGTTGTCTTCTGAGTCACAGTAGCCCCAACACCGTAAAGAAAATGGACAGCATTCATGAGAACGGCTTTATTCTTGACCTGCATCAGCGGAATAGCCGTATTGATAGCAAGTCCCATGGCTGCCACACCAATATTAATCAGCAACATAGCCCCAAAAAAGAACACTACATTGGGAGCCAGTGCCACAGTAAGAATGCCGATTGAAACAATTGAAGCGCCGCCGATTAACACGGTCTTTTGGTGGGTGGCTTTTATGATATATCCCGAGGCAAAGCTGCTGATCATGTAACATAGAGAACTGATGAGGAACAGCCAGCCAATACCTGTATTATTAAGGGAAAATGCCGCTTTAAAACTTGGTACAAAGACGCCTCTCACATTATCGAGAATGGCCATGGCAATCATGGCAACCACCAGTACCAGATAAGTTGCTTTTGTTGGTTTCATAAAACACCTTCACTTTCTGGTCTAATTATACCCTCATCAAACTGATTTACAAGCTAAGTAACATGAGATTTCACCATCTATTACGATTTCTTAATGGAATTATGTAAACCAATTGAGGATTTTAATCAAACCTTAAGGTTTTTACATACTTTGAGCTCTTGAATAATGACAGAAAATTGTCTAAAATAGGGGTAGGCCTTTCGAGTAGTGAAATAATGGCCCTAGGAGGATACGATGACTGAGCACCACTGGGATTTGTCCACAATTTACCCTGGCTTTGATAGCCCCGAATACCAAGCAGATTTAAAAGCAACTGCTGAAGAAATCGCTCAATTAACAGCCCTAACTTTAACGGATGATTTTAATGTGACTGCACCTGCATACCTTAACTTATTGAATGCCTTAATGGCTCGTTTGCACCCACTTAGTGGTTATGCAGGCCTAACGCTTTCTACAGATACAGGGAATGAAGAGGCACTTAAGTATGATAATAAACTTGAAGAGCTTGGTTCACTATTAACTGAACCAATGGTTAAATTTCAAAAATGGTTAAGCGCATTTGACCTTAGCGTGATTGAATCAAGCCAGGAGCCATTGGTTGTTGAGCACCGTTTTTACTTGACTGAGCTTCATAAGCAAGCTTCTCACTTATTATCTGATGCTGAAGAAATTCTTTTGTCTAAGCTTCAAACAGTGGGTTCAACTGCATGGAGTACATTACAAGGAAAATTAACTTCTGATTTGATGATTGATTTTGATCTTGATGGGGAAGTAAAGCCTTATAGCTTATCCATGATTAGAAACTTTGCGAATCACCCAAGTCAAGATGTTAGAAAACGAGCATTCACTGCTGAAATTCAAGCCTATAGCCGTATTGAAGAAGGTGTTGCAGCTTCCCTTAATGCCATTAAGGGCGAAGTCAACCTCATCGCAAAGCTCCGTGGTTATGAGTCTCCCCTTGAGCAGTCTGCCATTACAGCGGGCCTCAATTTAGAGACGTTGAATGCCATGATTTCTGCCATGAAAGACAAATTACCAGCTTTTCACCAGTATTTGAAGCGCAAAGCGTCACTACTTGGTCACGAAGGTTCATTGCCATTTTACGATATGTTTGCACCAATTTCTTCAAGCAGTTTAAACTACACCTACGATGAAGCACAAGCCTTTATCTTAGAAAACTTCGGTGCGTTTTCTCCAGAGCTTTCAAACTATGCAAAGACTGTCTTTGAAAATAATTGGATTGACGTAGAGCCAAGAAAAGGCAAGCGCGGAGGCGCCTTCTGCGCAGGTATTGGCGGTAGAAAGCAAAGTCGTATTATGCTTAACTTCGACGGCAGCTTTTCACAGGTTTCTACACTTGCCCACGAACTTGGTCATGGTTTCCACAATAGCCAGTGTTACAATGAATCAATGCTCAATAGCCATTACCCAATGCCAGTTGCAGAAACTGCGTCCATCTTCTGCGAAACCATTGTTACAAATGCTGCCATTGCCAAAGCTTCAAAAGAAGATGCAACCTTTATTCTTGAAAAATCTATTGAAGGTGCTACTCAAGTCATCGTGGACATTCTATCCCGATTCTTATTTGAGAAAAACGTCTTCGAAACAAGACTTGAAGGACCTGTTTCTGTTAAGCAATTAAAAGAAATCATGGTGGCTGCACAACAAGAAGCTTACGGGGATGGCCTTGCTGCGGATAGCTTGCATCCTTATATGTGGGCTTGCAAACCACACTATTATTCTGCTGGATTTAGCTTCTACAACTATCCATATGCATTTGGTTTGCTGTTTGGCAAGGGTCTTTATGCTCAGTACAAAGCTGGCAAACCTAATTTCATTGAAGAATACAATACACTGCTTAATAACACCACAAAAATGGATGCCAAAGATGTTGCTGCAACAATGGGTATCGACATCACTAAAAAGGACTTCTGGTTGGCTTCTCTTAGCATGGTAGAAGAGGAAATTCAGCAGTTCTTGGCCCTCACTGAAAAGTAAAACCACCACCAACATAGGTGAAGAGACTTAGACAAGTCTCTCACAACATCTTAAAGAGTCATATAAGAGACATAAAAAACCTGCCAAACATCCTTAGATGTCTTGGCAGGTTTTTTTAGGATAAGAACTGATTCAAGAAACATCAATAGGCCTTTACTTGTTCCCAGTTGCCCTTTTTAAAGTAGTAAATCATGATAAGAGCTTCAACCACCACGGATAAGCTAATGGCAATCCATATGCCCTCTATGCCAAGTGGTGTAAACCAAGCTAAGGCATAGGCCAGTGGCAATTTAAGGACCACATTGGCCACCATGCTCGCCACCATGGGTTCTCTGGTGGCGCCGGCACCCTTGAACATACCACCGTAGATTGTCGGAAAGATGACGAAACACACACCTGGGTAAACCCAGTACAAATAATGCAATCCATGAAAAAGAATCTCTGGATCATTTCTAAACATCATAAACAGAGGCTTTGCCCATAAAAGATAGGGCAGTGCAAAGAATGCCATATTGATTGACGCCACTAAAAAAGCATCCCGCATCAAGCGCTTAAGCCCATTAACATCTCCTGCACCAAGGGACTGACCAGTGATAATTGAAATAGAAACAGAAAGGCCCGCCAGGATAATAAAGGTATAATTAAATAGTTGACCTCCAATACCAAAGGCTGCTGTTGCTGCATTGCCACCTAGTTGATAGACCATGCGAAACATGAGCATTCCCGTAATCGGCCTGGCCACCGCTTGTAAAGCGTCCCAAAATCCAATCTTAACAATTGACCACAGGGCTTGGGTTTTTAGTGTGATACTAGCAGTGAATACAGAGAACTTACCATCGTAATACCGTTTAATAATCAACCAATAAATCCAGATACAGGCGACTAAATTGGCAATCACAGTAGCCAGTGCGGCACCGGCGATGCCCATATCCAGGGTAAAGATAAAGATCGGATCCAGTATCACATTGACAATATTAGCACCACCAAAGACCCACAGAGGGGTGATGGTATCCCCCATGGCCTGCATCATACTACGACCATTGGAACCAATAAAGAACACCAGAAACCCCCAAAATAGCACATTGAGATAAGCACTGACGGCCAACAAGGTATCTGGCTGAGGATTATAAAGTAACACTAAAATTGGCTTTTGGAAGATCACCAGTAATAGCCCCATCACAATCCCTAGTACAGCTGACAATAGAGCCGTGAGGCTACCAAATTGTCTAATGACCCCTTGATCCCCAGCACCTTTTGCCCTGGCAATAATGGCCATTGTGGCAGACGTCACCACCACTGTGATGGAGATCATTGTCCAAAATGCGGAACCCCCAAGTGAGGCTGCTGCGGTTTCAACGGTACCTAACTTTGCCACAAAAAAAAGATCTACCATGGCGAAGAGGGATTGCATCAGCATCCCAATCATCACCGGCGTAGATAATTTGAAAAGGGCAACAAAATCTGATTTGAAAAATCGTTTCATGGATGTCCCCTTTGTCTTTTGAATTAATGATAGAGATGGTGTGATGCTAAGCGCATCTCACTAAGCGATGCTAACCACATCGTAACCCGCATCATCAACCGCTTCTGTTAAAACACCATCAGCAATAGCCTCTGTCATTTCAACAACGGCTGTTTTTGCTTCAAGATCAACTGTCACACCTGTTATGCCTTCTAGGGCAGCTAAGGCTTTTTCAACTCTGGCCTTGCAGTGACCACAAGTCATGCCTTCAATGGTTAATGTTTTTTTCATAAGAATTTCTCCTCTTATCGTACTAATAGGTATAGTCCAACTAATTGCAAGATTAGAATCAATGGTACTCCCATATAAAAAAGTGGTTTCTGGGTTTTATGATGGACAAAATGCATACCAAAGAGGACACCAATACTGCCACCGATGGCGGCAGTAACCATTAAGACTTTCTCTGGAATACGCCAACGGTTACGTTTGGCTTTTTGTTTATCCACCAACATCATCATGAAACCAACCAACGTGACGATGACAAAATAAAAAATCGCCACACCTTGAAAAGATAGGATGAAGTCTGTCATTTAAAATCTCCTTTTACGACATAATTCTTTCCTATCATATCACATTACCAATTAAGTGTCACGGCACTACAAAAGGCCTGAACCTCTTTTTGATCATCTTGACTAAAGGCTCGGAAACGATCTTCAACACCTACTTGTTTAAACACGTAGTTTGTTTCCAGTTTCACAATGGGATTATTACAAATCGCAACGTACTGATCAATATAGTCGGGTAGTTCTTTAATCAAAGCAATAAAGAGACGATCAATCTCCGGTGGATACTCATCACTTACACTCCGAGTGTCTTGAACCACTATTTTTGCGGATGTCTGCTTAATCGTATCTTTTAGTGCTGTTGTTAAAAGCTTCGCATCATTGACACTTAGGGCTTGAAGTCCAACTCTAAAGTAGACAATGCCTTCTTCTTCGTAGACTGAGTGCTCATTGAATTGTATCATTCCATTAGCCACCTTTCGTTACTACTGTTTATGAAACTAACTCTAGTCGCTGAAATTAATACCCAAGGGATTGGATTTTACGCATAAAGTGTCTTGCAAAAGCATTTTGAGTTTTTACGCTTATCACATGTTTATACACAAAAATTCTTATCAACATTATAAAACCTCTATTTTGAAGGGATTTTCAAGTTTCCAGTAGACTTATCCACATATTATCCACCGTTTCTGTGTGTAACTATCCCCTGAAAGACTTAATAATATAAAGCATTATCCCTTTTTTACTTTTTACAAAACCTTAACTTATTCTTAATGCACACGCTTTATACAATTGTATGCATAAATATGCGAATCACCTCTGGATATTAGCGAAAATTTCCAGTACGGTAACGTGTTTCCTCCATTCTTTAGGGTTAAACAATGGAGCAGCTTTATTGAACTTGCTTACACACACTATCCACATGTTATCAACAGGTTACATTTTGAAAATCATAAAAAACAAACATACTTTCGCCCTTGCAATCAGCTGTTTTTTGTGAACTTATTGAAAAACAGACGTTCTACTTATCAACAGGTTATACACAGGTCTGTTTTTTCTGTTGAAAAGCCCCAGTAAAAAAGCACGAACCATTATGGCCCGTGCTTTGAACTAGCTGCTTTTAAAGATAATGGATCAATCAGGGTGACATTATCAGACCAAACACGATCAAATGTTAATAGAACACCTTGATTGAGAAGTTCAATGAGTAGTTCTGAATAACGCTCAGTCAGTCCTACCTGACCATAAAAAAATGTGGAATCCCCATGGGGCTTAAAAGACCCAACACTTAAAAAATCCCCTTTTTCTGGTACAATAGGTCCACTTAATAGGGCTTCTATTGAACCAAATAGATACAGGCCATGACTTTGTCGTTCAATCTTTTGTTCATAAGGTGATACAAATTCAAGTTGCAAATTTGGAGGACACTGGATTTTAACCATTAATTGCTTAAGGGCATCTTGATACATCACAGCATCAACCACAAATAGCTTTTGTATGTGTAGTGGTCTACACCAATAATCTAAGGTATTGGCGTGAACTAAGCGGTAATCGATACGAAAATGATTCATATCTGGGTTTCCTCAGCGTCTGATTTTTTCAGATGGATCTGTCCCATGAATGCTTTCACATCCTCGATGCCCCTGGTTGGATGTTCTCGCAACCACTCAGTGGCATCCTGATGACTTTCCCATCTAGCAGATGATAAGACCATGGGCAGGTTTGCACCTGAAATTAATAGGGTATTTGGCCTTTGTAAAAAAGACACCATGCTATTCATTGGACTCCCGCCAAGAAGATCAACAAAAACCAAACCTTGAGCCTCTGACTGATGCAAATAGGCATCTTCCAGCTGGCTTGCAAAATCTGATGGATCTTGTTCCCAACTCAAATCATAAGCCCTAATTTTATTAGGGCCTAAAATTTGATCTACTGCTTCTTTTAAAGCAGTTGCATAAGGTCTATGTGCCACTAACCATATAAACATAGATGAGCCTCTCGCTTAGATACCACCATCACTGCTGGCAGCTGATTCTTGAATCACAATCGGTGCTTTTGTAAATTGGATAACCGTTTGCTGTGTCTCGGTAATTAACATCTGCCCCAGTTGATCAAAAGGCACCATGTCCTTTTGAAGGACAACTTCTATCATTGCGCTGATGTTAGCCCCTGCTACCACAGAAACGTTCTCCATATCATAAGTTAACTCCACTGCAGTTTTAAACGGTGTTCCTCCGAGAATATCACATATGAACAAGAGGGACTTGTCTTTTTGATGATTTAGAATGACTTCTATTCTATCGTATAGGGAAACCGTTTCACCGTCAATGCCAAAATCCAGATAATCGATATGGGGCTGCTTTCCAGCAATTAACTCAATCGTACTCTGACACCCTGTTGCAAATCTGCCATGACCAATGATGACTATGTGCGTATGCATTAGAGAACGCCTAAATAAGAAAGTGCAATGGCACCGATAAATGTTGCGAAAATCAAGACAGTTGGCTTAACATTTTTCTTCTTAACAAGATAGTACATCAAAAGGGTGTAAAGAACAGGCAATAATTTTGGCATGATTTTATCAAAGAAATCAGCTTGTAAAGCAATTGAATGTTCCTCATTAATCTTAACCGTGGTCAAAACGCTGATATTGATGTAAGCCGCAATTAAACCACCAATCACCGTAACACCCATCACAGAAGCTGCTTTTGAGATTGCCGCTGTATTTTCTCTGATTTTAGTAACCGCTTTAGCACCAAGGCTGTAACCAAGGTTTGTCCACAAGAAACGAGAAGCAAAAACCCCACAATAAGCTAAGAAGAATAGAATTGGACCAAGAACATTACCTTGGCTTGCAAAAGATGCAGAAATACCAGCAATGATTGGTAAGAAAGTGAACCAGAAAAGCGCATCGCCAATACCAGCAAGGGGTCCAAATAGTGCAACCTTGATGCCATTGATAGTTGAACGTTCTTCGTTGTTTTCTTCCAACGAAAGTACCATACCCATTAAAAAGCCAGAGGTTGTTGGATTTGTGTTGATAAATTCTAGGTTGTCTTGCATGGCGCGGGATACTTTTTCTTTGTTGCCACCGTGGATCTTATTGAGAAAAGGCAACATGGCCCATGTCCAACCACCGGCTTGCATGCGCTCAAAGTTGAACGACGACTGAAGCAATGCACTTCGAATAGCCAGTTGATTAATATCCTTTTTGGTAAGTGCTGTTGTTGTATTAGATGCCTTCATTTGAGCCACCTCCTGTTGCTACAGATACCTTTTGTTTGTCATTGAAGAAAACGAAGATTGCAAGTGCAGCGCCCATTAATGCCACTGGCAATAGGTTTGCAAATGAATTGTAAGTCATATAAAGGAACCCAGCAATTAAGAAAGGCACCATGTTGACTTTAAGCATGATTTTAAGCAGTAAACCAAAACCAACTGCAGGCAAGATACCGCCAGCAATCCCTAAACCGTGTACAAGGAATGGTGGGAAGTTTTCAACAAGTACTTGCATCGGTGCTTGAGCAACATAGGTGCAAAGGAAAACAACAACGCCATAAGTTAAACCAACAATACCAATTGTTAAAAGATTAAGTCTTGCAAAACCTTTCATATCCGCATTTTTGGCCAATGTATCTGCTTTTGCCATAAAGACAGCAAATGTAGAATAGTAGAAAAGAATGATGTACTGCATCAAGAAGCTAAATGGTAGGGCAAGTCCAATGGCTACCACCGGTTCTACCCCAGTTGTATAAGCAATAACGGTTGTCATAACACCAGCTAAAACTGGATTTGGCGGTTGTGTACCACCTACTGGCGTAAGGCCCGCAAATGCAAGTTCTGTTAAACCACCTGCAATCAGACCCAATTGAAGGTCTCCAAGGATCAGTCCTGTTAAGGTACAAACAATAATTGGTCTAAAAATGAAAAGTGCCTCTATCCAAAAGTCAAAGCCAATAATAATGGCCATAACGGATAGCATGAGTCCTTGTATTAGCGTAATCTCTTGCATGTTATCCCCCTATTAATCCAAAGTTTTTTTAACGTCTTCTGGCGTGTCTTGTAAGAACACGTCAATGCCATAGGCTTCAATTGCTTTTAAATCTGCGATGTCTTGATCATCTACATAAACTTTCTTTGTAATCTGACGCTTGCCTTCAGAAAAGTGCATATTGCCCACATTGACAGCTTTAATTGCCACCCCACCTTCAACCAGTGATCTGACAACCCTAGGGGTCTTTGCGATGACGAATATCTTTTGTGAAGGTGCAGCCTGTCCAATCACTTGCAAGGTCTTTTCAATACTAAAAAATCGAATTCCCACCCCCGCATTATCTGCTGTCATGGACATAAGCTGTTGTTGCACCGGGCTCTGAGCTGCTTCGTCGTCCACCACCACTAGCAAGTTAACACCCAGTGATGAAGTCCAAGTGACACCGACTTGTCCGTGAACTAGACGATTGTCAATTCTTACCATGCGAATATTTGGTTCCATTAATTAGCCTCCTTTCTCTTTAGCTTGTACATAAGCAAGTGTCATGCCAAAGAGTGTCACAATTCAAAATGTTCCAATCTATTCTTGATATTATCGTAAATAAAAGTAACTTCCGAAAGAGGAATAAAGATATTGTAAAACTGTTCAATGGACGAAAAAGAATCCCGTACATGGTTGATAAAACTATGGTGCTTCCCTTCAAAATCCTCAATATGACTACCGGTTTCAATGGGGGTTTTCATCACAAGTCGCTCAATCATACAACTTAAATGGATGGTCAAACTCATCCTGTGAGCGTTTTGAAGCTTTTGCACAAGCCGCTGCTCTAAGCGGTTTAGAGCGTGATCCACTTGTTCGGCCACCTTGTCTGGATTAAGAATTGTCAACACATTCAAGATGTTTTCAAGGGTAAATGCCTTTACAATCTCCCGGTTCATTAGCTCTATTTCTTCAGGTTTTGCGCAGCTAGCAAGGGCTGTTGCGATAATCCCGTCGTCACGCTCCATCATTAAATCTTCGATGGAGACATAGGGTAGATTGGGCACCTGAGGGTTGTTGGTGCCAATCATCAGACGGACATCGTATTGCTTGAACACCGCTTCTTCCCTACCATTGCCCCTAATGCGGTCAAAATCGTAAGCGATGATTTCCATGGTGTCCTTTTGAAAGCAACTTGAGAGAAGGGTTTTGATTTTTTGAGCAGTGCCAATACCGGTGCTACAAGTGACTAAAATCGCATTTGGTTTTGGCAAATCAGCTTTTATAAAATGAAACTTATGGCTGTTTCTAGCCACGGCTTCCTTTACAATCAATTCCATGGGCTGGTGATCTAGTACACGGGAAGCCACATCTAAAGCCAGTTGTGTGGTGATATTATTGATAATGGCCACGTCTCCCAGGCCATTGTGATCAATTCCCTGATACAAGGTTTCAAGGGAGCCCATATCCACTAGAATAATGAGACCATTTTGATGATCTATTTGCTTGATATAACGCATTAAATGTTGACTCATCTCCGCTGAAGAAACGTCCAGGGGCATGTCAAAAGCATCGTAGACATATTGACCCAACAAACGATTGGCCACACTGGCAATACTACTGGCTGTGGCATAACCATGGGCCATAATCACTGCATTGGCCTGTTTATGACTTAAATTGCGATTAAGGGACTTAAAATAGAGTGTCAGTATTAGTGTCACGATTTCCGGCATGGTTTCATCCATGTGTTTTTCTAGCAGTGTCATCATCTGACCCACTAAGCGAGATTCCTTTGGTAAAAGAATGGTGACCTTCTCAAGTAAGCTCGTATCTTCACTTGTGGTCACAGAACCACTCAGTTGATGAACAAAATGAACCAGACGAGAAATCACATGGGCGCTATTCCCAAAATGTTGAAAGCCATATTGTTTTTGAAAGTCTGATAAACAATAATTGACCACTTTCTCGATGGCCGCCAGTAAAACAGGATTTGCAGTTTGTTCATTTTTAAAGATAATGGTATCCACTAAAGCATTCACCGCACCGTAACACTGGGTTAGTTGCTCTTTTGACAGGGACTTTTGCCCTTCTATCATATCCAGTAAGGCGTAGATTCTTAGCCTAAACTCTTCAATGGGTTCCACATCAGCGTGGTTGATGGTTTCAATCACAATAGCATCCGGGGCTATTTGCCAGTCGTCAAACACATCTTTGTCAAATAGAAATTGATCAAGGGCTAATTGGTAGGACTTTGGCAAGTGGCCAATCTTAATGCTGATAGGTCCGGATTTCTCCCTGCGAAAGGCCTCGCTCAAAGCACTGGCACAGCTGAGTTTGATGGCATTCATCACATTGCCAATATTCCCTTGCAGGTGGGTCTTGACCAGCATTTTAATCACCTGGCCGCTAATCTCAATCCCCCGATTTAAACGCTTAGATTCTAAAAAGTACAAGTGTCTAATGAGATTGAGTTTTTCAACAAGGGGTCGCTCTTCGTAACTGGGCACCTTCACAATTAAGGGGATCCGTCTCAAGAATGTTTCTAGCAACTCGGCTTCTGGTTGTATGGTAGTGGCATAAACCATTCGTACCTGAGCTTTTCGCCAACCACTGGATTCTCCTAAGCGGCGAAATACACCCTGGTCCAAAAATACAAAGAGCTTTTCTTGACTTTCTGGGGATAGCCTGTGCATCTCATCTAAAAAGAGAATGCCGTGGTTTGCCGCTTCTAATAGGCCGGATTTTTCACTGTCAGCCCCTGTAAAAGCCCCTTTGACATAGCCAAATAGGGCTGCTGACAGGAGTTCTGCATTGTTGGCGTATTCTGCACAGTTAAAAGTCACAAAGGGGGCATCTGCCTTGAGCTCTCCAGAGGCCACGGCAAAAGCGTGGATCTTTTGGGCAAGGACGCTTTTGCCTACACCCGATGGGCCGCAAAGTAGGATGGGTAGGCCCATTGGGGGGTAGAGAACGGTAGATTTACACTGCTCCACGATATACTTCAGGCTGCCGTTGTGGCCGATTAGCTCTGCAAAAGGATCTCCCTGCTTAATCGGGGCTTTTTCTTGGGCTACACGGACCGCCGCTAATGTGCTCATGATTGGATTTGTTACTGTGTTAATAATTGGATTTGAACTTGTGTCCACCTGAGAATTCACCATCGAACTCATAATCGGATTTGCATGAATACCGGTTTTTAAATCACACTCAGTAGGAAAAAAGTACACAGGCCTCGTGTTGGATTTTACCAATCTATTCTCTTCTACTAGACGGTTTAGATGATGGCTTGCAAAATTTCTCTTCATATCCAGTGCCGAAGCAACGGCATTGGCAGTCAAGCAATCCGTCTTATCTGGTGTGGTTTTACTAGCCATTTCTAGTACGTAGTGATGTATGCGGTCACTATTTTTCACAATGTCACCCCCTAAGTTTAAATGTGAAAGCGCTTTCATTTTCACTATTTTACCATACGCAACTTCATATCGCAATATTCAGAAAATCAATCACAAAAAAAGAAATGATGCTATGTTATGGCTAGCAACATTTCTTTTTCATAGTGAGATGCAATCATGGTTTAAGGGGGTTATCAATCCTCCAGTGTTTCTTGGAGAAAGTGCTTAAGACCTACAATTGCATCGAATTCGTCAATCCCATCTGCCGTTAAAATTACTTCTGTACCACCTGGAATACCTAGTTTAAGTAGGCTTGTCATGCTTTTAGCATTGACGATTTGTTCCCCATAGGCAATGGTGATTTTGGATTGGTACTGTAAGCATGCTTTCAAAAAGCTAGTTGCAGGCCGGGCGTGAAGCCCCTTTTCGTTGTTGATTTTTGCGCTTTCACTTCTCATCTTAACTCCTTTTTAATCCTCTAAATGCTGAGGTTTATCTATTGCTTCATATAGCAATAACTGTGCCAATTCTCAAGACCCTTCCACTGCAACAGTTCTAGCTACTGTCACTCCTCCAATCTGAAAGACTGACACTAAGAGGGGACTAAAAACAGCGAAAAAAAGACACTGAAATCCATGGCTTCTCGGTTTCAGTGTCTTCATATAATAGTTTAGTTGGGGCATTAGGTTTAGTTGGTTATTAGGGTTAGTTGGTTATTAGGGTTACTTGAGTTATTAGGTTCGCAGGGGTGGGTCCGTCTTCAAGGTTTGGGGTTCTGTTTTGATCGGTAAATCATCAGTAAAACAATGGCTCCTAGAATGATTAGAACCAAAACTTCTATCCAGTTTGTACCAGGACGAATGTCTACTCCTGAAGCTGGTACAGCGTTTACCTGGGCTGCAGGGGCAACTAGGGTTGGAACCTTGATCAGTGTCAGCCAAAGAAAACCCACTAGTAAAAAAACACCTGTTAACAGTGCACCTATTCTTACCCAAAGTGTTCGCTTGACCACGGGTTTAGGCTCTTGATTGGCTCTCATTACGGTTATTTCTCCTTGTTTTTCAAAGTAGAAATCATTGTTTTAATGGCGGCCTCATCGTCTTGTGTCAATGCCCTTTTATTACTAAAGAGAACAGTGCCAACCGTGGTGCCTGAATTAAATTTGTAGTAAAACAAATGGTCATTGAGGGAATTGTCAAATAAAAGAGCTCCATAGATCTTGCCAAAGCCCTCAACATCCAAAATCTCGGTCCGTTTGGTTTCGATTTCATCTACCACTGTGAGCTCTTCTTCTAAATAGGCCTCATCCACGGTGTAGGCTGCATCTTTTTCTTCAACGATACGGATTTGTTTACCATCAGGCGCCTCTAGGGTTGTAATATAATAAATGTCCTCTTGGCTCTTTGCTTTTTCAACATATTTACTGTCAAATGCAATGGTGAAGCTGCCCAATTGACTTTCAAAAATTGTTGTTTTCTCTTCAGCCTTTTGACAGCCAACCATGCTAGCTCCCACAAGGGTAAGTAAGGCAAAAGTCAATACCAGCGAAACCCATTTTAAGGCTTTATTGCCTAATTTATTCATTTGTTAACCTCGTGGGACAAAGCCCGTTTTTTTGTAGACCTTTCTAAGGGTCTTGCGCGCTGCTGCCTGTGCCTTATCAGCACCCTCATTATAAACCTTTGCTAGATAATCTTTGTTCTTCATTAAATCTTCGTAGCGCTCTCTAGTTGGACGAAGTGCTTCTACGATAACCTCAGCAACATCATCCTTAAACTTACCATAGCCGATTCCTTGGTATCTGTCTACTAGTGTCTCGATTTTTGTATCCGTTAATGCCGCATAAATCGACAAAAGATTCTTAATTCCCGGTTGATCGTTGCTCACTTGAACAATCCCAACTGAGTCTGTCACTGCCCGCTTGAGTTTTTTAACAATGGCATCTGCAGAATCCACAATGTAAATGGATGAATTATCGTTGTCATCGGATTTGGCCATTTTGTTTTCTGGTTCTTGTAGACTCATAATACGGGCACCGACTTTAGGATTATAGACATCTGGAATCACAAAGGTATCTGAATAGCGATTGTTAAATCGGTTTGCAATATCCCTAGCCAGTTCTAAATGTTGCTTTTGGTCTTCACCAACAGGGACCACATCTGCTTGATACAGGAGAATATCCGCTGCCATTAAGACAGGATAAGTGAATAAGCCTGCATTTAAGTTTTCAACATTTTTTTGAGACTTGTCTTTATATTGGGTCATGCGACCCAGTTCACCCATGTAGGTCATACAGTTTAACACCCATGCAAGTTCTGCATGTTCATGGACATGGGACTGAATAAACAGGGTATTTTTTTCAGGATCTAGGCCACAGGCTACATACTGAGCCAGGCTCTCTAAAGTCAATTTTCTAAGCATTCCCGGTTCTTGACGCTCTGTGATGGCATGCATATCTACAACACAATAAAATGTTTCGTAATCCTCTTGCAGTTTGACCCAATTGCTAATGGCTCCTATATAATTACCAAGTGTTAATTGACCAGAAGGTTTGATGCCACTGAGTATCCGTTTTCTTTCTTCAGACATGTTTTGTCTCCTCTCTCTTGCAAACAAAAACAAAAAAAGCTTTCGTCACATTGCTGAGACGAAAGCTTTGCTTCCGCGGTACCACTCAAATTAGTTGCTTTTGCAACTCACTTTAAGGCTTTAACGCAGCCATACGTCCTGAGCTAAGCCAAAGCTTCACACAGGCACTCATGAGTCCATTCCAAAGATGTGACCACCGATTTGCACCCACCATCGGCTCTCTAAAAATCACTTGTCTCTGTACTACTCTCAATCAACGTTTTATAGATGACGGCCCGTGGGGCCGCTTTCTCCCCAAATTCCAAGAGAAGTTTGAATCGATTGTACACCTTAGGACCATGGCTGTCAAGTATTTGAGCTATTGTCTTTACCAATGTCTGAGCTCTTGCCTGTACCAATGGTGATTGGCACACTGATTTCAAAGCAAGCACCTGCTGTTGCTGTTTTTATGACGACTATACTGCCACCTAGTCTTCTTGTGACAAGATTGTAAACGATATTAAGGCCTAATCCACTGCCGCCAGCATGACGATTTGTAGTAAAGAATGGCTCGAAAATCCTTTTTTCATTCTCAATGGGAATGCCGATGCCATCATCCTGTATCCTGAGTTTGAGCATTTTTTCTTCATAGGTTGCACAGACCCATATGTTTCCTGGAACATTAGTAGGGAAAGCATGATTGATCGAATTCATGATGAGATTGGTGAAAATCTGCTGATAGATACCGGGGATTCCCACAATCAACAGATTGGGTTGACACTGGATGTGCAACTGGTGTCCGTTGTGCTTCAGTGCGTGCCTCAAACTCATATGAACGATATGCAGTTGATTGGCCAAGTCAAAGGATTGCTCAATTTCACTTGTTTGATCTACAGCCAATTGCTTAAAGCTCACTACCAACTCAGAAGCCCGAGTCAGAGTTGAATTCATCACTTGAAACGCTTCAAGCAAGTCCGTTAAATAATGGGATAAGCCTTCACGACTGACTTTGCCTTCACCTAGCTCTGCGATGAGTTTGTCAGTCTCTTGCTGAAGGAAGCTGATGGTCGTAACACCAATGCCCAGTGGTGTATTGAGTTCGTGAGCGACACCAGCAACTAGGCTACCAAGGGCAGCAAATTTTTCTTGCTCGATGGTCTGCGCAATCGCCTGCAGACGCTGTGTATTTAGAGACTCAAAACTAGCTGCTATTTCTGATGATTTATTGGCAAAGGCATCATAGAGCATTTTGATTTCTGAAGTGTGTGTAATGCTGACAATTGTATTGGAGAGAGGTATCTGAATGTCATCACTTGGCTTGAATTCGCTGAGCTGTATGATAAAAGCTTGAATTGGTTTAAGCAGACGTTCAGATAAAATCAGCAACTGGATGGTAAGAAGCATCAAGATAGCACCTGTGAGAAATAGGAACGTATAAGTGACACTGCGGGTAGGTGCCACAATGGCTTCGTTTGGAGACAGAAGTACAAGACGATTCCCTAGAACAGCACTGTCCATCTGCATCAGTGCATAATCTTCACCTAGTAAAGCCTCTCGGTTCTTTGTATCGGGCACAATTTTGAATGGCAAATCTGTATTGCTAGTGGTGATGATGTAACCATCACTAGAGGCGATCAACAGAATGCTACCGATATTATCTGCCACATGTCGCATATGACGGGTAATAATATCGATATCGATACGCGCAACCATTATACCCTCATCGGTCACCGACTTGAGATAAATGCTGATCGAGTCGCTTTCCACTGAGCGCAATATGGGGGATATGTCTACGTGCTCTTTAGCAGGCTGGTTTAGAAAATCAGCGAGGGCTCCATAGACCATTTTATAGCCCACAAAAATATGGCTTGAAGGACCCGCTTTATAAATGGTTATCAATTCACCTTGGGGATTCAACAGATATATATCAGTGAATGCACTGTTGGCAATAGGATTTGAATACTCTTGAGAAATCACCATTTGTGTGAATATTTCTGATTTCTGCTCTAAGAAAATCAAAATGGATTCTTCAACAGAGCTCAAACTGCCAATCTGATATACGGTGAATTGATTGGTCAATTGCCGCTTCAATGTGTTTTGAGCCACAATAAAGACAATGCAAAAGATAAGGAGCATGGCGACTGATGCTGTCAGCAAAATTGTGCGTATGGATTTCATATGTTGATTCCTCAAAAGGCCTCTTTTATTTTATCAATGAAGTACAATGGCATATCAGTGTCACCCTTGGCATCAATGATGATGTCGCCAAATTCTGTTTTAAAGAGCTTTTGCTTAAGAATATATGCTTTTACATCGGCAGGGGTTTTGGCACCTGATTGAACGGCTTCATTCAGAAGTGCCATTCCCCGGTACATATGCAAACTATTATAGGTTGGAGCATAGTCGTAAACCTTTTTGAACCGTTCCATATAGCTGTTGATAGCAGGTTCGTCCCCTTTGAATGGATAGTGGTTAGCCATGATGCAAACGTCAATGGCTTCACCTGCGGTTTCTATGACAGTTGTTGCATTATTCCAAGGTGTAAAATAGACTTGGATGTTCTGATTTTGACGCCAGGCCAATTGCGCCACCGAACCGCTGACGGTTTGGTTGCCGCCGATAAGGGTGTAAACCCCTTGAAAATCAACCTTTGCGATTTCGCTTTGCAAAGCGGTCATATCTAAGGTTTTGATGGAAATATCAATCAAGGTGAACTTTCCCTTATAATGTTGTTTGAAATAGGCTAACGCCGGTTCCGTATATTTGTTATTATCTAAATCACGGATAATCAATAGATTCGAATAAGCCCGTTTTGAAATCTCTTCAGCAATGCTCTTTTGCTCACTGGCAACATCTTGGACAACCCGTATATTGTTATCGTCCAATCCAGTGAGCTGATCCGTGGTGGAACCCGTGACAAACACTAAGACTTCCTCTTTTTCTTGATCAGTCAGCTTTTTCAGTTCCAGTGCGACAGTGGAAGTATGACTTGTCAAAAAAAATCGAATCCCTTGTTGGCGTGCTTCTTGATAAGCCTTAATGACAAGTTTCGTATCCCAGCCGTCATTGATGGGAACCAACTCAATATTATCGATTCCTTTCTCTTCTAGATACAGACGAACCGCATCCACCTCACTGCTGCCTATTAACGATCCAGATTCCAGCTTGGTCAAAAGGGCAACTTTTATGGGTTTCGAACCCTGACAACCGGCTAGCATAGCCAATAATACAAGTAAGAGCAAGTATATAAGGATACTTCTGGCTTTTTTCACAGGACCACCCCTTCCTTAACGAATACAAGCCATTGATACCCGTGAATTTAGATGATAAGCAATCAGATTTAGTGTTATAATAAACCACAACATCATGTTTTGGGTAAAAGGAGAGATTATATGACACAATTAATTAACAGACTTATGGGCCTCACATTAGCTTTAATCGTCATCATGACATCTGTTCCAGTACATGCTTCCAGTAGTGCTGGAAATTTTGTGGATCAAGTCAATGCTCCCCTTGCCAGTCGCATTGAAGCCTATACGGCCCATGCCCATGACTTAGCTGCACAGCGCCAAGTGATTATCAAGTCAAAAGTAAAACTGCTGGTGGAACAAGCTGCCATAAAAGCGGAGCACGATAGGCTCGTCAAGGTTTACGCTACCCAGCTATATACGGTGCTCTTGTCAGCTTTTATAGATACCACCGCTGCCCTCACCTTGAATCCAATAGAACTCTCACTGAATACAGCCCTTGAAATCACTGAATATCAAGAGCTGGTCAGCGGTTGGAGTGCAAAGACAGGGGCCGAACGGGCACTGGCCACCCAGAGAGCTAAAGTCCTTCTGGCCACATTGATGCCATCCTACGAAAATCAAATTGCGACACTGGCATCCCAACAAACCGATCTAGAAAAACAGTATGCCTTTGCACTTTCAGAAATCCTACGCCTTAAGGGGCTTTATAAACAAGCAATAAAATACGATTATAGCCCAAATACCAGTGCCATTGCCCTGAGTCCAGTCAAGGCACAAGCTGTTTCTGAAGTGGTGAATGCACCTCAGATCATTGTACCCATCCCTACAGCCCCTGGTTTTACAACACCCCAGGAGGCTGCAGACAGTGCTTACAGCGCCATTAAACAAAAAAAATATACCACTCTGTCTGGGGAAGATCAGGTACTCCCTAGCGCACAATGGCTTGCTTTAAAGCAGGTTTATGACAATAATAATGGTTTGACCCGATGGCTTGGTCGTTACCAAACCCCTGAATTCGATCCTACTCTTGTTAGCGAATGGGAAAAAAGTGCAGTGCTTGGCGGTCAACAGGATGCCTATATTGAAGTCGCAAAATACCTTGATAATGACCAAGTCAGATATCAAGCCAAGCTTCAAAGCACAATCGCACCAAACGACCCCATTGAAACCACCATCTATTCTGCCAGCATGACGGGTACTTTAGCCCGCGGACAATATATAACCTTTGCTAACAACATGGTGGATCCACAAACTAAACTAGAAGAATCCTACTGGTTTGCACGGGGTAAAGATCAGGGTGTTGTTAAAGATGTTTACATCGGCAGTGGTCAATCACTGACAACGCTAATACCCGCAGACCTTTATGGTTTTGATTCCCTCCTTGGTTTTTCGGTTGCAGCCATTGATAAATACAGGGGCAGAGCCCAAGCCTTTACAAATGCTTCTTTAGCAAGCGGCATCAATCGAAATTACACTGGCATTGCCATCAGCCAACTGAGCCCAGCAACCCCTGGTAAGCCCGTGGTCTTTGGAGGCTCCCTTGGGCTTCCAGAATACGGATCTGTTAAAATCATTATAGACTATGGTGGTACTCAGACCACCTATAACTGTATACCGACCCCTACAGGAGCCATTGCCTACTGCGATTTTATGGCTAAAGTTGGTGTCACCAGTGGCCGTGCAAAGCTTTTAATCTATGCAGGGAGTACACAAATCGGGGAAGTGGATTGGTCGAATTTCTCTGTCAGTTTTGATAAGAATTACCTCAGCGGTGGGCAGCTCTCAGAACTTCAAAGTCAGGTAGCAACCATACGCAGTTCTCTTAGTGCACTTGAGCCTAACCTAAACCAATTTTCCCGCATTGGCCTAAGATCACTTTTATCAGCTTACACGACCAACGCCACTTATGCCCAGGTTATTTCCGAGCATATTAAGGGCAACAAAGACCCGAATTTTCAGTACACTGTTCAAGAGGCAATGGACAACGACAAGGTTTTGATAGAATACTTGGACGGGTTAGCGAAAGAAGGTGGCGCTGGAGACCAGAAGTTGGTCAGCGCCTTAAAATCTATGAAGTATAAGGGGTATCCCGAGGGGCTTGCCTTTATTGACGTCTTTTATCTTCATTTAAAAGCACAAGTTCTAAACACGGCAGCTTTAGATAGCTTGCTCCAAAAGCGAAAAGAAGTAGCCAGCCAACTGGCAACTCTGTCAAGTTCAGCAAATGCCCTACTGGCGGCCAATACCAATTCCGACCAACTACCCACTGTTCAAGGTCTTGTTGCGGACGTTCAAAAATATGTGGACCGGCTCTCCGATGGGGGTTATAGCGATGAAATCATTGCTGAGGCCAAGGCCCAAAGTCTTGAGGCTCTGACCTACCTAGAAAGCAAGTATCCTGAGTTTTCAGGCTATGTCGCAAAATATCAGGCTCAAGGAGTTGACGAAAGTGGTGTGCGGCTATTGATTAAAGGCCAACGTGTTTTTTCTCCTGACATTGCAACTGCTACAATAAATGGACGTATTATGGTTCCCACGCGGATGGTGGCCGAAACCCTTAACTGTCAAGTAGAATGGCGGAGCAAGGACCAAGTGGTGATTATTACGAGCGCCACAAAAACCAGCGTTTTTGCCACATTGCCCGTTCAAAGTGCCAAGGGTATCAAAGTCTTTGTAGATGGTAAAGCTGTTGTATTTGATGTTCAACCTGTGGTTTCCAATAACCGCACCCTTGTGGCCATTCGCCAGATTTCCGAAGCACTTGGGGCAAAAGTCACTTGGGACAGCGTCAACCAGACCGCTAGCATCGATTGAGTATCTAGCTAAAGGTAGAACAGGGTTGGGATTTAGGGATAATCCATTACCCCGCTAATGCGCCGCTTCTGTCTAATAGGGCTGTGACATCGCCATGGGCGTTGAAGAAATAACTTAATTCTTTGCCTGTTACGTTTCGCTTTAAGATGGTTAGGCCTCGGACGTTTTTAGCCAGTGTGGCGTTATGGACCGCTAGCTCCAATAGGCAGTGCTTGCCCTCGTAAAGGTAGCGAGTGATGATGCCATCCACTGCCTTTTCCACTCGGTTGCCTTGGGCATTGTACTTAAATGTCAGGGATTTGCCTGGTGCTTGCGAAGCGATCAAACGATTTTGTGAGTCCCAAACCTGTGTTGTTGTCTTTGTTTCAGTCGCCAGTTGGGTCTTTTGATCAAATGTCTTTGCCACTTCTGTCAGCATGTTGCCGTTGGCATCATACGTGAATAGAGTCGATGCGAACTTAACAGAATTGGTTGGTGATTCCATCATAGCAAAAGTTGCGGGGGATGAATAGAGTGATGTTTGGGAATTGTCTGACAACTGATGCATAGGAGTATGATGCTGCTGGTTTATTGGTGTGGGGTTGTCAAAGGGTGGTTACAAAAATAGGGTACTCATGTGTTCGGGGAAAAAGCACAGGCTCGCCTTAAGTTAGGGCGAGCCTGTGAGGGACTAGAGTATTCACAATTTTGGTAAACAGAGAAAAACGTTTTTGTACCTTCAACTAATGGTAAGCATTATACCCTTTTATCTACCTAAAAAATTATAGTTGAATTGCCTTATAATTGAGGGCTTTATCAACAATTTCTTCTGCAGTCAAGTTATCATCATTCCAAAATATTAAATCGCTTACACCAGGATAAGGTACATTATTTTGTAAAACATCAAGAAACTTATCAATTTCATCTTCTGTACCTACCACTTTAATAATCATTTCGACTAATTCAATTAACTCTTCTTTTGTCATAACTCACCGCCCTTATATCCGAAGTGATACGCCTTTTCTAAAATTTCCTGATGCATTCTGGGTGTAACCATCATAATATTGCTCATATCGTATACACCACCACCAGCATTTATAGGCGTAATGTGGTGCAACACATAACTTTTTAGCCCCTTATACTGTTGACTAGAGTGTGCAATTGGAGCGAGTCCCCCTTTCATTCTTGAAATATTATTTGCGCTAAATTCAGACGCAAATTCTGAATCAGCTACTGTTTCCCAGAAATCATTTCTGAAATCGTCAAAATTTTTAAAGGTTTTTTCCGATAATTGTTCACCAATTAACTTTGGAATATATCCTGCATTCCCATTAGTACCTCTTAGCAGTTTTTTAGAATCATATAGCGCCCAAGCACTAGCAATGTAAGCGGCCGCCTTAGCGGATTGGCGCGAGCCTTGCCCCAAGTTATGCAAGGGGCGTGACAAAGCTTATATTGCTAGAGCTATGTTACACGATGTAAATTTTGTCGGCGACTCTGAGCTTCTCTCTAGCTTCCAGCATAAGGCAAGTTCTATAAATTGTCGAACCTTGGCGGGGTATTTGACCCATTAATGCAAATACCATGACAAGGTGAAGACAATAAATGAGTGCTGGACTCTGAGCATTTCTCTTCCTCGCCGATTCTTAAGCCGGCCCTGCTTTTCTCTATTTTTTAGCGGAGCATTACATTAATGTAAATGTCGTGCGTTGGCGAGGCATTTGACTCATGAATGCAAATGCCATGACAATGCGTAGACTTGCTATCAAATGCGAGGCCTCTGTTTTTCTCTATCCGCCGGCTTACGGGATCAAACTAACCTTTTGATAGAAGCTAACCTTTAACCATAAACCTTTCCTTATATTGTGTAACATATCTACTCCGGAAATAGTGCCTGGAAGCTTTCGAACACCGCTCCCACCCTTGACATACACTCCAACTGCTTATGTTGAAGTGGGCGGTGGCTATTTCTTTAAAAAATCAGTGCTTTTCAGCACTTTGTTCTTTAAAAAATCACTACTGCCTACATTTTACCATGTTCTATTATTTTCGAGTACAATTATTCCGCTACTTCACCTGTTTCAAGGCATGGAAGTCGATACTCGGTTTATTTTTCAGCATGCCATAGATGATATTCACCAGTCTTCTGGCTATGCTAACTAAGACCAGCTTGGCATTTTTACCTTCTGCCAGTTTGCGGTCGTAATAATCTCTGAATATGGGGTTTCTTGACTTGCCTTTGGTTGAAACTTGAATCATTTGGATCGCAAGAAAGTAAAGGGTCGCTTGGAGTCTGCGATTACCTTGTTTGGATGCTTTGTCCTTGCCCTTACCAGCTGATGACAGATTGATTGGGGCTATGCCTGCGAACTGTGCCAGCTTTGCAGGGTTTGGAAAGCGATTCACATCACCAATTTCAGACATGATTTTAACTGCCGTGGTAATGTTCATACCGGGCATAGTGGCTAAAGTACAGTCAAGGTCGTGATAGAGTTTCTCCAATTCGCTGTCCACAGCCGTTAACTGCTCGTCATAATGCTGAAGGTCTTTGACCAGACCCTTCGTGATCACATCACGATAGTTTTGGTATTCTTTTGCCTTGGTGTGGTCACGCTTTACGGCATCTAGAATAATCTTGCAGCGTCTAACAGAAAAACTGTTGTGACCAACGTCTTTCATTTCTTCTGCAAGGCTTTCGGGGGTTTTACCTCTGAGATATTTCTCAGACGGGTAGTGTTCCCAAAAGAACAGAGCTGTCTTTCGGCTGATGTCCTCGAAGAACTGCTTGTAGCTTGGATAAGCGATGCACAGCTGTTCGTGGAGTTGGTTTTTAAGTCTGATCCGTTGCGTCATGATGTTATCTCTGCGATTAACCATTTGGGATAGTGACCAATAGGCGTCGTTCGGACAGGCATCTGGCAGTGTATACAGCATGTTAATGGTGGCAAGGGCGATGGCTTCTGCATCGTCACTGTCACTTTTTTTGTACATGGCTCGGCACTTGGCTTGTCTGTGAGCAAGGGATGTGTTTCCTGACTTTAGGAGTAACTACACATAAAATCGCGGAAACGGTTGAAAAATAGA
>CAZFST010000028.1:2808-62960 GCA_964522015.1 uncultured Fusibacter sp. | reverse complement strand
AAAGTACTTAACTTAGATTTTAAAAATCGTGTCTTGACATTGGGGGGCATTATAAGATTCAACCGACGACACATAGAAAAGAGCGTAATATGGACAACTATTGTGAGGCAATCAAAGAGATTATTGAGCACCAGACCATTAGGACCTTTTATCAACCCATTGCACGGCTTGATAGTGGTGTTGTTATTGGTTATGAGGCTTTAAGTAGAGGTCCTGCAGATACTGAATTGGAATCCCCAGCGGTGTTAATTGACCTTTCAGAGCAGTGTCACATGTCTTGGGAAATTGAGTTTTTGATGAGAAAGTTGGCGGTGGAAAGGGCTGGAGATTTGGGTCCTGAACAACTACTATTTATAAATATTGATCCCTATGCCATTTCAGATTTGAAATTTCAAAAGGGAATGACAAAAGAAGTATTGGCCCAATATGGTATTTCTCCTAGCAATGTGATTATGGAGTTAACGGAGCGGTCTGCCATCAAGGATTACGAGGGATTCTTAAAATCCCTGAAAAATTACGTTGATCAGGGGTTTAAGATTGCCATCGATGATGTGGGGGAAGGCTATTCTGGCATGAACCGCATTATTGAAACCAGACCTCAGTTTTTGAAACTGGATATGAATATCATTAGGGGTTTAGAAACTGATAATTTTAAGCAAGCTATTGTAAAAAGCTTTGTGCAGCTGAGTCAAGAAACGAATATTAAACTGATTGCAGAAGGTATTGAAACCAAAGAAGAGCTGAAGGCATTGATACGGCTAGGTGTTTATGCTGGACAGGGCTACTATTTACAGCGGCCTTGCCCTCAAATGCTTTCTTTATCACAGGATCGTATTTCTGAAATCTTAAAATACAATCAAATTGCAGAGTCCCATAATGTCTATCATTCCGAATACCATTATATTGGAAGCATTGTAGAGACAGTCACAGATTACAAATCGGAAACCCTTTGTAAAACAATCTTTAATTATTTAACAGAAGTTCCGGTTGAAGGGGTTTGTATTACAGATAACGGCTATGTTGTTGGACTCTTGACTCGAAATGCCATGAACTTGGCGTTTTCAGGGCCCTATGGTCACGCTGTCTATTTCCACCGGGAAGTGTCCCTTGTGATGGATACAGAGCCCTTGGTTGTGGACTATTATGTGCCTGTTCACAAAGTGGCAGAACTTGCCATGAACCGCACGGGAACTAAGATGTATGATCCAATTGTGGTCCAAAAGGGCTCCCAGTACCTAGGGTTGGTAAGTGTTAAAAATCTCTTGAAATATTCGGTTGAATACGAGCGAAATTACGCCAGGGAGCAAAATCCCTTAACAAAATTACCTGGAAATAAAATCATCAATCGGGTTATGAACGACATTTTGGTGTATAACGGTGACTTTGTAATCCTATACTTTGACTTAGATAACTTCAAAGCTTATAACGATTTGTATGGCTTTGATAATGGGGATAAGATTATCCAATTGACTTCAAAAATCCTACAAGAAGAAATCAAGGGTTTTAACGTCATTAGCAGTTTTGTGGGTCATGTGGGTGGGGATGACTTTGTTTCAGTCCTTGAGTGTAATGAAATAGAGGCGGTCGAGACATTACTGAAGAAGATACTGGGATCATTTGATCAAAGCGTTTTGGCTTTTTTTAGTGAGGAAGATGTGAAGCGTGGCTTTATGGCATCAGAAGACCGAAATGGCAATATGATGCACTATGATTTAACCAGCCTATCTGTTGCAGGGGCTTACGGAGATTTAAAGCAAACCCAAACCACTGAAAAATTAGGAAAGCTCATGGCGGACCTTAAAAAAATCGTCAAAAAGCGAAAAGGCAGTTGCTATGAACTGGTGAAGGTAGGGGAAACCTACAATCAAGAATTAGTTTGTTAGGAGACTAATAATTGATTTATTGGAAACCTCATAGTCAGCAGGTAAATCCCCATGGGTTGGTAACACTGCAAGATAGGATTTTTCTTCAGACTGGGCCTCATCATTATAAGATGCGTTTAAATAGCCTAATTGATTAACCAAGGTTTTAACAAATTCCGAATGGGAAATCACCTCACTACTGCCAAGATGATAGATTCCTTTCAAATCATGTTTAATGATATACCCTATTTGTTTTGCTAACATGACATCAGAGTGATTATTGATATAAAGATTTGTATAAACATCAACTTTCCCCTTATTGTCTAATACGTCTATCAGACCTTTCAATCGGGCTGAATCTTTACCCCAAACCATTGGCAGTCTTAAAATAACACCCTTGTCGTTTAAATGATTGATTAATAATTCTTCGCAAGCAATCTTAAACTGACCGTAGTCGCTGTCGGCAAGGGGTACATCATTTTTATAGTGTGGTTTTGTAGCATCACCATCAAAAACATTTGCAGTCGAGCAAAAATAGAGTCTGCCCTGGATTGGCAATAAATAGTCAACCAATCGATTTAGCAGCTCTAATTGTGCGCCAAAATCCCCCCTAAGACAATACACCACTTTTGTGGGCTTAACTTGATGAAGGACCTCTGAAATATCTGAGCCCAAACTCATATCAAAGTAAATTGCATTTACTAAATCAAGAGGATTGTTACCATAAGTTCCGTAAATCTCATATGCTTTTTCTAATTCTCTTGAAATGGCTCTTCCAATTAGGCCACTGGCTCCTAGTATTAAAATTCTCTCCACTATTCCCCTCCGTTTTGTTAGAATAGACAATTTGCTATCCCGGTGCTTTTTCACGGGGATTTTTTGTTGTCAATTAGGTCTTGCTTTTACTATACCATTACCACTGAAAAGTAGTATAATAAAGAGGTTAAGCCTGTGAATAATCTTGCAAATTAATGTACTCTAATGCAACCAATTGCAATACATACTGATGATCGGAACTGATACTAATGCCTAAAAATGCAAATAAAAAAGCCCTCAAGCAAGAGAAAAAAGAAGCATTCTACAATAATGCTGAGCTTTGGTGGGACAAGCTAGACAATACAGCGCATATTTTCCCTGTGATTGCAGGTGAAAAAATGTCAAACGTCTACCGCCTGAGCGTCTTTTTAAAAGAGGACATCGAACCTGAAAAACTTCAAATGGCCTTGGATATGATTCTGCCCCAGTTCAACGGCTTCAATGTGAGACTGCGTCAAGGTATCTTCTGGTACTATTTCGAGAAAAATGGTAAAATGGCCCCCCGTGTGAAAGAGGAAGCCACCTATCCCTGTCGTTTTATCGTGCAAAGCAAGAATAAAAGCTATCTTTTTAGGGTCAGCTACTATAAAAGAAAAATTAACCTAGAAGTCTTTCATGTCTTAACAGATGGCATGGGGGGCATGAACTTTTTAAAAGAGCTCACTTACCAATACCTTCGCCTGGCCCATCCTGAGCTTCGCAAGCAATTAGGAGATGGCCTCAGTAGCGATACCTCAATGAACAGGGAAGATAGTTTTTTAAGTAACTTCAAGAAAATGGCCGTGAAAAGCTACCGCTCTGAACAAGCTTACATGATCAAAGGCCCTAAGCTCAAAAAAGGTGAATTTGCCATTATGCACGGCTACATGAAAACAGCCCAGCTCAAAACGGTTTGCCGCAAGTACGACGTCAGTATCAACGAGTATCTGGTGGCTGTGTTTGCATGGAGCATTTATAAAAATCTTCTCAAGGGGATCAAAGAGGAGAAACCCATCCGCATCGCTGTCCCCGTTAACCTCAGGGGTTATTTTGATTCCATTACCACAAAAAACTTCTTTGTCATGGTCTCGGCAGAATTTAAAGCAGAGACTGAAACCCATGCTTTTGAAGAAATACTAACCATCATCAAAGATAGTCTTCGGGGGCAAATTACCAAAGATAACTTAGAAAAGATTTTGTCCTACAATGTTTCCAACGAAAAAAATCTCCTGGTGCGAGCGGTTCCCCTAGAGCTCAAAAAGCTTGCCATCTATTACATTTATCGCATGGCGGCCCTAGCCAATACGTCAACAGTTTCTAATATTGGCAACATATCTTTAAAAGAAGAGTATGCCCCTTATGTAGATAAATTCAACGCCATTGTTGCCATGTCAAAAGGCCAAAACCTAAAGGGGCTTATTTGTTCCTACCAAGACACCTTGGTATTTACATTTAGTTCCTATTTAGCCGACCCCGTCATCCAAAGACTATTTTTTAGAAAATTAGCCGAAGAGGGAATCGATATCACAATAGAAAGCAATGGTGCCTATAATGAGTAGATGCAAGCAATGTAAAGTTAACATCAAAGATAACGTCACCCTGTGCCCACTTTGTAAAAGCGTTCTAGAAAGAACCGAAGATGTGGAAAATATGTACCCCAACATCAAAATTATCGAGAAGAAATTCAATTTTCTTCTTAGAATTTACGCTTTTCTAGCAATCGTAGTGGAGACTTTGCTGCTTTATTTTAACTATCATTCATTTCAAGGGTCCCATTGGTCCGTAATTACGGGGGTTGTACTTTTTTACTTATTTATCGTCATTAGTCTTGCACTGAAGGAAGAGAACGAATATAAATCGAAAACCATTATCTTGATTGTGACCGCTATTCTAAGCATCATTTTAATTGATTTATTAACTGGTTTTTCTGGGTGGTCACTGAACTATTTCTTGCCAGGTACCATTATTTTACTCAATACCGCCGTTGTCATTGCAATGGTGTTTAATGCGAGAAACTGGCAGTCTTACATGATGATCGAACTGCTAGCCATCATCACCAGTGGCATACCTTTTATCTTGGTGGGGATGGGGCTCATGACCAACATGACTTTAAGTTTAGTGGCCAGTGCTTTTTCTGTATTTTTATTCCTTGGAACTGTGATTATTGGTGGCGGACGGGCGTCAACTGAACTCAAACGTAGATTCCACGTGAGGTGAAAAGATGGAAAAACAGCTGCCCAGTATTAGAGCAAGGCTGGCCCTTAAATTAATTGCAAGGGTGACATCCAGCAAGTTAATTGGTCAAAAGATTCGTAGAGGGGAACATCTCACTAAACTTATTGAACCCCCTTGGAAGTGTCCAAAGGGCTATCATCTTGAAGTCATTAAGGGCGACGTATTTGTCATGGAGATGTTAAGACAGCAACCAATAGATGCTGAACAAGCAACTCAAAGGGACTTAGGGGTGGCAGTTGATTTGACTACAAAAGTCGAACAACCCCTTATTGTGCTTCAGTTACATGGGGGCGGGTATATCGGTAGACTCAGAAATGTCCATCGGAATATGGCCAAGTTTTACATTGAATTTGCCAGTGCCGCAGCGGTTTTGACACCGGACTACCGGGTGGCACCCAAACACCCATATCCAGCAGCCCTTAAAGATGCCTTGGCATCATTCAATTGGCTAATGGCCCAGGGATATACGGAAAATCAAATTGTGATAGCAGGTGATTCTGCTGGTGGGGGTCTTGCCATGGCCCTTTGTCTATATCTCAAAACCCATGGCAGAAAACTACCAAGGGCCATTATTGCCATGTCACCGTGGACGGATATGACTGCCAGTGGCGAGTCCTACCAGTTCAATTTTGAGAAGGATCCACTGTTTGGGAATACAACAGACTCTGTTCTTTTTAATCGTGACTATGTAGGGGACGAAAGTGAAGATAAACCCTACGTTTCTCCTTTGTTTGGTAACTTTGAGGGTTTTCCACCCATGCTAATTCAAGCAGGAAGTTACGAAATGTTACTGAGTGATGCCATCAATGTTGCCCAAAAGGCGACTGATTCTGGCGTCACGGTAGACCTTCAAATTTATGAGGGGATGTTTCATGACTTTCAAATGGCAGGGCATATGATTCCTGAATCTAAAGAGGCTTGGTTGGCAGTAGGTCGATTTATTGAAAACTTAATGATTTAAAGAAAAGAAGAAGCCTATGAGTTTAGACTCATAGGCTTCTTTTAGATTAACCACTCGCCCATCAAAGAGCCGATCAGTGCTACTGTATCTTTTGCAGTCTGATTTTTCATGTCTATCAAAGGGTTGACTTCCACAAATTCTGCACTGACAACCTTATTGGTCTGGGCAATCATTTCTAGACAGAAGTGACTTTCGCGATAAGTCATGCCGCCGGCGACGCGGGTACCAGTGCCAATGGCATGGACTGGGTCCATACAGTCTACATCAAAGCTGACATGGATACCATCGGTCCCGTTTGATGTCACTTCAATGGCTTTTTCAATCACATAGGGCATACCATAGCGATCAATCTCGTGCATAGTGAAAACTGTGATCCCCAATTCTTTTAAAAGTTTACGCTCTCCGGCATCTAAGTCTCTAGTACCAATGAAGACGATGTTCTTCGCCTCCAGCTTCACATCGCCACCGATGGCTGTCAATTTTGGATGTCCTATACCGAGAAGCACCGATACTGGCATCCCATGGATATTGCCGGATGGTGAAGTAAGATCTGTATTGATGTCACCATGGGCATCAAACCAAATGACGCCTAAATTCTTTTTATGTTGCATGACCCCTGAAATGGTTCCGATGGCAATACTATGATCACCACCTAATACAATGGGAAAACGGCCTGTTGTCATAACATTGGCCACTTGTTCACAGAGAATTGTATTAATACGAGCAACTTCATCAAGGTTTTTAAGGTTTGTCCCCTCCGAAGTGGCAATTTTGGGTCTGTTAGCCCGAATATCCCCTAAGTCCTCATATTCATAGCCAATATTGACGAGTCTCTCTTCAATACCAGCATAGCGAATGGCTTCAGGTCCAAGGCTAACACCGGGTGTGCCAGCGCCTAAGTCCATGGCTACCCCAATAAGGGATACTTTGTTGTTGATTGAAGGGTTCATGAAAATCTCCTTAATAAAATAAAGTCGGAAACGCTTGCGAGTTTAGATTATCATTATAATATACTAACCCCATAAATGAAACATAATATTTGTAATGCCTAAATGATTATATTTGCAATGCCTAAATGATTTTACTATTTAAGACTGGTATGACTTTCAAGCTATACTGATAAGTAAAGCCAGATGCTAAGAGCATCTGGCTTTGGGGGTGTGCATTGGTAAATTTGACGAATTGTCTACTCTAAGTCGTCTGTTTATCAGTCTATCGCCGTTAGCTTTTCAATAATAATATAGTGGCTATTTGAAGATAATGTCGCAAGTAATGACGCCTGCCTTTTCGACGATATTGGTAATGCTAATACCAGTATCATTTGTACCTGATTGCCACATTTTAAGTGAATTGGTATTTACCTGCTTACCATTGCTTAGAAGATTTTTGACACCGTTTGCACCAGGGAAAGTATCACTAGCATCACCATCGTTCACACCTGTTTCTAAGTTATATAAGCCATCGGCTTGAAGCACTGAAATAGCATAATGAGAAGCGCCTGTTTCTTTGTCCTGATACTTGTTGGTTCTGTGATTTGGTGTTGGATTCGCGGCTTCATTAGGACGGTTGAAATTTTGCAACAAGAGATCGTCTACCACATGATATACGACTAAACCATGGAGGTCACCATTAATGAGGAGCCCTTTATCAAATCCTTCTTGTTGTCTGTTTTCCAATAAGAAATACTCGCGACCATTCGATCCTGGTACCACTACTTTATAGATATCGGGTGTATTTGTCACAGGATTTAATGTAATACTTGTATTTTTAGTAATCACAGTTGGTTTTACAAAACCCAGATAATACTTAGACCATGCGTCCATATGCACTGGGGAGTTGCCAGTAAACCAGCGTTTGTTATCAGTATTGTTGACGGATCGACCATATGATCCCCCTGCCATCAATGTGAAAATACCAGTGCCTTCAGAATCGTATCCGTAGTCATATTGATCTGGCAAACCAAGGACATGGCCAAATTCATGGGCATAAACACCAGGGTAGGCAGGGGAGGGTTTTCTACCTGTGTATTCTGGAGGGAAATTTTCAGGATAGGCAATTTTTAAATAGCCAGAAATATCTTGCCCAACTTCTGGCACGATATTGTAAGTATTAACCACAACACCATCAGCTACAACATAGTTTACAGTGTTTGCGTATTCTGTATCTGTATACTCTTTCCCTGTTTTGTAGTACTGACTCCAATACTGAGAAGATGCAATATCCCATTTGTGAGACCAAATAACGTTTGGATCCGTACTAAATTCTGCACCAGTTCCACGATGAATGATAAAAATATTAGGTACATATTGGGTAATCACATCATTGCCGTGCTGATAGCTAGTGCCATCAGTGTCGGTGCCTTTTAAAATCTTATCCTTTTCTTGTTGAAGCCAAAATTCACCAGAAGCTGCATTCTTTGCAAATTGACTAAAGTCGACATGGGGATCAGCTTCAGCAATTGCATCGCGAATTAGTTCCCACATCATGGCATCCCCATTTTCATTACTGACTGCGTAGCCTTCTTGTCCCATGTAGTAATCATAGCTATTTGGTAATGTAACCCAATCGATTACTTCCACGTCTATGCCGTATTGGTCGTAGCTGACTTCTTTATAATAATTTTTCATGGTTTGTGTCAGGGGGATATTATCTAAAGCCATTCCCTCTGTAATCCATTGGAACGTAGGTAGTGTATAAGGATTGTATTGATCACCATTTAGTAAGTCTTTAAAATATTGCTGTGGAACAGGTGGGTAATTCACACCTGGCACTGCAGAGGCGCTGTTACTGCCTGTTGGAAAATCCACTAAGATAGCGATGCCCTTATTGTTTTTACCAGTCATATCAAGAGGATTGAGACTGGTAAGTCCAGAGACGGGCTTAAAATGAGCCTTACCATTCATAAAAGCATTTTTTTCAGGAAGAATTTTGACTCCTTTTTCTTTTAATTCATCAATTAAATCTTTGTCTAACTTTGAATATTCTGGCCCACCGATGGAAGTGACTTGATCATCCGCTGCTTGCGGTTGTAATGATAATCCGGAACATAACAAAGCCCCTACTAAAGCTATCACTAAAGCTTTCTTCATTTGTGCCTCCTTTTTTCTAGTCATCTCGACCCCCTCGAGATGATTCTATGCACATTTACCTTCTGATAAACATCTTATATATTACCAAAATATTTAAGGCTAAACATAAAATTTATTCACGAAAAAAAACATCATTTGAAATGAGGATAATCATTTTCAAATGATGTTCTTTGTATAATTAGCTCAGTATTTCACCCATCATAACCCCCATGGCTGAGGCCATCATGAGACCACGGGTCCAACCGCTAGAATCCCCTAGGCAGTGTAGTCCTTTGATATTGGTTTCAAAGCTATCGCTGAGAATAATGCGGTTGCTATAAAATTTAACTTCAGGCCCATAAAGCAAGGTTTCTTCACTGGCAAAACCAGGCACCACCGTATCAAGTGCTGCAATAAAATTCAGGATATTGGTCATTGGGCGATAGGGGATGGCTGATGTTAGGTCCCCTGGAACAGCATCTTTTAGGGTTGGGACCACATTGGAACGGCTGAGGTCTTTTGGCCATGTGCGCTTACCTGCCAGTATATCTCCATAGCGCTGAACTAAAATATGGCCACCGCCTAGCATATTGACCAGTTCAGCAACCATCTTGCCATAGGCGATGGGTTGATTAAAAGGCGAAGAAAAGTTATGGGAGCTAAGAATGGCTAAATTGGTATTATTGGACTTTTTGTCCTTGTAGGAATGGCCGTTGACCACAGCTAGATTATTGTCGTAATTCTCTTGACTGACAAAGCCACCAGGGTTTTGACAGAAGGTACGGACCTTATCTTTAAACGGTGCGACATACCCAATCAGTTTAGATTCGTATAGGACGTTATTAACGGTTTCCATAATTTCATTTCTGACTTCAACTCGTACTCCAATATCTACAGTACCTGCGGTGTGATTAATGTCGTGGGCCACGCACATTTGCTTTAGCCAATCGGAACCCTTGCGTCCACCACCGACAACCACTTTTGGCGCTTGGAATATAAGCGACTCACCACTGCGTAAATCAGTAGCTTCAATACCGCTGATTTGTTGGTCTTCAATGATTAGATTTTCTGCACGGGTATGAAAGAAGAGTTGAATGTTAGAATCAATTAGGGTTTGTTGGATGCGACCATAGATTTCTTGGGCTTTTTCTGTACCAAGGTGTCTTATGGGACAATCTACTAGCTTAAGGCCTGCCTTTATGGCATCTTTTCGGATCTCTTTGATATCATCTGGTGCATCAATGCCTTCTATCTTGTGGTCTGCTCCGTACTCAAGATAGATAGTATCTGTGTAGTCAATATACTTTTGGGCCAATGGATGCCCGATTAAATCTGGAAGGTCGCCACCAACTTCTGTGGATAAAGATAATTTGCCGTCTGAGAAAGCGCCAGCTCCCGAAAATCCAGTTGTGATATGGCAATAGGGCTTACAGTTGACACAAACAGTGGTTTTGTCTTTGGGACAGTGTCTTTTTTCAATCGGGCTGCCTTTTTCAATTAAAGCAATACGCTTATTAGAATGTTTGCGTACCATTTCAAGAGCTGTAAATATACCCGCTGGGCCTGCACCAACAATGATCACATCAAATTTCATAAACCCTCCCATAACTACTTAGTCTGATTAAGTATATCACAAGATGCTCTATTAGTCAGAAAACCTCTTGATGACGAAATTTCACATCAACATATAATTTTTTAAATATACCCTATTTACAAATGTACCAATTTACTGTAAAGTAAACAACAATATGAGAGTGTACCTAGGGTTCCGGTGAAAGCGCAAAGTGCAGAACATGCATTTGCAAGCATTCACGCAGGTCCGAGCGGTACAGGACAAAGATCTACACTTTTAGGACAAAAGCCTGAAGGACGAGTCTCGTTTGAGACTATCCTTGGGCTTTTTTTACGTTCATTTTGAAGTCTCTATAGCACTAATTTTATATCTCTATATCTCGAATCTTATTTACAGGAGGAAATCAAAATGAGTATCATCAGCGTTAAACACTTATCAAAGGATTTTAAGGTCAAGACCAAATCTCCAGGATTTTCTGGAAGTTTAAAATCCATTGTATCACCCAGTTATCGCAGCATTGAAGCCGTGAACGATATCAGTTTTGAGGTGGAAAAGGGCGAAATTTTGGCTTTTATCGGGCCCAATGGTGCGGGGAAGTCTACAACCATCAAGATGATGACTGGTATATTGCAACCGTCCGCTGGAGAAATTAGTGTTCTGGGGCTTGATCCAACAAAAGATAGAAAACAGTTAGCTTACAGGATTGGAACGGTGTTTGGTCAGAAGTCGCAGTTGTGGTTTCATTTACCACCCCTTGATAGTTTTCATTTACTTGGTCGGATTTACGATATGGATACGGCTCGGTTGAAGTCCCGTATTGCCTATTTAACAGAGGTGTTTGAAATAGGGGATCTAATGGATATTCCTGTGCGGAAATTGTCTTTAGGACAGCGGATCAGATGTGAGATCGCTGCATCAATTTTGCACCAACCGGAAATCATTTTTTTGGACGAACCTACAATCGGTCTCGATGTGGTGGTCAAGCAAAAAATAAGAGAACTGATCTTGACTTTGAATAAAGAGGAGCAGACGACCATATTTTTGACATCACACGATGCGGGGGATATCGAACAGCTTTGCAAACGGGCTATTATCATCAATCACGGTGAAATCGTGTTGGATGATAAGATCAAACGGCTTAAGTACGATTATCTTAATCGGAAGGTAATTAGCATCAAATATGACGAACCAGTGGTAGTAACAAGAAGCGATATTAATGTGATTAAGCAGAAGGGCGCTGCCCTTCAGGTTGAAGTGGATACATCGATTCAGGAGATTGATGATGTACTGGCGTCGCTTGTTAAGCTCGGAAAAGTGCTTGATATCACCATTACTGAAGCGCCCATGGAAGAAATCATTTCTCATATTTATCAGCAAAAGAAGGGAGGTGTCAGCAGTGAGCTCATCGCAAGTATCTGAAACAACTTATGTCTTGAAACGACCTAATGGATTTAGGGCATCTAGAAAATATTTAGAGTTGATTAAAATCACCATCAGCAATAATTTTGTGTACTTTTGGAGTTTCCTAGTCAAGAATCTGTTCTTTGTGTTGATTATGCTGGTTTATTTGTTGTTATGGCAAAATATCTATGCCACTAAAGGTGCTCAAATTGCGGGCTTTGGTATCAACTCAATGATCTGGTACCTGGTGGTGACGGAGATTATAACCCTATCTAGGCCCAATAATCATGTGCAGATCAACAAGGATGTGAAAGATGGCAGTATCGCCTATCTGCTCAATAAGCCTTATCATTATGTGCTCTATAATATTTCTCTCTTTATAGGTGATTTCAGTGTTAAGTTTGTGGCCAACTGTCTAACTGGTGTCGCCGTGGGGATTGTATTTGTTGGCTTTCTCAGTGGTTTCAATCTAGGCCATCTCCCGTTTATTCTGATGTCTATTTTGGTTGGGTGTCTAATCAACTTTTTAATCTACATGAATATTGCTCTAACAGCCTTCTGGCTGGAGGAAAACTCCGCTTTCTTCTGGATCTATTCAAAATTGGTATTTACATTGGGTGGCATGTTAATGCCGATTGATTTATTTCCAGTGTGGTTGCAAGCCATCACAAGGTATCTGCCCTTTGCCTATGTGACTTATGTACCGGGTAAATTGGCGGTAGATTTTAGCTTCGACTTATTTTTTCGGGAATTTCCGATTCAAGTGGGCTACATGCTGTTCTTTTTACTGACGGCATTTATGATGTATGGAAAGGGGGCAAAGAATCTTAATGTTAACGGTGGTTAAAAAAAACTTAAGTTTAATGGGTTATTATTTGAAATTCAATCTTTCTGCGGTGATGGAATATAGGGTAAGTTTCGTTATGCAAACCTTGGGAATGGCTATCAATAACTCAGCTTTTATTTTCTTTTGGTGGATTCTATTTGAGAATGTACCGCAGATTGGCGGCTATCAGTTTAAAGACGTGATGCTATTATGGGCCTTGGCATCTACCAGTTTTGGCATCACTTTTGTTGTATTCGGCAAAGCGGGTGAGATCACACAGCTCATTATCGGGGGTGAACTAGATACGTTCCTTTTACAACCCAAAGACCCGCTACTCAATATTCTCTGTTCAAAAACCAGACTGTCAGCTTGGGGGGATTTAGTTTATGGTGTGGTCCTCTATTTATTTGTAATGGGCTTCAATCCTTTGAGTCTATTGCTGTTTGTGATCTTCAGCCTATCTGCTAGTTTGATTCTTACTTCGGTGCTTGTGATTGTCCATACGTGCAGCTTCTATTTTGGGGATTTTCAAGGGGTTGCTGATTTAGCCACAGAGTTTATGATCACCTTCAGCATTTACCCAGAAGGGATCTTTGGCGGTTGGATGAAATATATATTTTATACGGTGTTGCCAGTAGGTTTTTTGGTCTATATACCAGCTAGAACCTTGGTGGCACCCAATCTACCCATGTTGCTGATGGTGCTTTTGGCTTCTCTTGCCTGGATGACGGTTGCGTACACGTTTTTTTACAGGGGACTTAAGCGCTACGAATCTGGGAATATGATCGTGACGCGGATGTAGCAAATGCAATTCTAAGCCTGATCAAAGTCCATGTGTTATATAAGCCTGAACAAAGTCCATGTGTTATAATAAAGGCATCACTGACATAATCTTTGACAAGAAAGCTATGAGGCTTATTTATGGGCAAACACAATCCAACTAACCATAATGATATAACAACCAGTTTTACATTTGATAATACCTACCTAAGACTGCCAAAAAAGCTTTATACAGCCACCGCACCAACCCCAGTCAAGGAACCATCAATGGTAGTGTTCAATGCTGTTCTTGCTAGAGAACTAGGCCTCAATGTTGACATGCTGGACAGCCCAATGGGTGCAGCAATACTTGGTGGGAACATAGGAGCAAGTGGCACGTCGAATGGGGCAGAAAATGGGGTAACGACCATCGCACAGGCCTATGCTGGCCATCAATTTGGACATTTTACCATGCTGGGTGATGGGCGAGCGATTTTACTTGGTGAGCAGATCACACCTAATGGCGACCGTTTTGATATTCAGTTAAAGGGGTCGGGTCCCACTGCTTATTCCCGTAGGGGTGATGGTCGTGCTGCTCTTGGGCCTATGCTGAGAGAGTACTTGATATCAGAAGCCATGCATGGACTGGGAATACCTAGCACCCGGAGCTTGGCTGTGGTGGCAACGGGGGAACGTGTTATTCGAGAAACCAATCTCCCCGGCGCGATTCTCACACGGGTGGCAAAGAGCCATCTTCGGGTGGGCACCTTTCAATTTGCAGCGGCGGCCCTTAGTACTGAGGAATTAATGGCTTTAGCGGATTACGGTATCAAGCGTCATTACCCACTGTGCCAAGAGGCCAATAATCCCTATCTGTCTTTTTTTGAAGCTGTGATTGAGGCCCAGGCTGCCTTGATTGCCAGATGGCAAGCTATTGGTTTTGTCCATGGGGTTATGAATACTGACAACATGGCCATATCAGGTGAAACCATTGATTACGGCCCCTGCGCCTTTGTGGATACATATATCCCCAATGCTCTATTTAGCAGCATTGATCAAAATGGTCGATATGCCTATAATAATCAGCCCTCTATTGGCGGGTGGAATCTAGCACGGCTGGGGGAGGCCCTTTTGCCCCTGATTGCAAAATCCATCAAAGACAGCAGGGAGATTACACATGATAGTCGATGCACAGAGACTGCTGACGATATCAGCCGCTCAGATAGTGCTGATCTCATCGGAAAAGATTCAGATAAAGAGGCTTTAGCACTTGTCAATAAAGCCCTTGGGCGCTACACCCCAGCCTTTGAGTCCCATTACAGGCGTTTATTTTGTTCGAAAATAGGCATTGCAGACCCACAACCAGGTGATATTACCTTGGTTACAGAACTGCTTAAGCTCATGGAAGTCCACCAAATGGATTTTACCTACACCTTTTATGCCTTGACTGTCTTTGGGAGTCAACCGGATTTGGGGTATCTTGAACCCTTGACAGAGTGGTTAGTCAAGTGGCAAACCCGGCTTAGGGTGGAACAACCTGAACAGAATCCGTATCAGGTGATGAAAACGGTAAACCCTGCTGCAATTGCTTATAATCATCTGGTTGAGGCGGCCCTTGCTGAGGCTTCAACTTACGGTAATTTTGAACCTTATAAGGGGCTTTTAGCCCTACTTCAAGATCCTTATGCCTACTCCAATGAGCAGCGTCAACAGGCCGGCCCGCCACCAAAGAGTGCTCTTAGTAAGCCATACCGGACTTTTTGCGGTACATAGGTGGTAAAAAGTAAGGAAGGGAGTTGATTTCGATCAGCTCCCTTCCTTACTTTTTTATTGTAATTTCCATGTGTAAATGTATTGATGCCCAAGTTTATTCGTACTAAAAAAGTTGGTTTCGATAATCATCTGGTCACCTGGTTTTGCTGAACTGGCTGTTTTTGCTGTAACGATATCTGTAATGGGGGCGTATTTGGTGTTGTAATTACAATCATAACCGTACTTCCCATCTTTGTTGGTTATGTTCACATTGTCTATAAATGCTCTTGCAAATCCTGACCATTTATAGGCCGATTGTGTGTTGGCAAGGGCTTCTATTTTAATAGTCAATGGAATGCTTTCACCGCCTTTAATAATCGCTGGTGGTTTACTCCATGTGGCCTGTACGGTTAAAGATTCCCCATTGACATAGGGAGGATTATAGTAGGCGTCTGATTTACCAATGTATGTTGTTTTGACAGAATAAGTACCTGGTGCATATTTGGGTTCGAAGGCAACGGACTTTGAAGACATGGAATTGCTCCAGTTTGTTTCATTATAAAGGGCTACCGTATCAGTTAACACCCATGCATAGGTTTTAGCAACAGGGGTCGTAGAAACAGTTGTAACAGGTGGCTTGGCAACCGTTGTAGTAGGCGGCTTGGCAACAAGACTTATTTGATTGCCCTTTTTAGTATAGCCTAGCGCTTTTAACTTAGCAAAAAAGGTGGCTTTATCTTTGGTCTTATCGTTGTACCAAGATCCAATTAAAATGGCCATATCCTCTAATGGGATTTCCTTGCCAATTAGACTTTGGATGTTGTCTTTTACAACAAAAAGACGTCTAACGCGGTCATCAACATTATCACCAATGGCAAAACCAAAGGAGCCTCTATCTAATAAGTTTAATTTTTTGAATACTGTAATCGCTTTTAGATAATAGACCTTTTGTTTTTGAATTTCGGTTTCAGATTGGAGGCGCTTTTCAAATCGGCTTTTGAGTTTGTTCTCTGTATCAATGCGAATCTGTGCGATGGTACTTTGGCTCAGTTCGCTTTCTTTTTTAGATTTTTGCAGGCAATAAGCTTTAATGGCGTCGCTGTATAACTTGTGACTGATCCCTTTCATTTGAACTTTCAGCTCTTCAAAGTTGCCCTTTGTGATGTTGTAGCCATGGTCATTGGCAGCGCCTGTTTTATAGGCTTGATAAGCGGCTTCGATTTCCCGGTCGTGCCAATTGTTGATACCGGTATCAATCACTTCGACAGCTGCTTTTAAGGCTCTACCCGAAGGAAAAGCGTCCATCATACCACTGGCAATGGCTTTTTGAGCTGCGACGTAATCGCCACCGGATAGATGACCAAGGGCGCTGGCGGCGGTGCCGACAATTAAAGAGGAATTACCCATAAAATCCGGGTCGCCCCTGTAGTGGTTGAGTATTGCGGCCCCCGTGAGCTCGCCGACTTTTGCATTGAAAGCATCGACATCGTTACTTTCCATAGCGACTAATAATGCGCCCATATCATTTTCTTTAGCAATTGCGCGCAATATTTTTCCTTGTACAGATTTATCAGAAATGCCTAATTTGTCGAAAGCTTCACTAAAGTAAGTTTGAGTTGCAGCAATAAAATCACTTTCGGTGGTATTTTTTACCCAGCCATTAATGGCCATTTGAGTTGCAAAACGTTCAATTTGTGCGCTTTCCTTAAGTTGAACCACCGCATAGTCGCTGAAATGGTATGTATTAAATTGAATAATGCCATTTTTAGTATCAATGGCAGAAGGGACAAAATACTCCCATTTGCTACCATTGAAGTATGCGGCATAAAGATCATCTTTCTTCTTAATAAGGGCTAAATCTTTTACGCTAACGTTAACACTGACCGTTGCAGGTGCATTTAATCGAACACCGTTCTTACCTGTAACTTTTACAGAAATAGGTGATCCGAGAAGGCTGAAGTCCTTACTTTTAAGTTTGTCTGAAACAGGAAGTTTGCTAAGGGTTAGTTCAACTGGCTGATCAAAGCTTTGACTTTTTAGGCTCAATTGTGCGCCTAGTTGAGAATTCCCAATAGTTACAGGGTTGTCTTTAGCAACAGCAGCCTTCAATGAAGTTGAAGTGGCCATGACGGGCAACCCTGTTAAGACAAGGGCAAACATTAAAAAGTAGGTGATGATTTTTCGAATAGTCCTCATAAGGCTTTTCCTTTCTTCGGTCATCTCAAACACGGTTGGGATGAAGGTTTCCTGCCATAGTATACTATATCAAATACAATGGTCAACACCTAGAGAAATTAACATCACAATTGAAAATCATTCACCCGCTTCATAAACTGTTGCCCCATCTTCCAGTTTAGAAGAAGGTGACTGTATCACTTGGTCTCCTAATTTGAGCCCCGTGATCTCCATAAAATCAATCCCTGTGGTAACCACCTCAATAGCCGTTAATTTGGCCTTCCCATCTTGAATCATAAAGACATAGTCCTTGCCATCCATTTCAAAGAGGGCGCTATCTGGAATTCTTAAGCCATTGGTTTCCATTAGAACAACTTTAAGGTCGTATTCGTACCCGAGTTTGATCGCCTGTTGGACTTGAGTACTCTTGTCAAATTCAATCTCAACGGTGACTCTCTTTTGCTCAACCCCGAGATCTGATATTTTGGTATGTGCTTTAGGAAAAATCTTTCGCACCTTGCCCTGTGCTTCAAACCCTGAATCGCTAGAAATCAAAACCGTGCTGCCGTTTTTTAAGGACATGATATCATCAGCTAGTAAATCAGCCTTAATATAAAGTTGGTCTAATTGTTCAATGACCATCACCGGTGTTCCTGTACTGATATAATCACCAAGCTTGACAAATCTCTCAACCACTGTGCCGCCAATTGGTGCCACTAGGGTTGACTTTTTTTGCGTTGATAAAAGGCCCTGAATTTGACTATCCACTGCGGCAATCTCACTTTGTGCTTGTTTCAAGGTGTTTTTACTGGTACCTGTCAGTGCCAGCTTTGAATCGCTTAGCAGTGCTTGGTAGTTTGCAGTAGCAATATCTACAGCTTGCGTCAAATTTTTCACAACTTGCTCGCTAACACTGCCAGCTGCCAATAATTGCTGTTGGGTTTCCAATTGTTTTTTCAGTTGGTCAAGGCTTAGCCGTGAGCTTTCTGTTGCAGCCGCTAACTTTTGACGAAGATTGGTGTCAATTGGCTTTTTTAATTCGTTAACATAAGCCACAAGGCCTACTTTTCTGGCTTCAAGTCCTGCCAGTTGAAAAGGGAGAGCACTATCTTCAACCACTAAAATCAAATCTCCAGCTTTAATGGTGTCCCCGACATCTGGATTAAGCGTTTGGATTTTTCCCGTGGCATCGCTACTGAGTGTGAGGGTGGACTCTGAGACCACTTCACCTGTATCTTCAATGTAGTCTGTCACTGGTCCCTGATCAAGGGTGTAAACCTTAACAGGCTCCCCAGCCTTAGAAGTGGTGACATAATAGGCACCATAACTTGACGCAGCAATGATAATTATAAAACTTAATAGAAACCAAGGTTTCTTAAAGAACTTTTTCATATCCACCTCCAAGATAGAACGCATTCCTAAGACACGCGGGATTTTAAGGCATCGATAAAATCAAGCTTGTGTATTTTCTCATAGGTTGCCAGTTGGGCAAGTAGGACAAAGAGCAAAGTCGTGAGTCCTGTATAGACATAGACCATAGGGTTGGGCGCAAGTTTCATGGTATAGAGTTCACTACTAAAAGAGGCTATCATCATATCGATCATACTGGCGCCCATTGGTATGCCAATCAAAATGCCAAATATGGCCATCACGATGTTCTCTCTTAGAATCATCTTAAAAATTGCGGTTTTATCAAATCCTAAAACCCGTAGGGAAGAAAATTCAAGGGTTCGTTCATTAATAGTCATAATGGTAGAATTATAAACAATTGCAAATCCGAGAATACCAGAACTGATAATCATCAAGACGATGGAAGAGTAGGTGATGGTGGTGAACTGTTGGAAGATTTCCATCATGTCAGTCAATGATTGTACGGATTTTATGGACTTAACGGTATCAAATACGCTTGCATCAATGTTATCACCCTGTATTACAACGGCGTTGACAAATCCCGGGTCTAGTAAAGTTGTTTGCATGTTGTGGAGAGTCATATAAGCATTGACCCCTAGGGGCTGTTCAACAACGGCACCAACCCTTATAGCCACATCTTTTCGACCTGGTATAAAAGAAGTAACTGTTACAGTATCGCCTATACCGACATCAAGAAGCCGTGCTAGGCCTTCGGTAATGGCGATGCCACTGGTTGGTAAGCTAATACCTTGGCCCTTTGGATTTGTAAATTGATACATGGTTGAATCTGGTATTATGCCAACGATATTGACAAGTTTGCTTTTCCAGCCCCGCTTGATTTCAAATGGAAACTCGACTAAAGGCTCAATGGCCTGGGCGTCCACTAGGCCTTCAATCTCGTGAATTACCGAACCATTCACGTTTTTGGAAAGAGTCAGCGTATAATCCATGCGATACATTTGACCATATTGTTTGTCAAACATGGTTAAAAAACTGGTCATCATAAAAAAGGGAAGCAGTGTAACAGCGTAGGTGAGGCCAATGCCCAAAATAATAAAGAGAACCCGCTTTTTACTTCTGAAAAGATTTCGAATTACCATTTTCCAAGAAAAGCTCACACGGGACCAAATTAAACGCCACCGTTCCAGTAGAATTCGTTTACCAGTCTTTGGTGGTTCTGGGCGCATGGATTCTGCGGGGTGGATTTTTAGGATGCCTCTTGCACCAATAAAGCCAGCCAGAATACAAAAGGTGCTGCCTAAAACAAGGGCTAAGAGTAGGTAACCCGGGTACACCTGGCCAACCAGAAGGGGAATATTAAAAACAGTGGTGGTATAAAGTTTTGCAAGGGAATTGGCAGAGGCTGCACTGGTTAACATGCCGATTAAAGAGCCCAATAAGCCAATAATTAGGGCGTATTTGGTATAGTGCCAAATGATGGTGGCATTTGAGTAACCCATGGCTTTAAAGACACCAATGGTGACTCGATCATTTTTAACAATTCTTCCAATCATAACGGCGATGATAAAGGCGGCTACCCCTAAAAATACAAGAGGTACGGTGTTTGCACTTTTCTCACCTTGTTTGATTTCTTCTATCACCATTCTGGCACTGATTAAATCGTCCCGTTTAAATAAACGGAGAACCCCGTACTTATCCATCTTTTTATCCAATTGATTAACCATGTCATCGTGATTAACGGATTCATCCAGGGTAAAGAGTAAATTGTTATATGCTTTGTTATATCCCAGTTGGGACTGTGCAAATTGCTCTGTTACATAGGCAACACCAAATTTTTTAGGGTCTGGGAGAAGGCTTTGTTCGTCTTCTACTAAATACAGGTATTCTGGGTTTGCAACGATGCCACTAACAGTGAGGCGCTTATGCTTACCAGCAATCACCACTTCAAAAGAGTCGCTGACTTTTATGGCCCTGGCTTTTGCAAACATTTCAATCAAAAGCACTTGGGTATCGCTGGTGGGTTTTTCACCTGCCACAAGATACACATCGCTAATGGGCTTATTCACTTGAGGTAGTGAGATCAACCGTAAAGTTGCTTTTTCGTTGGCTTTTCCCGTTTCAAACTTCACGTCTTCCACTACACGACCGTTGACGCTGGCCACACCTGGAATGGATGCTAACTGTTCAACCTGGGATTCAGGTATCCTCATCACAGAAGCAAAAATATCCGCCATGTTGGTGATTTTATAATAGGTTTGAACCGTAGTATCCAAGTTTTTCAGGGTCATGTTCAGGGCGACATATGACAAAAGACCAATGGCGAGTACCACTGTGACGGCAATGAATTGCCCTTTAGTGCTGCCAATCATTCGCCATAAGCGCTTATCTAGGGCCCGCACTACCACACGATCCCTTCTGGATCTATAGGGGATTCATTCATGTAGTTTTCTGTCACTTGTCCGCTGCGCATCTTAATAACCCGGTCTGCCATATCGGCGATGGAGGCGTTATGGGTAATGACCATGACGGTTTTTTGATAGTCTTTGTTGACTTGGTGCAGGAGTTTCAAGATTTTAATGCCACTTGTAAAATCAAGGGCACCTGTTGGTTCGTCGCATAGGAGAATTTGGGGATTTTTAGCCACGGCTCTTGCGATAGCAACTCTTTGCTGTTCGCCACCGCTCATTTGAGAAGGAAAATGGTCTTTCCTATCTTGAAGGCCCACGTCATTTAGGACTGTTTCAATATCCATTGGGTGCTGGCAAATTTCTGTTGCCAGTTCAACATTCTCACGGGCTGTGAGATTTGACATGAGGTTGTAAAATTGAAAGACAAAACCCACATGATCCCTTCGGAATTTGGTTAAACCTTTTTCTCCAAGCTTTAAAAGTGAACTATTGTTAAGTTGAACGTCTCCACTAGTGGGCATGTCCATGCCTCCAAGTATATTGAGGAGGGTGCTTTTTCCAGACCCTGAGGGGCCTAAAATCACGACGAATTCTCCTTCTTCGATAGTGAAATTGACATCGACTAAGGCTTGGACTTCAAACTCGCCCATTGGATAGGTTTTACTTAAATCAGTGACTGTTAGAAAACTCATGGGATCACCTCGGCTAAAGTTAATGATTATTTGATAGTTACCCAATAGCCAGTGGGAGACAACAGGAACTTTTAAGATCGAAATCAACCGTAGATTACATCTTTTAATAAGGGGGTATAAATCATAATAACGAGAATTAGAGAGAGCAATGATATGGTGAAGTTGAGTTGAGTAGTGAAGTGAGATAAAGTAAAGTGAAGTGTCAAAAAGGAGGCGCAGTGATGACCAAAGTTTCAGTGGGATCAAAGGATTGTAAACATGGAAGAGGCTTAATTTGTGTCATTGGTATTTTGGTGCTTTGTTTAATTGCAGTGGGCTGTCAAAAAAAGACCCCAAAGGAAGAAGCCATTGGGGCAGACTCTGCACAAGGGGAAGTGGCTGCAGAAGCGACAGAAGCAGGGGGACAAACTAAAGAAGCAGAAACCACAGCCGCAGCTAACCAGACAGAGCCAGCGAAAATCAAAGGGGAAAACACTTACGAAAATCCAGATTTGGGGTTTTCATTTCAATACAACAAATTGATGTTGGATACGGAGTCTGATGACGAAACCTATGCCACATTGATGCATTTAAGTGGGGATAAGGCAAGGGTCACCGTTGCTGTACCTGATGCTATTTTAGAAGATCCAGAGGCTTGGCTAAAAAAAGAGGGGACCACTAAAGACTATAAGACTTTTAAAGATCAGGTAATGACCCTTGATGGTTATCCTGCCCGGTTAAATGAATACGAAGTTTCAATGATGGGTAAACTCTACCACACCATCAATCTGACAGCGCTGAAAGATGGCTATTTTTACACATTGTCGGTTTTAATGGACGCCGCCTATGTGGAAGATACCCGAACCGAATTTGATGTGGTGGTTGGTTCCTTTAGTTTGTCAAATAAAGTGGTCAACCTTGAGACCCTTGAGCTATGGAAATCAGAAGTGCCATCGGATTTTCCATTTGATACAGTGCCATTTTTTGAGGTTGCTAGCATCTATGGCGTATTTGGCAAAAGCATGGCCGAAGATGGTCATTTAGATGTGACCTATGTGGTTAAAGACGGCATTACAGAAGAAGAAGTCATCCAGTTTTATGATGACCTCCTAAAGGGCACAGGCGGGTACGCCCGTGACAATGGCCGCTCTGGAGAAGAAATCACAGGGACGTTGGGTCAATATGCCATTGAAGTTCAGGTTAGAAAAAATTTAGATATTCAAGTCAGTGTAGATGTTAAAAAGAAATAACCAATAGACCATGGGAGGGAACGGATGTCACAGCCCCCAAAAAAAGTGCAACAGGTTAATCTTAAACGTTTAGGTATTTTAGGCGCTCTAACACTACTGCTACTAATGGGTCTGGCTTACCTAACGGGTACCTTGGATGCCTTTGATTTTCATGTCCAAGATTCATGGTATATGAGCGAACGACCTGTGGACACACAGATTATTCTGATTGGCATCGATGATAGAGCCCTTAAAGAAATTGGGCAGTGGCCTTGGTCTAGAGAAGTATTGGCTGACATCGTCACAGAGGTCAGTGCTGGAAAGCCTAAGGCTATTGGACTGGACATCTTGCTCAGTGAACCTGGTGATCAAAGTGAAGCTCTTGCCTCTGCCATAAAGGCAGCCAAAGTTGTGGTGCTTCCTGTGGCGGGGCAATTTAACCGGCAAAGTCAGAAGGTACGGATAGAAAAACAAGAAAGTAACCAGGGCTTTGCCCTGAATGCCAAAGGCCTTGTGGCGCCCTTGTCCCAGTTAGCTGAAGGGGCTACCCTTGGTCATATCAACGTGTTGCCAGATTACGCCGATGGCATTGTCAGACGGATAGAGCCCTTTATAAAGTATCAAAATCAAATTTATCCAACTTTTGCCCAGAGCCTTTGGCAGGTTGGGACAGGACAAACCCCGTCCCCCATTGCAGATTTCAGAAATCCGCCATTTATTGATTTTGTGGGTAAAACCGGTGGTTTTGGTATCATTAGCGCTGCAGATATCATTGCCAAAAAAGTGCCCCCAGCTTATTTCAAAAATGCCTATGTTATTCTTGGTCCAACGGCCTTAGGGCTTCTTGAAGACCGGTACCTCACCAGCATAGACCGCCAATACCCCATGAACGGCGTGGAAATCCATGCCAACATCCTCCAAGGTTTATTGGAGACTTCAACGGCACATACTTACTTCAAAAAAGAAGCCTCACTTTGGATAGAAATGTCTATGATGATAGGGTTGATGATTCTGATTTGGGTTATAGGGTCTAGGTTTACCATGGGGTGGGGTGCTGTTTTGGCCATTATGGGTGCTGCTATTTATGTTGTTGGCACCAAATGGGGTTACGGAGCAGGGCTTCGGATTACGGTATTATACCCTCTTGTAGGGGCCGCGCTGATGTATTTATGGCTACAAGCCGTCCGCTTTGCACAAGCCCTATTTGAAAAGCGGCGGTTGAAACATCTGTTTAGCCAATATGTTGCACCTGAAGTGGTGGCAGAAATTCTTCAGATGAACGATGCCAACTTGCTCCTTGAAAGCCACCGCCGGGAGGTGACGGTTTTGTTTGTGGATGTAAGGGGCTTTACACCACTCAGTGAGCACACCGCCCCTGAAGTGGTGGTTCAAGTGCTCAATGCGTATTTGACAGTGACCAGTGATGCGATTTTCTCTGAACGTGGCACCGTGGATAAGTTTATTGGAGATGCCACCATGGCAGTCTTTAATGCACCTCTGGACCTGCCGGGCCACGCCATGGCCGCTATCCGTGCCGCCATGGCTATGCGCGCCGCTGCTGATACACTGGCAGCTGACCTATCGGCGCGCTTTGGTGTGGATCTTAGCTTTGGGATAGGGATCCACACTGGCCCGGCCATAGTGGGAAACATTGGCTCCGCCCACCGGTTGGACTACACAGCCATAGGCGATACGGTGAATACTGCGGCCCGCCTAGAAAGCAAAGCGGGTCCCAGCGAAATTCTAGTAAGCCAAGAAGTGGTAGCCCTCACCGAACACGCCGTGAGCTACACCTATGTGGGGGAAATCCCCCTTAAAGGCAAACAAAATCCTGTGCTGGTCTATAGGGCCGAGTCATTGCTGTAAAGAAGGAGGCTAAACCCATGAAAAATCCCACAAAAGCCTTCACTAACAATTTTATAAGTCTATTTTTGTCCATCATCATTTTGTGTCTGATCCTTTTTTTAGGCGCCGGTTGCCAAAATTCAAAATTGCCTGATGAAGGTGATAGCATTGTTGCTGATACCAATGGTGCTGATAATAATGATGCAGATAACAATAGTGCTGATACCAATGGGGGAGATTCAGGAGGGCAAGTCGCCATACAAACCGACGACGTGAATAGCGTGCGCTTTGCTGATGTGATGGGGGATGTGCAGTTTGTCAAAAGTAACGACACCCTTTGGTTTCAAGCGGTTGTGGGGATGCAACTAAACCTGAATGACACCCTTGCCACCCAAGTTGCCAGTGAGGCCGATTTAGATGTGGATCAAGATAAGCACGTTTTAGTGGGCGAAGAAGTGCGGTTGGCAATTGCCACATTATTAAAAGAAGTAGGCAACTCCAAAGCCACAGCTTTAAGAGTGGACACCGGTACGGTTTATGTTCGCATACAAAGAAAACTAGAACAAGATGAGACCTTTGAGGTCATCACCCCCACATGCATTATGGGGGTTCGGGGCACCCACTTTGTGGTTGAAGTTCTGGGTGGCGACACAACTATATCCGTGATTGAGGGCACAGTTGAAGGACAACTTTTAGCACCTACTGCTTCGGATTCTGATCAACCCCTAACACCGCAAAAGGACATGGCAAAGTTCACCGTCAAGGCCAACCAGCGATTAGTCATTCCCTTGGGGACCCAGACAGAGAAAGAGTGGATCAGATCAAAATTGACACCAGAGCTGCTCCCGGTATTTGTTCTCACTGAGATTGATAAAAACTCTGAAAACCTACCCAATATTTATCAGAAGCCCCTAGGTGGTGCTATTCGTGAAGCCCAAGAGAAGGCTAAAATCAGTGCAGCCACTCTAGGCGCGACAAGATTAACGGTGTCTGGTGCCAGATATGTAGACCCCTTAACAGGCCACGTGTATGCTCGCTTTGATCGAGCAGGCACCTTTAAAGAAGCCAAAGACTGGTGTGAAGCCCAAGGGGGCCACCTAATTACAATTTCAACAGCAGAAGAGCAGGCCATTGCAGAGGGCTTAATGGCCCAGGGGCCAAAGTCTTTTTACTTGATTGGCCTTTACCAAAAGACCGGTGCAAAGGAACCCAATCAAGGATTTGTATGGGTAACAGAAGAAATGGTTACCTTTGAGAGATGGCACCGTGAAAATGATGTCCAAACCGAACCCAATAATTCAGGATTAGACGGCGCATCTGAAACCCACGTGACCATGGTGAATGCAGGACCATGGCCAAAAGGAGATTGGAATGATCAGAATCTAAATAGTCTTAAGGGTTCATATGGTTTAATTTGTGAATGGGAGTCCATTGCAGATGTTCGAATCTTGCCAGCCAGTGAATTAGGAGGCGGTCAACGAGACCAGCTTGCCACCACTAAACCAGTAGATACAACATTGACACCTGCAATCTCCCAACCAACGGGGATCACAGATCCAATTGGTATGACAGATCCAATTGGTATTACAAAACCAACTGGGACTATCAAGCCAATTGACATAACCATTGCAGGTGAAGTCACCACCCTAGTGCCGGTGACCAAGCCCTTAGTTCAACCGGTTACCAAGCCTGCTCTTCAACCGGTCACAACAGTTGCTACCACCACAAGCGCCACCGGTTTAGAGGCGCTAAATTGGGTGACGGCAACGGCCGTTCAGTTTCCCTTTAACACGAGACTAATGACCTACGACCTTTTTATGCAACAAAACCTTGGAGATGGGATTGAATCCCTCATCAAAACTATTGGGATTGACGTTAAAACAAAAACGGAAACCCAGGTGAAGTGGGTTTATACAGATGGTCTGCGGCAGCTTTCCGTGGCCACTGTGGATGGAAAAATCGTCAGTATCCTTCAGAAAAACTTGATTGATTCACTTTGTTCCCAGGATTTTGAGGTCCTTGCGTTTAGAGTGCGGGTGTCTGGATTAACCACCCTGGAAGAAGTTCGTCAAACCATGGGGACTAAGGGTGTGATAGAAAGTAAGATCCAGCTAGATACTGGGGATATGAGTACCACTTGGATTTGGAGTGACGCCAGAGGGTATATTTTCGCCGCCACAGTGAATGAAACTCAAAATACTTTTGATTCTAGCTTTAGAAATTTGAAGTAGCACAGAAAAACGGGGTTAGAAAATGTACGAAACATTTTCTAACCCCGTTTTTTCATGATGCCATCAACCATATTGTCAGGCATGATTATTGGTAATTGATGCAATTGCGCCCCCCATGCTTTGATTGGTACAGGGCTGTATCAGCTCTACGAATGGCAGCATCCAAATCAAAATCATCTTGAATCAGGGTTGCCCCAAAACTCATGGTCACTTTTATGGATTTACCTTCATAAGAGAACTGGCTCTCTTCAATGTTTGCCCTGACCTTTTCAAGCAGCAGCGCCAGGTCAGACTGGTTGATATCCATCAGAGCAAGGATGAATTCCTCACCCCCATAGCGTCCAATCACATCACTGCCTCTAACATGGTCGTGAAAAATTTTCGAAATCTGTTGAAGAATCAGATCCCCTGCTTGATGGCCATAAGTATCATTGACCACTTTAAAAAAATCAATATCGCACATGACGATTGCTAATGTATCTTGATGTCTTTGTGTTCTTTTACACTGGCTCGTCACTATTTTCAGAAATGCTACCCGATTGTATAACTCGGTTAAACCATCTGTCATGGCTTGAGTTTCTAGTTGATTTTTGATGATGGCATTATCCATCAAGAAAATACCCAGTGCAAGATTAAATGGCATCAGTTGATAGATGATGACAGAGATGCTATGGATAAATCCGGCTGTCATGAAACTGGCCATTGGGGGTTCGTAAAAAGTTAAAAAGATTCTAAGACTTTGAATGAGTGTGGCGAGAATAAACATTAAACTGACTAAGCGACTTTCTATTGTGATGATGGGATTTTTCTGCCTAAATAATGCGCGGATGATTGCTATAAAATAGAGGATTTGAACCATTGAAATGATGATGATCCGCATATTGATATTGGGTGAGACATAAGTAAAGTATAAATACGACAGGATGAAACAGGTTATAATGCCACCATCCATTATGGAAGATAAAGCGTTTTTCTTCTTGTGCGTGTAGATGGCGATACCCTTAGACAGCAGCATAATCCCTATAATGATCAGAGAATTGCTTAAAATGACCGACGCAAACTGGTCAATGAAGTCACGTAGACTCAGCAATAAAAAGCCTGAACCAATCAGCATCATGCCCAAAGCAAATCTTGCATTATGTGGGTACTTTTTTTTATGATTATATAGAAAGATGGCGATTCCTAACAAAAAATTATATACCACTGTTAAAATGAGCACGGTCCTTATATCAAACATAGGTACCTCTTTTCTCTAATGGTTACTGCATGCCATTTTCATACCCGAAATCTAAAAAGTTATGCAAAAACTCAAAAAGTCAGGTCCATTGTTACGGACCTGACCTTTCTGACTTAACCGCTTGATTGTTATGACTTGATAAACTGTTTGAACTCACCATATCCAATAAACACAACCCATAAATAGGCTAATGTTTTTGGAATCATCAACATGCCAATAAGCATACTGACCTGGGCCCAGAGCACTACAGGGACATAAAATCCGAAGGATAAAACCACTGCTAGGGCTATTTTTTTTGCGTTGCTATCCTTGTGTTGCTGACCGCTTCGGTAGAAAAGGACGATCATGATGATGCCCATAATGGCGAAGGGGATGTTGCGGTAAATGCCCCATGTGATGGACGATTCGTAGATAAACCACTGGTTTTGTGGGAAGAAACAAAGGGAAATCCGCACTGTAGCAAGGAGCCACATGAGGATATCTAGTTTAGGGACTTGACCAATGTTAAATCGCTTTTTCCACAGGCTATAGAGGATTAAGTAGAACACTGTCATGGTGATAGAGGTCACGAATTTGCCAAAGCCCAGTGAAGCGGCGTGGCTTTCAAAACCGGTGGTCCATAGGGCGATGATTCTTGGAATCAAGTGGAAAGCGTCGCCAAATCCAAGTATCACGGCCATGACCCCAAACCATTTAAAGAAGGTGTTGTCTTTAGACTTGAAAATCATTTGTAGACCTAAAAAAATGACGGTGGTCAGATAACCGATGTGAAAAATAGGTTCCATAATTGCTTGCATTTTGATCTCCTTTTGTAATCTGCTGATGTTGGTTCCGGTGAGTACACAGCTCTCATCTGTATCCAGTGTACAAGAGCCATCTGAAGTTGTTCCTAAGCCCATCTTAAATCCATCTTAAATTTTTGTTGGGTACTTAAAGATTGATACGAGAGATTTAAGCTGTGATATAATTTTTTATAAATGGAGGATGTGCTCATGACAAATAGGTTAAACACCAGTGGGGCGTCTAGTGGCTTAAATATGTCCAAAATACTGATTATAGATGATGAACAAGATATTGCAACTCTCCTGAGTACCGTTTTAAAGCGGGAGGGCTTTGATCATGTTCATACGGTTTTCACTGCAAAAGAAGGGCTAGAAACCTTTAAGCGTTTGATGCCAGATTTGGTGCTACTGGATATCATGTTGCCTGATGGCAATGGCTACGAGCTTTTTACTGAGCTTCAGCAGTTAAAAAAGGTGCCCATTTTGTTTATTTCTGCTAAAGATGATGAGGTGGATCGACTTTTAGGATTTGCCCTTGGCGCTGAAGATTATATAACAAAACCCTTTAGTCCTAAGGAGGTGGTTTACCGTGTGAAAGCCCGACTTAAGAGCTCAGCCTTGGGGGCTAGCTCATTACAGGTGCCACTTGGAACACAGTCCCCCCCAGGAATACAGCTACCCCAGGGAACGCAGCTACCCCAGGGAACGCAGCCACCCCTGGGAACACAGTCACCCCTGGGAACGCAGCACCCCCCTCTGCGATTTGGTCAATTGTCGATCGACTTTGATTCAGGGGAGGTGCGAAAAGCCGGAGAACTCTTGGATTTTACAGCTAAGGAGCATAAGTTACTATTGTTTCTGGCCCAGCATCCTAACCGAATTCTCAGTAAGGAGCAAATATGCCTAGGGGTATGGGGTGAGGATTTTGCAGGCTTTGATAATACAATTTCTGTGCACATTCGCAAGATTCGCTTGAAGATTGAAGAGGACCCTTCTAGTCCTAAGTGGATCCAAACCGTGATAGGTCTTGGGTACAGGTTTGTTTTGAACAAGGAGGGGCCATGAGAGTAAAACTGATGCTTCATTATGCGGGGTCATTTTTTATTGCCTGCTTATTAATAGTGGTGATCAATGTTTTATATATGCGCAGTTATGTTTACAAGGAGGGAGAACTCTATAACTTTAACCCTGCACCGCTAATGAGTGAAATTTCAAATGGCATTGAGACCAATCAGAAGGGGCAACTAGAAATAGATCAAGCACTAGAGGCATCGCTTGCTAAGAGGGGAATCGGGGTTCAACTCCTAGATGAAAATCTAGTAGAAGCCCTTCGCTTTAACGTTCCAGTGAACCTTGAAACAGTTTATAACCCTGTTAGTTTGGTGGCACTGTACGAGAATGAAGGCAATACGGCGTTTTTTGAAGCCACTGAAATCCACGGAAAAACCTATACAGTGGTGATGTTATTAGATTCGGGGGTTGTTAAGCGTAATCAATATACCTACGATGTTAAGCAGGTGGGTACTGCCTATAACCTGTATTGGCTAATAGGGATGAATCTATTGCTACTCTTGATGCTCAGTTACATTTACACCCATAGTATCAGTCGTCCCATCTACCGTATGATTGAGGGTATTTTAAATCTTTCAAAAGGGATTTATCAAAATAGGATGCCAGAGAAGGGGCTCTATATTCCGGTTGATGAAGCCATGAATCAGCTGGCTAAGCAGTTGGAAATCGCTCATCAAGATCGTGACATGGCAGATGCCACCCGGGAAGAATGGATTTCAAATTTATCCCATGATATCAAAACCCCTTTGACCTCTATCATGGGGTATGGGGAGTTGATTGGGGATCTTGATTACCCTTTAACCCAAGACGAGCGTGTTCATTATGCTCAGGTGCTAAAAGACAAGGGGACTTATATTAAAACCCTTTTGGCTGATTTAAATTTAGCCACCCGACTAAGACACCACCCTAAAACCCTGAAGTTAGAATCCGTCAACCTAATTGCCGAAATAAAAGAAGGCCTGATTGATGTCCTTGATAAATCCCATGTAAACTATTCAAAGCACACTGTGGCCTTTACCTACACAAATGAGGTGGTGGTTACCACAGTGGACTGCCACCTCTTTAAGCGGGTACTCTTAAATCTAGTACAAAATAGTTTTTCCCATAATCACGAACCGGTCACCGTCAACGTCCATGTGGACGATGGTGATCCAGAGTGGATACATTTGATTGTTGAGGATGACGGGGTAGGTGTCAAAGATGAAGACCTTACCCGAATTTTTACCCGCTATTATCGGGGTACCAGTACCCTAGTACAAAGCGAAGGCAGCGGTTTAGGACTTGCCATCGTCAGTGAAATTGTCCAAGCCCACGGAGGGAAAATCACAGCTCAAAAGAGCCCCCAAGGGGGCCTGCGCATTGATAGTGCTTGGCTAAGGAGCTGAGATAATAAGCAGAAAAGCCAGATGGAAGCTCGCATCTGGCTTTTGTACTTTTTAGGTTATATTGAGGTATATCGAGAAATTCAGTGCTTTATTGATACCTGCGAATATTTCGCGAATATTTTTGATTGCAAAGATGTTAATATTTTGTCATACCCGAATAAATGGGAATACAATTTCCAAATAATTAGTTATAATGATAACATTGGTGATATATATCATGTTTATCAGGAGGTTTCATCGCTTGTGTAATCAGCTTACAGATGATAATTAATGAGGATTGAAAAAGGAAGTAAACTTTATGAAATTGAGAGTAAGCCAAAAACTGGGTCTTGCCTTCGCTTTGCTCATATGTCTTTATGGTATTCTGTTAAGTTTTTTTGCTTACCGTTATTTAGCCACAAAAATTGTAGATGATCGAGCTCAGAAAAATTATGACACCGTTAAAAATGTCCATGATTACCATTTGAAAAGACGGCTTGAGGATATTGAAAAGGCCTTGTTGTGTTGGTCAGCGGATCCACGGTTAACCTCTGAATTGAATCTTACGACACCCCAGAATGAAAGTCTTAAAGCGCTGAATTTAGAGTGGAAAAATTATATGCAAATCTATCACGCCATCAATAGCATCTATTTTGGTTCTGCCAGTGACGGTTTTCTAAACGGATACCCTGATGCTAAGTCTATGCCACCAAATTATGATGGTCGTGAAAGGCAGTGGTATCAAGATGGATTCAATCATCCTAGCGATGTGATTTGGAGTTCGCCTTATTTTGATATTGGTAACAAGGACACGATTGTGATGACGCTCTCAAAGGCTGTACTGAGAGAAAATCGTATTATTGGGGTAATGGGCATCGATTTCAAGTTAAGTGCACTTTCTCAAATGCTCAGGGATACGAATCAAAATAATCAAGGTGCTTTAGTGTTACTGGATAAAGATCAGCATATGATTGCTCATTCAAATCCAATCTGTATGGCCCATAATCCACCCAACGATCCACTGATCCCTTTAATATTAGGTACTCATTCGATTCAGGGTAAGTTGCGATTTGGTAATCAAGATTATGTCTATACCTGTGAATCTATCCCTACCTTAGGGTGGACATTGATTGGATTTCAGATCATCAACACCAGTGAATTATTTAAAAATCTTATGCTTTTAGTCTTAGTGACGATTCTAATGGTGACATTTGTGCTATTACACGCTGGGGTTTTCTCTAGCAGAATCATTGTGAAACCCCTTAATACCTTGATGAATACCATAGAAGCTATTGGTGTTGGGGGGCAACCTGTGAGAAGTAATTTGAAGACCCTAGATGAGGTCGGTGAAATCGGAAGGGCTTTAGATCAAATGCTTGATCAATTGGACAAAGCCAATGGAGAAAGAGTCCAGACCATCAATCAAATGCACGCCGGCTATGTTGCCACTGTCCGATCTTTAGCCAATGCCATTGAGGCTAAAGATCCTTATACCCGTGGCCATTGTGATCGGGTCAGCGGTTATGCATTATCCTTAGCTAAACGCCTTGAGTTTAGTGAAGAGGCTATTCGCGACTTGGAATTTGCTAGTATCTTGCATGATATTGGGAAAGTAGGCATACCAGATGGCATCATAGGGAAAGCCAACCGATTGACAGAGGATGAATTTGCTCATATAAAGGTGCATCCGGTAATTGGTTCCGCTATTTTAGATGGGGTCCATTTTTTAGAAAATAGTCGTCAAATTCTGCTTCAGCATCACGAGCGAATTGATGGCAAGGGTTACCCCAATAATCTTTCCGACTCTGAAATTCTACCCTGTGCAAAAATCCTGGCAATTGCGGATTCTTTTGATGCGATGACCAGTAGTCGCCCTTACCGTGAAGCACCATTTTCAACTAAAGAAGCACTTTATGAAATTGAAAAATATAAAGGAACACAATTTGACACCAACTTAGCAAATCATTTTATCAGCATGATGACAACAGCACTTACTGAATGCTGTGATGAAAGGACAGAAAAATGCACAAGTTAAAGATTGGAACAAGAATTTCTTTAGTGATTGGGATGCTGTTGTTAGTTTTATTTAGTGGACTGGCTCTTGTCACATTAAAAGAGGTAGGTAGCTTTTCTTATGATTCTGCGGTTCAAACAGCTACATTATGCTCAAAAGGAAATGCAGCATTAATAGAAAAAGATCTACAGAGCAGTGGCATTTATGTATCACAATTGGTTGATTTCTCTCAGTCTCAATTGCTTGATGGTGAAAATAACAGAAGTGCTATTATTGATTATATGAAAGGCACCTTAGAGGATGCCGATTACATCACCGGACTCTGGGTTTTAGGGGAACCAGACCAGTTTGGATTAGACTCCGAGAATATTGGGGATGTCAGCAGCGATAACAACGGAAGATTAAGTACTTGTTTTTCAAAAGTTGATGGCGAAATCATGTTACTGGAACCAGGGGATTACCAATGGGACTCGACTCAAGATTATTATAAATTGCCTAAAAGTAATCAAGCGTTGACTTTAATACAACCGTATATAGAAGAGATAGACGGCAAAGATGTCATTGTGGTCAGTTTAGCGATGCCCTTATATAATAGCCAAGGTGTATTTGCTGGTGTTGCGGGTGTTGATATTGACATGACTAGGTTTCAAGAACAAGTGAATTCAAATAGTTCAAAGGAACAATTTTCAGGGATTATTGACCAGAACAATATGATTATTGCTCATGGTACGCAGCCTGAATTAATTGGTAAAAATCTTGGCTCTTACGATCCTAAAAGCCTTGAAGCAATTAAAGCGACAAACAAGGGAGAAAGCTTTTTCTATAAATCTAATGCTGCGGGTACTTCGGAAGGTGCTATCAAGGTTTTTTCGCCAATCTCCTTAAACGGTCAAGAAGATAAATGGTCTTATATCACCGTCATTAAAGAATCTCATCTTTTAAAAAATTATAATACATTGAGAAATACTTTGCAGTTGATACTTGTTAGCATCTTTATCTTGATCATGATTGCCATTATTATTATTGTACCAATTTTATTAAAGCCATTAAAAATGATAGCCGATTATCTAATCGCCATCGGAAATCTAGAACTTACAGTAAACTTGCCGAAGACTCTGGAAAAGCAGGGTGGAGAAATTGCAAGTTTAGTCAGTTCAGCTGTTAAAATGAAAAGCACCCTTACAAATATTGTGACTGATATTTTACAGGTCAGTGAAAGTACCCATGTTTCTGTGAAGCGCCTTGAGACCAATATTGAAGGGATGAATAGTCAGTTGCAAGAAATATCTGCAACCACTGAAGAACTTGCAGCGGGGATGGAAGAAGCAAATGACCAGGCAACTGGGGTTTCGATGAGTACTTCTGAAATGACGGTAGCCGTTTCTAGCCTTGCAAGAAGAGCTGAAGCCGGTGCAAGTTTAGCTTCAGATATACATGGGACAGCTGATCAAATAAAAACACAAGCACAAGAGGCTATTAAACAAGCAGCTGATATGTATACCCATACTGAGCAGCAACTTAAAGCAGCAATAGAGGATGCGCAAAATGTGCACCATATTACACAGCTTTCTGAAGCGATTCTTGGCATTGCAACACAAACCAATCTTTTAGCCCTCAATGCCGCCATAGAAGCAGCCCGCGCTGGTGATGCTGGCAAAGGATTTTCTGTAGTTGCTGAGGAAATTCGAAAACTCGCTGAGCAGTCACAGATGACTGTGGGTGAAATTAAAAAAATCACATCAGTAATTCTCAACTCAGTTCAGTCCTTGTCCTCAAATTCTCAAGATATGTTGGATTTTATCGAAGAAAAGGTTATGATTGATTATCAGCTTTTAGAAGGTGTTGGAGATCAATTTGCATCTAGTGCAAAAAGCTTCTATGATCTTTCAGTTGATTTAAGTGCGACAACTCAAGAATTGTTTAGCTCAGTGGAATCCATACACGAGTCCACGTCACTAATGGCTGAACGGGTTCAAGGGGGTACCTCTTCGGCGGCTGATATCGCTAAAGCAGCTACTTTGATTGCAATTAGCTCAGAAACCATCCAGGAAGAAGCCCTGGAGACACAAAAGCGAAGCGAAGATCTTGTTTGTATTTTATCGGTGATCAAAATCTAGTTGCACATTAAAAATGATGTTTTTAAAAAGGAGTCCATATGACCATGTACGAATCTATTAGGAAATTTAAACAACCTGAATACGATTTTAGCTGTTCGGAAGCCACCATACAGGCTGCAAATGAAGTTTATCAGTTGGGCCTAGATGATAAAGCCCTAAAGATGATGGCAGGTTTTAGCGGTGGCCTCATGTGTGAAGATTTATGCGGTGTGATTTCAGCCAGCGTCGCAGTTTTAAGTGTGATGTTTACCAAGGAAGTAGCCCATCAAAGCCCGCAACTGAAAACTCTTATTAAAGAATACCTAAGTCGTGTAGATCAAGCTTTTGGATCAAGACTTTGCCTTGAAATTAAACGGGACCATAGGGATCATGTTCTCAATAGTTGCAACGAAGTGGTCTTTAAAAACGCAGGTATTCTAGCCGATATCATAGCGCTGGGCATCGAAGCTTAATATAAACACTAAAAGGAAAACACCCTTAAGTTCTGATTCAGAACTTAGGGGTGTTTTGTGCTTTGGCAGTTGGGTAAAAATAAGTCAGGTGCTATGCCCCAGTCAATCTGGTACAATGAACTTAAATAACTTAATTAGCATAAGGCGATATTTGGAGGTAAACATGTCAATCCTGATTTATACATCATCAACCTGTCCCCATTGCACCACAGCAAAAGTCTATTTAACTAAAAAAGGTCTTACATTTCAAGAGAAGAATGTCAGCATAGACCCGACAGCACAAAGGGAAATGCAGGCTCTGGGAGCTATGGGTGTGCCAACTTTGGTGGTGAACGGACAAATGATGGTGGGTTTTAATCCTCAAGAAGTAGAAAAGTTATTGTTGAAACAGGTGGTGCCATGCCCAAGTTGTCATGGTAAAATCCGACTGCCAGCTGATAAAGGGGCCTTGGATGTTGCCTGCCCAAAGTGTCAACATCGGTTCCGAGTTCCTACTTTAAACAGCTAAGAGCAAGCCGATACGTAGTACTCTAAAATATCTGGAGGCATGAATGAAACCCTTAAAAATAGGACTGCTGGGTTACGGCTTATCAGGGCGCATCTTTCACGGTGCGCTGATACAGGCCTTACCTTACTTTGAAATCCCCATGATTATAACGGCTGACCCTGAAAAACAGAAACAGGCCAGCTTTGATTTTCCACAGGCAACCATTGCCTCAAAGCCACAGGTCGTTTTTGACAATCCGGATATCGACTTGGTGGTGATTGCAACCCCAAATACAAGCCACTATCCAATGGCCATGGCAGCCCTTGCCGCTGGTAAACACGTGGTGGTAGAAAAGCCATTTACGGTGACATTGGAAGAGGCCCGTGGTCTGATCAATCAGGCAAAATCTTGCGGCCGACTTTTGACGGTTTATCAAAATAGAAGATTTGATGGGGATTATCAGACTGTCAAGGCCCTCCTTGAAAGTGGGGACTTGGGCAGAATTGTGGGTTTTGAATCTTCTTTTGACCGATTCAGACCCCAGCTAAAAGAGAATGCTTGGCGTGAACAGGCTATTCCAGGCTCTGGACTTCTTTATGATTTAGGCTCTCATTTAGTGGATCAAGCCTTGGACCTCTTCGGACTTCCAGAGGCAGTGTACGCCGATATCAGAAGGGAACGTGGTGGGCCCGTTGACGATGCCATGGAAATTCAACTCTTTTACCCAAACCATAAGGCAACACTGAAGGCCAGGTGCTTGGTCAATGTACCAATACCCCGGTTTGCAGTTTTTGGGGTAAAGGGAAGCTACGCCACTTACGGATTAGACCCACAAGAAAATCGCTTAAGGGAGGGCGGCAGACCGCCTTCAGAGGTTTCTCACTTCATGGTTTCAGAGGCGGCATTGGGTGACTTATCTGAGCATTCAGTTGGCAATTTATCTGAATTGCCTTTCGGATTTGTCCCACAAGCCCAGTGGGGCACCCTGGCACTGGCATCTGAGCAAAAGATATTACCAACCCAGGCAGGTGACTATTTACAGTTCTATCGAAACTTGTTTTTGGCCATTACCACAGGTGCACCTCTGGCAGTTCCTCCTGAGGAGAGTTATGCCGTCATGGCGGTTATTGAAGCCGCCATGCAGAGCCACTTGAACCAAACAGTGGTCAAATTTTCAATTGACACCCTTTGAAAATTGTCCTGATAAGACATTGGTATATTTGCAAATAAACCGCACACAGGTATAATGAGATATGAATATTTAGTCACATTTGAAAGGAGCAATCTATGGGTTCGTTGCGTTTGCCGGCTATTGGACTATCTCAAAAATTCACAATCAGTTTTTTGCTGCTCATTGCGCTTCCACTGTTGTTTTTAGGGAACAGCTTTTACCAATCCAGTAGGGAGCTTGTGAAAAATGAATTAAGCGCAGCCAATATGTCGCGTGTTGATAATTTCAATCAATATTACCTTAATGAGATTTTTGGTAATTTAGATCTCTTTTTAAATTTATGGAGTACGAATCCGGATATTGTAAAAATATTTGATGATGAGGTGTTATTAACCCATCAGCTAGAACAATGGGAAGACGCTCTCAAGGGTTATCCAGAGGTAGCCTCGATTTATATTGGTACCGCAGAGGACGACTTTGTGATCTTTCCAGTTAGCGAGATGTCTGCGGATTTCAAACCGACCCAGCGCCCTTGGTATGAGCTTGCTGCCAATAATCCAAATCAGACTAACTGGACTTTACCCTATAAAGATGCAGTAAGTGGTGATTTTATATTCAGTGTGGCCCATACGATAGCTGATGCTGCTGGTAATGTTGTCGGTGTAATTGCAATTGATGTTAAGTTGAATCAAATGTCTACCCTACTGACAGATGCTAATTCTAATGCAGATTATACTCTACTTGTGACTGATTATAAGGCTAATATTATTGCGGCCACAGATCCAAGCCTTAATGGTAAAACATTTTCTGCGGCATATAATACAACCTTTGCCTTTACGGCACCGGAAGAATCTCGTGCATTAGACCTCAGTGGGATCCCAACGATTATTAGTTATACTACCAATGAGCAGACCAATTGGCGAGTAGTTGGTTTGATTCCTGAATCAGCTTTTGAGGAAAATCTCAAGCCATTACGTCAATTGCTAGGCCGGGTCTTGATTTATACTGGGATTTGGGCAGTGGTTGCCATCTTCCTTCTTCAACTGATGACTCATACAGTTGTGGTAAAACCACTACAACACTTGATGGCATTGATGTCACAGGTGGAAAAAGGATATCTTAATAGTAGTGGTAATTATCCAGTTAAAGATGAAATCGGCAAACTTTTTTCCAGTTTCAATAGTATGTTATTCAGTCAAAGGGAGATGATTCAGGGAATCTCTCAGAATGCTAATTCTCTAAATGCTACCTGTGACATCACCACTCAAGTGGCACGGCAGGCAAATAGTACTTCGGCACTTCAAGGGAAGTCCATGGGGGAAATTGCGACTTCTATCGACGATATGAGTATTGCCATTGCAGACGCCAATCTGCAAATCCAGCAAATAGCCAGCCGCATGGAATCGGCGAATTTCTCCATGCAAGATATGGGGAATGCTGCTGCTGAAGTGGCACAAAATGCTGTGGATACTTCTGAATCGGTTCATCAGGTTACTAGTGCTCTTCGAGGCCTAGAAAGTGAGATTCAGACCATTCATATTTCTACAGAAAGCGCCAACGAACATGGCATCCAAGCCATCGCCATCTTAAATGCCGGTCAAGAAGTGGTTGATCAAACCCAGAGCGAGATGCAGCAAATTAACAAAGCTATGCAAGGGCTAAAGACCGTCATCAATCAGTTAAGTGGGTCTGCCCAAGAAATCAGTGCCATTGTAGATGTCATCGACGATATTGCGGACCAAACCAACCTCTTATCCCTCAATGCCAGTATAGAAGCCGCACGAGCAGGGGAGCATGGGCGAGGATTTGCTGTAGTGGCTGCAGCCATTGGCAGACTGGCAGAGAAATCTAGTCTAGCCACAAAAGACATTTTCCAAATTATTAGATCTATTCAATCACATATCCAAAGTGCGGTGGTGGCCACTGATAGTAGTGTGAATTCGGTGGACAAGGGGTCTCAAAAGGTTCTTGAAACCGAGGTTGCATTTAGGCGTATAGCAGAGACTATGACACAGACCAGTACATTACTGGCTTCTATTGCTAAATCAACACAAGTGCAAACTGCTGCTACCAAATCAATTATGTTAGAAACTGAAAAGGTCAACGAGCTTACCATGCACGTCTCTGCCGCTAGTCAAGAGCAGTTGGCGGCAATTGAAGAATTAATACAAACTTCTGAACACATTACAACCATCACCCAACAGGTTTCGGTTAATATGATGGGACAGACAGCCAATAGTGAAGAAATCGTGGCATCCAGCCAATTACTCAACCAAATGACCCAAGATGTAACCACGATGAGTCAACAAATAGCGGATATCGCCAATGTGTTGGATCAAGAAGCAAAATCCATGATGACCTTGGTTGATTCCTTTAAGTTAGATTAGGACGGGCATATGAATACTGATTTAGTTGTCTTTAAACTGGATGACATGATCTTAGCCGTTGCTGCGCAACAGGTCCGTGAGGTCTGTCGTTTAAATGATTACGCCATCTACCCCATGCCAAAGGCACCGGGGTTTTGTCTTGGTTTGATTCAGTTGCGCGGAGAAATGATGCCCCTTGTGACCATAGAACCTTGGGTTAGGGGGCAAATGGGGGCCTTTGATTTACCGACAGACATCCAACGAGACGAACAAAGAGATCAACAAAGAGATCGACAAAGAGATATTTTAATAGTCAACAGCCAATTTGGCCCTGTCGCAATACCTGTTCAACACATCATATGTCATCAGACTTTCCAAGTCATAGAGAGGGAATTGCAAACTGAATATATCATTGTATTGCCTCTAGATACAGTGTTTCAGGAGGTGGGTGTGTGGCAAAATTAAATATGAACGACAGTTACCACATGCTTTTTTGGCAGGAATCCTTAGGACAAATAGAAAAGTTCGAAGAAAGCTTGGTAGCTTTAGAGGGCTCGCCAAAGGACAGATCCCTTATTGATGTCCTGTTTCGCATGGCTCATAGTTTAAAAGGGTCCTGCGCAACCATGGGATTTTTAGAGATGACCACCCTTACTCACGAAATGGAAAGTCTTATCACAAGGCTGAAAAATGAGGAATTGAACTTAGATGTTACCCTGTTTAATTTGTTTTTTTCTTGTGCAGATATGCTAAAGAAAATGCACCAAAATTTGATCGTTGATCAGCCAACGGCTACGGATATCAGTGAAATCATCGCCGCCTTGGCACCATTCTTATCCTCCGAAAAACCAACTTCAGTGGTGAGGCCTTCTTTGCAGTCATCGGATTTAATGAAACACTCAGAGGGGTTAACAGAAATTAACATTTATTTTGAGCCAGGCACTGAGTTTCTTAATATCAAAGCATATCTTATTTTAGAAGCTTTAAAACCTTTTTGTGAAGTAGTGGATAGTCTACCCAAAGATCCTTTAGATGAAGAAGATGATCGCGTCTTTAATTTAGCTCTGACATTGGCATTGGACCTAAAGAAGGATGTTACTCAAAATGTCATTTTAAATGCTTTAAAGACAATATCTGACATTAGAACCGTGGATTTTAAAATGTCGTCGAAAGATTCTTCAGAAGAAACTAAGGTGACTCTGACTAATTCTGATCAAGAAAAGATTCAAGAAAAGATTCAAGAAAAGATTCAAGAAAAGATTCAAGAAAAGATTCAGGAATCAATTAAAGTACCACTTAGCAGAATAGAAACTCTTATCAACCTCATTACTGAATTGGCCCTAGATAAATCTGCGATAAATACGATCGTTAAGCAATTAAAAAATGACTACCCAAATAATCCTTCAGTCCTAAGACTTATTGATGTCTCTGAGCATTTGAATTTAATCAGTACTAATTTGCAGGAGTTAGCTTTAAGTACTCGGATGCTACCCTTAGAAGTGCTTTTTAGAAAGTTTCCGAGAATGGTAAGAGAAATAGCCGCTGAAAGCGGTAAATCTGTGAATTTTTCTGTTTTAGGCGCAGATTACAGTGTTGATCGGTCCATTATAGAGGCATTACACGATCCCATCACACATCTATTGCGAAACGCCATTGATCATGGTATCGAAACCCCCGAACAGCGGATCGCTCTAGGTAAACCGCCTCAGGGAACTTTGACCATACAAGCTAGCCAAGGTCATGACTTTTTGCGGTTGACAATTGCCGATGATGGTAAAGGCATCGATTGGCATCACATTGAAAGTAAGGCCCTTCAAAAAGGCTTTGTCACATTTGAAGAAGCGCAGTATTTTAGAGAAGAGGACTGGTTCAACATGCTCTTCTATGCAGGTTTTTCAACCCATGAAAAAGTAACCACTTTATCGGGTAGGGGGGTTGGACTGGATATTGTAAAGGCCAATCTTGAAAAAGTCAATGGACAAGTGAATCTGCAGACCATGGTCGGTGTGGGCTCAACGTTTATATTGCAAGTACCTCTAACTTTAGCAATACTTAAAGTGATGCTGATTGAAGCAATACCGTATAAATTTGCGTTACCAGTGTCGCATATACTTGAAGTCTTAGTCTTAACTGGAGATCAAATTCGTGAGCAAGTTCACCAAACAGAACTTAGTCTAGGGCTAATGTGGTGTGAGACACTTATTCCTCTGACGTCATTGGCTTCTGTTTTCAATTTGCAGGAGGGGTTAGTCATGCCAAAGCGTCAGAAGATTATGGTGCTTTCCACTGGTGAAAAAATATTTGCCCTGATGGTGCCAGAATTGGTGAATCAAGATGAGATTGTAGTTAAAGGACTGGGGGATTATATCGGCTCAGGTAAATTGCTAGGGGATATCATAGGCGTATTGGGAAGCAGTCTTTTAGGGGACGGTTCCATTTGCTATATTATTGATACCGCTGCCATTGCAAAAACACTTTAACTTAGAGCTACAAGCTCTAGCTTGGTAGATTATACTCACTATTTCGGGGGAGGAATTATGCGAATTTTGATAGTTGACGACACTGCCTTTATGCGTGCCACCGTGCGTCAAATCATTGAACACGAAGGGGTACATCAAGTTTTCGAAGCTGAGAATGGGATTGAGGCTGTCCAGAAGTACAAACTTTATAAACCAGATCTGGTGATCATGGATATATCAATGCCTTTAATGGATGGCATTGAAGCCGTAAGCCATATCAAATCCATGGATCCAAATGCCGATATCTTAATCTGCTCTCTACAAGGGCAGCGGTCTAATGTGATGAAGGCAATCCAGGCCGGTGCTCGAGGTTTCTTGGTGAAGCCCATTAAGGCAGATAAACTCTATGCTGAATTAGAAACATCAAGGAACATTGCGGACCAGCGGCGACTTGAAAAACGATCTGCTGACGATTGGGTAATCGATGATGCCAAGCAATCAGAACTGGATCTCTTAATTGCTAAAACTTATCAAGAAATGTCCGAAGTGACACAAATGATACTCGAAAAAAAACCTTCAGATGATTATCTGAAGGGGGTTGAACGTGGTTATTTGGAAGCTCGCAGGGAAATCACCATGAATATGCTCCGAATGAGTCTGGGTATTGAGGTCATTAAACAATGTGTGGAAATATCTGCAGAGGACTTAGAGGCTTTCAAGAAAGCGTATCGCATATAATTTAGAATTTTTCCTGGCATTAAGTGAAGGCTTTCTTAAGTATAGGCATACTTAGGTGAACAGCACAAGACTGGTTGCCATTACAAGCATGCCTGCAATTAGACCATAAATTGCGACGTGATGCTCGCCGTATTTTTCTGCTGTTGGCAAGAGTTCGTCAAGGGAAATGTAGACCATGATTCCAGCCACGGAAGCAAATACAAGCCCGAAAATGAGGTCGTTCATAAAATTTTTCAAGATGACAAAGCCAAGAAATGCGCCAACTGGTTCAGATAAACCACTTAAAAAGGAATAGAAGAATGCTTTCTTTTTACTGCCAGTTGCAAAGTAAATAGGTACAGAGACAGCAACCCCTTCCGGTATATTATGGATGGCAATTGCGATGGCGATACTGATACCTAATGTTGGATTTTCTAAGGCGGCCATAAAAGTAGCTAAGCCTTCAGGAAAATTATGAATGGTAATTGCCAAAGCAGAAAACATGCCCATACGTAAAAGGGCTCTTTTTTCATGGGTTTGTGGGTCAATAGCTAGCTCCTGGGAGTCGTGAATTTCGTGGGGGTTTTCATAGCTAGGTACCAGTTTATCAATAATTGCGATGAGGGCAATACCAGCAAAAAAAGCGATTGTGGTATAGAGGTAGCCAAGGGAGCTACCAACCACAGCCTCGAGGGAAGCTCTTGCTTTGACAAAGATTTCAATCATTGCTACATAGATCATAACACCGGCTGAGAAGCCAAGTGCAGCAGCGAGAAATCGCTTATTGGTGTCTTTTGAATAAAAGGCTAATAAGCTACCAACACCAGTGGCTAGTCCAGCGAATAGCGTTAATCCAAATGCGAAAAGAATGGTGGAAAATTCGTAAGTCATTTGTTCCTCCTAAGTCATGTTTGAATACACTTAGCATACATATATCATATAAATATTATAACACAGGAGAATTCAAATGAAAATCAATTTCAATGGCGAATGCATTCTGGAAAATAACGGTGTTGATGGCCCGCAAATAACCACAGAGCGCCTTAACCTGATGGGACTACAGATGGCTGATGGCGATTTTATCAGTGAGCTAGTGAACAGTCAGGGCTGGCTTGAGTATATTGGTGATCGTCATGTCAAGACATTGGAAGATGCTAAGCGTTATATCAATGGATTACTTGAAAATCCTAATATCGATTACTGGGTAGTTAGGCTGAATAACACCCTGAAGCCAATCGGCGTCATCACAAAAATACAACGGGAAACCATGACTAAACCTGATATTGGCTTTGCATTCCTTCCAGAGTTCCAGGGGCAAGGTTATGCTTACGAGGCAACATTAGCAGTACTTTGCGAACTAGATGCCTTATATGATAATCCGAAATATATGGCCATGACATTGCCTCACAACCAGCCCTCCATCAATTTACTCAAACGCTTAGACTTTAAGTATATGGGTGAGATCGAAGATCATGGTGAAACATTAGCCCTATTTGAGCGAATTTAAGAAAAAGTGCCCCTTGCTTGTCTAAATATCTAGATTTGCAAGGGGCATGTCTGAATCCGCTATTTTGTAAAGATCTCAAGCATGCGATGCTTTTGCTTATTGTGCAGTTTGGAGACAAGTTCACCAAAGAGGAAAGAGGCATTAACCCCTTGACCACCGTTGTATCCTAGAGCATAGAAGATATTTTTGTATTTTCCTGTAACACCAATACGCTCATTTTTACTTTTTGTTTCGCAGATAATACCATCCCAAGTCTTTTCAATGCGTATGCCTTTAACAGATGGATAAAGTTCTGAAATACGCTTTGCAATTTGCGCTTCAATCTTTTTCAAATTGCCAGGGTAAAGAAGACTATCATTTTCATTGTATTCAACACTGCCGCCACCAATCACAAGACGACGGTCTTTTGTCATAATCATATGAAAAGTGGCATCGCTATCAGTTCCGGCATATTGATCGTCATACCAAGCAATTTGATTTTTCCAACCCATTGCTTCAAATTGAGCCTGGGTTAGTGGGGCGGTTACTGACACCTGTGTATGAGCAGGTTCAATATCGTCGTCTAGAAAGTTAAGTGTTGCCGCTGCGTAGGCATTTGCAGCGATTACAATCTTATTTGCTTTAACGACATACTTTTTATTATTTGAGAAGACTGGTAATGTAATGACCTTACCTTCAGTATAGCCAAGGACCTCTGTGTTTTCGTAAATTTTGACCCCTGTATTTTCAGCAAGCTTTTTTAGGGCGGCTACTAACTTACCTGGATTAAGAGAACCCCCATTTGGATCATAGACAGCGCCTAATAAGTCCGGTGAACCTAGCATGGCTATGGCTTTTTCTCGGTCCCAAAACTCGATGGGCATCCCTAGCTTTTGAGCCTCTTGAGCATATTCTTGAAAAGACTCAAGATTTGCTGAGTCATAAATCCCCAAGCACTGGCCATTAAGTTGAAACTCAGGATCAATGCCAGTAGACTCAGTGAGCTTTTTTAGATTAAGCATACTCTTAACAGTGAGGTCATATATTTCCTTATGGTATGCTTTATTCTTACCCATGGTCATACCACCTTCAGTGTAGGTTTGAGCAAGTACTAAGCCCCCGTTTCTTCCTGATGCGCCATTTCCAACCCGTCTTGCTTCTAAAATCACAACTTTAAGTTTGGGATTTGATTTTTTAATATGATAAGCTGCAGATAAACCTGTATACCCACCACCAATAATTGCAACATCCACGGTTAGATTGCTTTTCAAAGGCGGGTTCACAGAGGGTAAAAATTTCGACCAGTAGCTTTCGTTTTTATCAAAAACATCTTGTGAGCCTTCAGAACTGAACGAATTAGCAAAAGCGCCATTCACCAAACTCATCAATACGATTAATGTTAAGAAAAATCTTAAATGTTGCTTGAAAGCAAGGCCTTTTGGCAAGATCATAGTTGGTCTCCTTATTTGTTTCTTTTTGCTATTACATACTAACAGCATAGCTCTCAAATTTTAACATTGCCTTTTAACTGCGCAAAAGCACGGTAACCCCGTGTGGCTGCAAACACCACCACTACCACAATAAAATAATTGAATAAGGGTTGTGTGTTATAGCTAATTACTGGTACCAGCCAGCCAATAATCACCCAGTGAACAAAATAGATTTCCGACACGTCAGCACTCCAACGTATCAGGGCTTTACCCACTAAACCAGTGGCAATAAAGGGCAATAATCGGTTGATAAAATGCAGGGCTGATAACATCAACACCACAAATCCCAGGGCTAATAGATTATCAATCCCTTGATGGTGGTAGTAGCTGGTGGCGCTATCCAATAAAATCGGCCAATCAAGTATTTCGTAAAGCAGCCAATAGCCACCATAGTAAACTACAGCACCTACCAATGCCCAAATACCGTAAAACAGATCTTTATTGGTGCATCGTAATAAAAGGGAGCCAAAGTAATAGCCAACTAAAGGATAAACAATCCAAGTCAAGTAGGGGAAAAATGCGATGTGACTGGAGCCCCAAAGAAGACCAGTTAGTCCAACTGTGAGGAAATTAGCCGCCACTAAAATACCCAAGTAATCAGTAACAGCCCAGTTGATACCAGCAAAAATAACCGCTAAGACCAGTGCCATATGAGGTTTTAATTTAAGTGCTTTAAAAATGGCAAAAGACATCATTGCCAAACCTGAGAATTGAAAGATATCAATATAACTAAATTGTTGAATGGCCATGTTAACCATTGCAGTCCAGTCATAACCTAAATAAAGGGCAGAAAATAGGCTTGGTAGACTACCGCGTAAAAAACTAAGCAAATAGCCCAGTGCAAATAGACCAAGTCCTCTGATGAACATCTCTTTCGGCGTACTTCTTCTTGAGTACATAATGCCTATGCCCATTAAAAACATAAAAACAGGGGCCGCAGGGACACCGCCTAAAAAGTCAATTACTTGAGCTGGAACACTGAGTTTTGCCAGTTCGGTCATGAAATATTCTTGAGTGTGGATGAGCACCATAAATAATACTGCAAGGCCACGGGCGAAATCCAATTCAATCTGCCTACCACGATTGACGGCATCTATTGCAAAAAGCTTCCGATTTGTATCTTCTTTTGCAGGTGCAAAAGTCTTATGTTTAGTCTCCATTGTTTCTCCTTCATCGCAATAACCCTTAGTGTACTGGACTTATTATATGTCACTTTTAGAATACTAACCATGGACAATGTGATATAATACTTATAACCTATAGGGTATAACAATGTTGTGGATTGGCGGTGAGGGTATGTTGAAATTAGATGATATTCATATGATGTTAGCCATAAAAAAATACGGATCAATCAACAAGGCTGCCGAGAGTCTGTTCGTGTCTCAACCCTACTTGAGCAAGAGGGTGGCCCAACTTGAAGGACTACTGGGGGTTCCCTTGCTTATTCGCAGCAAGGTGGGGGTTTCGTTGACAGAGGCTGGCCAAGAATTTTGCGTTCACAGTGAAACCATAAAAGAAGCGATTGATCAGATTAATGGCATCAATAATCGATTTGCAAAAAAAATGGAGCCTGGGGTTCAAATCCCTGCCCACGGGCCATATGTTGTCAATGACTTTACAAACGCTCTCCAGGTGATGGCCACTTTAAGTGATATCTCTGGTTCCCTTAAGCTAATCACTTTTTTTGCTTATGCCATTGTAGATGCCTTTGACGGGCAAATGCGAAGGGGAAAATTGGATGGTTACACCTCGGAATATGAAGAAGTCCCTAATTATCAGGTTCCGAAAATACTTATGGGCCTTTCTGATGAAGAAGTGAATAATACCACTATTGCAGGTATGGTATATTTTGCAGCCAAACAAGGTGACTGCACCCTACATGAATCACTAAGGGCCCTTATGGAAAAGGGGTGGCAAGCTATGGTTTGTACGCGCTTGAAACCCTGCGCTCTAATGAGTACCAGTCATCCCCTTTATCAAAAGGCAGCTGCGCAAAATGGGCAGTTGAATTTTCTTGATCTTCAAACCTATAAGCTCTTGATAGAAGCGCCAAAATTCGATGCTAATTCAGCAATGTATCACTATTTTGAAGGCTTTGAAGTGGAACACACTCAATTTGAGAACAGCCGTAGCTTGCAATATTTTCTAACCAAGCACACCGATGATTACACCATGGGTCAAGGATTTTATAATGAATCCAATCCCCTTGTAACCGCTGGGAGTTTAGCCTACGTGAGCCTTTATGATGCGCCGTTTGATCTCGTGACAATGATTGTCACAAAAAATTCAGACAAAAAAACCGCTCATTTTTAAAAATGAGCGGTTTTCGTATTATGAGAGGGCTGCTGCTTAAATCTTAAAGTTGTTAATCAGTTGATCTAGTTCTGTAATCAACTTGATGTTGTACTCTAAAATGTGTATGACGTTCTGAGTTTTGTCTGTGACATCTTTAGTCATATGCAGGATGTTTTCGACGCTTTCTGCCTCCTGTGTTGTGGCTTTACTGACTTCATACATACTTTCGGTGATGGATGTCATGGCGCTTGTGATTTCCTCCGATACGGCACTCAATTCCATCATGATGCCGTTGAAGACGTGGGCATCGTCATTATACTGATCTCCAATAGCGATGAGTTTTTCGTAGTCCTTAAGAACATTGGACTCAATGAATTTCAAGATTTCACTTGAATCTTTGATCAGTTCATTGACTGAACTTTGGATGAAGTTGATGGTCACCTGTATATTGTCAACTAAGCCAGCCGATTCAACCGCCAATTTCCCTACTTCTGAGGCGACAACAGCAAAGCCCCGTCCTGCATCCCCAGCCCGTGCCGCTTCAATGGACGCATTGAGTGCGAGGAGGTTTGTTTGGTTGGTGATAGCTTTTATGCCAACAAGCAGGGTGTTGATTTTGCCAACCTGTTGCGCGTTCTCAATGGCATTTTCAAGTCGGTGTTTAACGCCAGTGAAAATAGCCTGAGCATCATTGCTAGACTTTTGGGCATCTTCTTTAAGTCGTATTGCTCTCATGCTGACATCGCCAGCTTTTGTAGCTCCCTCTGTGGCTTTGGTCGCCACAACCTCTACAGCCTCTTTAATTTCACTGATTGTTTCACTCACTATGAGGGTAGTGGCGCTTGTCTCTTCAATGATTGCAGAAATATCCGATGTTGAATTCAAAGTTGATCCGGTTTGCTTCTCCAAAGTGCTCATATCCGCTGAAATGATACCGGATTCGGTTCCTAGCTCTTGGGATGTTTTAATCATGCTCTCTAGGAGAGTCCTGAGTGCGGAACTGACACTATCAAAGGCCTTAGAAATGTCACCGAGTTCATCCTTTGACGTGATACCTATGGCTTCTCTAAAATCCAAATCCTTGTATTTGTCTGTATGGAGGATGATATTTCTGAGGGTTTTATTAAGTGGGATAACAATTAAAATAATCAGTACAACAGAAAACAGGATGATAACACTGGTTATTGCAAGGACTTGGGTATAGATGCTTCTTTGGATTTCCTTTAGGTCGTCCACGTAAACCCCAGTTCCGACAATCCAATTCCATTCTTTAAAGCCTTTTACATAAGATATTTTTGGCTGCGGTGCATCCTTTCCTGGTTTTGGCCATTGATATCTAAGAACGCCTTCGCCTTTTTCTTTGGCAATCTTAATAAATTCCTGGAAAATAAATTTCCCGTCGGGGTCCTTCAAATCAAGTACACTGGTATTATCTAAGTCTGGTTTGGCAGCATGCATCAACATCAGTCCATCGTAATCGTTGACCCAGAAGTATTCGACTTCTGAATACCGCAGATTCTTGATCATTGACAATACATCTTGTTTCGCCGCATCCTCTGATTTTGCGCCGGATTTTGCAAGATCATATTGTCGGGTTATTTCCGAAAACGGCAAATCTACCAGTTCGTTGAGTTTGACGATTGTCCGCTCTTCAATAATTTTATTCACTGTTGGGATGATGTAAAAAATAATCAATAATGAAAAGAACAGAATGATAAAAAACGCCCATCCCTAAGGATGAGCGTTTGTGATTTGGCTATGCTTTGTGGTGATATGGCTTGTAAATAAAACCGACGAATGCAGCAACCAATAACATACCAGCAGCCAGTGTGAAGGCAAGCGTGTAATTACCGGTCATGTCAGCAAGTTTGCTGCCGAGCATTGGTCCAACTACACCACCTGCGCCCCATGCAGAGAAGAGAATGCCATAGTTGAGGCCTAGGTTTTTAGTGCCGTAGTTGTCGCCACAAGCAGACGGGAATACTGCAAGCATTGAGCCGTATGCAAAATAGATCATGCAGGCTGCTGCAAAGACTGGAACAAAACCTGATAAGCTGTTGAACAAGAATAAGGCGATTGCTTGCAAAATAAAGAGTAGGGTCATGGTCTTGCCACGGCCAAGTTTACCAGAGATAGCACCTGCAGATGGGCGGCCCAGTGCATTGGCAATCGCTGCAAAAGCAACTAATGTGAAGGCAACATCGCCACCTAGAATTTTACCAACGATTGGTTTAAGACTTCCGATTGTCATAAGACCACCAGTTGAGCCTGCAAAAAACATAAACCATAACATGTAGAATTCTTTTGTTTTAAGCATTTCTTTTGACGTCAAGTCAAAGGTCTTTTTTGTAGTTGCAGCATTGGGAGAAACAACCGGTGTTTCTGGGTTGTTAACAAATTGAGCCAATGGAATGGTAATCAATAAGAACATGATGCCAAGAATTCTAAAAGAAGGGAAGATGCCGTATTCGTGAAGAAGGAACTTAGTCAGTGGGACAATGTAAAGACTTGCAAGTCCGAATCCGCCTACCACGATACCTGTAATAAGGCCTTTCTTTTCTGGCGCAAACCATTTTACGGCAGCTGGTGTAGTAGAAGCGTAACCTAAACCGATACCAGATCCAGCCAAGACACCAAATGAGAAAACAAGTCCCCAAAGCGATGTCAAAGAGCCGGCTAAAATACAACCAAGACCAATTAGGATACCACCAATTGTTGCAACCCATCTAGGGCCAATCTTATCTTGTAAACGTCCAGCAGGAATCATCATAGCTGCAAACATAATAATTGCAACTGTATACGGTAAAGACGCTTGCGTCTTTGTCCAACCCAATGTTTCTTGTAGGGCACCACCGAAGATACTCCAAGCATACAGCACCCCGAATGCTAAGTTAATACCCGTCCCCGCAAGAACGACAATCCAGCCTTTTTTACTTGTACTTAAACTCAACGTAAATCCTCCCATAATAAATGAATGATTGTCATCTTCAGGTAAGACACAATTTATGCTACCTAAAATATGAATAATTTATGAACGATTTATTATATCCTAAGAGTCTTTACTAAGCAATCAGGATAATACAAATTAAATTATTGTAACGTTAATTTTCAATTAAACCAATGTCTTCTTCCGAATCAGATCTAAATACAAGTTGCCATCACGCTTTTCTACCACTGCAGAATCAATCATGGCACCAATGAGTGTCAGTTCATCGTCCTCGTCGGTTTCACCTGCAAGTTGCCAATAGTATTCTTCAATTTCGTTTTGTCTCTGGCAATTCAAAAGGGTCCGGAGGTGGCTTATGTCTTCGTCGTCATAGCGAGTATTGTAATCTACAATTTTGATAATGGCACAGTCTGGTTGCGTGATGATTTTAAAGTCCACTTCATCGGTATCGTGGCATAAAAACATGGTGGTTAGCTCATCAACTATGCGGCATATTTTTTTGATTTCGTGTCTCATTTTGGTTCTCCTCTTCTGAAGGCGTCGATGATTGGTACAAGAAAGCCTGCAACAAGCCCTCCTGAAAAGCCATTGTTGTATAAGTTGATGCCCCCATGAATCATGTTGGTATTGGTCACAAGAGTTAGATGCAAAATACCTGCAACAATGCCTAACAAGGGGCCAAATGTACCTGCAATGGGCGCAAGGGTGGTGCCAAAAAGGGCTGACATCAAAAATCCGGTGCTTGAAAAGTCCGCCCCAAAGAAAAGTCCGCCAAGGAGGACGCCCAAAACAATGGGTGCACAGTTGGCAGGTTGCTTACCGAAAGCGGCAAACCCGGTAATCGTCATGATTGCGGCAATAATGGGTCCATTCACAATGCCGCCCATCAATAGCACAAATACCAAGCTCATCATGCCCATGGCCCCCATGTTGAAAAATGTCATGCCGTAGCCTGTGAGAGATGTGAAATCAGTAACCGTACGGCCTTTGTACTTTAAAATACTGCGATATTTTTTGATTACTTGGGGATTTACCCAGTAGCCTATGCTCATTAGAATGATAAACAGCCCGACGAAAAGTCCGATGATGGGGTAGTTTTGTGTTCGTGAGATGATTTCCACAGGTTGGATGTCGATGTCGTAATTTCTTAAAAAACTGGTGAAGATCATGCCCACAATGCCTGCTGTAAAACCCATGTTGTAGAGGTTATAACCGTCGTGAAAGCGGAGCATGTAAGAGGATAAGGGAACGGTGATAAAGCCGATTAGGGTGCCGATGACGATTCCCATCAGGTAATTGAAGCCATCAGGGAAGATGCCGCCAAAAGACAAGGTGCTGACTAGGGGGGATAGGGCTGTTGAGAACATCATCACCAGGAGCACGTTTTTTGTGGGGATGTTTTGATAGCGACTATAAAGGTAGCCCCCTAAATAAAGCGGGAGTATATTATAGGGGTTTTTACCGATAAACGAAAATCCAATCACGGTTAGAAGTGCTGCGATAAAGAGACCATTGATACGCATTTCGTATCTCTTTAGGAGGTAGATATTGAAGTAACCAATAATTGCTGCATTGAAAAAAGCTGCGCCCAGACCGCCGATGACTAAAAAGTCGGTTAACAAGGTGGTGGGGGACTTTAAAATTGCTTGGATCCCATCTGAAAATAGTTGGGTATCTGGCAGGGCGTAAAAGAGGGCAAACAAGAGAAATGCTGTTGGAAATACCATTAGAATCCGTCTTTTATGAACGCGATTGAGTTCCCGCTCGGTGAACTTAGGGGCAAAGTGCATGGTTTGTATCCTCCTTTTGGGCATTACTTTTATATTAACACATAAGTGCTGACCTCTTCACTAGGTTTTTGATTTTTTTTGAGGTATAATCTTACGAGAAACAAGTAAAAAAGCACTGGAGTCATGAATATGATAAAAAAGATGAGGATAGATATGCCAAACGAGATGAGGATAGATATGCCAAAAGATAAGGTAACAAAAGAACGGAATCACAGTAGTTTGAAACAGTTAAGGTTTTCAATGCTATTGGCACTACTTGTACTTTGTCAGATCCTTGCAGGTAGTATCTTTGCCGATGGCGCCACCCCAGTGGTGGTCACTGAAGTGCCGCTGGGCTCAGAAGTTCCCATAAGTGCTGAGGTGCCAGTAGGCACAGAAGTGCCCCTAGGAACTGAAATTGCAAATTCTCAGCATGAGGTTTACAAAGCCAAAGTTACCCAGGTGGATCAAGTTGCCATCGAAGAAGATGAGTTTATTCAGTCTATGTACTTAGTTGAAGTGGTTTTTACCCAAGGCCCAAACAAGGGTACGTCAGTTGTGATTGAACATGCCATCGCTAAAACTGACTCCTTTGTGATGCTCCTTGAAGTTGGAGATAAAGTTCTCGTCAGTAGTTATAATGATGCAGATGGGAAACTGGCTTACTATGTTGAGGATTATCAACGGGTAGGCAGTATCTATCTCCTGTTGGCAATCTTTGTGTTAGTCATTCTTTGGGTGGGTAAAGGCCATGGTATTAAAGCCATTGGCACCTTGGTATTCACCCTTTTGGTGGTGTGGTTTGTCCATATTCCACTCCTCTTAAAAGGATTTCCACCACTATTAACCACGGTTTTAGTGTCGGTGATTGCCACTGGTTTTACAATCTTGATTTTATCCGGCTGGTCCAAAAAGAGCTTTTCTGCTATTGCAGGGACCATTGCAGGGGTTATGGTGGCTGCACTTCTAGCCTATTGGATAGGCAGTAGCGCCCATTTGACAGGGCTCTCAAACGAAGAAGCGGTGATGCTTAAATTCATTCCACAAGGTGATATTTTTAAGGCAAGGGAGCTACTCTATGCCGGTATTTTGCTAGGCACCCTAGGGGCTGGGATGGACGTTGCCATGTCAATTTCCTCTGCCATCTCTGAAATCCACTTTCACTCTCCAAACCTTTCCAGAAGGAAATTGTTTAAATCAGGCATGAATATTGGACGAGACGTGATGGGTACCATGGTGGACACCTTGATTCTTGCCTATTTAGGCAGTTCTTTGCCCCTAATTATCCTCTTTGTTGCCAACGACATGCCAATCCTCCAAGTGATGAATCTTGATATCATTGCAACGGAAATTGTTAGATCCCTTACCAGTAGTGTGGGGATTGTTGCCAGTCTTCCTTTGACTGCTGCTATTGCCGTATTCCTTCATAAACCTCAAAAAGAAAAGCCTTATAAGGAACAAGCCACTGAAACCCTTGAGGGAAATTAACGTGAAAAAATTTAAACGGATTTATATAGAAATCTCAAATGTCTGCAATTTAGCCTGTAGCTTTTGCCCCCCAACGGATCGGGCCAGCAAAGTCATGGCACTCGAAGATTTTGAGACTGTACTTCAAAAGCTTGAGGGCCATGGAGACCATATTTATCTCCATGTAAAAGGAGAACCCCTCTTACATCCTCACTTTAAAGAGATTCTCGATTTATGTGATCGCTATCATAAAAGGGTCAATGTCACCACCAATGGCACTCTTTTGGGGCGAGTAGGCCAGAGTATTTTGCAGAGTCCCGCGGTGAGATTAGTCAGTATCTCCCTTCAGAGTTTTGAAGAAATGACTAATCAAAAGGCTTACTACGACTACCTAAATACGGTACTGAGTTTTGTTAAACAAGGCTTAAAAGACACCAAAATTTTATTTGATCTTCGACTTTGGAATTTTGAAAATAAGAATCTAGAGGCTTCAAATGAAAATCAAGAAACCCTGAATCGAATTGAGGCGTTTTTAGAATTGCCGCAGCCAATCACTTTGAGCGAACCCGATTCAAAAGTTGGGAGCCTAAATAACAATGTGTATGTCAGTAGAGGGTATGAATTTGAATGGCCAAACCTAAACCACCCCTTGGTGGCAACCAGGGGAAGTTGCTATGGTATGCGTCACCAAGTGGGCATTTTATCCACAGGGGATGTGGTGCCCTGTTGCCTTGACGCTGAAGGTGGTGCGGCAGTTGGCAATATTTTAGAATCTGACTTAGAAAGCATTGTGACTTCCCCAAGGGCCATTAATATTGCAAGGGGCTTTGAGCATAATAAACTAGTAGAACCGCTTTGTATGCGCTGCGCCTATAGGGAAAGGTTCTTTCCCTATGTCTCTCAGCATGAGCGGTTTTTAGAAAAACTGAGAATGAAAGCTGAAACACAAACGCAGTCTGATTCAATAATTTTGGAGGATACATGAAGAAAATAATCAATACGATTTTACTGGGGCTTGGATTAGTAGGACTCTCTGCTGTGCTCCATGCAGTTCATTACGCTATCTTTCAAGACCTCCATCATATTTTGATTTATCTGCTGGCTGACATCGCATTTATTCCCCTAGAAGTGTTCTTTGTTTCCGTGGTTTTGGAGCGCATTATTGAAAAACGTGATGCTCGTACCATTACTAAAAAGATAAATATGTTAGTCGGTCTATTTTACCAAGAGGTGGGTAATGACATCTTAACCAAATTTGTGACTGTTGATAAAGGTTTAGCGTCAAATAACCTTGATGCCACCATTGATTTCAAATGGGATGCCACAAAATATAAAAAGTTACAATCGTGCATTAAGATGCATAAGTACAGTGTGGTTATGGAACAGGTGGATTTAAAGGCTCTAGACTTATTACTGACTGAGAAAAAGGACATGGTAGTCAATTTGATTTCCAATCCGACCATCCATGAACATGGTGCGTTTTCTGAAGTGTTGATGAGTCTCTTCCACCTTGCAGATGAATTGAAGCATAGACCATTGAACGCCTTGTCTAAAGAGGATGTAGATCACTTGAAAGTTGACATAGACCGAGTATACAGAAAACTAGCTGAGGAGTGGGTTACATACATGTCCCATTTACAAGTAGATTATCCTTATCTCTTTTTAGCTGCTGTTAAGAGCAATCCCTTTGATAGGCGACATTCAACTATTAAGGAGCAGGTTGCGCTACAAAGTTATGCAGAGTAGGTGCTAAAACGCTTCATCATTCTGAAATCGCCCTGCAAAAATGGGTATTTTAGACTGGTGAAGCGTTTTCCTATTTGCTCTGAATACAAGTGCGATACTCACACGTATATTAATCCATAAACCTTTATAAAGAGCTGATTTGAGAGCTGCGTATTAATAAAATAATATGGATGAATTCATGTCATTTACGCAACATTGACTTGTTAATTAACCGAATACTGGTATAATTAAAGCGTATTACTATTTTGCATGGCTGTTTAGGAATTTAGGTCTTTTCTTTCTTCTGTGCGAACAAAAAATAAAAAAGGAGGTCCTTATCATTTGAGAAGGCAAAAGAGCAAATTCCAGCGCGTACTGGCATCTGTTCTATCCTTCGCCATTGTTTTTAGTGGTATCCCAGGGGGCGTGTTTGCAGATGCAGCACCCGCTACCGATGCTACCAAGAGCACTGTAGAAATTCAGAAACAAGAGTTAGAAAAAGCACCAATACTTGATCCTGTTCCGACAACTACAGCCAATGGCGAGGGTGTGACGAACGAATCAGTAGATGGTGTAGTAGCACCAGGACCTGATCTAAATGTAGTGACAGCAACGGATTCGGCAATCGAAGCTACTTTGAACCCGCCGGTGAAACTTGGAGTTACGCCGACGATATCACCGTCAGCTATTGGATTAACACCTAACCTTGTCAGTCCGTTAGCACTTGCTGCGGCTCCCACTCAAATAGTGGGCAAAGCCTATGTTCAGCATTTTGATGTATCAGCGTTACCCAAGTATCCGATAAACTCATCTACTACCAATGCAACTAATTGGCAGAATGGTGCGTTAAGCGGAAATATGCTTGGGGCGGTACTCAAGAATGCTAAGTCAGGCAGTGACAACTGGACGATAGCAGCCGGAAAAGATGCTTTTTTAAATCACTATTCTCCGACGGGAACAGAAGAACAGCAAACAGTTACTGCAACTGGTCAAAAAATCTATGGCTATGTCAAACCATTAGTGAACGTCAATGGCGTTAGAATGAATGTGGATGATGGACTTAGATTGTACATTGACCTTAATAGTGATGGTAGGATTGATTTTGAAACTGAGAGGGTGCTTGAATCATGGAGAACCCAAGGTAGTACAGCTTATACCAACAGCGGTGTCAGTCTTGAAAAAGATAAACCCTATTTGTACCTGATTGATTATTTCAATTGGGGTGGAGCAGGGGTATTAAACTTTCACGGATCTGTTAATGGTGTGATTACTGAAATGCCTGCGTCTTGGTTCTATGTAGAAGAGGGCATGGAAATGCCTACCGTCCGTGAGAATCAACCACCGATTGCACAAAATGTAAGAATTGAAGGCGTTAATCGTGTTGGCCAAACACTTACCGGTGGTTACGATTATAGTGATCCAGATGGGGATGCTGAAGGTACGTCAGTTTATCAGTGGTATGCTAATACAGGTACAGGCGGTGCATATGTTGCAATTTCAGGTGCTACAAACAAAACGTTTACAGTTACTGAAGCGTATTTAGGTAAAATACTTAAATTTAGCGTCGTACCTAAATCGGTTGTAGAGCCACAAAGTTCAGTAGCTGCAGAAGCTACCACTCCTGCGATCTTAGAGCAGTATAATTTCTGGATCACAGTGGATGATCGTCACGAAGTCTATATTAATGGCACAAAGCTAATTAATGTTGATGAACAGTGGCAAACGATTGACAAGTATTATATCGATGTGCCCCAAGATGAGGAGATTCTAATTGCAGTTAAGGGTTGGGATCAAACTGATGGTACATCAAAAATTTCCGGTTTCAAAGCGGTCTATCAAAAGAACGATGGCACATGGGTTGAGACCAATGGTAATTGGAAACAATATGTTGCTGCTAATCTAGGGGATACACCTCCTGCTTTTGGAACCGTACAGTGGTACCAAAAGGGATATGCTAGTTCCATTTGGAAAGCCAGCACTGTGATTCCAACACCAGATGGTGGTTGGCCGACAGTGTGGCCAGTAGGTTCCAATGCTAATTGGATTTGGTCAGAAAAGTTTCAGGGCTCTACTTCAAATCCATTTGATTCACCTGTGTACTTTAGAACATTTATAGGAGCATCAGTAAACGTAGCGCCTGTGGCTGAAGGTGTAACAATAGCTGAAGCTAATGGTAATGTTACTGGTAGTTACACTTATAGAGATCTAAATTCAGATGTTGAAGGAACGACTCAATTTAAGTGGTACACAGTTGAAAATGGTGTAAAGACACAAATTGCAGATCAAACAAGTAATCAACTTACAATAACTGAGGCGTTATATGGAAAAACCGTCGTATTTGAAGTAACACCTGTTGCAATAACTGGTGTTCAAATTGGTTTGCCAGTACAATCGACCCCATTGATAATCAATACACCAACCAATCTTGATAAATTTATTTATCTGGTTTCTCCGGTTGGTAATATTGAGAAGTTGTATTACAACCGTGTCATTAAAAACATGAGACTTGCAGGTTCGCCTAATAATGACAAATTCACAAGTAGCATGTATGTTCATCCATCTGTACGTGAAATTGCGTATATCAAAGATGTGTCATCAAGTCCAAATTTCGCCGGTATCCTAGATGTTAATTTCAAAGATGAAGCTGCCGAAATGGGTACATTTAGCAATGCAAATAATTTTGAGTCTTTCAAAACCGTAGACGGAACTTATAACCAAGCAGCTCTTGCAGCTGATGGTAATGGTTTTGTGTACTATGCTGTTAAGCGAAATGGACAATTTGATATTCGTAGACGACTTAGTAATGACACAATAAGTGTTGAAGAGACACTTTTAGTTGGCTTTGGTAATTCAACAGACCCTAACATATCCATATCTGATATGGTTGTTTACAGCGGTGCACTTTACTTCACTTATGGTGACATTTTACACAAACTTGCAATTGAGAGTGCCACTAATGCTTATGTATTAACGGATGCGAATAACTTAACGGATAAGCTAACTGGTGGTGCTGTCGTAACTGGGTTAGCTGTAGCTGACAATAGCATCATTATTAGTGGTTACACTAATGTGACTTATCATTATGATACAGTCGCAGGTAGTACAAAAACAGATTTTATTATTGTTCGAAATCCAAATGGTGAGTTATCAGAACGAGCAACTTACATCAATAATACTATGGGTAGTGCACTTGGTGCGGCGTCTTCTGATGTTCACTTCTTTGTAGGTAAAAACTTACCGCCAGTTGCCGATGATGATCAAGTAACTGTTGTCAATGGTGTGGCAACAACTTTAGATGTGTTAGCCAATGATAGTGATGACGAGGGTGACCCAATCACAATCACGGATTTTACGACTAGCACAAGTAAGGGAACTATCACAAAAAATACCGATGGTAAATTGGTGTACACATCAAATGCAGATGCGGTTGATACGGATACCTTCACTTATACGGTTAATGGTGGTGACACTGCGACTGTGACTGTGACGATTAATGCTCCACAGAGTGTGACTGTAAACTTTGATAGCCAAGAGGGATCACCAGTTGATGGCAAAAACGTTACTTTCGGATCAA
>CAZFST010000028.1:0-2708 GCA_964522015.1 uncultured Fusibacter sp. | reverse complement strand
CGGCAGTAACATCAGCATCACCTGTTACAAATTCTGCTAGCCACACGCTTTATGCAGGTTGGACAGCAAACCAAATAGCCGTGACTTTTGATAGCCAAGAGGGATCACCAGTTGATGGCAAAAACGTTACTTTCGGATCAACTTATGGCACGCTTGAAACGCCAACACGTGCAGGTTACACTTTCACAGGTTGGAATACAGCAGCTACAGGCGGTACGGCAGTAACATCAGCATCACCTGTTACAAATTCTGCTAGCCACACGCTTTATGCGGGTTGGCTGAAGATTGACCTGAACCCAGTTGATGACAATGACGTAGTAGCTACTGGTAAAACAGAACCGAATATGACGGTGGAAATCATCGTAGGCGGAACTGTTATTGCAACGGGTACATCGAATGCAGAAGGCAACTTCTCAATCACGATTCCAGAGCAGCCAGCAGGCACAGAAGTCACTGCAAAAGCAACAGATGCAGCGAATAATTCAGCAACTGATAAAGAGACAGTCAAAGATGCGACAGCACCGAAGATTGACCTGAACCCAGTTGATGACAATGACGTAGTAGCTACTGGTAAAACAGAACCGAATATGACGGTGGAAATCATCGTAGGCGGAACTGTTATTGCAACGGGTACATCGAATGCAGAAGGCAACTTCTCAATCACGATTCCAGAGCAGCCAGCAGGCACAGAAGTCACTGCAAAAGCAACAGATGCAGCGAATAATTCAGCAACTGATAAAGAGACAGTCAAAGATGCGACAGCACCGAAGATTGACCTGAACCCAGTTGATGACAATGACGTAGTAGCTACTGGTAAAACAGAACCGAATATGACGGTGGAAATCATCGTAGGCGGAACTGTTATTGCAACGGGTACATCGAATGCAGAGGGCAACTTCTCAATCACGATTCCAAAGCAGCCAGCAGGCACAGAAGTCACTGCAAAAGCAACAGATGCAGCGAATAACTCAGCAACTGATAAAGAGACAGTCAAAGATGCGACAGCACCTGAGATTATCTTGAACCCAGTTGATGACAATGACGTTGTAGTCACTGGTAAAACAGAGCCAAATACGAAGGTTGAGATCATCGTAGGCGGAACTGTTGTTGCAACGGGTACATCTGATAAAGATGGTAACTTTAGCATCACGATTCCAGCGCAACCAGCCGGTACAGAAGTAACGGGTAAAGCAACGGATGCAAGCAATAACTCAGCAACTGATAAAGAGAATGTCCTTGCAAACCCTAAAATCATCGATCCAACAACTAATAAGCCAGTTGGCTTAGAAGGTATTACACTTTATGTTGGTGATGCAAGAACTGCTGCTCAATTGAATCAAATGTCATTGGCTGGACTAGTGCCAGACCATCTTAAGTCTTTACCAAGAACTTGGACGATCCTTAATCCACAGGGTAAAGAAATAGCGAAAGTGGCAAATGCGACTAATGAGAATTTATCAGTCTTGCTTGAAGGTTTAAATGTAGGTGAAGCAACAATCCAGTTAACGATTGGACAAGGAACGGATGCAAAGATTGTAACAGCTAAAGTCTTTGTTAGATCTAACTTTAAACCAGTAATTCAATTGGTAGGCGCAAACACGATATCAGTCAATACTGGTTCTGCTTATACAGAATCAGGTGCTAATGCAAGCGACTTTGAAGATGGTGCAACACTTAGCTATCAAACCACAGGAGCAGTTAATACATCAGTAGCAGGAACTTATGTTGTAACATACAAAGTGACTGATAAAGATGGTAATACAGCAACTGTCAACAGATCAATTGTCGTAAGTGCGGCACCAATTGTAACACCTCCTGGTCCAACGCCAGATCCAGGCCCAACACCAGGTCCAACACCAGGTCCAACACCAGGACCGGGACCGGTAGTAATACCAGATCCAACAGTACCATTAGGTCCAGTCAATCCGACAACACCTACTAGTGAAGTCACGATTGGCGAACTTGAAACACCACTCGGTTCCATTCAATTCTTTGATCCTTACGTTCATGGTTATACCGATGGTAATTTCAAACCTACAAAATATGTAACACGAGCAGAATTAGCGGCTATGTTTGCACGAATCTTGAAGCTCGATTGGGCTGACAAAACTCAAACCTACAAGGATGTACCATCATCTAAGTGGTATGCTGGTTATGTCAACGCAGCTGCTAAAGCAGGTTTATTTAAGGGTTATTCCGATGGTTCTTTCAAACCTGACGCACCAGTCACAAGAGCAGAAATAGCATCAGTATTTTCTAACTACTGGAGCAAAGTAGGCATTACGGTATCACCAGAAGGCAATGCTTTCAAGGATACTGTTGGTCACTGGGCAAACGGTGCAATTAATAGATTATACAATGCTAAGGTTGTTGAAGGTTATAGCGATAAAACCTTCAGACCAGGTCAAGCAACATCGCGGGAACAGATTGTAAAAATGATCAACTTGATCATTGCTCGACCTGATTTCCAAGCAACAAAACCAGCTTATCCAGACGTTGCTAGTACTTATTGGGCTTTTGGAAAAATCGAAGCTGCAACAAAGTATTTTAATAACGAAAAAGGTTTTTCTACGGAGTCGTTTGAGAACTTCACCAAAGAAACCTTTGGAGCAGGCAAAAAATAAAGTCCAGTACGCGCAGCACTAAAAAAGCCCCTGACTTTAGGACTTATAATGCCTAAAATGTAATATCAAGCCCCGAAAATTGTT
>CAZFST010000027.1:1580-64593 GCA_964522015.1 uncultured Fusibacter sp. | reverse complement strand
ATGTGAGTTCGTGGTTTTTGAATAATGACCATTAACTTTTTATTTTCTTTACCCCCGAACTGGTTAAAAGCATTGGTTGCATACCTTTTATATTTTGGGACTAGGGTCGTTAGCCCAATTTTATTCAAAAAGGATGCTCCTGTTTCATAACCGGTAACCACCCCGCCTTTTTGTGTGTAACGATCACGATTGATAAGAGCTGGATTGAGTTTAGTTTTTCCGAAAGGAGTGTTTTGAGCTCTATAGTATATTCCTTTCTGATACCTCACTAAATCATAGTTATTTGTAATCCGGGGTAGGTTTACATTTACAAGACCTTTGGCTTGACCCACCTCGATATTAAAGTGAACAGTAAGGTTAAATGCAATATCTTCCGTATAGATCGGAATATTATAGGGTAAGCGGGAAACATATTCCGCAATGTATTGTTTATATCCAATTCGTTTCATTTTATCGCTTCTTTTGTTATTATTATATGAGTAACATAGTAAATATATCGTCAGATAATAACAAATTTAATGAATTTGTTCAACCCCTAAAAACGTGTCTAAAAACAACAATATCTTCAGAGGCTCAGGTTGAAGTAGTCTATGGTGGATAAAGGAAAAGATTTTTTCCGACCCTTGATCAAAGGTGGAAAGGACCACAAATAGGTAGAAAAGGTGATTCTCTTGGTAGTAACTCTTTAAACTCGGTATGGCTTAGATTCCATTCAACCCAAGTAAGGTGAGTGCCCGAAAAAAATAATAAAATGCTTCCGGGCTTGTTTTCTTGAGCTTGTTCAATTTGTTGAAATCCTGATTGGTTATTGTCCAGACAGAAATGTCAAGGTTCTTCTCAAACCGGTCAATCGTTTTGACCTCTCCAAAAATCAGCGCTGAGAGATATGCTGCTTTAGAGGCACAAAGAATAGCCGAGTCAAGTGAAAAGAACCCGGAATAAACAAAACCAGCCATTTTCCTAAAACCATCAACAAGTTCTGCATATTCTTCGTCGGACGCTGTACCCCGTGTACCGATAAGCACGGACGTATGAAAAGCATCCCATAAAACATCCGTTGAGGTTAAATCTTTTATTCCCCGATAAGCCAATTCTTGGGGAGCAATTTTTTGAAAAGTAGTTCTAACCATCCTTATGTCATCACTCACATCGAAAAGCGCGGCCACATCAAATAATTGTTTAGCCATTTCAAGTTCTTTGCCTTTTCCATATGGGATCCCGGTTGTGTGCGGAGCATAAGCAGTCAATTTATCGCCAAGCAGACACTCTTTCGATGGGCAAACAACCTTTGTCGCCTGCCCATCCAATGTAATTAACGATGATTGGATGTCAATAGGGTACAGCATTGGGTATGGATTTTTCTCAATGAGAATATCCAGTAAAATATGACTCTCTTTCTCTTGGATCACACTTTGAAAAAAGAATTTGAAATGTTGCTTGGGCAACTGCCCAGAACGCTTACTTTCCTCGATGCGTGTAAATATACCTTGCCGTAATACGTCCTTGAAGCAGCCGTCCAGATTTGTCGTGTCTTGCAGGACGATATCAATATCAATCGAGAACCGTAGAGGCGACTCCAACAGTAAGAGTAAAGAAGTACCTCCCTTGAAAATAAAATCCAATCCCGCTTTCTTCAGATTCTCAACCAGGGTTAATACCATGATCATTTTTTCGATCAAGATTGGGTCTTTTCCTGGAGACACCTCTCGCACTCCCATAATCCATTCTTTGGTGCGCGATTGAGTAGAAATCATTCAATATTCTCCAAAAGCGTTGATAATTCGATCTGTGTCCGGGTGTTGATGAAATTTCTCAATCTTTCTACTACTTTCCGCCTGCCGGCGTAACGGAATAAAGTTTTCATATTTATCCAATACGTGGAGAATGCATTTTCAAAGATATTAATCATCTCCTGTCCATGAAAGGTAAAAAATCGATCTTCATCCGAAAAAATATCCACAAGAATTTTCTCTAACCTGGCAGAGACAACGCCTTTCGTTTTTATCTTGGGAGATTGTGTGACCAATTGAAGGAGGAGAATACTTTCAGGGGAATCAATTATATATCGCTCAAAGGTCACTCTGTCTGGTTCTAGGAAAATATTTCGAAATGGTTGTTCTTTTAACTTATTGAAAACGGATTCGGTAGCTTCTTTATCAATTTCCAAGATAATTTGGTTCTGGCTAGGTTGATGAGTCATAAATTCATGAAGAGTCGTGGTTTCCCATATTAGATACTGAGTATAAGGAAATTTCTCCCTTAAGTCTAAGCTTAATTCCTGAGCAGTTGGGGAAAGACTGGGAACGAATTTCTTTTTATTAGTCGAAAGAAATAGATTCAACAGCGCATAGATTCCCGCACCTATCGGTGTAATGAGTCTTTCTTTTTCCAAAGAATACAAAATTCGCCGGAAAGCCTGCTCGGTCAAATCTGGATTTTGTAAAAGATAGAAATTCCATAACTCAACCTTGCGCACAGATCCCCGGTTAGAGAATTTCATCTCCAATTCTGGGATTGCTAAAGTCGACATATTTGTTTTCATGCGCCACCAGTTATTGTATTTTCGTAATTCGTCACTTTTAGCCATTTAGTGACGAATTACGAAATTTATATCAGTATATCAGATAAAGAATAACTTGGCTCAATGAAAAATTGATAGACTTAAAGGTGATTGATTTCCATACCAATTATTTTGATAAACCGGGAAGTCTTTAAAAGAATAGCCGTGTAAGAAATTTTCAAGCAAGCTAATTTGCTTTCTCCCAACTAGTTCCTTCCGCTAGCGAATCCTCTTTGTATCGAAAAACTGGTTCGAAATAAACATCCGCATTCCTCAGATCCTTGGAGACAGCTCAATAAATATCAATAAGTTGCTATCTGAGCCAATAGAATGTGACGTAATAGCTGACAGTAATAAGTTTCGGCCTACAGGACTACGGCTGCACTAGAACGTTGTTGAATAGTTGTAGGAGGTTTAGTCGGATCGTAACCTCTAAAGAGCGATCTTTTTGGATTATCACCTCTCAACTAAAGTATTTGAATTTTTACTTTTTAGCTTAAATCGTTCAAGCCATTCCACAACTGTTTGACTAACTGCCATAGTAACAGTGGATTGCGATTAATTTCAAATTAATGATTCACTTTTGTGTCGAGCGAGCCCCGATTATTAAAATAGTTGTGACAAGATTTAAGTAATCAGTTCGTCCTGCAAGCACTCATAAAATCAGGTGCCTTAGCCTACCTAACCGTCAGTCAAAATTGAAAGTCCGATTGTTCCAGGACCTGTGTGAATGGACAAACCAGGTGTAAATTCGGCTATAATATATGGATTCACATCTGGAGCAATTGAATTTACTTTCTCTTGTAAATTGTGGGCTCCTTCAGGGTTGTTTGCATGAATAATCGCTACTCGTTCAATGGTTTTTCCGTCGCAAGATAAATTGACCAATTCAAGCATTTTATCAATTGCTTTTTTGGAAGTGCGTTGTCGGCTCACAATTTCTAGCTTTCCATCTTGAACCGTCAGTATTGGTTTAATATCTAATGTATCTGCTAAGTTGGCCGAAAACTTATTCAACCGACCGCTTAAGGCAATGTACTTCAGCGAAGGTAGAAGCGCAAAAGTGTGAATCCTTTTCCCTACATTTGCTAAATGTTGCAAAACTTCTTCTTTGGTTGCCCCATTCAAAACGGATTCAGCTGCCGTTAGAACCATGAAACCTTGACCCATTGAAAGATTTTGAGAGTCAACTACAACAATATCATGCTTGAACATTTGAGATGCAAGAACTGCTGAATCAAAAGACGCACTCACCTTGCAGGATACACAAATACAAATAATGGATTGGGCACCCTCAGAAATTGACGCCCTAAATGCTTTGGCAAAGGCTTCTGGAGAAGGAGCTGATGTTGTTGGATATTTGTTAAATTTTTCCAGCTTTTCAAATAAAAGGTGGTCATCAATGTCCACTCCCGTTTCATAAGTTTCGCCATCGATATGCAAGTTAATGGGCACTTGGCGGATTTCATATCGTGCTGTTAAATCAATGGGCAAGCTGCTATCGGTATCCGTAATTATTACAATGTTTTTCATAATGTCTCCTTCATATATTAAAAGTTAATTTGTTATTCATCCTATTAATGGGATACACTAATCCGTTTCTAGTCGATGCTGATTAAATGAATACCACTTTTTCTCGTCCAGCAGAGTAGCTTCAAGCCGCCTGCTCAACTCGGAAGTATCGGTTATAGTAGAGGGCATATCATGATGGATAGGGATTATGTAAGGGGCATGAAAATGCTTGGCTGTACGAACTAACATTTTTTTATAGAGAGCTGTAAAGAGAGGAGCTCTACGCCAGGGCAAGCACAATATATCCGGCTTCACGTCCAGGGGAGCTTTATGCCCATCGCCAATATGTAACAAATTAGCCTCATCCATAATAAGGAATGAGAGTGGTGTTGTAGCTGGTTCTGGTTTTCTCTGCTTTAGGAGTAAAAACAAAAGCGTGTATAACAGGCCTTGTGTCTGACTATACCCGGGTAAAACAAGGATATTAGCAATCTGCTCGCCTGGCTGTACAGGTCTCAGACGGTGGTGTGAAACCCCCATTTGTTCAACCATATGGCATACATCTGGTGAAGCGACCACCACCCCAGAACGGACCTCAGCTAAACGACCGACATGATCTTTATGTCCATGGGTAATACAGATAAACTCTATCCCTGGCTCAGGATCACTAGTGAAGTCAGGATCAATCAAAATATGGCGATACCCAATAATTTCTATACAGGAATGACCGAGAAAACGCACTTTCATTGAGAGTAAATTATCTCCATTATTTTTCTTCTACCATTGGGGTGGAAATAATTGCCGACGCTTTTGTCATCATTGAGGATTTCATTGGATAAATCGGCCTATTCGTTTCTGGATCGAAATAAAGAAATAAAGAAATAAACAACCATATTCCCAAACTTGTTGTTTGCGACTAATCCGTCAATGATGATCCATTTGCCCCAACCATTTAGGGATGTGCTCGGAATAAGAAAAGCCAATCCAACAATTAAAGCTCCAACAAGAATTCTATGCAATGTTGAAAACATAATTAACATTTCTTATTGTTCATGCAAATTTCTTTTTCCGGCGGCAACATTATTACCTGACGCCCATTAGCACCGATGCCATTCAGTGGTTGAATTGCTCACGAATATTGCGGCTGAATCTTTGCAGCGGATACCCAAATTTCTTCCACTTTCGGTTTATGGCATCTTTATTAATTAATGCTCGACTGGTAGATGCTTGGGACGGGCTGAATGTACCGAACTCATATTCAAAAGGAGCCACATGTACCGGTTTTCCCACCAGTGCATATATCTCACACCAGGCGTACTTCAGGCCAAGTCCCACAAGTCCCTCTTTCCCTACCCGCCGCATCGAGACCGGGATGCGGGTACTGGTTAATATTCCGAACTTTCCATACCGTTTCGCACGGCGAGCATAGTCAATATCCTCACTGAGTGCAAGCGTTTCATCGAAACCGCCCATTTTTTCATGAGCGATGCGCCTTGATAAAATGCAAAAGCCGGGGGCGTGCGGTGAAACCGGTTGAATGATCCGGAAATACAGGTTTGTACCCACACAAATCATCTGATCCAGTAGGCTTTCGTCTAATGCGGCGATGAAGCATGTGGCGACGTCATATTCTTTAAGTTCAAATTCTTCCAAAACCCGTGCAATGAAATCTGACGGCGGCAGCACATCGGCATCGAGGAAGAGAAGGAGATTCCCTCCAGCTTCACGAGCTCCTGCGTTTCGCCCAATTGCTGGCATTCCACCGCGTACCACTCGCGCGCCACGTGTTCGCGCCAGTTCTGCTGTGCCGTCCTTCGAACCAGCATCAGCTACGATGACTTCATCCGGAAGACGGGTTTGCACATCCAGAGCATCAAGCAATCCGGGTAGATATGCAATTTCATTTAATGTAGGAATGATGACGGTTAAGCATGGGTTATTTCGACCTTGCAGCGACGTTTTATGCGAATATTTGTTTGTTTTCATATACCAATATCCTTTAAATTATTCTTTCAGTCATACCCAGTTGATCCGCTATGGCGCGCGCGACCAAGTGTGAAGCATTGGGCTTGGCCAAGCGGAGGCAGTTGACAGCAACCTTTTCTCGTTCATCGGGATGATCGAGCCAGTTTCTTAATACTTCAATGATGCGGGTGGGCTCGGGTGCCCAAACACCAGCACCCTCAGTGACCACATACGACACATTGCCGTCTTCCTGGCCGGGCATGCGGCTGTAAAGGATCATCGGCAGGCCGGCGATAAAGGCTTCGCTGATGGTGCCAGGTCCGGCTTTGGTCAATAGAATATCTGCACTGCTCATAAAATCGGGCATCTCGCGCACAAATCCATAAATGAAAGTGGGCATCGACCATTCTACAGCTTCAAGTTGGGCTTTAAGCTTATGGTTGCGACCGGTCACCACCACCAGGGCCGTGTTGAGGTGGGCATCGGAGATAGCTCGCGCCACTTTGGCTAGAGGCCCCATCCCATCACCACCGCCAATGAGTAAGATCACTGGCAGGTCTTGAGGCCACCCCAGTCGTGTGCGGATCGGGCGCCGGTCCCCCACGGGTAGGCAAAAACGCTGCGCGACTGGCAGCCCAACTACGCGGATCTGATCGGGGCGGAGCCCATAAGCCAGCCCGCGTTGGCGGGCAATTTCAGTTGGCACCAGTACCAAATCGGATCGACGGTTATACCACCAGGAATGCGTCGAAACCATATCGGTTACCACGGTAATAAAAGGAGGTGAACCGGGCCGCATAGCGCGGCTGATCGGAACCACCGGGATCGGATGCACTATTACCAGCAGATCGTAAGGGTGTTCATTAAGAAGCTTGAAAGCCGCGCTCCGGATATAGGGCCACATCACGTTATAAAAAATACGTGTACGTCGCTGCCCATCGCTCAGCTTATAGCCGAATTTCCACATATCGGGCACCTTGGCCATCGGGGGATACAGTTCAGGTGCCAGATCGAATGGCGGTGGCGCATATTCTTTGAAAAAATCGACCATTTCTGTTGAAAAGCGATCTGGAAAGTCCAGATTGATCGCTTCAATGATCGCTTCTGCTGCGCTGCGATGGCCTCCACCTGTATCAGAAAACAAGAAAAGAACGTGCGGTTGTTTAAGTTCCGTTTGAGCCATTAATCCCTTTCGGAAAGAAAATTTCAAGATTAATATTTTTCAGCATATGTTCAAGGAACCGATGGCTAAAAAATATTTTTATCGACACTACTTGTACCTCTTGGATATCATCCAAACCTAAAGATCCTTGATATCCAACAGTGATTCAAATTTGACTATTTTTTTGACAATTTGCCTGTATTGTTTATAAAAACTTTTATCCGCATAATATCCTAACAACGGAAAGACCATTTCTTTTCTTTGGGTATGGAATGCTCGCAATACTGCTTTAGAGAATTTGATTAAACTACCTGTTGATTTACTTCCCTTATGGATGATGAAAACAGTGAATTCATCATTTACGATCAGAGGTTTGTAGTCTTTTATTAAATTTAGCCACAAGCCATATTCGACAACATCATTTTTGCTCTCGTTAAAACCTCCGTACATTTGAACTGCCTCTCTTTTCATAAAGGTGTTTTCATGGGAGATAATGTTCATGACAGACAGAGCTATTTCTGGATTAGCTCGCAAGAGATACGTCTGGGGAATAGATATTCTCTTTCCGCTCACTTCTACTAAAAAATTACCGGTCAGCCATACAAGATTGGGGTTTTCACTAAATCTGAAAGCGACTTTTTCCAAGGAATGCTTATTCAGATAGTAATCATCTGAATGCAGATAGTGAATAAGATCTCCAGTTGCAACTCTCGTGGCAACGTTTAATGCATTCCCCACGCCCTTCGGCTCAGATTGGATAAATTTGATATTGTATTGAACCTTATTTCGCTCAATATATTCTTGAATGATCTCTAAAGTTGTATCAGTCGAATAAGAATCATTAATAATGTGCTCAATATTCTTATAGGTCTGATTTTCGATGCTTTCCAACGCTCCCTTCAAATATTTTTCGCTGTTGAAGGTGCATGTAACAACACTAATCGTTATATTTTTATTGTTTCTCATAGGATCACGAAACCTAACACTTCATTTCTTTTAAATAATTGGTTACATTAATGTGCATCAGAAGAGTTTTCTAGTAGCTGGATATATTTAATGCGAGAATATTTAACTTTGCCATCTAACAACCCCAGGTCTCTCACTGTGTTGGTTGTCATTTGAATCAAAATAAAAAAGTCCTGCTGCTGATCGAGCTTCAAATGAGTCATTAATTCCTTTCGATAAGGCAAATTGCAAAGTATATTTTTTCGGTATGCTTTCTTGAAAACGATGGTTATATAAAACTTTTATCAACTTGAACCAATTCCTTTACTTAGTGACCAATACCAACGGGGACGCAAGAGTTTATTGATTTCGAAGAGGTGTTCTTCAGCAGCACGTTCACCGGCAGCAACCAACTCTTCCACCCGGTTGTATCCGATGACCGAATTCACGTTCTTGGGTAGTTCGGGGCAAATGATCACGTCTGGTGGAAACTGACGCAATTTATTCTCCTGCTCCACAATGCGTAAGGCGTAAATGGAATCATCCAAAACCTCGAGGGTATTGGCAATGCCGTCTGGAATCCAGCGATGTTTACCAATCCATTGGCCAATCCCTTCATTATTCGTCAAACCGATGTCGACCGCAATGACTACTTCCGATCCCATTTTTTTGGCTAAATCGACGGGCATATTGTTAAGTAACCCACCATCTACGAGCTTCCGGTTGTTTATTTCAATTGGCATAAATATTCCAGGGATGGAAACTGTGGCGCGTAAAGCCAATGCCACCGATCCTTCCTTGAACACAACTTCCTGGTGGGATTTCAAATCAACGGCAACCACGGCCAGCGGTAGGGATAATTCAGAGAAAGTCTTTTCTCCAAACACTCGCTTGAAGTATGCTAGTACCCTTTGACCGCGAATAAAACCACCATTCGGCATGCCGGGGTCAGCCATACGCAGCATGCCATGTTTACTGGTTACATTCAGGGTTTCCTGTTCAAGGTCATACGAACTCATTCCCGATGCATAACCGGCAGCGATGACTCCACCCATACTTGTCCCAGCCAGAAAATCTACGGGAATGCCTTCGCGTTCCAACACTCGCAGCACGCCAATATGTGCTAACCCTCGTGCCCCTCCACCGCTTAATACTAAGCCAACAGACGGACTACGAATCAACTTTATGCTCCGATATTTGTTCGGCATAGACACCGATACCTTCCATTAGATGCTCGTATTGAAAATCAGGCCATAAAACCGGGGTGCTCCAGAAAACGGCGCGGGCAGCGCGCCAAAGCAAAAAATTGCTCAGCCGCCATTCGCCACCAGTGCGAATCACCAGATCGACATCAGGGCACTCAGGACAGTATAGATAACGAGCAAGGGTACTCTCGTCCAGGTTTGTCCAGTCCAGCACTCCCTGTTTATACGCGGTCACTATGGATTTGATAGCATCTACAATTTCAGCCCTTCCCCCATAGTTAAGTGCAAGATATAAAGTCAGCCGAGAATTATTCTGGGTTTGCTCGATTGTCCGATCTATTGCCTTTAAGACCGAAGTTGGCAAGCCTTCCCGCTTTCCCATCAACTGAATCCGAACCCTATTCCGTTGCAATTCGCGAAGCTCGCGTTGAGCATATTTCCCGACCAGATACATCAAGTAGTCTACTTCCTTCGCTGGTCGGCCCCAGTTCTCGGTCGAAAAGGTATACAATGTCAGCACTTGAATACCGAGTTTACCACTGGCCTCGATGATACGCTGAACTGTCTGCACCCCAGCCTCATGTCCAACAGAGCGGGGAAGACCACGCTCCTGCGCCCAGCGACCATTCCCATCCATAATAAATGCCAGGTGACGGGGGATTACCTTATCGCTAAGGTTACCTGACATGCGCCTCCTTTTGAGATTGATCTTTTAGGTAATGCTCACGCCAAATCGGTCCGGATAAGTTTTCATAGAGTTCACCATAGTGTTCCAACCCTTTCCCGTAATCCGGGTCAAGCAGCGCTGCCTTGGCGCTTTCATCAATGGGCTCTGGCTCATGCTTGGCGATCAACTGGCTTAGCACGCCATGATGATCTCGATTCAAACATGGTGCCAGCCAATTACCTTTGTCTTTCAAATAACCTTCCTGCCAATCACGTATGTCCGCAAAGAAAGGATTAGCCCAGATGTCGTTTAATGTGCCGCCCTTTGCATAAATGTCATTAACGTTGACAGGGGAGTAAGGCACAAAAACGCAGGGTGAAACAGCGCCGTTCCAATCAATGTAAAGGTATCCGCCACCGTACGCCCTCCCGCCAGCGATGCAACCACCAGAAAGCGTGGCATGATTCCAAAAATCTGCCAGGAAGATTTTGCGTTGACGGATGATTTCCCACGAACGTTTCCACATCCAAAGCCGCTGTTCCGGGGTGGGCATCAAATCAAGGGTATATGAACGGCCGATAGGCATGTAGTGGAAAGACCAACCATAGAATGCCCCCTGTTTTTCGAAGAAGTAATCAATGAACTCATCCGAGAATATTTCCTCAACATTGTGCCGGGTGGCAGTCAACGAAATTCCAAAAAAAACTCCTGCCTTGCGTAAGCGTTCCATGGCTGCCAGGACCTGGTCGAAAACACCGGCACCGCGCCGTTCATCGGTTCGTTCACGCCAACCCTCAACCGAAATGGCCGGTGTCACGTTTCCCAAAGCCGCCATACGCTGGGCAGTTTGCTCATTAATCAATGTCCCATTGGTGTAGAACATGAAGAATACATCAGGATGCTTTTCAGCAGCATCCAAAAGAGTCTTTCCTTCTGATCGGTATGCCAGCGGTTCACCTCCGCTGATGACTAAGAACCGCACTCCCCAGAGCGTTTTCGCTTCTGTGATTATCCTGTCAAATGTTGACCAATCCAACTTCTCTGATGTGATATCGGCACTCGCATAACAACCCGTACAATGCAAATTACATGTCTTACCGGGGCTGATGGTTAAAGTACTGGGAGGAATCATCCCAAATTGCTCAGAAAATCGAGCGATTGGTGATTGCTGCCCTCCCTGAACCATAGCTCCATGAACAAGATTGTGGGAAATCTTTCGGAGTGTAGCGTTAGACAATTTGCGGGCAAGAATCCGGTCGAGAGTTTGCATGAACGCCTCCCCAAATTCTGCTTGGTCGGTCAGAACACCGGGGGGTAAAAATGACTTTATTGGATTAACTGGTCGTAAATAACTCGAAATGTATTTTCCAGTCTGCATAACACCTTGACGCAATAACGCCGACTTTGAAAGAAGCGGAGATGTACGGATAGCGAGATCTAACCCCAAATCAAAAACTTTATTTTTCAACGTGCCATTCTTGAAGTGATTCGTGGTCATAATATTCCTCCAGGTTGGTGAGTCGATATGTCGACGTCTTTTTTTGATTCAATTTTCTATTAGCAGAAATAAGATAACTTCTGCTGCTCATTTTTTCTTTTTCCACCAATCCTGATACCCTATCAACACAAGTGCCAACACACAAAGAAAAAGCAGGTATCCATATATGGCAGGATCGTTTATAGCAAGATTCATAGTGTCAATCAGAACAACTTGCGTTATATGCCGTCTGTGAATAAGGCAATGCCAATCGATCCCGGCCCCACGTGGACACCAATGACTGGACTAAGTTCTAGGGTGAGTACCTCTTTGCAATTGAGGTGGCGAGTAATTTGCTCACGAAATTCTTGAGCGATCTGTGGCGCGTTCGCATGGATAACACCCAGATGGACGGGATACCCTTTGGCTTTCTCTTCCGCCAGAGCCGTCAATCGTTGTAATGCCTTAACTTTGGTTCGCGCACGCTCCAAGGCATCAAGCTTCCCATCCAAGTCGAAGTATAGAATAGGCTTGATGTTGAGCACCGTGCCCAGATAGCGGGAAGCCCCGCCTATACGCCCGCCGCGATGTAAATATTCCAATGTATCCACTGCAAAAAACAAATGTATACGCTGAACAACCTCATCTGCCGCCTGACGCACTTCCTGAAGTGATTTCCCTTGTGCCGCCGCCCGAGCTGCCTCCAGTACAACCAACGCCTGCCCGGCTGACGTGACGCGGGTATCCACAATTTCCACAGGCACGCGGGAAAATTGACGCGCAGCAGCCTGAGCCGATGCCACCGTGCCGCTAATACCAGACGAAATCAGCGGTACGACGATGCCATCCGATCGATCAGCCAGGCTTTCGAAAGCCTGAAGAAAATCCTGAATAGCCGGCTGCGAAGTGGTGGGAATGGATTTACTGTGAGACAATCGCGTATAGAACTCGTCAGGCGTGATGTCTACGCCATCGAGAAACGTATCGTTTCCCCAATGTATCTTAAGCGGTATCACCCGAACGCTATATTGCTCAATCCATTCCATTGGGAGGTTTGCGGTACTGTCTGTCAAAATCGCGATCTTGGTCATTAAATCTCCTGTCCGAAAATAACGAAAATATAAGTTAAAAAAAATTAACTAGAAAGGATTTGGACTACTTCCCGGGTGAACTCACCCAACTGTCGCCGGCTTTCCTCATTCAACTGCGAAAGTGCATCCTCGTATCGACTGAATTGACCAAGCAAGATAGTGGAATAACGGCGATTGGTACGTTCTATAACAGACAGGAGCATTGCGATTCCACTCATTACACTTAAGTTGATTTTTTGGGGTAATCCTATCTGATGCAGACGTTCCAACAACGCACGAATTTCAGGCGCATCCTGGATCGTCGTCAACATCAGGATCACGGCAGTGATCAGTTCAGTAACAAAAATGAGGGGGGAACGCCTCTCCGGAATACGATCTAGAAGATTGGAGAGCAGGTCTTCGTAACCGCCAGCTTTTCCTTCTCTCAGTTTTTGTAAGATTTGTTCTTTGACAACCTGCCAATCTTCCATATCAGCAGAATTGCCAGCCAATAAGTTGATCAAACGGTTGGCTTCCTGTGTCGGAAAAAAGAGGACAGCTGAACGACCTGGGCCGTGTTGATCCGGGTTCGCCTGATACTCAGCCCTCACAAGCCCCTTTTCTTCCAGCAGGCGCAACATCTCATACGCCGTAACTTTTCCGATGCCCAGGCGTTCGGCAACCGTCACGTAATGCACGGAATGCTCCATTTCCCGGTAGATGTCCAGGAACTGGCTCAAAAACTGTAATTGGCGGTGAGTAAGTTTCTTTTTCATATAATTCCGAAAATAACTAATTTATTGTATCTCATTTATTTGTACCTTGTCAATGGTCGAACCGAAGACATGGTCGAACCGAAGACCCAAAGATCAAGTGACTTATCTATGATCGGAAAGTTGCTTGAAATTTGTACTCAGGGTACTCGGGTGAAGAGGAGAGGTTGCCAGAAAAAGAATGATGATCACACTTATTTCTCATGCTGTCCATGTTCATTATAATTACCCCGTCGAGCTCTTGACGGAAGACGCGGTGTCAGTGAAAACAATATTCTGCAGGTCAGATTCGGCTTGCCCGATTTTTGAACTATAAACGCGTAGTTGAGCGTTCAGAGAAGAAAAAGGTCGCATTGCCCGGTATCCATCTTCGATTTGCGCCATCCAGGCTTCCATCACCGAGTGAGAAGTCTCGCGGTATTTTCCATCAAAACTGACAACATCCAAAGATAATTTTGGCGGCATGGGGGGATACGAACCTTTTGCATAACCCAAGACAATTGTCAGCAGCGGTACCGTCCGGTCTGGGAGTAAGAGCTTTTCTTTCAGGTAACCGGTATCTAAAAAACCACTACGCCCAGTTTCTGAGAGCATTACAGACGAGACCCCCAGCGCTTCGGCTGCGATGTTCATGTTCATGGCTGCCAGTGAAGCATTCATTACCGCGATGGTGTACTCGACCAGCGGGCTATTAGGAAATGTGTCCAGCACTTGATGGGTACGGTGCATGTCACCGATTACGATAATGGCTTGGGGCGCTCGGAAAGGAATATGCGTGCCGAAAATTTCTTCCCAACGTTGAGCGTTTAATACAGCAAAACTCCAGGGTTGGATATTCACCGTAGAAGGCGCCAGCCTGCCAGCTTCGAGGATAGCATGAAACACGTCTTCCGGAATGTCTCGTTGTTCAAAACGGCGTACGCTTCGCCGGTTCAGAATGGTTTGCAACAAGGGGTTATCTTCTAGGGAAAGCGGGATCTGCGGCTTGCCGCGCAGAATTTTTAGAATACTTTGAATAAAACGGATAGGTTTCATGGGGATGAAATTTGGATGAACGATTTTCCGCGTCAGCAGGCGAAAAACCACCATCCTATTACCTCAGCTAGATTTCTCGGGAACGTCGACTTTTTCCTGGGTTTTCTCTTTATCCAGCACGGTGAGGAAACCGCCGAACAAGCGGTACTCGTCCAAGCGGCAAGAATTGACCAGTTTGCCATCGAAGTAGGTAATATCCGGGCAGCTATCGCACATGTCCGCGCGCCCATCGGGCAGGATATCAGGCGCTTGAATGATGCCAATGCTCTGGATACTGACGTTATCCAGCAGGTGGGCAGGATGGGTCAGCATATCTTTGAACCAGTTTTTTGCTGCCTGGCGCATTTTTTCGTCCCATGGGGACATCAGGAAGACTTTGGCGCCAACCTTAGCCTGGGAGAGATAGGCAAGATAGGTCCGGTTGAAGATATGGTGACCGACCTGGGAAATTTCCATAGTCTCTTTGCCAACTGATCCATAAATCTTCTTGTTGTTGCCAATCAGTGCGCCGATGAGCCACTTATAAGTGTCGTGACGGATACTCCCCCCAAGGTAACCCGAAGGTTCATATTCTGGAAAGTTGTCCTTTAGTAATTGGTAGACTTCCGGAGCGGTCACAAACTTGTCGGCAAAACTTTCGCGAATGTAACTGAGTTTGCCGAAATCAACAATCTGTTTGTCATTATTGATTGCCACATTGTTTTCAGCTGTGGCGGTGCGGTAGGTGATGAACACCAGGCCATTGACTTTGGAAAAATTTTGATTCCCCCAGTGCACGATATCGGGGATTTCATCAAATGTGGAGGGGTATACCGTGGAATTAAACACCACATACAGGCCGCCTACCTCAGCGCACATGTCCGCGTACTTCTGGCGGAGCTGGTTATGCTCTTTTTCACTCTTCCCTTGCCAGCCAGGACGCCCCTGATGGCTATCGATGTGGAAAGTAAATCCAGATAGTCCAGCTTTCTTTAGCTCACGCAGCAATTCTGGCGTCAGCTTCTGTGCGTTAGTCAGAATCACTGGTTTAATCCCATTTTTAGCGATAAAGGAAACGACGTCCAGAATCTGAGGGTGAATGAGGGGTTCGCCGCCGGCAATCGATATATTGTCAGGGTTGCGCCAACGTTTGAAAAAGAGAACTTCCTCTTGAATCTGTTCGAGAGTTTTATGTTTCGTGATAGTCTGGCGGTAACATCCTTCGCAGGCAAGATTGCAGATATCGGTGATTTCCAGCCAGGCAATGGGATTGTCATTCATCGACCAGGGCAAGCGAAACAAATTGCGTTTATCCAATCCGGGAAATATTTCCTTCATCAGAGAGCCTCCTTTTCAGAACGCGGTAAAACTCATAGTAATTGTTATTGAAAGGGTATTGAACATAAAGATCCGGATACTGCCTCATAGTCAAGAAAAAGATAACTTCATCTTCTGCCGAGTGCTTAAAAAGTAAGGAAGGCCAGATTCGGCCAGGTTAGGGTTAAATAGGTAAGCGAAATGCAGCCAACCAAGGAAGAACATGCTGTAAAGCCCATAACCAGGTAAAATGACCACCCAAGGCAAACGCAGCAGCGTATTCAAGCGGTTTTTGAAAGGACTCCTGTAGGGCGATTCCATTTTTGCTCCGGCGAATTCGAATGACCGCGGGGAAGATAAAGATCAGCGAAAGGACAAGAACAAGCCATAAGACCCAAAAGGCAACCAAACGGATGACAAAGGCTGTCACAATCCCAGAAATTAACGCCAAAACCATCACTGCACCCATTAACCTGGCCGTAACCCTGGGACCCAAAACCGCGGCGGTATGTTTGAGACCCGCTTTTAAATCGCTTTCCAGGTCACGCATTTCATTAAACATCTCTCCATAACAACTGATGCAGAAAACAAAAAGAAAGGGAAATATCCAGTGCATGAAAGGGGCTTGATCAAAAGTAAAATACCCCGTGAGGAACTGTAACCCTGAAAGCATAAAGCCATGTACGAAAAAGTCAACAAAAGCGATATTCTTCAGGCGAACCGGTTTCCAAGAATACAAGAAACTTATCAAAAGAGTGATCATACCCAAGAGGAAGGTTGTTTTTCCCAAAGTGGAATAGACGAGTGCGGATCCCGCAGCCACACCAAAGCTCAACAACCGCGCAGTAAAGGGGGACAGATCACCCGCGGCGACCGGGTTCCGTCGACATTTATGCGGAGTTAATGCGTCATCTTCAGCATCTTCAACATCATTGATCATGAAAGCAAAGGCTACAGCCAGCCAATTTGCTAAAAGGACTCCGATCAGTTTCCATCCAAATGAACCATTGCTTGCAGCAGTTGCGCCTAACAAGGTAGTTACAATGACAAATGCCAGATACTCCTTGTACCTTGTTAATCGGATGCTGCCATTTATTGTACGATTGATTTGCATGATGCCTCAAGGAAGTGAAAAACTTTTTCGAGTTAAAGATTACTTTGATTAATTCGGCATGGTTCAGAAACCCAGGAAGTTAGATTGACACTTTGATTTACACTTCACAAAATTTTTGCCCAAAACCTGGTGAAAATTGCCTGTTGGTGGCGAAATTCGCCAGGTTTTGGGGTGTTCGCGCTGAAAAAGTGTCAATCATGATTTTGGAAGTGTCAATCTAATTTGAACCATGCCATTAATTCATATATATTATTTCATATGCTGTACAGTTTTCAGGTCTCAGTCGACCCTTGATGATCAAGCTTTACGCGGAAATCTCCATTACTGGGTAGATGTCACGAAATTGACTCAAAAATGTTGTGGGTGTTGAGTGTGTTTCTTTTTCAGAATATCCGAAATTTACGAAATTATTATATCGCACTTTATTTGAATCTTGTCAAAAGAGAGGAATTTTCGGTCAGAACATATCTGGCCCGTTCACATTTTTTATCATGAACGCTGGCGATGTCAAACCGAGGAGCAGTATTCTCGTCGTAGAAATCAATTGGTAATCATACACAGAGACCGTATTGCATTTTGTTGATGAAACTGGAATATGCCTACGAATTCGATTATACGGGATATTTATTAGTGTAGCAGAAGACCCCACTCCTTGGAGCAGACGGTGCGTATGCGCCGGTGGTTCGATGCCTTAAGAGGTGGAAGACGTTCTTGCGAAGGTGTAATACCCCGTCTGCTTGCAGCGGGGATAGCCTAAACAAATCCGCCGATATTTACTTTGCATTTCAAGACTTTTGTGAAAAAATGGTGTTTCCCTTAAGACAGTTTAATAATTCATTTTTCTCTCTTAAATACAATTTCACCACGTTGTATAAAGTCTCATGGTGTCTCAAAAGTAATTCTAAGATAAATACCAAGGTTGGAGTCCGGCAAGTGTTACATTCTGGGTGTACCTATAAGCCTAACGTACCTGTTCTGAGCCTTCTCCATGGACGATAAGGAAGATGAACAGCTCTTTCTTATGGTCCAAGTCTTCCCGTTCAACCAACGTAACGAGAGTAGCCCACCCTATGAAACAGCGTGTTCCAATATAATAGACCTTTTACGCAATTGCCAGTGTTGTCAGCCAACTCCTGGTAGAAAATACTCCACCAATTTCCAATTTTTGAGAATGGGATTAACCTTTTGGACTAACTAATACCAGTTTTAAGTAGTTGGCATAGACTTTATCATAGAGCTCAACTTTACTTGGATCGGGAATTGCCACAGTTTGCATGCGTGGGGCAATTGCAGCGGTTGCCATGATATTGATCCATATTCCTGTGGCTACCCCCCCTAATAAGGCCGCCCCCCTGCTGGATGCACCCGATATATCAACTGCAACCAATTCCCTACCAAGAATATTGGCAAGCATCTGCCTCCAGACAGGATTTACACTTCCTCCTCCAGCCAGACGAAGCGAAAGTGACATATTCGCGTCAGGTAAGGCTTCGAGTGCAACACGGATACCCATAGCTACCCCTTCGAGGGCAGCCTGAAACATATGTTCCCGCCTGTGACTTGATCTTAGCCCAAGAAAAGCTCCGCCTTGTCGAGAATTAGGTTGGTGGGCACGTTCATGGACTAGAAAAGGTAGAAAAGTCAATCCATCTGCCCCTGGCACTGACCCTTCCGCACAAGCATATAATTCATCCAAATTGGTCTCAAAGGTCTGTCGTACCCAGTCGAGCGTCAGTCCACCATTTTGGACTGCTGCCATACCATACCAAGTGTCGTGGTCAGCAGCCCGGTAGAGGTGGACTCTCCCTGCTGGGTCGATCATTGGTTCGTGGTAAAGTTGGATTACTTGAGCTCCAGTCCCCATAGTGACTTGGATTTGTCCGGGTTCAAGTAAACCGGTACCAATGGCTGCAGCGGCCGTATCGCCAGCACCTACTGCAACCGGCAAACTTACCGGCAGACCTAAAGCTTCCGCTGCTGATTTTGAAAGACTCCCTACGAGGGTGTCCGAGGGATAGATTGGTGGAAACAAATCCCTTCTTAACCCCAATTCCGCAATTACATCATCCGCCCATCCATCCGCTAACAAGTCATAGAGAAGTGTGGCTGAAGCATCACTGGGATCAGTGGCACAAACACCAGTCAACTGCAATCGCAACCAATCTTTTGGCTGCAAAGCCCAGTCAGCCGCCTGATAGTTTGCTGGTTCGTTCTTAGCTAACCAGGCTAACATCGGACCTGCCATCCCCGGTACAAGTGGATTAGCCAGTCGTTTCCTGACTGAAGCGGGTAGAGACAGATAAGTTTCAAGTTCCGCCTCTGCTCTTGTGTCTGGCCAAAGTAGGGCTGGCCTGATTGGGTCGCCTTCTGAGTTAACCAGCACTATTCCATGCATTTGCCCGCTCAGACCAATAGCAGTAATATTAGTTTGAGGTACTTGAGTCAAGGCGATTCTGACCGCACTAACTACCGCCTGCCACCATTGAGAAGGTTCACTCTCCGCCCAACCAGGCTGGGCTGAGACTACCGGATAATCGGCTTTGCTCATACCCAGAGTTAATCCCTGATAATCGACAATCATTACTTTTACTGAGCTTGTACCAAGGTCAATTCCCAAAAGCGCCAATCTCAACCTCCTAATTCGTACCTTTGTCAATAAAGACTAAAAATAACTTCGCAATATTCTTCCCCATGAAGTGATGTGGGGATTTGATCTGACTCATAAAAACCGAAGAACAACGAGCTCTCAAATATTTCCAGTGGATAGGATAAGCTGCCATCAACACTAGACAATAATTGCCAGCATCGGGAAAAATATCTTCGATTCAATAAGGTGCTATATCCCTTGCCGACGGGTAGCACCAAGGGTACCGCTCAACCGGCACATTCACATCTAGGTTACTTTTGTTTGTGGCAAATCCGCTATTGAGATTGAACCTAGAGGATCCTTGGGGAGTAACTGCATATGTTCATAACGTTTTTGCCTGCGCTCAGCTTGGGCAATCGGATCAGGGACCGGGACTGCCGCAACGAGAAGTTGGGTATATGGGTCTTGCGGATGGTCACAGACCTGTCTTGCTGGCCCGATTTCGACAAGCTTACCTTTGTTCAATACAATCACGTTATCAGCGAAATTTCTAACGATAGCCAAATGGTGAGTGATGAAAAGAAGGGCCAGGTTGAAGTCGCGTTTGAGCTCCCTCAGTAGTTCCAGCACTGCAGCCTGAGTGGATACATCCAGGGAACTGGTGGCTTCATCACAGATGATCAATTTAGGATGTACGGACAAAGCCCGGGCAATGGCGATACGTTGCCTTTGCCCACCCGAGAAATGACAGGGATAGCGATCACCAGAATTTTCAGGCATTCCAACCCGCTTGAGCAGGTCGGTCACAATCTTGTTAGCTTCCTGAGCCGTTAGTTTTCGCTGCACTTGCAAAGGTTCGGTAAGAGTGTCTCTGATTTTTAAAGCCGGATTAAGGCTGCCATACGGGTTTTGAAAGATGGCCTGAAGATCCGTGGCAAACCGCCTCCGGGCTTTCAAATTCAGGTGCGTGATATCCTCGCCCTCGAAGATGATCGAGCCAGCAGTACTCCTGGTAAGGCCAAGGATAGTGTTCCCAATGGTTGACTTTCCGGAACCAGACTCTCCGACTAATGCCAGAGTTTCACCGGGCGATATAGTAAAGTTGACTCCATCAATAACCCTTTTTGGTGGCTTCCTGAATCCGCTCACAGGGTATTCAACAACAAGATCTCTTACATCCAGAATCGCAGATCCCGGATTTATTTCTTTCATGATCTACCTCCGACCATTCTAGGAGTAGCGGCGAGCAGTGCCTTCGTATACTCATGTTTGGGTTGTGTGAAGAGTTTGAGCGATTCGCCCCGTTCCACTATCCTCCCATAACGCATGACCAGCACGCTATCGCACAGATCGGCCACAACTCCAAAATCATGGGTGATAAAAAGTATCGCCATATTTCGCTCCCGCCGGATTTCACGTAATAAATCCAAAATATCAGCTTGAACCGTGACATCCAGGGCTGTGGTCGGCTCATCGGCAATTAATAGGTCAGGGTCACCTGCCAGAGCCAGGGCAATCACAACGCGCTGTGCCATGCCTCCGGAAAGCTGGTGGGGAAACAACCTCAGCACTTTCTTCGGTTCTTTAATCTTGACAGAACTTAGCAGTTCAATCGCACGTTCTTCAGTTTCTGCTTTTGAGAGTTGCCGGTTACAAACCCGGATCACTTCACCAAGTTGACTACCGACCGAGAAGACCGGATCCAAACTCACCATTGGCTCCTGCCATATCATAGCGATACCCCGGCCTCGAACCTCTTTAACTGCCGCAGGGTTTTTCAAATCGGTCTGCTTGTACCAGCTTCCATCGGAGGTAACAACTGCATTCTTGGGCAACAAATCAAGTAGCGCCAGGCCGGTTACTGTTTTTCCGCTTCCAGACTCTCCCACCAGCCCGACGATCTCACCTGGGTTGATTGAAAAAGAAACATCCTGTACGATGCTTTTGAGGTTATTAGCCTCCTGAAAAGAAATATTCAAGTTGTTTATAGTCAAGATGGCTCCATCTGTGGGAATGGAGACATCTTTGGTCTCGATGCTCTCGACCTTGGATACTTTGATCTGGGCTCCGGCACGCGAACGGGATTCAACTGAAACGTCGCGCGCAGCGTCACCCAAAAGACCAAAGGCCACCATGGTGATCGCGATGATAACTCCGGAGGGTACCAGTAGCCAGGGATCCTGGAAGATTACCTGGGAAGCCTCGCCAACCATGCCACCCCAGCTAGGTACGGGTGGTTGAACACCAAGACCGAGGAACGCTAAACCGGCTTGTGTGGCAAGAGCGGCACCAGCAAAGAGTGAAACCTGCACGATGATCGGTCCGGTCAAATTTGGCAGGATGTGCCGGAAGATGATTCGACCTGGTCCCAGGCCGGATATCCTGGCGGCTCCGACATACAGTTCTTCACGGGCAGCTTGAGTGTTGGCACGGACAATCCGGATAAGACCGCCACAAGCCAAAAGTCCCAGGGTAAGCATGGGTGCAGTCATCCCAAAACCAAATATGGCCAGTACCGCCAGAATAATGACCAGGGTGGGAATTGACATCACAACTTCAACGATAGATGAAATAACTCTGTCAACCGCGCCGCCGGCATAGCCTGCAATCAAACCGACACAAATGCCGAGGAAGGCGAAAACCACGACCGCAATAGCGACACCATAGAGTGAGATGATACCTCCATGGATCAGCCGTGAAGCCACATCCCTTCCAAGTGTATCCGTTCCTAATAGATGTGCGCGCGAAGGCAGCGACATAATAGTGTAAAGATCCTGATCGAGAGGGTCGTACTTGGTGAAAAGTGGTGCACCAAGGCACAAAATGCTCAAAAGCCCCAAATAAATAAATGCAAATATGGCTCCTGGCTTGCGCAGCAGTCTTACCATGAAGTGTTGCGTGACAAGGTTTTCTTCCAAGGGATAAGGTGATTCCATTGCGTTCATGAAGTTATCACTTTCGGATTAAGCCAGGCATAAGAGAGGTCGACCACCAGATTGATAATAACAACAGTCATGGTGAAGGCTAGCGCCACGCCCTGAATAACCGGGATATCGTGCAAGCGGGTGGCGACACTTAAAAGGGAGCCAATTCCAGGGATGGCAAAAATCTGCTCGACAAAGATAGTACCAAGCATTGAATTGATAATGACTAGTCCGATGACCGTTATAATCGTTACCCCGGCATTTTTTAGGGCATGTTTCCAGATTAGCGCGGAACTGCTTACACCGCAGGCCCGCAGAGTTCGAATGTATTCCTGGTTCAGTTCCTTCGACATAGTATCCCGGGTGATTCTGGCGATGGAAGCAATCCCTCCTACCGCCATCGCGGTAACTGGCAGAACCAGGCTCCTGGCCCAGCCAGCCGGGTCTTGACCAAAGGGTACGTATCCGATCACAGGAAAAATCGGGATTGCCACCGCGAATAAAGTTGTCAATAACAGTGCCAGCCAGAAGCTCGGCGTTGCCCATGCCAGAAGGGAAAAGGCGTAAAGAATCTTCGCTACCACTCCGCCTCGTAAGACACTCAACATACCCAGACCAATCCCGGCGGTTGTCGCGACGAGTGTGGTACCTATAACAATGGAAAGCGACGCTGGAAGGCGCGAAGCCAGACTATGTGTAATCGCCTCCTGGGTAAAGATGGAATTCCCCAAATCTCCATGGAGCATACCTGACAGATATGTAAAATACTGGGTCATTAATGGATCATTAAGATGCAATTGCGCCCGAACTCTAACATATTGTTCGGTCGTGCCGCCTATCCCCACGATGGCCCTTGCTGCATCACCTGGAAGCAAGGATTGGAGGACGAACGTTAGAAATGTCACCACCAGGATCAAGGCGATGGACATTAGAAGTCTTCGGATTAATACACGTAACATGTTGTGCTCCTATACCCTTTATTTTGATCACCGGCTGCAATCCGACTGATATTACCACTATTCTGACTTATGCCATGAACTTTTATGGCGCTTTGCAAGTGGCGATGTTGACGACGTCTCCATAAAGCGCCATAAGATGTTTGAGTGAATGCGGGAAGTTTTTCAGGACCTAGTTATGAATCGCTTCCCGCTTTTAACTTGTTTAAGGAGCCGGTGCCCAATCAGTTGGGAAGTTCGGTGTCCTTGAGAAGTAAGCCACGCCTGTTACATTCTTACTAACGTAGGTAATACTATCCATCTGTACTATCGGAACTACCAGAGCCTGATCAACAATAATCTTCTGAACCGCCTGAGCCTTCGAAATAAGTTCATCTTGGGATGCAGCCATATAGCTATTAAAAGCTTCTTGCAATCCAGGAACAATATAATGGAAGGGGTTCATCATGGAATCTTTGAGGCTCACCTGATTGGTATATGCCCACTGTTCCTGTGTATCCCACGGATTGATTACAGAGGAACACTTATTTGCTGCCATGTTTGCACCCAAACCGGCATAGTCAGGTGATCCCAGTAGATCTACCTTCACATTGACCTTGCTCCATTGATCTGCGACTGCTTGGACAATTTTAGACGTCATGGCCTGAGGTGTAAGATAACATATGCTTAGTGTGAACCCATCCGCAAAGCCGGCATCGGCCAAGAGTTGTTTAGCCTTGGGAAGATCATAAGCAAAGTTTGCATCAAGGGTTGGGTCATAGCCGTCCACTCCGGGTGTGCCTGGCTGGTAAGCTGGTCTACCATAGTCACCGTAAAAGGCTTTTGCGATCTGGACCCGATCAAGAGCTTTATTCAAGGCCAGTCTGACATTAACATCCTTTAGTGCAGGAGTACTAACTCCATCTACATCAAGGATAAAAAGGGGCAGCCATTGTGTAGCTCTATGAACAATGGTAAGTCCGGCAGCTTTAGCAGCATCCACCGTGCTTGGATCACCCTGGCCTATATCCATCTGACCCTGTTGCATGGCCTGGACTACCGAAGTACCTTGCGGAACGATCTTGATATTGATCTGCTTCCACTTGATTGCCGACTGGTCATAATAGTTGACATTAGGCACAAGTACATAGTGGTCACCAGCTAGCGAATTTGCTGTGTCAAGAATGTATTGTCCAGCTCCTGATGGAGTTGACTTGAGTTTGTCTTTATCAGCCAATCCCGCCGGGCTGATAATCATTCCAGCAAGGTAGTAAGACGAAAGGTAGTCGGGAAAAGCTGGGTTTGGAACGGTACTATTGAGTTCAACCGTGTTCGCATCCAGAACTGATGCAGTGACAGGTTTCATGGCCGCTGCTGAAGGTCCAGTTCCGTTCTGCGCGAAATAGTTCAGAGAATCGGCAACAGATTGAGCAGTAAGGGGTGTACCATCTGCAAACTTGACACCCTCACGGATGGTCATTTGGAACTTCGTGTTTCCTGTTCCAATGTATTTCCATGACGTGGCAAGATCGGGAGAGGGTTTACCATCCTTGTCATATTTCATTAAGGAGGCATAGATCTGATTCATCCAAACCAGATCCGCTTGGGCACTCGTAGCCGGGTCAAAACTGATGGGAGGTGCATTTTTGGCCAGGTTCAAAATGGCTGTAGGCGCGCTTTCAGTGGCAACGACAGTGGGGCCAGTTGTTTCAACTGGTTGAGTGGTCGCGGTGGGTGTTTGACCACAAGCTGATAGCATTAAGATTAGCACAACCAGAGAAATAAATATAAGCGACCGTGCTTTGTTTAATGACAATTTCCTTTTCATTGTAACCTTCCTCCTAAGGATGTGGATGGAACATTAGTGTTCCATCTTATTAAAATCTTCCAACCATTGACGCTATAAAATTTGATTAGATCAAGATACCTAACTCCCATATATCATATTCGCTATGGCAATCACCTCCTAATCTGATCATTAAACTCGATGCGAACCCTTATTAATGCCGACCGACATAACTCTGGCGAAGTTGTGCTTCATAATCGGATAATTGATCATGACCGGTTCGCAAGGGATCACGATCAATGAATACTCCTGGTTGACAATGAAATCATTTTGCTAAATCGTCAATAACTATCCTGAAACACTACTCAATTTGTGCGGCAGGTTTTCACCGAATGCAACTTTTGCCTGGACATCAAGAGTTAGTTGTTCCTGTACAAAGCGACACCGGATAGTGACGCCGAAAGGAAACCGTAGAGAACTTAGCGCTGGAGGAGTTTTGATCAGTTCCGGCGTTAAGAAATTGAGGCTGATTAGGTAGGTTTGAGAATCAACCCATCCACCACTGGCGGCTACTTTACGCGGTAAGCCTTTGAGGATGGTGGTAACTCCTTTGAGCCACTGCCCGTTGCCAATGGTCACCGGGTTTGTTCCAAACGCATCTTCAATGGTTAGAATGCTACCTGTTTCTGGGTGGTCGAAGTTAAAGGAGATCGCTTTGATCTCTAGTTCATTTGCAGCCATAACGTATCTTTTTCCCGAAACCCTGGTTGGAACTCCCTCCGTTACCTGGTCCTTTTCCGGTGCAATTTCCAATTGGGCCAACTTACGAGTCAATTCTTGCCAAGCAGCAAGATTCTCTGGCAGCGCTTCGGCCTTCATAGCCGGCATCAAATGTTTCCAGACCAAATCCAGAACAGGTTGCATGTCCACCAGAGCTGCTGTTATCGCCAGCACCGCTTGCTGATGAGGCATAACCAGGCAAAACTGGCCAAATGCACCATCCCCACGATAAGCTCCATACCGACAGAGCCAGAACTGGTAGCCATAACCCTGCTTCCAATCCATCCCCAATCCCGTACTGTTCCGGGGATAACCGCTGGCTACCTGGCTGGTGGTGGCCTGGTAAACCCATTCCTGGGGTAAAATTTGCTTTCCTTCCCAGACCCCCTGTTGCAAATAAAGCTGGCCAAAACGAGCAATATCGGCAGTGGTAATACCCAAACCAAAACCACCTATGGCAATTCCCTCGGCGTTGGTTTCCCAATTTGGATTCTTGATACCAAGGGGTTCGAACAAGCGAGGCTTTAAATACTCAAGCAAGTTCTGGCCGGTTACCTTCTGCACGATGGCCGATAACAGATACGAAGCCCCAGTGTTATATAAGAAAAAAGTGCCTGGTTCGTATTCAACCGGAAACAAAAGGATGGCTTGCGCCCAGTTTTTAATAGATTTATCCGGCAGTAAAGTCTGCATAGTATCATCAGCATGGCCGGTTGCCATGGATAGCAGGTGTCGAACTTGCATGGCAGCAAGGTTGGCACTGATTACCGGTGGTAAAGACTCGGGGAAAAAAGAGATGACCGGATCGGTTACTTTTAGTTTTCCCTCTGCAACCGCAAATCCCACAGCGGTTGAGGTAAAACTTTTACTTAATGAATTCAAAATATGAGGGTCGTTAGGTTCAAATGGCGACCAATAGCCTTCTGCAACGACCTTCCCATGGCGTAACAGTATCAGGCTGTGGAGGTCGTGAATCGTTTGATTGGCTTCATCTATGAAAGCTGAAATAGCCTTGGAGGCAATGCCCTGTAGTTCAGGACTACTCTTTTCCAAATCCATAATCTGCATGATGAAATTACTCCTTAATCAATTTTGGTGTTCCGATTGATCTTGGTTTATCGCTTTGATCAGGAGCTGGGATTACACCAAGATAGGGTCCTGCGCCGGGGGCGAGCAGTCGGGTGGATGTCATGGGTGATGCTCCTTTTACAGCCCCAAACGGGTGAACTGTTCGCACGGGGCGTTGATGGAGGTGAGGAACTCGCGCAGGCTGGATTTCAAGCGTTCGACAACATCGGGTCGCTCGGCGTATAAGTCGCGCTGCTGCTGCGGGTCATCCTTGACGTTGTAGAGGGCGCTGGACATCGGTCCGCGCGTGACGCGGGCGGTGTAGCGCTTGCCATCGAAGTCGTCGTCCACGCGCACGTCGCCAAATTGGGGTGCCAGAGGGGAGTACCAGTAGAGCGGTTCATTTTTGTCGCTGGGGGGCCAGAGATAGAGCGTCCATTCGCCGTCAATGATATTCATGGCTTCGCCGTAGCGCCCATAGACGGCGGTCTGGCGGATGGGCGCGCCTTCGTCGGCGTGGAGAATGTATGGGAGCAGACTCCGCCCATGCGTCCCGGAAGGAAGCGGGATGTTGAATCCATCCAAAACGGTGGCGAATAAATCCACAGGTTGAACGAGATGCGGCACGCGGCGACCTGCCTGACCCTTGGGATGGTAAATGATGAGCGGGACGTGGGCGAGTTCCTGATACATATTCGAGTCGCCCAGGTCGCTCCAGGGTTTACCGATCATGCCATGCTCGCCAAAGAGATGCCCGTGATCGGTGACAATGATAATCATGGTGTCGTCTATCAAGCTGAGGTGTTCAACAGTTTCGAGCAGGCGCCCGAGCCAGCGGTCCACCATGCTGACTTCGCCCGCGTACAGGGCGCGGATTTCCTTGAGTTCTTCTTCGCTATACAGGTCGGACTTGCCGTAGGTGGGCCAGATGAAACGCTGGCCGTTGTAGCCGGGGTTATACATCTCATTGTAGGGGAAGGGAGGGTCGAAGGGTTCGTGTGGGTCGAAGACTTCGAGCAGGAGGAAGAAGTCCTTTAGACTGCGGTTGCGCTCCACCCATTCGGAGGCTTTGCGAAACACCTGCGGGGCGAAGTAGTCTTCTTCCACGCTGAAGTGGGCGGTGTTCCGTTTGTAACGGGCGAAGGAGCCGGGACGCAGAGCGTGACGCGCCATGCGTTCCGCGTCGCCGGGGTATTCGACGGGGATGTCGGGATCGGTAATCCACAGGTCGTTTTCCTGCCCGCGGATGAATTCTGCGCCAGCGAAGTTGAAGAAATAATTGCCAGAGCCGCGCTCCCACATGTGATAGTGGTCGCTGATGACCATGCTGGTATGCCCGTTCTGGGTAACGATTTTGGCAAGGTCTGGGTCGGAGGTTTCAAGCGGACCCCAGCCGCGCCAGGGGAACTCGAAGCGTCCCGTCCACATATCGCGGCGGGCGGGCATACAGGGGTACGAGCCGAGGTAGGCATTGTCGAAGACGACGCTCTTGCGCGCCAGCGCGTCGAGGTTGGGGGTTTGAATCCACTCGTTGCCGTAGCAGCCGAGGTGGTCGCGCCGCAGGGTGTCTATCAGGATGAAAATGGTGTTCATAAGTTGTCCTTTTGAAGATGGATTTTCATAATCTCCGCCGCCGGGCGGCGCTGGCGGAGCAAGCCCGCCATCTGACGCATGGGCTGGTCAACGTGCGTGAAAAAGGCTTTGAAGCCCGCGCACAAGTGATTCAGCCCCGCTTCACCGTCGGGCGTGAGGTCGGTGCGATCTTTGGGACAGCCGCCGTTGCAGGCAAACAGGACGGGGCATTCGCGGCAATAACGCGGCAGGGACGATTTTTTATCCAATCCAAAAGCGCGCTGCTGCTCGCTGCCCACCAGTTCGATCATGGGAGTTTTGAGAATATTGCCCAGGCGGTGAGGCGGCTCAACGAAATGGTCGCAGGAATACAGGTCGCCGTTATGCTCCATTGCCAGCGCCAGTCCGCAGGTCTCCTGGAAAACGCACAAGCCGCCGGGCGCGCCCAGCCAGCGTCCCAGCGCGGTGTCGAACATCTGCACGAAAACCCTGCCCACGTCGCGGCGCACCCATTCGTCGAAAATGGCGATGAGAAAATCGCCGTACTGTTTTCCCGTGATGGAGCGCGGCGTCAGGTCGTTGCCCTTCTGGAAGCTCGTCTCGTCCTCGCGCTCGACGATGGGAATGAACTGGATGAACTCCGCGCCGATCTCGTCGCGCAGGAAGCGGTACACTTCCAGCGGCTGATGGACATTGGCGGCGCTGACGCAGGTCAGGATGTTGAAATCCACTCGATGCTTTTTGAGTAATTCGATGGAATGCAGGACGCGCTCGAAGGTGGGCGCCCTGCCCTTGTCGCGGCGATACAAATCATGCGCTTCACGCGGACCGTCGAGGCTGATCCCGATCAGGAAGCGATTCTCGGCGAAGAACTTGCACCACGCATCGTCCAACAGCGTGCCGTTGGTTTGCAGGGCGTTCTCGGTTCTCGTGCCAGGGCGGGCGTACTTCTTCTGGTACGCCACCGCCTTGCGGAAAAAGTCCAAGCCCATCAGGGTCGGTTCGCCGCCCTGCCAGGCAAAGTTGACTTCTGGGGCGCCTTGAGCAGCGATGTATTGGCGGGTGTAATTTTCCAGCGTCTCGTCCGACATGCGGAAGGTCGCGCCCGGATATAACGCTTCCTTGCGGAGATAAAAACAATAATCGCAGTCGAGATTGCAAATCGCGCCGCGCGGTTTGGTCATCACATGAAAGGTGGGAGGTAGGGGAATGGAGGTCATCTTAATTTTCATATGCTGCGCTCGTGCTCCCAATGCGGATTATCGCTGGTGCGTAGATACCAATGCAACAAACGTTCCTGTAACTCGCGGCGGACTTCCAACAAAGCCGGGTCATCCACGCGATTATACAGTTCCTGCGGATCATTTTTCAGGTCGTACAATTCTTCCTTCCCAGCGCTACGGATGACCAGTTTCCATTCCCGCGTGCGGACCATGGCAGCGCGCGCCGCAGTCGTTGGGTCGTCCTGCTGGAGTTTGAGTTTCTCGAAGTAATGACCCATCAACGGGTCGTCAGCGGATTGGATGCCCGCTTCAAAGGCTTGCGGCTCGCGCGGGTCGTAACCGCCCGCCGCGTACACCGCATCCCGCTGCGCCGCGCCTTCCATCAAAGAAGTGAGCGACTGCCCGAAGTGAGTGTACGGCGTTTGAACCCCCGCCTGCTCCAATACAGTGGGGAACAGGTCGAGCGATTGGGTGAAGCCGTCCACACGGCGGCCCGCATGGATGTTTTCGGGATACTTGACGATGAGCGGCGTGCGCAGTAAAGCGTCCTGAAAGCCTGTGGGCCATTTTTCGGGCAAGCCGTAATCGCAGAGGTAATCGCCGTGGTCGCTGAGGAACAGGATGAGCGCGTCGTCGTACAGTCCCTGCGCCTTGAGCGCGTCCATCACGCGCCCCACCTGCTCATCCAGTTTTGTGACCATGCCGTAATACACAGCGCGGATTTCGTGCCAGTCATCGGGGGTGACGCCCTCCATCTCGTAACGGACGTATAGTTCGCGCATGAAATGCGGCTTGTCGTCCAGTTGGGCGGGAATGGGATCAGGGACGATGGCGCGGTCTACCATCGAGAAGTATGGCTCTTCCGCCTGGTACGGCGTGTGCGGCAGGCTGGCGGCGATGTACAGGCAGAACGGCTGGGACGGCGCGTCTTTCAGCCACTTCACGGCGGAATCAAAGATAAGCGATTCAGTTCGTGCGGCGGGAGAATCGGCTTCGGCTTTGCCAAAGTAGAAGGAATGATGCAGACGGTGTCCGCACGGATAGGGAGTACGCGCCATAAGCAGAACATCCGCGAATTCTTTCAGGCGTTCATCGCCGAACAGGCCGTTGAACGATTTGCGTTCCACCACAAACAGTCGGAACGCCAGCCGCAGGATTTTCCACTTACGCGCAAAAGGCAAGCGGCGCAAACGCTGGCGCAGGATTCTGAACGCGGCGCTTTGCGGTCCTGCCAGACGGCGGCTAAAACTGGCGCGCAGGCTGGGCGCGGTCATCAAATCATTTTTGCCCGCCATGACAGTTTGGTAGCCGTTCTCTTTCAGCAGTTTGAAGAGATTCTCTTCATGCGGGCGCAGCAACTGGTACAGCGAGCGATGCCCGTTGACCTGCGGATACAAGCCCGTGAAATTTGCCATGCGCGACGGAGCGCAGACGGGGTTGGCGGCATAGTTTTGGGCAAAGATCACGCCGTCCGCTGCCAACGCGGAAAGATGCGGCGTGCGGACGAGCGGATTCTCAAGCGCATCGGCGCGCAGGTCGTCGGCGATGATGATGACGATATTGGGATGGGCGGTCATTTTAGGATGCTAATTCCTTTCTGCGTTTCGCCAGCAAATCATCCAACGCCATGCGGTCACGGTGATAGTAGGGATAGAAGGCGAACCAGGAGACCACGCTCAAGGCGAGCGAAACGGTCACAGACCAGAAGAACAGGTTGGTAAGCGTAATCTGGTTGCCAATGACGCCAACCAACGCCGCGACCGCCGCCTGGATTAATCCATTTGCCAGGCGGTTAACGGCGTAGGCAGTGCTGCGTTGTTCGGGCAGGTTGACCGCCGCAATCATCGGGGCGATGGCGCCGGAGAAAGCCATATCCAGGAACAAGCCAAACAGCAGGGCAAACGCGAAGAAGTTGATCATTCCGCCCGCCATCTGCTGGAAGAGGAAGTAACCCAGCAGGGCCATCATGGCGCGCGAACCCTGCACGATGAACAGCCGTCCATAACGCGGGTTTTGGCGCTCTGCCCAGTCACCGAGCAGACCGCCAAACAGCGTGCTTAATGCCGAGCCAATGACGATGCCCGTCAGCACGGTAGTGGCTTGACCGGGGCGGAAGCCACGCTCGTCCACCAGCCAGGTAACGGCAAAGGTCAGGATGGTCAGTTGGGCAGGCACGCCAAAGATTTTCTCAAAGACCAGCAGCAGATTGGTCGGCACGCGGAAGATAGCTGCTACGCTCTGCCACGAAAACGTATATTTTTTTTCCGATTTCTGCGCCACGTCGGAAATGGCGGCTTCCGCGCCACCGCGCGGTGGTTCTTTCAGGAAGAAGGCAAAGAGCAAACCGCTCAACATGCTCAATGCGCCGAAGGTAATGAAGCCGATGCGCCAGCCCGTTTCAGGAATTTCCGCCAGCCGCCCAAAGAACAGGATGCTGACGATGACCGCCAGCGAGGAAATCATGCGCATAATTCCGAAGACCTTGCCGCGCTCTTTTTGCGGGAACAGGTCGGCAAGCATGGAATTCATCGGTGCGCCGAGCGCCACCAGCCCAATGGCAGCGATGATGCGCAGGGAAAGCAGCATCTCGTAACTGGCGGAGAAACCGATCAGCAAAGTCCACAAGCCCCACAGCCCCGTGCCGATGATGAGAATGCGCTTGCGGCTGAAACGGTCCGCCAACATACCCCAGATGGGACCAAAAATCATTTCCATCACCTTGCCCAGGCTGGTAATCGTGCCGAGGTTAGCGGTGGTCATATTCAATGAAGTGCGGATGGCGGGGAACATGGAAGCCATTGCCTGGTCTTCGCCTGCGTCCACAATGCCGGCGAATGCCAGAGTCACCACGTTGCGCCAGCGTCCCTTGACGGGCTTGGCTTCGGCGGCAGGAAGTGTATCGGAAACGGTGGTCATGGGAACTCCTTTTGATGTGATAGGTTATTTTTCCAATTGCTTAAGAAACTGCACGACGCGCTCATACACAATTTCGCGCTCCACGTCCAGTGTGATAACGTGTCCGCTTTTTTCGAGCCAGAGCGTTTCCTTGTGCGGTGTGCCTAGGCGCTCACTCAACAAATCGAGGGCGTTGGGTTCGATCACCTTGTCGCCGCGTGATTGAATGAGCAGAACGGGGACTTGGATTTGAGGCAAGCCCTCCTGCATTAATTTCGCCAGCTCGGCCGCTTCGGCGATGGCATGAGTCACATAATAGGCATAGGAGGTTTCGGCGGCGATCCCAACCGCGCCCGGCTTCTTGAATTTTGGAATGAACGGACTGAGAGGTCGCATGAAGCGGATGCGCCAGTCGTGGGTCAGACCGAATGGCGCGGATAATGCGACCACGCCGCACACGGGATAACGACTGGCTGTGATCAGTGTCAGGACTCCGCCCATGGAGAGTCCCGCCACATACATGCGGTCGCTCATGCCCCGCAAAAGGTTTAAGCCGTCTTCTACGGCGGCGATCCAATCGCGCCAGGCGGGACGGCGCAGATCGTCCACATGCGTGCCGTGTCCCGGCAGGCGGATGCCCAGCGCGGTGTAGCCTTGCGTTTCGTTCAAATACTTTCCCAATCCGCGCATGGCCGCGGGAGAGCCGGTGAATCCGTGAATTAACAAAACACCTGCGCCTTTGCCGGGAAACAAAAACGGCTCCGCTCCGGGCATGGTGAGAAATTGACTCATTTAATCCTCCTATAAGGCTATAAGGGTTGAAAATCGCCGCCCAGGATTTCCTGCGTGGGCATGACCACCACAAAGGCTTGTGGGTCTTGGGCGCGAACAATGGCTTTCAGGTGTGCCACTTCCGTTACCGTGAGCACCACCATTAAAACCGGGCGGTCTTGCTGCGAATAGATTCCCTGTCCAGATAGGAGCGTGCCGCTGCGCTTCATCTCCTTGATAATTTTTTCAGAGACCACCTGCGGGTCTTTGGTCACAATCAGCGCCAGAATGCGGCGACGGCGGCGGGAGACGCGCTCGTTCTTCTTGCGCGGAGACGGGCTTTCTCCCTCCGGGTGTTTTTCCATCGCCCGCCAAAGTGAACTCATCACCGGGACGTTTTCAAACTTCGGTAACACCTCGCCGCTGGCTTGCGTCAACCCGGCGGTTATAAGTCCGAACAATATCAACCCGCCGTTAAATAGAAATCCCAAGGCGATCATGATCGAACCAGGAATCGGTCCAAGCGCGGAGTGCGCGACAAATTCCGCCCAGTTCGCCGCGGGGGTAGGATGCAGGTAACTCTTGAGCGCCCAAGCCACTCCCATAACAAGAAAAATCCAGACGTAGTTGCGCCGCAAGCGGCGTCCCAAGGCTTCCCACATGCTGATGGGAAATTCAGGCGCGACCAATGTTTCGGAGAGATTCTCCGCCCATTCCGGGTGAGGCGCAAACGGAGGCGTCAGCATGGCCGCAAAGAAATCAGTCTCTATCAACCGAGTGCGATAAGCCCACAATTCATAATAACGATACCGTCTCGCTTCGATCCACAGGAAAATGGTAATCAGCAGGGTGTTCAGAATCAGGATGCCATGATGGTTATTGGGGGAGGACAGGGCAAAGGAAATTGCTGCGCTGGTTGTGAGCACCGCCCAGTAGGTTGTGTTGTCCAGCCTCATGCGCCAGGTGTTGGAACGCTGGATTTCGGCGCGGTAATAATGCACCATCGCCGTCGTAAATTCGGACGGACGCAGGTGATAACCGCGATAAGACCAGACCGGTTCGTCTGGCTGAGGCGTTTCCTTGGAAAAAGGAACAGAATCTGTCATAGAAAAATCATCCTTTGAGTGCACCCAGCGTCATGCCTTTGATGATGTAACGCTGCGCAAAGGCGACCATCAGCAGGGCGGGGATCATGGCGAAGAAAGAGCCGGCTGCCATTTCGCCGTATCGGATGCTATATTCTTGCACAAAACTGGAAATACCAACAGGAATGGTCATGCCGCGCGGCGTACTGGTGAGCGAAAGAGCAAATAGAAAATCACGCCATGAGAAGATGAACGCCAGTGCTCCTGCAGCAGCTAAACCCGGCTGGATAATTGGAAGCAGCACCTGGGTGAGTGACTGGAAATGGCTTGAACCGTCTACCATGGCCGCTTCTTCTATTTCTTTGGGAATCTCGGCAAAGAAGTCCAATAAAATCCAGGTAGCAGTGGGCAGGTTTAAAATGATATGTCCCATGATGACTGCCAAGGGGGTATCGTAAATGTTGAGCGTACGGGAAATTAAATAGAATGGAGCCAGAAAGGTCACTGGCGGGAGCATGTGAATAAAGAGAATGACCCCAAGCAATAGACCACTCCATAATGGACGCCAGGGAAACCGGCTGAGGCTATAGGCTGCCAGGCTGGCAATGATAAGCACAATCGCCATCGTACCGGCAGCGATCAGTAAACTATTAACAGTGAGGCGTAAAAAATTGCTTTGAGAAGGGTCTAATAATCTCTGGTAATTTACCAGTGTGGGCGTGAACCACAATGAGCCGGAAATGATATCCCGGAACAATTTGAGGGAGGTCGCCAGCGTAAAGAATATCGGAACCAGAGTGAAAACGACCACCAGCATAAGGAAACCATGCCGAACAAAAGGACCTGCGGAGATTTTTTTCATAGATAGGTGATTCCTCATGAATTAATTGGTGCGCCGCCCGAGGCGCCGATAGAAGAGAACAAAGATAGAAATGACAGCCGCCAGGCCCAATGCCAGGAAGGAGGCATACCCAATTCTAAATTGCCCTGAAAATACTTTGTAAATATACAAACTAATCACTTCGGTTGCAGTACCGGGTCCGCCTCCGGTCAACAGGTAAATTTCATCGAATACTTTGAAGGCGAAAATGGTACGCAGCATCACTGCAGTGATCAACGTTGGGCGTAAGAGAGGTAAGGTAATAAATCGGAAGACTTGAGGTTCAGATGCGCCATCCACACGCGCTGCCTCGTTAATTTCCTGCGGCAGCGATTCTAGACCGGCCAGGATGATCAGGAACATAAAACTGGTCCAGTGCCACAAATCTACCAGGATGATTGCAGGCAAAGCCAAATCTGGATTTGACGTCCAGATCTGACCGGGAATGTTAAATAAATGAAAAACCTGGTTAATAAAACCGTAGTTATAGTCATACATTAAACGCCACATGGTACCAATCGCAATGGGCGGAACCAGAAGCGGAATCAGAAGAACGGTACGGTATAAACCTACCAGATGGTGGCTGCGACTAACCAGGAGAGCGATAACCATCGCCAGGATGGTTTCTATGATTACAACCGCTACTACAAAAACAAGGGTATTGCGCATGGCGATCGGCACTACCTGATCTTGCAGTGCCGTCTCAAGATGTTTTAATCCTACAAATGTCCATACCGTCTCTCCCTTGACAATATCAACTTCCGAAACGCTCATACGGAACAATTGGAAGGTAGGATAGGCCACCAACAGGACGAGGGTGATCACCAGGGGTGCAATGGTCCAATATTGAAATGTGCGGTCTATAAAGTTACTTAAGCGCGCCTTCCATCCGGGTGGCCTGGCAGCTGGAATTAAACCAATAGAAGTCTGCATGACGATCTCCAAAAATGGTTACTAACTCACCGGGTGCTGTAAATCCCAAACGTTTGAACAAAACAGGTCTGTCGTTATAAACCTTTGGAAACGGGATACCAACACAAATAATTGAAGAAAAGGGGCAAACGACATCAGCCATCAGCCCCTTTTATAAGGAACTACTCAGCGAGAGGTTTAACCTTGTATCCTGCATCTGTCAGGATTTTGTGAATTTCTTTTGCAGCTTCCACTAGTGTTTGTTCGGGTGTGGCTTCTGCAATCAACACTTGCTTGAGACGACGATCAATGACTTCTATGATCTGAGGCGTCTCCGCCAGACGCGGTTGGGCGTGAATGAAGGCGGTGCTGTCGGCCATGGCTTTCATCCACCAACCCACTTTGGGATCGTTAGCCATCTCTTCATAGACATCCTGACGCACAGGAATGGAGCCAGATTGCGCATAGAATAATTGTGCGTCTTTGGTCAACGCCCAATTGAGGAAAGCCAGAGCAGCCTGCTTGCGGTCGTCAGGCAGGTTGTGCGGAATGCCCATAACCCAAATCCCTGACATGGTGGCATTTGATCCAACAGTCGCCCCGGGAACTGGTATTGCCGCCACCTTACCCTGAACGATGGATTTCTCGGGATTGTCGAAGTCTGTAGCAACAGCACCTACCAGTACCAATTGCGCAGCTTTCCCGCTCGCCATCAGAGCATCCATTTCTGCCTGTCCATTATCCGGGTAGTTAGCCGGGCCATACTCGACACCTAGTTTTAGCCAGGTATTGAGGGCTTGCAGAGCTTCCGGGCTGTTGAAGGTTACTTCCCATTCGCCGGTCTGTTCGTCCAGCTTGATAATGCTGCCGCCGTAGCTTGCAAGAAACGCCTGGAATTCCCAGTTCGGTGGGTTGGCGCGCACTACGTAACCGGATAAATCCGGGGGAGCATTGAGTTTCTGGGCAGCAGCTAAAACGTCGTCCCACGTTTTTGGCGCAGCGAGGCCCTGGGCATCAAACAGATCTTTGCGGTAGAAAAAGAGCATGATGTTGCCATTGATGGGCAAGCCGTAGATTTCACCGTTTTGGGTCGAATAACCTAAGGCAGGATCCCACCGGGTGGCCCATTCGTATTCAATGATCTGAGGATCAAGTTCGAAAGCCGGGTCAATTTCCTTGATTGGAGTCACTAACCCATCCGCGTAGAATTGCATGTACCATTGCTCGTTCAACGTGAGAATGTCGAACTCGCTTTCTGATGCCTGCACTGCATTACGCGATTTCTCGAGCATGCCATTGAACGGTGTACGGTTCAAGACGACCTCGTTGCCGGTCTCCGCTATATACTTATTGACCAAAGCTTCAAACCCTGCATACCATGGGGATTCGTTAATCAGGATGGTGATGGGCGGCAAGGGTTTGGGTTCCTCGGTGGCAGTAGGTACCACCGCCGCGGTAGGTACCGCCTCCGCTTCAGGCGCTGTAGGCAATGGCGCGGTTGTCGGGCTGGGGGTGCTTTGTGGCGTTGTGCATGCCGTAAGCAAGAATGAAAGAATCAGTAAGACACTCAGTCCCCAGTGTAAGACTGGTTTTTTGTGTTTTAGATTTAGATTCATGCGGATCTCCTTCTCTGGATGTTGAATCAATAGAAAAATAGGTAGCTGAACGGAGTGTTTTGTAAGGGAACCTCCTCTCTTGTTTAGATTCAGCGGATCGCAACTGCAGTTGAATCCCGAATAATGAGCCGGGTTGGAAGAGTATGTTGGAAAGGGTTTTCCTCAATTCCTTGGGTCATCATGTGGACGAGGGTCTTTGCGGCGATCTGCCCTTTGATAAATGCATCTTGTCGGACGGTGGTAAGCGGAGGAAAAGAATAGCGCGCCAGATCGATATCATCAAATCCAATCACCGAGACATCTTGCGGTACACGCCATCCTGCTTCTTGTAATCCCTGAATGACGCCGATTGCGATCATATCATCGCCACATAATATGGCTGTTGGAGGGTTTGGGGATGCCATGAGTTTTAAAATATGGTCACGCCCGGCTGCAGATGAAAAATCAAGGTAATGTACAAGCGACTCATCCACTGCTATCCCATTTTTGGTGAGCGTCTGTTCATACCCCTTCACGCGTAATTGGACGGAAACTAGATTGCGAGGACCAGCTAAAAGCCCGATGCGGTGATGATTCAATGAAATCAGATGCTCTGTTGCTTGTGCCTCTCCATCAGAGAAATCAGAGTCTACCCAATAAGTGGCGTTATCTTCTTCTGAAATTCGGCAAGTGAATACACACGGGATTTTGCTTTCCAATAATTCGTCAAGATTAACATCACCTATCGGAGTGCTCATAAAAATCAGGCCATCTACACGACGTTGAAAATACAACTGCGAGTAAGGAGTGTCTTTCTTGGCAAGATGAAGAAGTAAATTGAGATTGTGATCGGTTAATGTTTCTGCGATACCGCGAAGAACTTCATTAAAAAATGGGTGCGAAAAAATATAACCCGCTGAGTGCTGAATAACCAGCCCGACAGTATTCGAACGACCATTGACCAAGCTGCGAGCCATCATGTTGGGATAGTAGCCCAGCTCATTTATTATTTGTTGGACGCGTTGGCGGGTTTCATCAGACACCTCTCCATTATTATTAATCACCCTGGAAACGGTCTTGATTGAAACTCCAGCAATTTTGGCAACATTCTTGAGTGTGACCATGCACTCGCTTTCTCACATTCGATCCAATAGCTTGATTTACGCAGACTCACTAAAAGGAGCATTTATTGCTAACATGAATGAATTGAAACGAGAAATGATATAATGACAACGTTGACGATAACGTTGTCATTATATTAGCACGGCAAATGTTGGTTGTCAATAACGGTTTCGGTTCATTACAAATAGTCTGGTTCCCCGGATACAATTTGCAATCTGATGTATATTCGAAATACACCTTTCAGGAGCATCAACATGCACTTATTTTCCCCCTTAAATGCGCTTTTAGAAGTTCATCATTTTGATGGCGCGGGATATCAACCATTGGTTACGTTTCAAACATGGCGCGTGGCGCTGATGACATATTCTAACGATTATCTATCCGATATGATTGCGCAAATGCAGCGGCACGTTGAGACGGATGAGGTTTTTGTTTTACTTCAGGGCCGGTGCATCTTATTTCTGGGTGAAGGTGATGAGAAAATAAATCAACTATTTGCGGAGGATATGAAACCGTTTCAACTATACAATGTGAAAAAGGGAACCTGGCATTCACACACTTTTAGCCCGGATGCAAAGGTCTTAATAGTTGAAAACGCAGATACTTCTCCCAGGAATTCGCAGGAAATCACACTTTCTGCGAGTCAGCGGGAGAAAATTATATTAATGACACAGCAATTGTGGAAAGAATAACGCCAAGCCTGAAACTAAATTGTCGTCGGAATTAATTCGATGATTAGCTTGAAAGGGAACTGCAATCAAGTTATTTACTGACCTGCCTTGCATACACCATACGATCTGGAACTGAGGTTTATGCGGAAATTAAGGTTTGCAGGTTCCAGAAACTTTCGTAAACCACAAAATCGCTGAAATCCCTTTTCCTCGCAGTAAGCAGTGGGGTCAAAGCTCTATATTATTTTACAGCGGCAAATTGCTTATGGCAGGCTTACGCCAATTCCCTTTTCATAAACCAGACTTCCGCCATACATTCCGGTTATGACCAACAATATCAGCCCGACCACCGAAAGGATTAAAAAGAGTTTTGTTCCCATGACTTTCTTATTATTTCGATGTGCTCGCCATTGCCAGACGGTGAGACCTACAAAGAAAACTGTGGTTGAAATGGCCAGGATCTGGTGAGGTTGAACGAGGGCCTGGACCGGAGCGGATAGTGCCTCGGCGGTAGCATCTCCCGTAATGAAAGCAACAATTGCGCCGCCGGTTCCAATTAACATGGTAACCCAGGCAACCTGACGGAGATTCGTCCAGCGCTGTGAGATAAAGTTCAATACCACACTTACCGGAAGAAAGGCGGCCGGGAAATCTGTCATTAATGGATGGATATGACGAGCTGTAGTGCTAATAACATCCCAAAAGTTCATATTCGCCTCCATGAAAAAAGTGATTAATGTTTAGTAGTTTTTCTAAAGTGAATACAAAGTATTCATTTATGGCAAGTATTGTATTCATCGCTTAAGTGTCATAAGTCTCAATGCTTTTGAAGACATCGGAATCAGCCATTCAATAGCTACCCACAAAGAAAAGGTTTGCTCTGCTGGATAGATTTTCTAATAACCACATTTGCTTGTCGCGACTAACAACCGCAGATTACGATGCCGAGAAGCGCACAAGGTAGTACTTCACCCAGGTATTCACTCTGACAATGTGTAAAAGACCAAGCCTAGGGTACCCGGCCCGGCATGAACCCCAATTACAGGACCCATTTCAGAGGTGATCAATTCATTACAATGGAACCTTTCACGAATCTGCTGTTCCAGTTCGTGGGCTTTATCCGGAATATTACCGTGAAGAATCGCGACATGAACCTCGCTGCTACCAACTTTCGCTTCCATAAGTTCCAATAATCGAGCGATTGAGCGTTTGCGGGTGCGCTGTCTCTCTAAAGGTTCAATTCTTCCATTTTTTATATAGAGAATTGGTTTTATGCTCAATGCAGAACCAAGGAACGCCGTCGCTCCACCAATACGCCCGCCTTTGTGCAGATATTCTAAAGTATCAACCGTAAAAATGACGTTGATTCTTTGTTTAATTTTTTCTACCAGGCGAATCACGGCTTCCGCATCCTGTCCTTGCGCAGCTGCACGTGCAGCAGCAATTGCCATCATGCCTAGCCCTAAAGAAACCGATTCAGAGTCAATGATATGGACCGGCACTTTGGAGAACTGTTCATTTGCCATCTCGGCGGATTGAAGAGTCGCGCTCATGTGGTGAGAAATTACGATGGTGACAATTTCATCTACTTCATCGGACAGCTTGGTATACAGGTTGATAAAATCTGCAGCCGTCGGTTGCGCCGTAGTGGGCAGTTTTTTACTGGCTTGCATCATTCGGTAAAATTCAGATGCTTCCAGATCCACACCCGCTTGATACGTTTTCTCATTGATATTTACATAGACCGGGGCAACGTAGATGCCGAGTTCTTCCCCTTGACCGGGCGTTAAAGAACAAGCCCCATCTGTTACAATTGCCACTTTTTGCTTTTTCATTGTTTCTCCTTTATCAATTAATCGTTACTTCTATTTTGTCATGAAAACTGTGCCAATTTTCTCCATGAAGAACGGTTGCGCTGATACGTTCATCGATTTCCCGTGGTAAAGCCTCTGTTCCAGGCAAATCATAATGGATGGGAAGTATATAGGGCGCGGCATATTCTTTGGCCATTTGAATTACAGTTGATTTGTAGCGTTTTGATCCGAATTGGGTCTTACGCCATGGTAGACACAAGATGTCGGGATGAATTTTCAGTGGCGCTTCGTGGGCGTCGCCAATATGTAAAAGGTCGGCTTCATCCTGAATCAGAAATGAAAGCGGAGTGCCACCAGGATCTGGGAACCGCCGCTTGAAAAGAAAATAGAAAAATGTGTAAATTGGTTGATCAACCATACTGTATCCTGGAAGAATGGAGATATTCATAACTTGTTCTCCAGGTGTAACGGGACGCAGGCGTACTCGAGGTACTCCCATCTTCTCAGCTATCTCACAAACGTCAGGCGAAGCAAGGACTATGCCAGTAGGCACTTCTGCCACCCGGCCAATATGATCCTTATGGGCGTGTGAAATACAAATGTACTCCACCCCGGGTTCAGGGTTCCGAGTAAAATCCGGATCAATGAGAACGTGATGCTTGCCAACAATTTCTACGCACGAGTGCCCGAGATAACGCACTTTCATAGTCAACTCCATTTCAACTAGGTAAATATTCTTCCAATAAGCTTATTCAAGGAAAACTTCCTCATTGATCCATTCGATACCATGAAACGTTATTCCTAATTCGATTTTGAATATAGTAAAGACCTTTTTGGGAGAGTGTTTGATTCAGGGAAAACCAGAGCATCGGGAAAGCAAATTCGGATTTTCATTTTTGGTTATTATGTTCTTTTTGTAACTCGCCAAACTGCAAACCCACTCAAGAATAATCCTGCCAGGAACACTGCCCAATTAAATTGAGATGGCTTCAATTGACTGAGTAAGCTTGGACTCGCAGGAAGGATGAATAATGCATCTTGCATAAACGCATACAGCATTACCAAGATACCGACTAACAAAGCGATCGCTTCGAAAATCCAGAATCGAATGAAATATCCTTGATCCTCTCTAAAGACAGCCAATATTCCACTTATGACCATTAATAGGGAAATCAATATAGGTGCAATGACGGGGCCCCACCATGGTAATGGAATGAGGAAAAGCAGATCGGGATCAAGCAAGGTGGATGGCCATGCGATAAAAACCTTCAGCCACAGGTAATAAAAAAAATCCCATACTCCAAATGCAACTAAGGTAAACCCCAAACGGGATTGAAGTTTTTGTCCTGCTACCCAACCAAATGAAAGTAGCATGACTAAAGTTGCCAGTTCTCTTCCTAATTCAATCCGGGTGATCTGAGTGTCAAAAGGGGGTACAGTAAGGATTAGATCGGAGATGCCATACAACCGTCGTAAATACACGACAACTGCTGCTTCCAAAAAAGCCATGGCAATCGCAAATATTGCAACCCAGACAATTTTCTTTGTAAGTTTCATATATCTCTAAATAATAGGGTCAAATGGATAGACTAGCCGGGGAATCTAAACCTGAGGGATTTTCCGCGAATGGGACGTCCTTAAATAGCTGAGGTGCATTCACATATTTGGCACGAGCTTCAACGGCGATAATCCCGTCAGATAAGTAAATAATGCCTCGTGCAGTGACTGAATCAATTTCTTCAGAAAACAACCAGCCCTCAATTCGAATTTCCTCGCCTATCGGAATTGGTTTTCGATAATCCAATTCAAGATGGACCGTAGCTGCCCGATATCCTCCTTGCCAAACAGCTGTGCCCATCGCCTCATCCATAACCGCAGCCGATGCTCCTCCATGAACAAACCCTGGGGGGCCTTGTTGGTGAATATTAAACACAAAGGATGACTCTATCCGCCCATTCGGATTCTTTTGCCAGATGATGCCGATACTATGTGGATTGGTATTTCCACAAACAAAACATGAACCATGACCAGGTAAAGATTTCATTTATGTATCCGTTTCAAAATTAGAACTTTCGAAATTTCTATTTTTATGAGATTGGTAAAACACTCAACCTCAACGGTAAATGTTCGTTGCAATCTACGGTTGAGTGTTTTACCTGATTTGAATGAAATTCCAATAGAAATATCATTTGTATTTCTTATTACCAGAATGGCTGTGGTTATTTCTATTTAATACCAAACGTAACATCAGCTGGCATTCCTGGCTTAAGTTTTAGATCTGCGTTAGGCACACTCAACTTGACTGCATATACTGTTGTTTTACGCCCTTCCACCGTTTGGACATTGCGCGGAGTAAACTCAGCCTGGTCCGAAATATAAACCACTGTGCCACTGAACGTTTCTCCGGGGAATGAATCCACAGTTATTGAGACCTGGTCACCAAGTTTTACCTTTCCGTACTCGGTTTCTGGGATGTACACGGTCAAATTTACTTCCTGTAATTGGCCAATGATTAATACAACACCAGTAGGGGCAAGTGTTTCGCCGATTTCCAGATTACGAGTTAGTACTGTACCATCCACAGGGGCAGTAACTATGGTTTTTTCCAGTTGAACGTCCAGCGTAGCTAATGCAGCCTGAGCTTGCGATAATGCAGCTTCGGCTTGTGTTACACCTGACTCGGCAGCCTTAACCTGCAAAGACTGGTCACCGCTCATGAGCGAATTGTAATAATCCAGGGCGCGGTCAAAACGTTCTTGTGCTACTTGTGCGCGGGCGCGACCTTCGAGCACGTCTTTAGCAGCTTGTGTCGTTAATAAACGATTGTAGTTGGACTGAGAAGAGGTTAGTTCGGTTTCAGCTGCATCATATTGGTCTTGGGCAAAGTTTTGTAAATCTTCTTTATCCTGTGCGCTATTTGCCTGAGTAAGAACCTGATCTGCGATCAAAAAAGCAACTTGCGCATCGGCAACACGTTTTTCTGCATCTAAGAATCCCTGAGAAGCGTTATCACTAAGGGTTTTTTGGAGGTTTGCTTTTTCCACCACAAGGTCAGCACTTGCAGCTTCCATTTCTGCTTTGGCAGATTCGATTTTTTCATCTTTATCGAAGTACCAGGTAGGTAATTCAAATTGTGTGGGTTGAGTAATATTCCAACTACTCGTGCGGTTCTGTTGATCCTGCAAACGTGAAACATTTAGGGCAAGTTCGTATTGCACTTTGGCAGTGTTTAAAGATGCTTCAGCCAACGTGATCGCAGCGTTTGCCTGATCACGCTGTGCTTTAAGCAAAGAATCATCCAGACGGAACAATTCATCGCCTTTTTTCACTTGTGAACCTTCTTCAACACTGACCGATACGACCATACTGCCTAATTGTGGGGCAATATTAACCTGGGCTACAGAAATTGTCCCCGAAGCATTTAGTTGTGCAGTACTTTGACCGTTCAGACTTTGACATCCGGTTAATCCGAGGCTAAAGACGACAACGAGCGATATTAATTTGGAAAGGTTATTTTTCATTTTAAACTCCTGACTGAGAAGTGGTTTTTTGATAGCGTCAAGTATTACAGGCGCTTATGGAACATTAAAACACTAGCAAAGAATACTACGATACTGAACACAGCCATTGGCCAGATCCAGATCCATAGAGTAAAGAAATCCGCACCTTTTAGTATGATTCCACGTACAATCTCCAGAAAATAAGTCACGGGTAATAAATAGCCGGCATAGTAAGCCAGCCAAGGCATATTCTCGCGCGGAAACAGCAGCCCAGCCAGTATAAAAGATGGCATCATGATAAATGAAGCCATGTACATGGCCTGCATCTGAGTTTTGGAAATGTTCGAAATGAGCACACCCAATCCCAGCGACCCAAGCAGGAAAACCAGGCTAAGTCCTGCCAGGAGTGTAATGCTGCCCACAACCTTCACCCCGAACCAGATAGCACCAACTGCCACGGTCATAACTACATTAACAAAAGCAACTACTACGAAAGGCAAAATCTTACCTAACATTAATTCCCATGACCGGACAGGGGTCACGATGAGCTGTTCTAACGTGCCCTGCTCGCGTTCACGCACGATGGCGAATGCAGTCAATAGTAATGTCTGAATTTGTAAAATAATAGCGACCAAACCAGGAATCATGAAGTTCATTCGCTTCATATCTGGGTTGTACAAGTACCGCATGCGTGCATCCACCGGAAGACTAAGCTGCATCCCTGTGCCGCTGCGCTCCAAACGTTTTATAAGAATCTCTTGGGACATCGATTGGCTAATCGTTTCAGCAGCCAGTTGAGCGGTTTGAGCAATGGTCGGATTTGAGCCGTCGATGTAAAACTGAATGGTTCCAACCCCCCCTGTACTGACATCTCTTCCAAAACTTTCGGGGATGTAGAGACCGGCTTTAACTGTGCCAGCGTCCATCATTGCTAAAATCTCGTTTTCGCTCTGGGCTGCGTGTGTATACTTAAAAAACTCACTACCCGTCAATTTATCCACCAGGGTGCGGCTAGCATCCGTATGTGACAGGTCGGCCACAGCCAAAGGAATATCTTTTACATCATTTGCTACCGCATACCCTAATAAGAACAACATCATGACCGGCAAAACGATCACCAGAGCCAGGGTGCGGGGGTCACGAATAATGTGCAACCATTCTTTTCGAACAATAGTCAGCATGCGGCGAATACTTTGTCTCATGTGAACCTCCTTAATCGATTTCTACCCGCACATGCAGGCGATTTTCTTGATCTACCAACGAAACAAACACATCTTCCAACGTGGGCAAAACGCGCTCAATTCGATCTATAACAATCCCGTTATCCTGTAACGTTTTTTCCAGCAAGACCTTTTCATTCTCGTCGGTCATGAGAGCATGTAAAATTACGCCATGAGCCGCCACATCTTGCACAGCTGACAACCCCAATAAAATTTTTTCTGCACGGCCTGGTTCATGGCAATCAACTTCATATAAAACGCCTTTCATCGCGTCTTTCAGCGAGTCCGGATCATTGAGCGCAATTAAGCGCGAACGATACATCATCCCAATCACATTACAAAACTCAGCTTCGTCCATATAGTGTGTTGTAGCAAGCACGCTTACTCCGTGGCCGGCCATTGTATAAATCATTTCCCAAAATTCGCGTCGCGATACAGGGTCGACCCCAGCTGTTGGTTCATCCAAAAAAATCATCGGTGGTTCATGTACGATCGCGCATGCAAGTGCCAACCGTTGTCTCCAAGCGCCTGAAAGGTCGCCAGTCAACTGTTTCTCGTGTCCCCGTAAACCAGACATCTCAATTAATTCTGCTATGCGTGGTTTTACCTTCTCACGCGGGATTCCATATAAGTTAGCATAAAAATCCAGGTTTTCAGATACAGTCAGGTCGTTATAAAGTGAGAATTTTTGCGACATGTAACCGATTCTCTGTTTGACCTGTTCGGCTTGCCTGGCCACATCAAATCCCAAGACACGGGCTTCCCCTGATGTAGGTGTCAAAATGCCACATAACATACGGATTGTAGTGGTTTTTCCAGCTCCGTTCGGACCGAGTAGACCAAAAATTTCACCTTTGGGAATATCAAAGTTGATTTGATCTACAGCGATAAAGTCACCAAATTTTCGCGTTAGTTGGGTAGCTTGTACAGAATTTTCTGCGCTCATGCCTGTTTCTCCTGCTTTTCGACTAGATGGATAAAAACATCCTCCATTGTTATCCGAGCTTCACGCAGAATGCTGATCTCAGCTCCGGCTTTGAGTAGATTGGATTCAATTCGCTTTTGGGATTCAACTGGATCGATCACGGCGAGACGTAGACGATCACCGACAGCGCGCCAGCCAATTACACCTTCTGTTTGGTCTGCAACCTTTCGTAATGTCCCACGTGGTCTGGCTTTGACTTCGATAATTCTAAAAGGCATCTGCTGTTCCAAATCAACCGGCGCGCCAGTGGTCAACATCCGGCCTTGATAGATGATACTGACAACATCACAACGTTCTGCCTCATCCATGTAAGGTGTGCTCACAACGACTGTGACACCACGTTCGATAACTTTTGCCAGTAACTGCCACAACTCACGCCGGGAAACTGGATCCACTCCTGTAGTGGGTTCATCCAACAGAAGGATTTCAGGTTCATGGATTAGGGAACAAGCTAAAGCTAGCTTTTTTCTCATTCCCCCCGAAAGATTTTCACTGCGCCGGGATGTAAAATCTGTTAGGCGTGCAAACTCCAATAATTCTTCGATGTGCACTTTTTGTTTTCCTCGCGGCACACCATTCATGTCGGCATAAAAACGCAAGTTCTCCATAACACTCAAGTCAGGGTAAAGACTGAATGCCTGCGGCATATATCCCAATCGAGCACGTACCTGCTCGGATTGTTTTATTACATCAAAGCCTGCCAGACGAGCAGATCCTGAGGTAGGCATGAGTACGGTAGATAATATTCGAAGCAAGGTAGTTTTGCCTGCCCCATCCGGACCTACTAACCCATACAGGTGTCCAGCTTCAACCTGTAAATCAACTGCATCGAGTGCAGGTCGACTTTCCTTTGTCTGAGAGGAGTAACGTTTTGTCAAAAGGAGAGCTTCAATAGAAATTGTCATTGTAAAATCCCAAAAAGACCAAAATATTAGACAAAAAATCAGCTCTGAAGTACGAGCGCAAACATTTCTTTTATGCCATCGCTTAAACGTCGACAAAGACGAGGTTCCATTTCCATCACTAGGGCTTGATACCGTTCGACTTGTTCAATGATTGATTGGTCCCTATCTAAATCTACAACATTCTCATTGGCTGATAGTCCTAAAACAAATCCACCTAATAGAAGCAATCCGGAACGAGAAATTGCACCTTTCATTTCCAAAAACTGAGGGAGTCGTTCGGTCAGAATTTGGCGACCTGTTTTCCGACCAAGCCTGAGTACCAAAATAGTCATGATTTCAAAGCAGAAACGAAGGGTTTCTGGTGCCTCCGGAGGGACACGTGCTAACATTGCCTCGGCCATTATACGATCCTGAAATTCGCCTGCCCGGATTCTTGCCATGATGTGCGACTTGACACTGTCCCAATTGCCTAGATCAGCACCATTCGCTAATTCGGCTAAACGGTGGCGAGCCAGCTCTGTGGGTAAAAATACAACTTCAGACCGCCCTACAGATGGTTTTTCAGAACCTGTACGATACTCAGAAGTGACATATCCCTTTTCCTCAAGCAAACGCAGCATGTCATAGGCTGTAAAGGGACTAACACCAACCCGTTCTGCCAATAAAGAGTAATGGATCGGTCCATTTAATTCCCGATAAAGATCAAGAAAACGATGAATAAATATTTCCTGGCGCCGTGTAAGTTTCACTTTTTTTCCCAAAAAGACCAAAGAATTGTCGTATTGTACGTTGGAAACCAATGGATGTCAATGGAATGGGGTTTTCATTCCTTTGCGTTCTCATTTTCGACCTCACGCCCCAATCCAAAGAGCGGGGATTTCGAAAAAGCCAAGGGACTTTGAGAAAACAATAGTTTTAATTCATAAGTCTCCATTTGACAAAATGCGACTAATTACATATAATATATCTACTATATAATTTATAGTAGGAGTAATAATGAAACCTGGTTGCCCAATAGGAAAAGCTACCGAATTTCTTGGATCAAAATGGACGCTTGAATTGATTTTTTACCTTCAGGAGCGGAAGCGGTTTTGTGAATTACAAGAAATTGTTGGTGGTGTGAATCCCACGACTCTTTCGCAACGGCTGAAAACTTTGGAGGTAGAAGAAATAATCCATCGCCAGGTCGTGCCTGATGCCCAAAGACACGTTGAGTACCAGCTTACCCCAAAAGGGCAGGACCTATTATGTGTTTTTACAGAATTAATGGGCTGGGTTTCGCGCTGGTACCCTGAGGAGGTGGCATGAAGACTTTGCAACTTAAACAACTTGTTGACCTAGGAATTCCGAATTCCAGAGATTATTGTGACCCTGTTACCGGGGAGTGTAATTCTAATTCAGAAATGGAGCCAGAAATGACAATCAAGATTGATCCTGTATGCAAGATGGATGTGAACCTAGAAAATACTCAACACACAACTGATTTTGAGGGTGAGAAATATTATTTTTGCTCAGCTGGTTGTCAGCATGATTTTGAGAAAAATCCCACTCAATATGTAAAAGAAATCCAGATCGGCACGGCAGGCCAAACGCATTGATCAATCAACTTCGCGTGACCATGTTCTTCGGAGACCAATCTTCATGGGTTTGATTAAGGCACAACCCATTTTTGGAATCAACATTGATCCCTCAACCGCCGGGGTAAAATTAGCGTTACAACTTGCTCGATTAGCCGATGTAAGTAGCGTAGATTTGGTGACGATTCAGGATCACCCTTACAACCCCGATTTTTTGGATACCTGGACGTTATTGACATCACTGGCTTCACGTACAGAGCGAGTTCACTTTTCGACAAATGTTTTAAATTCCCCCCTTCGACCGCCAGCAATGATGGCAAAAATGGCGGCTACTCTGGATGTCATCACTGGTGGCCGGTTAGAACTTGGCGTTGGGGCTGGCGGGTATGTGGAAGGGATGCAAGCCTGGGGCGGAGTTGTCGGTAAAAATCCGGGAGAACGCTACAAGGCATTCAAAGAATATGTAGAAATATTACAAGGAATACTTACCAAGGCGGGAGGTAATTTTTCTTACAAGGGTGAATTTTATCAGGTCGGTGAGATCACCCGCGGACCAACTCCATTCCATCGAATTCCTCTATGGATTGGAGTTGGGGGTCCACGTATGTTGCGCCTGGCCAGGCGAAAGGCGGACGGTTGGTTAATTGGCACACCTTACATTTTGCCAGAACAGCTTGAGGAAGTGAATCGTTTTTTGGATGAAGGCGCTATACAATCAGGGCGGAAACCTGAAGAAATAAGACGTGGATACAATTTATTCGGCGTCATCCATTCACACTCCGAGGATCGGATTCGCTTCAACCGTCCCGGAATTATCCAGGGAACTGCGCAATACTGGATTGAGACGCTCATGCGGTTCCATAACAAGTATCGACACGATACGTTTATCTTCTGGCCGGTAGCCGGGAATGAAGAGAGCCAAATCAAGATCTTTGTTGATGAGGTGATGCCTGAAGTACGGAGTCAAATCCGAGAAGCGCAAATGTCCCCGGTAAAATAACTGCGATGGTTTGGTCAAGAACCAGGATTTTATAAGATAAAGGAGAACCATTATGGATTCAGTCAAACTAACAGTTTATTCTGATTATGTCTGTCCGTGGTGTTACGTTGGACAGGGTGCAGTCGAAAAAATGATGAAAGAATATCCAGTGGAGGTGACCTGGCGTCCCTTCTATCTCCGGCCAGATACTCCCCAAGAAGGCATGGACTTGCCGGAACATGTGAAAGCCCATATGGCCCAGACCAATGCCCGTTTAAAACAAATGGCAGATGCTGCCGGTCTGGAGATAGTCTTTCCGGACCGCCTGCCAAATACACGTCTGGCGCATGAAGCGACGGAGTACGCCAATCGAAAAGGTAAGGGGCTGTTGTTTCATAAGAAGGTCTTTAATCGTTTTTACGCTAAAGGAGAAGATATCGGGCAATGGCGGGTACTACAGGAGGCTGCTGTTGAAGTAGGGTTGGACGCAGATGAAATGAAACTAGAGGTCGAGAGTGGGAAATATACGCAAATTGTTCGTGGTCAAGTGGAGGAAGCGGCTCAAACCGGCATTGATGTCGTCCCGACTTATGTATTGAATGAAGAATATGTCATTGTTGGCGCGCAACCGTATGAAAATTTCATTCGTGCTTTGACGCAAATTCAACAGGAAAAGGACGATCAGAGTTAATGGAGTCCCAAGCGATGACCTATCCTTGTAACAGGGGAATAAAGCTTAGGTTTAAATAAGGAGTTTATGATGGAAAATATTAGAACCGACCGAAAAGCTCAAATCGTCTATTTCTCTCACGGAGGTGGTCCTTTGCCGATTCTTGGTGACCCGGGTCACCGGGCAATGGTGGATTTCATGAAAAAACTACCATCACAGCTCACGAAACCAGATGCTATCCTCGTCATCAGCGCTCATTGGGAAGAAAGAGAAGCTACACTACTGGGGGCATCTAATCCCCCTATGCTCTACGATTATTATGGTTTTCCAACGAAAGCCTATGAAATCACCTACCCCGCGCTGGGCAACCCCGAGCTAGCAGACCGAATTGCCGGGCTGCTAAAGAAAAATAATATCCTGGCTGGCATCGATTCAAAGAGGGGATTTGACCACGGTTTATTTATCCCACTCAAATTGATGTATCCGGACGCAGACATTCCTTCCATTCAACTTTCGCTGTTACGCGGACTTAACCCGGCTGCACATATTGCCCTGGGAAAGGCACTGCATGAACTATTACATGAGAACATCCTAGTGATTGGGTCCGGGTTTTCCTTTCACAATCAGAACGCTTTTTTGAGGCGGAACCCTGCCGCGCTGGATACATCGAATGAAGCTTTCCAAAACTGGCTTATCGAGACGTGTACCGGGCCAATCTCCCAGAAAGAGCGTGAACTACGCCTGATTGAATGGGAAAATGCCCCTAACGCCCGTTACTGTCATCCCCGTGAGGAGCATTTGCTCCCAGTGCATGTGTGTCAGGGCATGGCTGATGAGGCTGGAAAAGTTATCTTTGACGACCAGATTTTGGGCAAGCGCGGTGTAGGATTTCTATGGGCATAGGAAAACCTCCATCTTCATCCAATGGAGGCTATTCACTGGTAAATCCATAATGAAGTTTACTGTGCAACCCGTAAAAATGATCGTACTGTGAACTGGTCCAAGGATGAAGTTGAACTTACAAGGAATAGATCCTTAAAAAGCTTGATTTTATCGGTATTTATTGTTAGGAGAAAAAATGAATAAAACAATCTCATTACCAAAACGGGAAGGCTCCCGTCCACCAACAACCCCCTGGATGCCGCATATGCAAATCCGGGTTATACCGGATCCAGAAGTGAAAGCTGAACTTTTCCACCGATCGTTTGCCCTACCGGGTGTTCGCAATGAACCTACACAGATCTCCATCCCTGGAGCCCGGGCACTTTGGCTGTCTGAGGATCTGCCGCTTGCCCATGAAGAAGTTGTTCTGGCAGGGCGGGAATTTGCCCATATCCATCCGGATGGCAGTTTGCATGTCACCCTTTCACCTGAGCGCGCTCGTGAAGCGATTGAAGCGGAATGGGCGGAGGTTCATCCATTAGCCTCTCAGATAGGAATTGAAGGAATGGTACTGCTGTACACACCTCGTGATATGCAGGAATTGGATGTGGTTTTCCAGCTTGTTGTCGATTCATATAACTTTGTCACCGGGGCATCCATCCAACCAGATAAAGTTATAAAAGATCTTCAGGAGGTTTACAAATGACTGCCCTACCCCAAACAAAAGTCGTAACGAATTATCGTATCCATCCAGATTCAAAACCGGGTTTCGTACACCTGACTGTTGCTAATCTTAACCAACAAATCAACTTTTATCAAAAAACCGTCGGCCTGCAACTTCACTGGCGAGAAGGAGATAGTGCTGGTTTGGGAGCGGGTCAGGCAGATCTTTTGCGCCTGACTGAAATGCCTAAGGCGCGTCGCTATCGAGGCACAACTGGGTTGTACCATATGGCGTTCCTGTTACCAAACCGGCGGGAACTTGCCCGTGCGATTGGACGCTTTTTCAACCAAAACTATACAAACTATCCTACAGATCACGTTCTCACTAAAAGTGTTTATTTGGATGATCTCGAAGGGAACAATATCGAAATTTACGCGGAGTCCCCAGAAGATGGTATTTTTGGGGTTGAAAATGGCAATATAGTAGCCAGGCGAAGTGATGGGAGGAAGAGTGATGGACGAGATCCGATGGATTTGGAAGAACTTTTTTCACATTTAGCCAGTGATGACCAACTTGATACCCCCTTACCTTCCGAAACAAGATTGGGGCATGTGCATTTGTTTGTAGCAGATCTGAACGCTACACTGCACTTTTACCATGACTGGCTAGGTATGGACAATATGGGCTTGGCACCAGCTTTTCGCATGGGCATGATTTCGGCGGGAGGTTATCACCATCACATTGGTTATAACACCTGGCAAGGTGAGGGAGCCGTTGCAGCACCTCCCGGCAGCTTGGGAATGCGCTACTTCACCTTCAACCTGCCCAGTACTACGCAACTGCAAAAACTGGAAGAAAATATTCGGCAAAATGGTGTTCCGTATGAACGATCCGAGGGTGGCTTATGGGTCACTGATCCATCGCAAATAAGGATATTGTTCAGCACACCAAATTCACCCATTGGAGATGAAAATGTCATTTGAAGAACGATCAAAACATTCAATTTTTCATCTGGTTCAATTTCCCACCAGTTATTCCACAAATAGTAAAGGTACGCTGTACCCAACTATCTTGGCCTTACACGGTCATGGTAGCAATGAACACGACTTGATTGGACTATCCAAATTCTTGCCAGAAAACCTGTTGTGGATTAGCGGACGAGGACCTGTACACTACGCAGCCGGTGCATATGATTGGTACCCTGTCACCGAGTTTGGAAAGCCAGAACCGGCGTTACTTAACAATGCACTGGAGCGTATTGACCTTTTTGTAACCGAATTATCAAAAACCTATCCCATTGACCCAAAGAAGTTTTTCCTTTTGGGTTTCAGTCAGGGTAGCATGATTTCAATGTCATACCTTCTGACTCACCCCAGCCGTCTGACCGGTGTCATTGCCCAATCAGGCTACCTTCCCCTGGAAAGTGGCTTGCCGGTGGACAAATTGGGCGTCAATGGAAAACCCATCATCATGACCCATGGATACCAAGACTCACGAATGCCGTTGGAATGGTCCATACAAACACGTGATTTTTTGATAAGTAAAGGTGTTGACCTTGAGTACCATAACTTTCACATGGATCATGAGATCACATCGGAGTCGTTGGGTGTAATCGAAAAATGGCTTAAGAAACAAATAGGGTGAAACCTAATCGAAGAATATTCCTGTCCGCTAGCGGTCAAATGACCGACTGAATTTGCGACAACAATACTTTATTGACTTCTGTTTTTATGGCACAAATACAAAAATGTCAACTGCTTAAATTTTGAAATGAAGCACGATATTGCATCTTTCCAAAAAAGCACAGAAAATTTGATTGACCCATTCAACAAATTTCAAGATAAGTATATGATTTTTGTTGACCGTTTCAAATATTTCAAAAAGGAATGTAAAAGTGATTTCTCCAGTCCAAATGACCGAATTTCATAATGTTCTTTGTGCTCGGCTTTTTGTTGCGGCTGGTCGTTTTCATCAAATCTAACACGAATTAGGTGAGCGCGTCGTTATAACTAACAAAACCTTCCCGCTTGGTGCAACCTGTAAGGATATAAAAGCTAAATTTGGCCCAGCAGAAAAGGCCAAGCAAGAAATCCTTGGACATTGGGAGCTGCCAGTCGATTGCTTGGTGGTGAAGAAATCAATCCGGAATTATTGAGGTCGCGGCCATTCCCTTATCCATATTCCATGCCAGCCTTGCGGGCCATCAAAACTGCAGAGATTCTAGGAGGAATGGCTGCTCACGCAAAGATGTATAATCGTTTGCAACATACCCATTTTGTGGAAGCTCGAGATATTTCTGATCCACAGACACCCTTGGGTTCGCAGACCAGGTAGGAGGGATGACAAAAAAATGTCTCCTATCCTATCATCCGCTAACAAGTCTTTGTTGTACCAACAAACCAATATGGAATAAACAACCATTATCCAAATCATTGGCAACTTTCGAAAGTAGATTCACCTGCTGGATGTCATTCAATTTGTAATTTCAAATAAAATCCCAAATACCTCATCAAACCCAATACCATTTGCGTAATAGTTCTCTTTGTAGTAGCGATCCGATCATTATCTCATGGTTGGGTCTGACTGGATTGTCAGCAAAATTTTGTCTTGATCCTTTAAAGCAGAGAGCGACATCCTTTTTTCGGAAATGGCTTTCAAAAGAGTAATAAATGTCTTCATGATGATGTAGACATCATAAAAATCTCTTGGCCGGGTGTTGAGCATACTCCGTCGCAAAATGGTCTCAACTTTTTCTGCCAAAATTGTTTCGATGTTATAAGCCCATACCTCGATCATCTTGACTTCAAAACTTGAATGAAAAACATATCGAATAGCAACGGGGGTAATAATGTCCCCAGTGGTGATATCTATCTTCAAGTGAGTATTAATCGATTCGCCCCTGGCAATAATTGCCGCTCGGGAACCACCATGTTCGTCATCCTCTCGGATAGGTGCAATGTGATCCAACTCCAGGGTGACCTCATCCGCGAGTGGAATGGCACATATTTCCGAAAGAGCTGCTTGGATCGCTTTTTCAGTAAGAGGATATCCTCTTAGTGTAGCATCCAAGTCCATGGTTGTTCAACTATTGCTTCCAACCATTAAAGCGACCAGCATTCCCCCATTAAGAAAGACCATGTCTTTGTATTTTGAGACCGAAATTCTTTCCAGTAAACGTGCCAAAATAAAATTTTGCAGTACAACTTAGGGCAATCGCATCTAAATTTTTCTTCCTGAAAAAACGGCCTTTTTGACCATTCTGGTCAGCCATTCTTGCTTCCATCGGATTCATTTACCATTCAGGTAGCAATCGAAATGGATTTATCGATCAAAACGGATATCATCATACCTAAAAGCTGCCGATAAATTTGAGTAATTTCTATAAGTCGAGGCACAAAAACCGAAAAACAACTCAATTGCATATTGTCAGACATAAGATGCAATTGCCCTACAGTACAGCTTGAGCAGATATTTAGTTTTTCAAAGCCAGGTTTTTAATTTTGGCTTTTAGCTGCATCGCTTTACTCATAAGAGAACCTCAATATATTCTCTGACGATTTTTTGGATTCTGAATTGCTTAGCATAGTTGTATAGCTGGTCAATATTCCTGTCCTTATGGACTACATATTTTCTTAAGGCTTTTTTCACGAATTGAATATCCATCTGGCTTCTGCTCCGCAATACATCGCATATCGTCCTTTCGAGATTTGTGGTCCAGATTATATTTCCATGGGGTGATTCCATCAAAATGACTCCCAAAGCAAATAGCTTGCGATTTATATAGAATATTTTATTTCCACCCTCGTTCAATGAAATTGAGTGATAGCCAACAGGCACAGAAATCGAGTAAGATAATGGGGTCCTATCCGTTAAATCGTGAAGAAAGAGGGCTGACTCGTGCGAGAAAATAGACGACTTGTATGTTCCCTGGAAACTAAACATTTCATCTTCAATGGAAGTAGGCCTCTTAAATACTCCTCTTGAACCCCGTTCAATTTCACCGTTTCGTTCTAAGATAGAAAGGTAGGTTCGAGGAATTTTGAAATGAGCCAGATTGGAGGTTAATAGAGTTCCATGCTGGTCTTCCAGAATTACTCTAATTCTTTCTAATTGTGACGAATTATCTTTTACTACCATACTTATATTATAGTTAAAACGTGTGTGATTGTTAAACAACATCTTCAGAAGATTTGGTTGATGCGGTCAAGAGTGTATGAAGGAAAAGACTTTTCTGACCCTTGATCAAAGGTGTGGAAAGGATCACGAATGTGTAGAAAAGGTGATTCTTTTAATAGTAACTCTCAGAACTTAGTATGGCTTAGATTTCATTCAACTCGAGTAAGGTGAGTGCCCGAAAAAAATAATAAAATGCTTCCGGGCTTGTTTTCTTGAGCTTGTTCAATTTGTTGTAATCCTGATTGGTTATTGTCCAGACTGAAATGTCAAAGTTCTTCTCAAACCGGTCAATCGTTTCAATGTCTCCTAAAATCAGCGCTGAGAGATATGCTGCTTTAGAGGCGCAAAGAATTGCCGAGTCAAGTGAAAAGAACCCGGAAAACACAAAACCAGCCATTTTCCTAAAACCGTCAACAAGTTCTGCATATTCTATGTCGGACGCTGCTCCCCGGGTACCGATGAGAACAGACGTATGAAAAGAATCCAATAAAACATCATTTGAGGTTAATTCTTTCATTCCCCGAAAAGCCAATTCTTGGGGAGCAATATTGTGAAAAGTAGTTCTAACAAGGCTTATGTCATCACTCACATCGAAAAGCGCGGCTACATCAAATAATTGTTTAGCCATTTCAAGTTCTTTACCTTTTCCATACGGGATCCCGGTTGTATGCGGAGCGTAAGCTGTCAATTTATCGCCAAGCAGACACTCTTTCGATGGACAAACAACCTTTGTCGCTTGCCCATCTAATGCAATTAACGATGATTGGATCTCAACAGGATGCAGCATTGGGTATGGGTTTTTCTCAATGAGAATATCCAGTAAAATATGACTCTCTTTCTCTTGGATCACACTTTGAAAAAAGAATTTGAAATGTTGCTTGGGCAACTGCCCAGAACGCTTACTTTCCTCGATGCGTGTAAATATACCTTGCCGTAATACGTCCTTGAAGCAGCCGTCCAGATTTGTCGTGTCTTGCAGGACGATATCAATATCAATCGAGAACCGTAGAGGCGACTCCAACAGTAAGAGTAAAGAAGTACCTCCCTTGAAAATAAAATCCAATCCCGCTTTCTTCAGATTCTCAACCAGGGTTAATACCATGATCATTTTTTCGATCAAGATTGGGTCTTTTCCTGGAGACACCTCTCGCACTCCCATAATCCATTCTTTGGTGCGCGATTGAGTAGAAATCATTCAATATTCTCCAAAAGCGTTGATAATTCGATCTGTGTCCGGGTGTTGATGAAATTTCTCAATCTTTCTACTACTTTCCGCCTGCCGGCGTAACGGAATAAAGTTTTCATATTTATCCAATACGTGGAGAATGCATTTTCAAAGATATTAATCATCTCCTGTCCATGAAAGGTAAAAAATCGATCTTCATCCGAAAAAATATCCACAAGAATTTTCTCTAACCTGGCAGAGACAACGCCTTTCGTTTTTATCTTGGGAGATTGTGTGACCAATTGAAGGAGGAGAATACTTTCAGGGGAATCAATTATATATCGCTCAAAGGTCACTCTGTCTGGTTCTAGGAAAATATTTCGAAATGGTTGTTCTTTTAACTTATTGAAAACGGATTCGGTAGCTTCTTTATCAATTTCCAAGATAATTTGGTTCTGGCTAGGTTGATGAGTCATAAATTCATGAAGAGTCGTGGTTTCCCATATTAGATACTGAGTATAAGGAAATTTCTCCCTTAAGTCTAAGCTTAATTCCTGAGCAGTTGGGGAAAGACTGGGAACGAATTTCTTTTTATTAGTCGAAAGAAATAGATTCAACAGCGCATAGATTCCCGCACCTATCGGTGTAATGAGTCTTTCTTTTTCCAAAGAATACAAAATTCGCCGGAAAGCCTGCTCGGTCAAATCTGGATTTTGTAAAAGATAGAAATTCCATAACTCAACCTTGCGCACAGATCCCCGGTTAGAGAATTTCATCTCCAATTCTGGGATTGCTAAAGTCGACATATTTGTTTTCATGCGCCACCAGTTATTGTATTTTCGTAATTCGTCACTTTTAGCCATTTAGTGACGAATTACGAAATTTATATCAGTATATCAGATAAAGAATAACTTGGCCCAATGAAAAATTGATAGATGTAAAGGTGATTGATTTCCTTAAACATTATTTTGAAAAACCCGAAAATCTATAAAAGAATACAGGCCAGGAAACATTCAAACAGGCAAATTTACTTGCTCCCACCTTGGTTCTGTTGCAGATGATTCTTCTATGTACCGGAAAATAGGTACAAAGAACACATCACCGTTTTTCAAATCCTTGGCCACATTTGAAATCGCGGTTACCCGCCGGACCTCGTGCCGGATACCAATCTGCACCAACAAATCCACTGCGTCTGAAATCATTTGATTAGCCTCGTGCGGCTTTACCCCGGCATCCGCACCCATGACTGTGGCCAGACGGCGGGCGGCTTCGCGTGGGCTGTCTGCATGGAAGGTGCAGGCTCCGCTGTGACCCGTCATTAAGGCCCGAAACAAACTCATGGCTGCTATTCCATCCCTTACCTCGCCAATCACCAGGTAATCAGGGGACATCCGCATAGCATCATCCACTCCATCTGCAAGAGTATACGGTCGGACATCCGTGCCAATCGCTTGCGGCCGGGCTTCAACAGTCTGTACCGTGAGGCGGTCTACCCAAATTTCCTCCGGATCTTCAATCTTCACGATGCGCCAAATTGACGGCAAGAAATTGCACAAAGCGCTTAGTAATGTGGTCTTACCGGTGCGGGTTCCACCGGATATCAAGATTCTTTTTCCACCTTCCATCGCAAGTCGAAGCAGATCCATCATCTCGGAACTCATCATTCCACGTTCCAATAACCAATCTGGTTTGACCGGTTTTTGCTCATACAGGCGAATATTGATAGATGGGTTGCGACCTGGAGGAGCAATTACAGGGTGGAGGGCTTTGATGCGCCCCCCACCTGGATTGTGCGGGGTTGCCGGCAGTTTGGCATTAATACTTGGGTTTGTTTCGTTTAGCGTCTTGTTTTGCGGTCCGATCAGACGATCCAACACCCGCCAGATCTCACCCGCCCCAGGATGCAGGTCAATTGATTCCCAACGCACAGAACCTTTAAGCATGATTTGCAGCAGCCCGCTCGAATAAATCGTGATTTCCGAGATATCCGTTCGCGCCGGCGGTAAAAGTAAATCCAGGAAACCCAATCCTAGAATGCGCCGGGTGAGTTCTTCCGCGATTGCGCCTTCCTGTTGGGCACCTGGACGACAGTTGCGCTTGCGTAAAGCAGCAGAAATTTGTGCCTCAACCCGCTCCCGGATGCGTTGTCGGTCGGTGTCACTCGGACCTTGCAACACGGTAGTGGGAAACTCATGGTTGATCTGATCGATCACCTCATTAAACACCTCGGATCGGGTGGTTTCATCCAGGTTATTTACATTAGTAGCTGTGTCGTACAAACCCAAAATCCCAGGCATGTCACTCCTCCAATTTTTAGAAACTTCTCTGTCTCAAAAGATGCTTAAGTGAAGCGAATCTTTGGTAATCGCAGAATACCCTTTTTCCCATCGGTACGATCTAGATTGTTATCCACCATGGGAAACAAGGTGTTAACGATAGCGCGAATGCCTTTGGAAAACTCATCTCCACGGGTCACTGGCAGAATTCCATCATCTTGCGCCTGTGAGACGCCCGGATCAAAGGGGACGATTGCAGCGATAGGCGGAGCCCAACCCAGAGATTTGGAAAGTTCTTCCTGAAAGATCCGAGGGGTAAAGCTGCTACGCTCGGAGGTCTGGTTCAAAACCAGGTAAATTGAATCTCTAGCAAGCCGTTTTTCACTCTTTAGGCCGGTCAGTAACAACGTTAGGGTATGGCGAATAGCAGTCAGGTCAGCTAGTGTCGGACGGGTGACGATTAGGGCATAATTTGCGAAGATGATTGAATGCATCATCCACAAATCCTCGGTTGTTGGCACATCCATCACGATGGCAGCATAACGTCCGTCTTCAGAATCTATCAACATTCCATTGATCGTTCCTTCTCCAGTACCTTTATTGGAGCTTTCCAGAATATGCATGTATTCCAGGGAAGATTCAGGCGCAAGCAAGACCTCCAGATTTTCCTTGCGCTGGATCGCAGCCTGAAAGGCAGCCTTACCGGGACGGTCAAAGTATTCAGTAAGGTTCGGCACATAGCGTAGGCCTAAGTGAGGCGCAGCTGAAGGCGGCAATCCCATTGAGACTAGCAAGGTCTTCACGCTGAGCCGAACTGATAATTCATACGCCAGATTTTCTGCAATGGTGGAACAGCCAGATCCACCAGCATGAGAGAGCACAGCAATCCGCTTTGTTCCTGTGATATAAGCAGATGGCCCACTGGGAGAATAACCGGATACTCCTTGCTGCATAGGTGCGGCCTGGCTAAGACTGGCTCGGGCGGTCATCGCCGCGCCATAGGCAGCCTGAATAACTTCGTTCCAATTGACAGGGGCGACAAAGACCCCACGGACGGTATCTATCTTAGCGAAAGCTCCCTGAAAATCCTTCTGCGGTAAAGGGAGAACCACAATTGCAACCCCTCGCCAGGCTGAAATTTTCTGGAGAGTACGGATCAGTGTGTCGGGGTCTGGAGCAATATCCGCCTGGACAATCACCAGGTCTGGTCGTAAGTTATTCAGGTTGGTTTCAAACATGGACCACTGAGCTGCATGACCCGAGATCATGAAGCGTTGGTCTGCCAGGATCGGCTGCTGCATCTGATAGTAGACGACGTCATGACCAGCCCCGGCTAACATCACCGTGATTTTATTGGTTTGGTAAGCGTTGTCGCTCATTTTGGCCTATTTCTTTCGATATTCATTCATCTGGTTATAAAGTTCACCCAGATTGAGGGTGATCACATCCGCCACATCCAATTCCAATCCTGAGGTTGGTTCCAAAGCCAGATGGATGATGCCGTATTGGTCAAGAGCCGCCAGCAAGGTCGCCGGATCAACCTTGAATCCTGGCGTAACTTCTACCAGCCCGGTGGGAACATCCAGAACAATGACACTGCCCTCCTGGGCGGACACGCTGGTGCGTGCCGAAGAAAACAGCTCTTCTTCACTGGCACCCGCTGGAATCTCTTCATAACGAAAAGATTGCGGAACCATCAAAACACGCACGCCGGTAATGACCAGACGCGCCAGAGGAGAAACAGGTGGCGCAGGTGTGGGAGTTGGGGTAGGTGTTACAGCTACACCCGGAGTGAGGGAAACGACCGGTGAGGTAAACTCCGAAATCGGAGCCGTAAATACGCTGGTGCTGCTCGTTTTCAGAATATCGGGGGAAATCATACCGATCACGGTCACTGTTTGTCCCGGGCGAAGAAGTCCCGCCACACCACTGGCCAGGTCGACATGGATCGCCAGGGCTACGTGACCTTCAGGTAATTCAGCAGGAATGCCTGCGCCGGCGATCTCCCCCAAAACGGAGGTAACAATCAGGTCACCCGGAGCGCGGCCAACTGCCAACATTTTGCCATTCACTTCTTCGATCTTAGCGATGGCATCCGCCGGTTTAGCTCCCATCGGAATGGTACGCAGTTCGACCAACTGATCGGTCAGAAGAGTGCCAGGCGCGATGGCGACTTTGGCAACCACCACTTGGGTTGGGCGAATAACACCGTTCAACAGAGCGATCACGAGAAGACCGATGACAACCGCCAGCACAATGGCGGCGATGGGGGAACGTTTTTTGCTTTGCATGTTTGATAATTCTCCTTTTCGAAATTAATAGATTATGGATTAGAGGCCAGGATGTCGGATGCTGTCCGTTCCAGGGAAACAGCACCCAATTCCTGGGTAATCTCAAGATCAGACGGTTCATTACAGCGAATGATTAGCGGCCGCACCAGCACCGGTTCCAGCCAGAACACATCATCGCTGTAACCTAACTTGGCAATTGCATAAGTGCGCGGAATGCGCGCCAAGTAGCGTTTGTATTCAGTGTTAACCAGACCTTTTTCGGAGCGCCCCAAATGTGGGAGGATTAAGTCGCGATCTTTGGGGTCTTTGGTCTGAAACACAA
>CAZFST010000027.1:0-1480 GCA_964522015.1 uncultured Fusibacter sp. | reverse complement strand
CCCAAATGTGGGAGGATTAAGTCGCGATCTTTGGGGTCTTTGGTCTGAAACACAAAGACATTCGCGCACGAAGAAAGGATGCCCGAGGGCAGCTCGCTCACGGTTTGAGCCATCAAGTGCAGGAAAATGCTGTACTTACGTCCATCCCGCCACATCGTTTGAAAGAGATGGCTGACCGGATTGCTCGATTCTCCTGAACCTTGGTCGGAAGCAGCACCACCTGAGACGCCGGTCAGGACTTTATTGGCTTCTTCAAAAAAGATTTGCATGGGCGGGAAGTGTTTGCCACCCAACATTTCGCGCCGGCGGGCGACTGCATCCGAGTACAGGATGCTGGCTAACAAAGAAAGCAACGCCGCTTTGGAGTATTCGTCCATTTCTGCGCCACCTTCAATGACAGTGATGCCCCATGGATTTTCAGGGCTGCCCATCAATCCCAGGTCTTCCACGCCGATTCCACTGGCTGAGGGTCCATATTGGCGAGCCATATGACCTTCAGAGAACTGCTCTAGTCGCAAGAGGACGCCCTCCAGACTTGTACGACTGACTTGATCGCGTTCTAATTTCTCTTTGTAGGTTCGAAGACGGTCTACCCATTTGGAAACATCCAGTTTACGACTGCGGTAGACTGCCAGGACTTGTAGTTCTGAAGGAGAAAGGCTTTCTAACAAGGTCCCAGGATGAGGTTCATTCAGGTTTTCACCGGAGCTCTGACGTTCATTCTGAATTAGCTGCACCTCCCGATCATCCTGGAGATGTCCCAAGGGGCCATTCTGCAACTTGGGATCACCAGTCAGGACACCCGCTTCAAAATACAATTCGGTCAGCGCGCGACGCATAAAACCCAACTGCCTGGCTCCCAATCTGCCGGCGTTGGCAAAGAGCTCAGCGACCATGCTGCGGTAACGACCCGGATCAATGCGGCGCGGCACTTGCAGAATATTCCAACGCAGTGGACGAGGAGAACCAGGATAGAGCTGACGGATATCAACATGACCTAAACCGTCTTCTGAACCTTTCTGACCAACCCCTGGCCAGTTCATAGCCTTTCTCCAACCCTGTCCGAAGTCCAATACGATGGTGCGATAATGCCAGAAGCGGGTAGTTTCATAAGCCAGGCGCTCAGCAGCGATGGATTTTCCAAAACCGGTATCCCCAACAAAGGCTGTGTGAAAATGACGGTCAGGAACTAGCTTCAAAAATGTATCCGTTAGGAGACCCGTTTCGCTCGACCACTGCCTGGCCAGGGTAATATTCCCCGGGATATCCGGATAGAACGCAAATGCTGGCGTTTCTTCCTGGGTGGTGAGTGCCGACCCCTGCTCGAACATTCCCGGAGCGGTGTAAGCCGCTACCTGCAACATAGTCAGAAGAGTCGAATCAGCATACCCACTCATGGCTTCAGGAATATTCTCAATTCGGGTGGATGGAGTGAAAGCCCGGGCATGCAGGCCGATGTAAGCCTGTTCGGGATCTGTTA
>CAZFST010000026.1:0-72747 GCA_964522015.1 uncultured Fusibacter sp. | reverse complement strand
GAAGCTGCCTTATGGCAGTTTTTTTGTAAAGGTACTGATGATTTACCGTTTACGTTTTTTCATTTGTTTACCCCTAACAAGAAAGCTAACAGTGTTAACTATCTCTTCCCCATGCTTAAATACCTATCTAACTGCTCTTCTTCAAGTAATGCAATCATGTTTTCAAAAAGGTCCAAATCATTTTTTACTGCATACGCCTCAAGTGCATTAAAATACTCCAGTCGTGATTCTTTTTTAATTGAGATTGGTAATAATCCATTTGCCATTAGTTGATAATTCATTATAAGTCTCGATGTTCTACCATTACCATCAACAAAAGGATGTATTTTTACAAATTCCGCATGTGTCCATGCCGCACATTCTATAGGGCTTTCAAATATTTTATCCTTTAAATCCAAATAGAAATTCTTTATTTGAATGTACATTTCACTAGGTGATGGTGGTGTATGCTCAGCACCTGAAATATAGACATCTACATTACGGTATATGCCACCAACCATAATATTTTCCATCAAAATTGAATGAATATCTTTGATGATATTTTCATTTAAAACAAGTCCTTCAGCAATACATTTTTTAACATATTGATAAGCCTTGTTATGGTTAATGACTTCATAGAGCTCTCGTAAATATTTCCCTCCAACTGACAAGCCCTCTTCAAGTACTACTTTTGTTTCTAAAAGGGTGAGGGTATTGCCTTCAATAGCCGTGGAATTATGAGTGTATTCCAGTTCAAAAGCCCGTCTATAACTCTTCGTGCTTACTTCAGGAAGTTCATTTTTTATTTGGTTATATTCTTCAAGCTTTTCAAATATTCTGTTGTACTTAATGACAATCACCTCATTTCAATAGATCATTAACATCTTTTAGATTCATTTTGCTTCTAAAAAACCCCCAAGCAACTTTGAAAGTCATTTGGGGGTTTTTGATTGGTGGAGATGGCGGGAATCGAACCCGCGTCCGAACATATCGCACATAAGCTTTCTTCGAGCGGAGTCACAGATTAGTTGTCCATCAACAGCCACTCTGTAACCGGCAGCTGCATCAGCAAGTCTCCTAAATACCCCCGCGTACAGAGACAGGCACGCGCTTCGTTCACTGTATTGGGTTGGGAGTTCTATCCTCTAGGTGACAGTGACCCGGACCAAGTTAGAGGGAGAACTACAGCTTTATTAAGCTGCTAAAGCGTAATTATTTTTAGCGTTTAATTTGTAGACCCAGTTCTTTTACGTGTACCCCAGATCAAAAAAACACGGCTCGCTTACTTATGCCAAATACCCCCGTCGAAACCAGTGCACCCCCAGGTATGAGCAACAAAACCCTAATCTCTAGCGTTTCGGTTGCGAATTTCCCTGCGCAGTTGCATATCGTTGTCTCTTTTGGACATGGCGTCTCGCTTGTCATGCTGCTGTTTACCGCGGCAAATACCAAGCTCAACCTTCATTTTACCATCCGTATTGATATAAACCCTCAGCGGCACAATGGTGTAACCCTTTTGCGACACTAAGGTAATCATTTTGCGGATTTCCTTCTTGTGGAGTAGCAATTTCCTAACTCTCAGGGGATCAACGTTATTGGAACTACCCTGTTCGTAGGGATTAACATGCATCCCCCTAATCCAAGCTTCGCCACCTTTAACATCAGCATAGGATTCTTTGACGCTCACCTGACCCGCACGAAAAGACTTGACCTCGGTACCTGTTAATACAATACCAGCTTCAAGGGTCTCTTCCACAAAATAATCGTGGTAGGCTTTTTTATTGTTTGCAATCAATTTTCCTATGGCCATTTTCTCACCTGCTTTTTTCTTTGCTGCTTTTTTCTTTGCTGCTTTTTTCTTTGCTGCTTTTGATCTTTACTTCTTTAAACTTTGCTACTCCCTAATAGTACCACAAAAAAAACCACAAGGCAATTACACATTCTTAAGTACGGCTATTGCCAATGATCCTAATAAAAGTACCGCGCCAACTAATCCCATGGTCGTCACATGTTCGCCCAAAATCGCGATTGCCATAATCAAGGTAAACAGCGGTTCGCCTAACAGAATGATACCAACGCTCTCCGGGGATGCCACCTGTTGTGCCTTGGTTTGAAAGTAGGTGGATAGCAGAGTTCCAAAGACACAAATCAAAACGATTGGTAACCAGCCTTCAATAAAAACAGCCGGTTCAAACCCTTCAAATACAAGCATTGCGACTAAAGAAAATACAGTCACAATGGCTAGAATTGCAAAAGTCATTTGGTCTTCATTCATTTCACTGGCGTATTTGTCTACAAAGAGGATGTATGCTGTATAAGACAATGAACACCCCAAGGCCATGGCGTCCCCTATGTTAAAACCGGCGCCATCAAGACCACTAATCAAATATAAGCCCATTAGAGATGTGACCACCGATATAGAAACCCACATATTGGGCAATTTCTTTTTAAAAATCAATTGCGCTAATGGAACCCCCAATACAGATAGGGCAACCAGAAAACCTGATTTAGCTGCTGATGTATAATAGAGCGATGAGATGGCAAGATAATAAGCTAAGAATAGAAAAAAGCCTAGGTAACTTCCGTGAAACAGAATCTTTCGCTCCATTTTGAGGGACTTTCTTTTAAAGATGCCGAAAATCAACGCTGCCAAAGCAAACCTACCGAACATCAAGTGAAAGGCAGGCATACTGTCTATGGACATTTTGATAATGATGGTACTGAGGGCCCAGCCAATGGAGGCGCAAAAAAGCATGATATAGGCAATATGCAGGGTCCGCTTGTGGTTGGTGCCCATTGCCAGTTGGCTTGTTGAGGATTGGTCTTTTTTTGACATTATATGACCTCTTTTTCAAAGAAGGTGGTTAAAAATGTGTGGATTCCCTCTTGATCATTACTGTCAGTAACATAGGAACCAATGGCTTGAATCTCAGGTGCCGCATTGCCCATCACCACTGCAATACCAGCGTGAGTCAGCATATCAGCATCATTTTCGTTATCGCCAAACACCATCACTCTTTCGGTTGGGATCCCCAACTTTTGTGCCAGTGCATTGATACCCGACCACTTAGAGACCCCTGTCAGCATGATATCCAAAAGATTTGGGGCCGAAAACATGGTTTCCAGACCGGTAACCCCATCAAGACTTGCCCTAACTTTATCAAAATCGTATGTGCCATCTCGATAGATGCCAAACTTATAAACGTTCTTATCCATTTCTTTTCTTGGTGCCTCATCTACAGTCCAGACTGGTGTTGTTTCCTGATCAATAATCAGCACTTCCAAACGGGACTCCGGTGGGTAAGTCTGGGCCATGTCGTAAAACTTTTTAGCGGTGTGTAAAAATGCAGAGGCATAAATAGTATCCTCTGTGTAGTAGTGATAGTAAATGCCTGCCTCTTTTAGTTGAGCAATTAAAGCCTCAAACCGCTGACTTTCAAATGTGTTTTGCACGATTATCTCTTGGTTTTCTGCTACAACAATTCCGCCATTGCAGGCTACTAAATGGCACCCAAATCCAAGTTGTGCAGGGATTGTTTGAGCCATTTTAAGTATCCTACCTGTTGCAATCACAATGGCATGGCCCTGTCCATGTAACTTTGCCAAGGTCTGTTTTGTGTCTTCGCCTATGGTAAGGTCGCTCTTTAAGAGGGTACCATCCAAATCAAGTGCAATTAAATATGGTTTTATCATGTTTTGTCCATTTCCTTCTGTCTAGTTATGAATGTAATTCTGTCTGGTTATGGCTTTTAATTCTGTCTAGTTATCAATTTTGCGTAGGAGTTTAAAGTCAATTTCTCTAAAGCCAACATTGACTTTATCAACCATGACTTCAACACTGTCCCCAATGGCATATTTTTTTCTTGTGCGCTCCCCTATAAAACACAAATGTTCTTCGTCATAAATGTAGTAATCGTCTTCCATGGCCCCAACTCTTGTTAAACCCTCGATGGTGTTCTCCAAAGCCGTGAAGATGCCAAAGCTGGTGACAGAAGAGATAATCCCCTCAAACTTTTGACCAATAAATTGAACCATGTACTCACATTTTTTCATGTCGTCAGTTTCACGCTCAGCTTGTTCTGCCACACGTTCTCTGTCTGATGATTGACGGGCTGCATAATCCACAATGGGTACTAAGGCTGTTAGGCGTTTTTCTGTCAATTGACCATGGATCATTTCCTTCAAGATTCGGTGAATTTGAAGGTCTGGATAACGTCTGATTGGGGAGGTGAAGTGACAATAATACTTTGCTGCCAGGCCAAAGTGACCCGCATTTTCTGGTGAATAACGGGCTTGTTTAAGGGTTCTGAGCATTAACTTACTCACAATTGGCTCTTCTTTGTGCCCAGCTACATCTAAAAGTAGCTGCTGTATTGCCTTAGGGTGAAGGTCTTCTTCAGTCCCTTTGATTCTCAGGCTAAAATTATTCAAGAATTTATTAAAATTCGCTATGCGCTCTGGATCTGGTTCTTCGTGAACCCGGTAAACAAATGGATACTCAAGCCAAAAGACATGCTCTGCAACGGTTTCGTTGGCAAGCAACATAAATTCCTCAATGATACGATTGGCAATCCGACGCTCCCTATTTTTGATCTCAATAGGCTTACCAGCAGCATCCAGGGTAATTTGTGGTTCAGGGAAATCAAAATCTATAGCACCTCGTTCTGTACGGCGGCCTTTTAAAATATGACAAAGTGCTTCCATATTTTTGAATGTCGGCAGGAGATACTGGTACTTGCTCAGTTCTTCCCTTTCTACCGACTCAAGTAGATCACTGACATCCGTATAGGTCATGCGCTCCGTGGTATTGATTACAGACTCAAAAATCGTATGCTTAATCACTTGGCCCTTGCCATTAATCTCCATCTCACAACTGAGAGTCAATCGGTTTACTTGGGGATTCAAGCTACAAATACCATTAGAAAGGGCCGGCGGCAACATGGGTATTACCCGATCAATGAGGTAGACACTTGTACCCCGCTCCAGCGCCTCTTTATCAAGCTTTGAGCCCTCTTCTACATAATGGGTGACATCAGCGATATGAACCCCTAGAAGGTAATTACCATTGTCTAGCTTTGTTACATTAACCGCATCGTCCAGGTCTTTGGCGTCTGAGCCATCGATTGTGACAATCTGGAGATCACGCAAGTCTCGTCTACCCTTAATATCTTCTTCTACAACTTCTGCTTGGATAGACTCCGCTTGTTTAAGCACTTTTTTAGGGAAAACCTCGGGTAACTGAAACTTCTTAATCACCGAAAGAACATCAACCCCTTTTTCGTCCATAAAGCCTAACACCTCAGAGACTAAACCCTCGGGATTACGGCGGCCCTCAGGCCATTTCGTAATTTTGACCACCACTTTATGGCCACTTCTAGCCCCATTAAAATCCGGTCTAGCAATATAGATATCCATGGATAATTTCTTGTCATCAGGTACCACAAAGCCAAAACTTTCGTTTGATTCGAATGTGCCTACCACTTTTTCGTTGGCATGCTTTATAATCTTAATGATGGTGCCTTCTTTTTTTCGGCCTGACTCTGAACTGCCAGTGACCTTAGCAAAGACCAAGTCCCCATTCATGCCACCGTTTAACTCAACTACAGGGATAAAAATATCTTCTGAAACAACATTTTGAGGGATGACAAATCCAAAGCCCTTTTGTGTAGTTTGAAGTTTACCTAAAATGATATTCATCCTAATTGGTATGGCGAATTTACCCTTTTTTGTTTTAATCACTTTACCTTCGGTCTCGAGCTCATCCATCATATGACTAAAGGTGCCGCCGTCTTCAATTTCTAAAGCCAACGCTTGAAATAAATGCATATCTAAAATTGGTTTGCCTTCATCTTCTAAAAATTGGAGTATTCTTTCTTTTGTAATCATTTAAGCACCGCCTCTTTCTACAATAACAACCCTAATGTGGCTTCTATTGCTAGTATCAATCACAATATTTGATTGTGACTTATACTCCTATCTTACCTCATTTTATACCCAATAACTATGATTTTAGCAGTACAAAAAAGAGTTTACAGCAAAAACATCTTTCTGATAAAAAAACAACTGTATCTTTTAGAGAAAACCGTTATAATAGACATAGGCAAAAAGCAAAGTTATTTGCTTCGAATCCATGTCGCAAAGCGACCGTTTTATAAGCTCATTAGGAGGCTATATGAATAATCAAACCTGTGGTTGCTCAAACCACGAAGAAGAAGAAAAAGTAACAAGCTGCTGCGAAGGCACAGAAGAAAACTGCTGCAAAACTGATGGTGAAGATTGTGACTGCGGCGACGACTGCGGTTGCGATGACGACGAAGATGGTTGCGGCTGCGGTTGTGGTCATGACGAAATGGAAACGATCACACTTCAAACTGAAGACGGCGAAGATCTTAACTGCCTAGTGATTGGTACATTTGATGTTGAAGGCAAAACTTATATCGCGCTTCTTCCAGAAGGCGAAGAAGATGTCTTTATCTATGGTTATGCAGCAGATGGAGACAACGTTCAACTAGACCGTATCGAAACTGATGAAGAGTACGAAAAAGTTGGCGCCGTATTCATGGAAATGTGGGGCGAAGAAGACGAAGAAGGCGACGAAGAATAATCTCTTATCGCAAGTCACCAGGACACTTAATAGTGTCCTGGTTTTTTTATTGTGCAAATTTCACCGTAGTCTTACTAAACAAAAGGGCGTATCTGGTTTATTTTATTGTGAAAAGCGTATCTGGTTTATTTTATTACAAAAAATAGCGTATCCAGTTTAGAGGATACGCCTTTTTGTATTTAAATCGTTATCATGCTCGGATGGCATAAATAGCTAGATACTTGAGTCTCATGCAACTAACCACTAGCTATCCTCTTACTTTAAGGATTAGCCAAGCAGTGATCCAAATTTAATAAATATCGGTGCAAATACCAGTGCAACAATGGTCATTAACTTAATCAAAATGTTAATTGATGGGCCCGAAGTATCTTTAAATGGATCACCAACAGTGTCGCCAACTACAGAAGCTTTATGAGCTTCTGAGCCTTTACCATCGTGATGGCCTTCTTCAATATACTTTTTAGCATTATCCCAAGCACCGCCAGCGTTTGACATAAAGATTGCCATTAAAACACCAGTGACAAGTGCCCCAGCCAACATGCCACCAAGAGCCTGCGTACCAAGGATAAGACCAACCAATAGTGGTGAAAGAACAGCCATAATACCAGGGACTAACATTTCTTTTAAAGCTGCTTTTGTTGAGATATCAACGCATTTCGCGTATTCAGGTGTAGCTTTACCTTCCATAATACCAGGGATTTCTCTAAACTGACGACGGACTTCTTCTATCATTTCAAATGCAGCACGTCCAACTGCCTCCATGGTCATTGCAGAGAATACAAAAGGTAGCATACCCCCAATGAATAGTCCAACAACCACATAAGGATTCAAGATATCAATTTGTGATAACTTAACAACTTGCGCATAAGAAACAAAAAGTGCCAGAGATGTTAAAGCTGCTGAACCAATGGCAAAGCCTTTACCAATAGCCGCTGTTGTATTACCAACAGAATCTAGTTTGTCTGTGATTTTACGAACACTTTTAGGTAATTCGCACATCTCGGCAATACCGCCTGCATTATCTGAAATTGGACCATAGGCATCAACGGCTACTGTAATTCCAGCAGTTGAGAGCATACCAACAGCAGCAAGGGCTATCCCATAAAGACCGCCTCCATATTCAAATGCAACCAAAGTTGCAGCACCGATAAAAAGAATTGGCGCACCAGTAGACAGCATACCCACCGCGAGGCCACTGATAATAGTGGTTGCAGGACCAGTAACTGACTGTTGAGCGATTTTCTTAACAGATTTATAATCGCTTGATGTGTAAATTTCAGTAAAGAATGCAATGGCTAGACCTGCGCCTAGACCAGCTATGACAGAATAGAAGCCTGTTAAATCACCTAAAAGCTGTTGACTTAAAAAGAATGAGGCCGCAATAACGATAATTGAACTAACATAGGTGCTCATTTTTAATGCAGTATGTGGATTTGACTTTTCGTCACCCCGAACAAAGAACGTACCAATAATTGACGCGATGATGCCAATAGCCGCGAGAAAAAATGGAAACGAAACGTGATTCGGGCTAATCAAGACACCCAAAGTAACAGCAGCAACAATAGAACCCACGTAGGATTCAAATAAATCCGCGCCCATACCAGCCACGTCACCGACATTATCACCAACGTTATCTGCTATAACTGCAGGATTTCTAGGGTCATCTTCAGGAATACCAGCTTCTACCTTACCGACAAGATCTGCACCAACATCCGCAGCCTTAGTATAAATACCGCCACCAACTCGAGCAAAGAGCGCAATTGAAGACGCACCTAAGCTAAATCCAGTAACGTACGAAATGGTGGTCTGCGCATCGTACATGAGAACATTTTGGAAAACATAGGTCAAAGCACCAAGTCCTAAAAGACCTAGACCAACCACTGTCATGCCCATAACAGCGCCTCCTGAAAAGGCAACTGAAAGTGCTTGATTCATGCCGCTTTCTTTAGCAGCATTAGCAGTTCTAACATTGGCTTGTGTTGCAACCCTCATACCGATATAACCAGCAAGCGCTGATAAGAATGCACCGATGACAAAACTAATTGCAGTTTGTAAATTAATACCCACAGAAACAGTGACAAAAAGAATAACGCCAAAAATAGCTAATGAGCGGTATTGTCTACGCAAAAAGGCCATTGAACCTTCTTGAATATAGGAAGCAATTTCCTTCATACGCTCATTACCCGGTGGAACTTTCATAATTTTAATAACTAATGTGTATGCAAAAACCAGTGCAAGTAAACCTACAATTGACGCGATGATCCCGAAATTCATCGTGTACCTCCCCGAAGTAAAATGCTGATATAATGCGACTATGTTTGTTTATCACTGGATAAAACTATGGCTTCATCGTGTGATAAATTCCCTAAAACTACTTTTGGATGATTGCCAAAGCAAGAGAACAAATAATAAATGCTACAGCTGCAAGTTTAGTCACGTTATCAAAAAACGCATCCATACCTTTTGCTTTTGCTTTACCAAAAATTTGCTCAGCACCGCCGCCAATAGCGCCTGACATACCAGCGCTTCTGCCCGATTGCATTAAGATACTGCCAATCAGGATGAAACTTGATAAAATTAACAAAATTGTAACAAATAACGACATAATAATTTACCTCCTCTTTAATTTTGAACAAGGCAATTCTAACATATTGATAATGTATTGGCAATCAAATCCTCATATGAGGGTTTGTGAAAACGGTTGCCTGATTGTGAAAACGATTTCCCGGGTAAACTTTCGGGAATTTACCAAGTCTTTTTTTCGGGTGAGTCTCTTTTGTGTGCTTACTTGCACTTTCTATGCAAACGATATAAGAAGGGCCTCAAACGAAGCCCTTCTTATTATAAAACAATTTTAGTATTTTGACTACTAAGAGTAAAAGCTAACGACTAGTCTAAGTTGTAGAATGCAGAACGGCCAGCATACTGTGCTGTCTCATCAAGCATATCTTCAATTCTTAACAATTGGTTGTATTTCGCAACACGGTCAATTCTAGCAGGCGCACCAGTTTTGATTTGACCTGAATTTACAGCAACAGCTAAGTCAGCGATGATTGACTCATCAGTTTCACCTGATCTGTGTGAAATGATAGTTGTGAAACGTGCACGTTTAGCCATTTCGATAGTATCAAGAGTCTCAGTCAACGTACCAATTTGGTTTAATTTGATCAAGATGCTGTTTGCATTTTTACCTTTGATACCTCTTGATAAACGCTCAGTGTTTGTAACAAATAAGTCGTCACCAACGATTTGCGTTGTGTGTCCAAGAGTTTCAGTCAATAGCTTCCAACCATCCCAATCTTCTTCGTCCAAACCATCTTCGATTGAAATAATTGGGTATCTTTCAACAAGACCTTTGTAGAAGTCAACCATTTCAGCAGAAGTTAATTCTTTGCCTTCGCCTTCTAGGACATACATTTTCTTTTCGCCATCCCAAAGCTCAGTTGCAGCAACGTCAAGAGCAAGAACGATTTCTTCGCCAGCTTTGTAACCAGCTTTTTCAATTGCTTCCATGATCACTTTAAGTGCATCTTCGTTTGAAGGCAAGTTTGGCGCAAAACCACCTTCATCGCCTACTCCAGTAGCAAGACCCTTAGCTTTAAGAACGCCCTTAAGTGCATGGTATATTTCTGTACCCATACGAAGTGCTTCTTTGTATGTTTTAGGACCAACAGGCATAATCATAAATTCTTGAATATCCACATTGTTATCTGCATGTGAACCACCATTAAGGATGTTCATCATTGGCGTTGGCAACACCTTCGCATTTGTTCCGCCAATATACTGGAACAAAGGAATATCAAGTGATTCAGCTGCTGCTTTAGCTACAGCCATAGAAACACCAAGAATAGCATTAGCACCAAGTTTAGTTTTATTTGGTGTACCATCAAGTTCGATCAAGATTTTGTCGATTAGTACTTGCTCAGTTGCATCTAAACCAACGATTTCTGGAGCGATAATATCATTGACATTGTTCATTGCAGTTAAAACACCTTTGCCCATGTAACGATTTTTATCGCCATCACGAAGTTCGCAAGCTTCAAATGCACCTGTTGATGCACCTGATGGTACGCCTGCTCTACCCATTGAACCATCTTCTAAATAAACTTCTACTTCTACAGTTGGATTGCCACGTGAATCAAGTATTTCTCTTGCGTATACGCCTACGATTGTTGACATGTGATACCTCCAATATGAGTTAGTTTTGTATAATTGACTCACCATTCATGATAGCAGGCTTTTCAATTTCAAGAAGCGCTAACATAGTTGGTGCAAGATCACTAAGTTTTTTGCCATCTTTTAAAGTGACGGCACCTGCACCTGCAATAATAAGTGGAACAGGGTTAATAGTATGTGCTGTAAAGATGACACCAGTCTCTGGGTCTAGCATTTGCTCTGCATTGCCATGATCAGCAGTAATCAGAACAACGCCACCTTTTTCAACGATTTTATCTGCCACTAAGCCGAAATCTTTATCAATTTCTTCAATGGCTTTCACAGCTGCCTCAAACACGCCAGTGTGTCCTAACATATCTGGATTTGCATAGTTGGCAATGATGACATCGTACTTATCACTTTCAATAGCTTCTAGAAGCTTATTAGTGACACCACTTGCAGACATTTCTGGTTGTAAATCATAAGTTGCAACCTGTGGTGAAGGCACTAAGATTCTATCCTCACCAGCATATGCCTCTTCAACGCCGCCGTTAAAGAAGAATGTAACGTGAGCATACTTCTCAGTTTCTGCAATTCTTAGCTGTGTTAAACCTCGCTCAGAAATGTACTCGCCAAAGGTGTGAGTTAACTCATCCGCTGTAAAGACAGATGACAAACCTTCAAAACTTTTATCGTATTCGGTCATTGTCACATAATGAAGATTCATTTTTTTAGCTGCAAAGCCTTCGAAACCATCTTGTGTCAATGCTCTTGTAATTTGACGTGCTCTATCTGGGCGGAAGTTAAAGAATAAAACAGCATCCTCTGGTTGAATTTGACCAACTGCATGACCATCTTTTTCAATCACCGTCGGTAGAACAAACTCATCATCCTTATCAGCTAGATAGCTATTTTCAATGGCTTCCAAGGCACTTTCTGCCTTTTGACCAATTCCATTGACCATTGCATTGTAGCCAAGCTCAACCCGATCCCAACGGTTATCGCGGTCCATGGCGTAGTATCTACCACCCACAGAAGCAAAAGTACCAATTGTTTCAGCATCCATATAATCTTGAAGTTCTTTAGCATAACCTAGAGCACTTCTTGGTGGCGTGTCACGTCCATCTAAAAAAGCATGAACAAAAACCTTCTTTAGACCGTTCCGTTTAGCCAACTGTAAACAACCTTTGATGTGTTCTATATGGCTATGAACACCACCATCTGATAAAAGTCCCAACAAGTGTAAGGGTTTATCATTTGATTTTGCATAGGTAACTGCATCAACCAGCTGTGGAATCTGGAAAAACTCTCCGTCCTCTATGGACTTAGTGATCCTCATTAATGGTTGATAGACGATACGCCCTGCACCAATATTGAGATGACCCACTTCTGAATTACCCATTTGTCCCGGTGGTAAACCTACTTCTCGACCACTTGCTGCTATTAGCGTATGAGGATAATCTTGTAAATAGCGGTCAAAGTTTGGCGTGTCAGCGGCCATAATGGCATTGCCCTTTTCGATAGGTGAGTAACCCCACCCATCAAGAATTAATAAAACGACTGGCTTTTTCATATGAGCTCCCGATTGGTGCAACTCCAAGCCTTCATTTGTGAAAGTTTGAGATGCACCTGTGAGTTTACAAGGTGTATAGGCACACCTTAAAAGTTAACAAGTTGGACAAAATCTTCTGGGTTTAATGATGCGCCACCTACTAATGCACCATCGATATCTGATTGGTTCATGATTTCTTCAACGTTTGAAGGTTTAACGCTACCGCCGTATTGAATACGTACTTCTTCAGCAACTTCTTCGTTAAAGTTCTCTGCCAAAAGTGTACGGATATAAGCAATCATATCGTTAGCATCTTCAGCGCTGGCTGTTTTGCCAGTACCGATAGCCCAAACTGGCTCATAGGCAATGACAACTTTGTTAAGATCTTGAGCTGAAACATTTTCTAAACCTTTAACCAATTGTCTTTGAACAACTGCTTTTTCTTGGCCTGATTCTCTTTCTTCAAGTAGTTCGCCAATGCACATAATTGGACCTAAATCTGAAGCCAATGCCTTTAAGACTTTTTTGTTCACTGTTTCGTCAGTTTCGTTGAAATATTGACGTCTTTCTGAATGGCCTATTACCACGTAATCAACGCCGATTTCTTTAAGCATTTGAGCAGAAATCTCGCCTGTATAAGCACCAGTATCTTCAAAGTGCATATTTTGTGCCGCGATTTTAATATTTGTACCCGCAACAGCTGCTTTCAAATCTTTCAGTTGTAAAAAAGGCGCACACACGGCTACTTCAACATCCGAACCTGCAATAGCACCTTTGATCGCATTGATAAAAGCAATCCCTTCAGCAATGGTTTTGTGCATTTTCCAGTTACCTGCAATAAATGGAACTCTCATAAGCTTAACACTCCTTTATGTGAACTGTGGGTCGTTTGGGTTAATACTTCAGACATGGGCTGCTAATCTAAATACTTAGCAACCATCGCCTTTGTGTTGACGTTACTTATCGTCGATTGATTCAACCCCTGGTAAGATTTTACCTTCTAGATATTCTAGAGAAGCGCCACCGCCTGTTGAAATGTGTGAAAATTGATCTGCAAAGCCCAAGTCAATAGCAGCAGCTGCAGAATCGCCGCCGCCGATGATCGTTTGTGCGCCTTCAAGTCCAGCGATTGCTTCGCAAATGCCAATGGTGCCTTTTGCAAAGTTAGGCATTTCGAATACGCCCATAGGACCGTTCCAAACTACTGTTTTTGCCCCTGCAAGATGCTCAGTGAATAGTGCAATTGAAGCCGGACCAATATCAAGACCCATTTCGTCGCTTTCCAAATCTTCAACAGCCACTGTTCTGAAAGCTGTTTCGTTCTTGAACTCTTTTGCTGCAACAACATCAACTGGCAAGACAAGTGCTACGCCTTTTGCTTTTGCTTTCTCCATCAAGCTCTTAGCCAATTCAACTTTATCTTCTTCTAACAAAGATTTACCGATGTTTTGGTCTAGTGCTTTGAGGAAAGTGAACATCATGCCACCACCGATTAAAATCTTATCTGCTTTTTCAATCAGGTTTTCAATAACCCCAATTTTATCAGAGACTTTAGCACCACCAAGAATGGCCACAAGTGGTCTAACTGGGTTATCAACAACCCCACCGATAAATTGAATTTCTTTTTCCATCAAGAAACCAGCTGCTGTTTCAAGATTTGCAGCGATGCCGCTATTTGATGCGTGTGCTCTATGAGCTGTACCAAATGCATCATTTACAAACACATCACCTAATGAAGCCCAATATTTTCCCAAAGCTTCATCATTTTTAGACTCGCCTTTTTCAAAACGGGTATTTTCAAATATAAGAATTTCACCTTCGTTGAGGTTATTAATTGCTGATTCTAAAGCCTCACCTCGTGTTTCTGGTACAAAATTCACTGGTTTTTCTAATAGTTCAGCCAATCTCTCTGCAACGGGACGCAAAGAGCTAGTCAATTTATCTTCTTCGGTTTTCACTTTGCCAAGATGTGAAAATGCAATCACTTTAGCGCCGTTTTCCAGTAAGTAATTAAGAGTTGGTAATGCAGCAACAATACGGTTGTCATTGGTGATGGTTCCGTTTTTCATTGGAACATTGAAATCCACGCGAACTAATACTTTTTTGCCTTTGACGGTGAGATCTGTCACGCTTTTTTTTGCCATTAGTTAACCTCCTGGGTTGTGAAGCTCATTTTATGTGTGCTGATTTAAAGACAAGAACATGGCAAAATTTGTTTTACCATCTTATTAGCCATAAATCAACCTGCTATTAGCCATAAAGCAACATGTCATCAGAAGCTTACAAGTGATCTTTTGTTATAGCTGTAAACAGCATACCAGAGGGCCTCAAAACTGAGGACCCTCTAGAACTGTTATATGATTTAATTACAGTTTGCCAAGTTTTTCTGCCAAACGAACGAACTGAGAAACATATGACATTTCGTTGTCATACCAAGTGATGATTTTAACAAGTTGCTTGCCATCAACTTCTAAGATAGATGTTGAAAGAGCATCAAACAAAGAACCAAAGCTTGAACCGATAACATCTGAAGATGCGATTGGATCTTCTGTGTAACCAAGAGTTTCGTTAGCGCCAGCTTTGATTGCAGCGTTGATTTCTTCAACAGTTGTGTTTCTGCCAAGTTCGCAAACAAGGTCAACAACAGAACCAGTGATTGTTGGAACGCGAAGTGCGATACCATCCAAACGACCTTTAAGTACAGGAAGCACTTTACCAACAGCAGCAGCAGCACCTGTTGTAGTAGGAACGATATTAGCAGCAGCAGCTCTTGCTCTTCTTGTTGCAACGCCTTTATCGTGAGGACCATCAAGTGTGTTTTGGTCATTTGTGTAAGCATGAACTGTTGTCATGAAACCTTTAATCAAACCAAATTCATCGTTAAGGATTTTAGCAACTGGTGCCAAGCAGTTAGTTGTACAAGAAGCTGCAGAAACGATGGCATCTGACGCATCAAGGATATCATCATTAACGTTGAAAACGATCATTTTAAGGTCGCCGCTAGCAGGTGCTGAGATGATAACTTTTTTAGCGCCAGCGTTTACGTGAGCTTGAGCTTTTTCTTTTGATACATAGAAACCAGTACATTCAAGAACAACATCTACATTAAGCTCGCCCCATGGCAAGTTGTTAGCATCTCTTTGTGCGTAAACTTTGATTTCTTTACCATCAACAATGATTGCATCAGCTGTAGAAGAAATTTCGTTTACTTTGTAGTTACCTTGAGCAGAGTCATACTTCAACAAGTAAGCAAGGTCTGCTGCACTTGTAAGGTCATTGATCGCTACGATTTCAAATGCTGGGTTGCCGAACATTTTTCTGAACGCCAATTTACCAATTCTACCAAATCCATTAATCGCTACTTTAGTTGCCATTGAAAAATCCTCCTTAAGATCGTTGCTCCTAAACGCCATATGCGTTCAAGATCTGCGTTGCCACGCTTTCGTTGGTGATTAATATCAAATGCGGATTTAATTTACTGACCGCAATGATTGCTTCCGACTTATCTTTACCCCCTGCGACAGCAATTACTCTCGTTAATGATTTAACTTTCTCAAGAGTAATACCCAGAGTGCTGATTTCGTCTACTATTTGTCCTTCGAGGTTAAAATAGTAGCCAAATGACTCAGCAACAGCGCCTTTTTCCAAAATTTCTACGATGCGACTTTCGGGGAGGCCTCGACGTCTAGCCATGGTTTCAGCGTGTCCGACACCAAAGATAAGGGTGTCTATTTGTTGAACTTGTTCAAATGTAATCATCATACTGGGCTCATTCTTTAAAGATTGAATTGAAGCCTCTGATAGAGAATCAGGCATAAACAGCATTCTATACTGACTATTTAACTTTTTAGCCATTTTTTCGGCCAATGTATTGGCTTGGTGCTCCGTTTCGTCTCCGAGTCCGCCTCTCGCTGGTATCACCAGGATTTCGGGGTGCTTGGATGCGAGTTGCGGCATAGCCTGCATAACCTCAAATACGGTGGAACCACCTGTGATCCCTAGAATCCTGATATCTGGTAACATCTCGCATAATACCTGGGCGCAGTGGGTGCCAATTTCTTTTAAATCCAAAGCATCGTCATCGTCTGGGACGATTATTACGCGGCTGATTTGAAGTTTGGTAGCCAATTTCGCTTCAAGTCCACGAATGCCATCGGATGTGCCGATATAATCAGTGAGACGATCCCTCATGCGTTTGCCATCAGGAGTGAGCATCATGCCTTCTGGTGAAAACTCTAAAAAACCAGCTTCTTTGAGCACGGTGGCTTCTTTTCGAATCACCCGCTCTGTGATGCCTATTTTCAAGGACAGATTTCTTCTGCCGATGGGCTGTAGGTAGCCTACAAGGTAGAGTATACGGTATCTGAGCGTTATGAGCGGTTTGATTTCGGGTACAATCCGACTCAGTTGATCGATACTGTCTTTAAAGGTTTCCATGTTGCACCTCACAGAGTAAGGGACGTTTTTTGTCCTAGCGTGCGATAAATGTCCCACCTCAGTCAAAAAAAATTCTCCACAGATAGTGTAGCACATGGTCACCTGTGGAGGCAATGTTTTAGTTTTATTTTGGCTGTGAAAACGCTTTCTAAAAATCATGATTTGTGACATCTGAGTGATTAATACCGTTTGCGTTTTGAAGATCCTGCAATATGCATTTCTTCTCGGTACTTTGCGATGGTTCTTCGGGAAACTTTAATACCCACTTTATCAATCTCATCTGTGATGTATTGATCACTGACTGGTTTTCTAGGATCTTCCTTTTCAACGAGTTCTTTTATAATTGCCTTGATGCTCTCTGAAGATATGCCATCTCCAAAGGCACTGGCAACACCACTTTGAAAAAAGTACTTAATTTCGTAAAGGCCTTTTGGACACTGCATGTATTTCCCATTCACCGCTCTACTGACAGTCGACTCGTGAACCCCTATATCCTCCGCTACGTCTTTTAAGTTCAACACCCTTAGATACATGGTGCCCTTCTCAAAAAAGTCCGCTTGGTACTTTAAAATCGATTCTACAACGCGGTAGATGGTATTCCTTCGTTGCTCTATACTTTTGATAAGCCTTAGGGCACTATTTAGTTTCTGATGAATGTAATCTGCCGTGGCTTCTTCTGTTAAGGTGTTTTTAAGGAGTGTTTTATAATAATCGCTGATTTGAAGCTTTGGCGCACTGGCATCGTTGACTAAAATGATATAAGCCCCATCCAGTTCTTTAACCGTGACATCAGGTACCACGTATTTTACATCTCTAAGCGATGCGAATTTCAAGCCTGGTTTTGGATCTAAATTTCTAATAATATCCACTGCTTCTTGAACGGCATTTTCAGTGACGTTAATTGATTTTGCGATGTTTTTGAGGCGGTTATAGGATAAATCTTCAAGATGATGATTAATAATGGCGATGACCACTTGATTTTCAATGCCACGCATTTGAACTTGAATCAAGAGGCATTCCTGTAAATCACGGGCCGCAATGCCATAGGGCTCAAAGGTTTGTATGGTCTGGATAATCTCTTCTATCACATCTTCTGGCAGATTAAAGCGCACCTCGATTTCCATCATTTCAAGCCTCAAATAGCCAGCATGGTCTATATTTTCAATCAAGTATTCACCAACAACCTTGTCATCTTTTGAAAGCTTTGAAAAGTGTAGCTGTGACAATAGATAGTCGTGAAGAGACTCCTCTTCTGCCACCACATTATCCATGGTGAACTCTTCTGTATCCTCTTGCTTTTGATAGGTGGCTTTGAATTTTTCGTCCTGGTTGACAACCTCGCGCCAGTCAATGCGTTCGGCCAGGGTTTGGAGCTTCTCAGTATCTGCAGTGACACCCTGATCCTTATCTGTTAATTCCAGGACAGGATTGGTCATGAGTTCTTCTTGGACGAACTGATTCAATTCCATTGCATTATATTGCAATATTTCAATCGCCTGTCTAAGCTCTGGTGTCATGACAAGCTTTTGAGATTGTTCTAAATTGAGTTGAAAGTTCATTTTCATGGCTGCACCTTATCCTTTGTTTCTCACACGCATACGCTATTATACCACACCATTGGAATGTTAAAAGTCTTGACAATTCACCAAAACCACATAAAAAAAACTAGATGCATAGGCATCTAGGTTTTGAGACAAGAATGAGGATTTATCTTTTACCGACATCGTAGATTTCGCCAGCAGCTTTTGGGCCCACTGACTTACCGCTAAAGATCACTAGCGCTATAATTGTCAGAACATATGGCAGTGCTTTAAATACTTCTAATGGTAGATTTTGGGTCCAAGTAAAATTATTGGCATAAAGCGCGAAAACTTGGGAAAACGCAAAGAACGTACTGGCACCTAAGACACCCCAAGGATTCCACTTACCAAAAATCAAAGCTGCCAATGCAATAAATCCAGTACCATGGATACTAATGCTTGTGTACTGCGTATCTTGAGTGAGAACCATGATGGCACCCGCTAAGCCCGCAAGTGCACCTGACGCTACAACCCCGAAATAACGCATTTTCATGACGCTGATACCCATACTGGCTACAGCTTGAGGATTTTCACCAGTTGCACGAAGTCTCATACCAAATGGTGTCTTGTAAACAAAATACCAAACCAGTACAACCAGGGCTAAACCGACAAAGACCGTTAAATAAATGTTTGAGAAAAACACAGGACCAATAAAAGGGATGTCCTTAAGTCCAGGGAAAGTCGTTTTAATAAAACCATTTTGAAAGGTTTCTGTACGCTGCTGCTTAAAAATAATCTGGGCAAAATAAATTGTTACACCACCAGCCAATAGGTTGATGGCAGTACCAGAGATGACTTGGTCAGCTTTTAAATTAATACTCACATAGGCGTGGATTAATGAAAATAGCATACCAATTAACATACCAATGGCTACGCCAACCCAAGGTGTAATCACTGGGGGTAAATAGGGTTCTAAGAGCACGGTTGCCGTTGCCCCTGCGAAACCACCAACCATCATCAATCCCTCAAGTGCAATGTTAACAACACCACTTCGTTCACTTAGCAAGCCGCCAAGTGCAGCCACTAAAATCGGCGTTGCATAGATCAAGGTGAGTGTCAGCATCGAAAACAGTACGTCTAAATTACTCATGCTATTGGCCCTCCTTGACTTGTGTTGTTTTTCTAATATTCTTAATCATGGCTTGAATTCCAAATTTCATAGCGACGAATAGAACCATCATGGATGAAATGATAATCGCTATTTCTAGCGGCACACCACCGGATTGCATCAGCGCTTGAGAAGTTTTCAGACCACCGAATAAGACACCGCCAAAGATTGTTCCAAGGGCAGTATTGCCACCTAAGAGCGCTACGGCGATACCATCAAAACCATAGCCTTCTGCTGCAGAAATGACACGGCCGTAGTCAAATGTACCGACTGAAATCATGGCACCTGCTAAACCTGAAAATGCACCGGCGATTGCCATAGAGTACATGACATTACGGTCAACTTTCATACCCGCATAGCGAGCAGCTTCTTTATTGTATCCAACTGCACGTAGTTCATAACCGAATGTTGTTTTTTCGATGATATACCAGAAGATGAAGATTGCTGCAATCACCAAAATAAAACCCCAGTGGAATCTTGATCCATTAGTCAAATTACTCAAAAATTCACTTCGCAACGTACCCGATGGTAATGAGGGCACCGTCTTAACACTATCGCTACCAGGCAAGCGTGTGAGAATGAAATTGGCTGTATAGAGAGCTGCGTAGTTCATCATAATTGTTACAACGACTTCATGAACTCTAAATTTCGCCTTCAATATACCTGGTATCAATCCCCATAGTGCCCCTGCAGCGATTGCTGACAAGATCACTAGTGGCAAGTGAATGATAGCAGGAAGATCAATAACAATACTCGTGACTGTAGCCGCCATCGAACCAATAATCAATTGACCTTCTGCTCCGATATTGAACAGTCCCGTTCTGAAAGCAAAAGCTACCGAAAGGCCAGTTAATGTAATCGGCATAACAGTGGTGAGAAATTCACCAATCATACGAGGATTAAAAAATTTGGCTGTGCCAATTTTTTCGAGATTCATACCCGTTGTCGCCCGTATGATTGCTTTGAATGCATCTGTGGGATCAGTACCAGTCACAAGCATGACGATTGTACCAAACAAGAATGCCCCAAGTACAGCAATAATCGGCACTGTTACTGCATAACGCTTTTCATCAGTTAAATATAAAAGTAATTTACGCATGGTCTACACCCACTCTTTTTGAACCTGACATCATAAGACCGAGTTCATTTTCATTTGTATCTTTAGTTTCAACAAGTCCTACAATTTCGCCTTCATAGATGACAGCAATGCGATCTGCCACGTTTAGAACTTCATCCAGTTCAAGTGAAACCAATAGAACAGCCTTGCCATTATCTCGTTCTGCAACAATCCTTTGGTGAATATACTCAATGGCGCCAACATCCAAACCACGGGTCGGTTGCGCAGCTATCAATAAATCCGGTTGACGATCGATTTCTCTACCAACGATTGCCTTTTGTTGGTTACCACCTGACATTGAACGAACTTTTGTCATGCCACCCTGCCCACTTCGGACGTCGAATTCTTTGATTAACTGATCGGCCTTCTCTTTAATGGCCACTTGATTTAAAATACCATTTTTAGAAAACGGCTCTTGATAGTAAGTTTGTAAAACAGCATTTTCATCTAATCTGAAATCCAGTACCAAACCGTGCTTGTGACGGTCTTGTGGTATGTGTCCAATGCCAGATTCTGTTCTTTGTCTCACTGAATGCTTTGTAATTTCAGTACCATTGATTTGAATACTCCCTGACTCAATAGCCACCAGTCCTGTAATCGCTTCAATGAGTTCTGTTTGTCCATTGCCATCGATACCAGCAACACCTAGTATTTCGCCTTTTCGAACCGTTAAGCTCAAATTTTTAACAGCATAGATACCACGATTATTCTTCACATTGAGACCTTTAATCTCCAACACTTTATCAGTTGGCTTACGGTCTGCCTTATCAACCACAAAAGTAACCTCGCGGCCAACCATCATTTCAGCCAATTGCTTTTCATTGACGTCTTTGACAGCCACTGTGCCTATCTTTTTACCCCGTCTTAGAACCGTACATTGGTCAGCAACGGCTTTTATTTCTTTTAGTTTATGCGTGATGAGGATAATGGATTTACCCTCTTTTGAAAACTGACGCATAATACCCATTAAATCTTCAATTTCTTGAGGTGTAAGCACCGCTGTTGGTTCGTCAAAAATAAGAATATCAGCTTCTCTGTAAAGCATTTTTAAAATTTCTACCCGTTGCTGCATACCCACAGAAATATCTTCAATTTTCGCATAAGGATCAACCTGCATGCCATATTTTTCTGAAATTTCTTTAACACGGGCTGCTGCTTTTTCAATGTCGATGCGACCAAATGATTTTTTTGGTTCTAAGCCTAAGATAATGTTCTCTGTAACCGTGAAATTCTCAACCAACTTGAAGTGTTGATGGACCATGCCGATTTTTAATACATTGGCCACATGTGGGCTATCGATGGTTACTTCTTTGCCACGTACTTTAATGACGCCTTGTTCTGGTTTGTATAATCCGAAGAGTATACTCATCAAAGTTGATTTTCCCGCGCCGTTTTCGCCGAGTAACGCATGAATTTCACCTTGCTTAACTTGCAATGTGACATTTTCATTCGCGCGAATTCCGGGAAACTCTTTTGTGATGTTTAGCATTTCAATGACATAGTTCACGTAAGATTCCTCCATTACCTGCTATTTTTCTTGAATGGCCGCATGCAAGTACACTTAAAAACATATGACTCTCTAAAAACAACCAATGCGAAGATTCTACAATAGAAGACCACCTTGACGATATGGTGTTATTCTACAAAAAAAGAGCAACCGTTTTCCCAGAAACGCAATATTGTTATGCTTTTCTTACAAGGTCGTCTTTTGAATCTAAGAAAGTCATGATCTTGCCAGTGTCCATTTTAACTAATACCCATTATAACAGGATTTAAAATACATGTAACACAAAAACAAAAAAAGGGTCTCGAGAGACCCTTTTAATTATTTATTATTGTAAACGCTTAGGAATTTCTGTAACTTTTACAGTGCCATCTTTAACAGCTGTAGCAGCTTCGTTAATTTTTGTTACCCATTCATCAGTAAGGTTAGGGTTAGTAGCAGGAATGCCTACGCCGTCGTTAGCCAATGAGAATACCAAAACGCCACCGTTAAATTCGCCTTTGTTAACTTGCTCAGAGACAGTGTAAGCAGCTGTATCAACACGCTTCATCATCGATGTCAAGATAACTGATTTTTCGCCTTCGTAGATACCATCAGCAAATTGATCTTTATCAACGCCGATAGCCCAAACGTCTTGGCCATTTTGAACTCTATCTTTTGCTTCTTTGATCATACCATTACCTGTACCACCAGCTGCATGATAGATAACATAAGCGCCAGCATCGTACATTTTAGCAGCTAAAGTTTGACCAATTGCAGGGTTACCGAAGTCACCAGCATATTCAACGAGAACTTTCATCGCAGGATCTACTGAAGCAACGCCTTGCTCAAAACCAGCTTCAAATTTACCGATTAGTGGGAAATCCATACCGCCAAGGAAACCAACTGTGTCTTTACCAGCTTCTTTAGCTTTAAGAGCAGCAGCAACACCAACAAGGTAAGAACCCTCGTGCTCAGCAAATACTGCAGATGCTACGTTTGGAAGTTCAACAACTGAGTCAATCAAAAGGAATTTTTGATCTGGGAATGATTTTGCAACAGATGTCATTGCATCAAAGAACAAGAAACCCGGAGCAATGATTAAGTCCAATTCGTCGTCAGCAAATGTAGAAAGATTTGTTACATAATCTGCATCTGTTTTAGATTGAACATATTTAGTTTGCTCTTCTTTCATCTTGTTTTCCATTGAAAACTTAACGATACCTTCCCAAGTGCCTTGGTTAAATGATTTATCGTCGATACCACCGATATCTGTAACCAAACCAATTGTGATGTCTGCAGTGCTTGGTGCTTCAGTAACTGCTTCTGTTGTTGCTTCTGTAGCAGCTTCAGTTGTAGCTTCTGTTGTTGCAGGCTTTGCACAACCAACACCAAGTGCTGCAACCATCATGACTGCCAAAAATAGAGCGAATACCTTTTTCATTTTTTTCCTCCTCATTGTTTTCAAGCGTGATCGAAGACCACCCTCGACTTCACAGCTCTTATTATAACAGCTGTCGAGTCATACCCTTATGTAGAGAGTTCACAAATCAGAAAACGATTTCTGAGAATGTACCCTACAAACGTGATTATAACCGAAACAAATGATGTTGTCCACGTGTAGTTAGGCAGATTTGCTCAACGAAACGCACTATTTGCAGTAGGTTACAACTTTGTATACTCTCTCTAAGTGCAGGCAAACGTTTTTTTAAAAACCGCAGAACTAATGCCGATTGATATATATCCAAATTTATGAATTCAAAACGATTAATTTTATGATTTTATGATTCTAATTTCATGATTTATAATCTTATGATTTTATAAGTTCTCGTTTAAGCTGTTATGAAGAGAATAAAGTGCTTTTAGGAATGTCTATATAACTAATTGCGATGCAGCCTGGACCCGAATGGGTCCCTACCACAGAGCCTACCTCTGAAAAGGTAATTTCCATCTCTGGATAACATGACAACAACTGAACCTTGAATTCCATTAGATAGTCAAAATCCACAGCGTGATATAAACTGACCACCTTATCATTCAAATTAATACTAGAATCTTGTAGCTTTGTAAGTACCGCTTTAATGGCTTTTTTGCGACCTCGGGCTTTGCCGCAGGATTTGAGTTCTCCATCAATCATGGTTAAAATTGGCTTAATATTAAGCAAATTTCCAATAATCGCCTCAGCCGGCTTTAGTCTGCCGCCTTTTGTGAGATAATCCAGGGTATCAACAATAAAAAGACATGTTGATTTTTCAATCATCCAACGAGTCTTTTGAACTAATGCATTATATGGGAACCCTTGCTTCGCTAGCTGTGCCAAGGTCACAACCACCTGACCGGTTCCAAAGGAAATCATCTGCGAATCCAACAAAGTAATGTCTCCTCGACCGAGCATTTCTTTTGCAATTTGTGCACTTTGGTAAGTTCCGCTGAGTTTTCCAGACATAAAGACACCGATAATCTGATCACCACTATTGATTAGTTTTTCAAATACTTCGTGAAAAACACCAGGTGGCACTTGAGATGTAGTTGGCAGCTTTTGCGCCTGCTTCAAGTGAGTAAAAAATTCCACTTGTGTTAAATCGATACCATCACGATAAGAAACCGTTTCAAAGTTAACGGTCAGAGGCAGGACAATAATGTCATATTTCTGTGCCATCGCTAAGGGTATATCTGCAACGCTATCGGTTATAATTCTAATTGCCATGTATCACCTCTAACTCAATTATCGACTCGGTTTGACGTACCCGATTTATGCCATTCACTTTCTTAATTATAATTTTAGCGTTCAAAACCTACGCCAAAAAAGGGAAGCCTTGTTGCCTTAATGCTTCGTAAAGAATGATATTTACTGCATTACTTAGATTGAGAGACCGCACAAGAGGATCCACAAGCATGGGTAGCTTGATGCGAAACCGTGGGTATTTCTCGTGAATTTCAGGGGGCAATCCCGCAGTTTCTTTACCAAACAAAATGAAACAATCCTTAGGGTATGCCACCTCAGAATAGAATTGTGTAGCTTTGGTAGTTGCAAAGAACAGAACCTGATCACCATATTTAGACATGAAATCTTCAAGGCTTTCGTGGATTTCAAGGTTCAAGAGCTCCCAGTAATCTAGACCAGCACGCTTAAGTTGTTTATCTTCAATTGAAAAGCCAAGGGGTTTGATCAAGTGTAGCTTTGTACCTGTAAGCGCACATGTCCGAGCAATGTTACCAGTATTGGGGGGGATCTCAGGTTGGTAAAGTACGATGTTAACCATTTAAAACCTCCATTTTGTAAATAAGGTACTAATCAATCTCTTTAAAATAAAGAAGGCCTCGTTGGCCTTCTAATCGCAATCAGATATTGATATATGTACCATTTATGACGATATAAGATGGGCGTCTTACTCTTTTACAGAAATATCAACTGTAATTTCGCCAATCTCACACATCAACGGAACCCCAATTGTCTTCATACCAGCTGAAGAGATTTGCATTTTTTGCCCCATCATTAATGTTGGCGGCGTAATATCAATATTAACACCAGCATTAAAAAGAAGGGTTGCCGTATTTCCCATAATCATATTGCCTAGTTCTGACAGAGCACTTTTTGCCATTTCATCTATTTCGTCAACAGGCATGCCCATCATCATACTTGAAGCAACTTTTTTAGCCATTTCTTCGCTCATTGAAATCACAGCTTGTCCGCGGATTTCCCCTGTAATACCGACAAGAATAATTAAATTGTCAGCGCCAAAAGGACTGGACTTCAGATAAGGTGCACCTGTTTTAAAATCCAAATTCGCGATCAGTTTTAAAACCTCTGTGCTCGCCTTAATAAAGGGATTGATATACTCAGCCTTCACAAACTCGTCCTCCTGTGATTTTCTATATAACCAATTATGCTTATTGTTTTACCCGTTTTAATGTATTTCAAACTGAAAACTCTGTTGTATTTAAACAATAGCAGAATAACCATTGATATTCAATGGTTTTTCACCATAATTTATCATTTTCATATCATTTGGTTTGGTTAAGCACCGATTGAAAAGCATCAATCATCTTTAGGTTATCAGCATGGGATTTAATAGCCAAGCGCCATAACCCCTCTGGTAAGCCCACATAATTATCACAGGACCGAGCCATAGCATATACTGGCGCTAAAGCCCCTTGAACATCCAAACCATAAGGCGGCACCACTAATACATAATTAACCAGGGAAGGATAAACCTTAAATCCCAATTGACTTAATGCGTCTGTGACAAATTCCCGTTCCTTAGCCACATAAAGGCGGGTGGCCTCCTGAAACTCAAGGTCCAAAAGTCCCGATTGCACAAGACCTGCTGCCATCACATTGATTTGCCAAATCGGTTGCGCAAGCTGTAACGTCTTTGCTAATTCAGAATTACCACAGAGCAAATACCCAAGGCGCAGCCCAGGCATGCCATAGAACTTTGTAGCCGACCGGAGAATCACAAGATTTGAAAACCGTTCTAAATATCGGGTCAAACTTTGGGCCTCCCCAAGGGGCGTAAAGTCGATAAAAGCCTCATCAACCACCACCGTCACCTTAGGATCCAGGATTTCAAGGGCTGTTACAAGGTCCTGCAGGGGCACCAAATTTCCAGTTGGATTATTAGGGTTACACAGAAATATCATGGTCTCCCCATTAAGATTCCCGAATAATTTTTGTGGGTCTATACTAAGGTCATTGGCCGATGCCGGCATATAGGTAACCTGGGCCCCAACGTGTCTCAGAGCTTTTTCGTATTCAGCAAAAGTTGGTGCACTGACCCTTGCCTTTAGGGGTTTCAGAGTTTCAACCAATTGGTAAATCAAAGCCGTTGCACCATTGCCAAGTACAATCTGGTCCAGGCCGATGCCGTGATATATTGCAATACCCTTATAAAGCTCACGGTACTGGGGGTCTGGATAGTGTAACACCTGTTCCCAAAAGGGAGTTAATTTTGCTTTTAACCACGGTACGGTCACCAGCGGATTGATATTGGCGCTAAAGTCGCAAATTTGTTCAAGTGGTACACCAAACCGCTCTACAGCACTATAAACGTCACCGCCATGTTGATATTTTTCCATTTTGATTCCCCTAAATTTAAAGTAGCCCAATCAGTGCATTTAAACCCAATGCCAGGGGCAATCCTAAAATGCCAACAGCTACCACATAACCAAGGACACTTTCTAAGTGGTTTTCACCGATATCCCCAGGTTTAAAACCAATCCAGGGTCTGTCAAGCACTTCACCAAAATAGACCGTTGGCCCCGACAGTTGAATCCCTAATACACCTGCCATGGCAGCCTCGGTACAGCCAGAGTTTGGACTGGCGTGAAAGCGACGGTGCTGTAAAAAACAGCGCCAGCCACTGGCTGCGTCATGGCCCTTGAACATTGCCACCACTAAAACGAGAACCACAGCAATTCTCGCTGGGATAAAATTGACCACATCATCAAGCCTTGCTGCAAAGCGGCCAAAATACAAATACCGCTGATTTTTGTAGCCAATCATGCTGTCCATGGTGTTGATGGCCTTGTAAATTGCAAGGCCCGGTAGGCCAAATAAACCAAAGTAAAAAAGTGGGGCGATGATGCCGTCTGTGAGATTTTCGGTCATGGTTTCTACTGCCGCTTTTTTGATGTCGTTAAAGCTGAGTTTAGCCGTGTCGCGGCTGACTAAATAGCCGATTTCCTTTTGTGCAATGGCCAGGTCCCCGGTCTGAATGACGATCAAAATCCGTCGGCCCTCATCCCACAAACAACGGGTTGCCAGTAGCTGCGATGCCAATATGGCCTGAATCAAAAACGCACCTTTTGGAAAATAAGTGTTGCTGAAAATGGTAGCTGCGCCATAGAGAACCCCCACTGTCAGGAGAACACCCCACACGAGGATGGTACCTGATGTGAATTTGTAAGTGTTGTCGGCGGTTTCTTTGTAGAGGTCTTTTTCAAGTCTTGTAATCCAAAGGCCAATCAACCTCACGGGATGCCAGCTGTAAACTGGGTCTCCCATTCGGGCGTCCAATAAAACCGCTAAAATAATGGCCCACATCATGCTTCAAAGGCCTCAGCCAGAGCTTTTAAGCGAGGCCAGTCCATATTGGCTCTGAGCATATCTGCCAACTTGTCGTACTGCAACTCTTTAAAGGCTTGGAAACTGTCCACTTGAGAATCAAGATGAGCAAGACCCTTTTGTTCCCGTAACTGATTGAGTAGTGCGCGCACAAAAGCTATATCGTCAAATATTCCATGAACATAAGTGCCAAAGACATTTCCCTCTTCGTTAATGGCGCCGTCCAGTCGGTCACAGGTCTTCCCCAGTTCACTGGTCAACCGTAAAAATGGCTGCACCCCTTGGTCTAAGGTTGTTTGACCCATATGGATTTCGTAGCCTGTCACATCAAGCCCAGAAAGCTTCGCCATTTGACCCCCATGGGATAAAATCTCCCCGGTGACCTGGGTGGTTGTCTTTTCAGTTTCAAAAATCGTATTTACAGCCAAGAGCCCTAGGCCGTTGATCTCCCCAACCCAAGTTTCAGTCTTATGGGGGTCGCTAATCAAGTTGCCAAGCATTTGGTAACCGCCGCAAATACCCACAATGGTGGTTCCTTTTCTAGCTAGGCGTAAAATTTGCTCCGAAAGTCCCGTGCGGTGAAGGTAGAGTAAATCTTCAATGGTGTTTTTAGAACCGGGAATAATGAGCATGTCCGGGTCACCAATGGCCTGCCCACGCATAACATAGCGCAGGGTCACATCTTCTTGGGTTTCAAAAATATTAAAGTCCGTAAAGTTAGACACGTGGGGTAGGTACAAGACTTCCACCAACAGGTCCCTTTTCTCTTGGGCCCGATTTCTAAACCGTTCTGCCAAGCTGTCTTCATCTTCAATTTGTAAATCCGTATAAGGCAAGACCCCTAAAACCGGAATGCCCACCAAGTCTTCTATCATTTTAAGACCCGGCTCCAAAATTTTCACGTCGCCTCTAAATTTATTGATCACAAGGCCAATAATTCGGGCCCGTTCTTCTGGGGCAAGGAGCATCACAGTCCCATAAAGTGAAGCAAAAACCCCACCTCGGTCGATATCGCCTACTAACACTACAGGGGAATTGGATAATTCGGCCATGCCCATATTGACTAAGTCACCTTCCCTAAGGTTGATTTCAGCCGGGGATCCAGCACCTTCTATCACAACGTAGTCCACGGTGGCTGCGAGGGTGTCATAGGTTTCCTTCACCATTTCTCGGAGTTTTGGCTTATGGGTATGATAATCCGCTGCGGACATATTGCCATAGACCTTGCCATTTAGAATGACTTGAGCCTTTTGGTCCGTTGAGGGTTTCAGTAAAATTGGGTTCATTAAAACATCGGGCTCAATACCAGCGGCTTCTGCCTGAACCACTTGGGCCCTGCCCATTTCGTGGCCCTTTGCCGTAATATAAGAATTGAGGGCCATATTTTGAGATTTGAAAGGGGCCACTGAGAAGCCATCCTGCTTTAAAAGACGGCAAATGCCTGCAGTAACAATGCTTTTGCCGACACTTGAAGCGGTACCTTGAACCATGATCGATTTAGCCATTTGAATTTCTCCTAGTTTTAATGATGTCAATCCAGGCCTTAAGTACTTCAGGTTGATTGCCAAAGTGGATATGGGCGTATGCCCCAAGGGTATTGTCATTTTTAGCGCCACAGGTCCATTCCAGTTGGCTCCCATAGCCTTTTTTGACTCTGTAAATTAGAGGCTGGTCTGGCTGCCACTCTACAGTTGATCGGTGAAATTCGTGGCCTTTGAGGGTTTTCGGTTGTTCCAGCGGTTCCGTGGATTCCAGGTTTTTTACGGCCTGTGGGTTCCCTAAAAGACAGGGTTCCTTGAGTTCTATCTCAACATAGCCAAAGCGCTGTAATCGGTCTGTCATCTGGGCTTTCCCTTTCAGGGCCCCAACCATCTCAAAAATGGCTGAAGGAGAACCCTCATCAGACCCCATATTTTCCATGCTATTGCATAGATACATCATGCCCCCGCACTCTGCGTAAATCGGCATCCCTGAACGGCTTGCCCCAAGGATTGCTAAGCGCATGGGCAGATTTTCACTGAGTGCTTTAGCGTGGAGTTCTGGGTAGCCACCACCAAGATATAAGGCCTCAGTACCAGGGGGCAATTCTTTGTCGTGAATGGGTGAAAAGGGTACTAATTCCATGCCGCAAGCCTTCATTAGACTCAAATTGTCCTGATAGTAAAAGTAAAAGGCCTCATCTAGGGCATAGGCCACCCGATAGGGGGGGTAATCACTTTCGCTTGATGCCGAGGCAGAAGGTTTATCTGAGGGTCCATCTGAGGGTCCATCTGAGGGTCCATCTGAGCATTTATCTGAAGAGCCATCTTGAAGGCCCTCAGATAGCCCTGTCAAATCCACTTTTAAATTGCGAAGGGCCTCAAAATCCAAGGTTTTTGTAACTGCCTGGCTCAGTCTATCCAGTTGTTCTTTTAGATCAGCCACTTCAGCTGCAGGCTTTAACCCCAGGTGCCGACTTTCCAATGAAAAATTTATCTGTTTAGGCACATACCCAAGTACCGGTAAACCCGTATACTGTTTAATGGCATCTGCCAACAGATTGCAGTGCATTTGAGAGCTGACCTGATTGATAATCACACCAGCCAGTGCCATGCGGGGATCTAGCAGTTGATAGCCCTTTACCATGGCGGCAACGGAAGTAGAGACACCACTGCCGTCTACAATTAGAACAACGGGAACGCCAAGAACACGGCCCATATGAGCCGCGCTGCCATTGTCAAAGCTGTGATCCCAGCCATCGTAAAGCCCCATCACCCCTTCTATCACCACAAGGTCTGCAGCTTGGCTATGGCGGGCAAAAGATGCTTTAACAGCCGCCTCAGACATCAAGTGTAGGTCTAGGTTGATGCTTGGGACCCCTGTGACAAAACTATGAAAGGTTGGGTCCAGATAGTCTGGCCCACATTTAAAAGCTTGAACTGTCAATCCCTCTTGGGTAAAAGCATGTAGTATGGCTGTGGTCACTGTGGTTTTACCCACATTAGAACCTGTTCCAGCCAGTATAAAGGCAGTTTTCGCCATTGTTTTCTCCTGTCATCTCAGCTTATTATTCTGAAGCTATTCTATTCTGAACCTTTGAATTAAGCATTCAGAAGGTTGAGGGTGGCTCCCCCTTGATGGAAAACCAGCCGTGAAAAGCAGGCATTATCTAGGTAAATACCCTTTGCGTGAAGGGCATCTCCAAAGACATAGTGGGCAATAATAGCTGCCAGTGTACCTCCGTGGGCTACCACCAGCAGGCGATCGTGTTTTTCTAGGTACCCATCAATCACCACTTTAGACCGTTCAATCACGTCTTTAATGGACTCCCCCTCGGGATAGCAAAAGCTGAGCCCGTCCATCAACCATTGGTCTGCCAATTCTGGGTCTGCCTGCTGGACCTCTTGGAAGCTGAGGTTTTCCCAGCGGCCCAAATGGAGTTCCCGCAGACCTGGCTCTTTGATAATGGGCAGTCCCAGAGCCTCGGATATGGGGGCTGCAGTCTGCAGCGCTCGGGTCAAGTCACTGCTGATGATTGCGTCAAACCCTAAAGTATTAAGGGCTAAGAGTCTTTGCGCCGCCCCCCGGGCCTGGCTGTGGCCTTGATCTGTGAGGGAAACATCTGTCCACCCCGCCAAAACAGCATCACGGTTGGCAGTGGACTGACCGTGCCTAAGTAGATAAACCTCTTTCATCTGATGACCGCCTTTACTTTCAATCTGTTATAGATAAACAGCCCTCAATCTCCAATCAATTAACCTAAATATCTTGCCCACACTAAAAATCCAAAGAGATACACGACCTCATTGAGTTCAATAATCGTCCCTAAAACATCTCCAGTTATACCACCAATCAGTTTTGTAACGGCCTTTATTAGCCAAAGTGTAAAACTAAGTGCCAATACGACTGCAAAAGGCGCATAGCCTAAAAATGGTGTCAATGCTAACAATACCACAGCATTTAGGGCCACAATGGGCAGGGTGGCTTTCCCGATAAATAAGTTACCCATCCCCTGTTCTCTAGGGGTTTTACCCTTCCAGGCCGCAAAAACCACAGCAAAACGGCCTGCAATTGGCATGGCCAAAAGCACCCACCAAAGGCCGTAATCCAAGGCTAATTTTATACCCACGGTTTTAAGGGCAAGAACCATCACAATGGCCAACACGCCATTTGAACCGATTCTTGAATCTTTCATAATCTCTAGCATCCGCTCTGGTGAACGGTTGCTTAAAAGGCCATCGGCACTGTCGGCAACCCCATCCATATGGAGCCCCCCCGTAGCCACTAGATGAAACAGAGTGAGTAGAATGGCCACAGCCCAATTATCAAAGACAAATTGCACCAAAATATTACCGACACCCACCAGGGCCAACCCTAACAATAGGCCGACCACCGTGAAGTACGCCAGTCCCTTTTGAAAGGTTTTATCGTCGCAGGGCACCGTAAATGGCAGGGGAAATCTTGTGAGAAATTGGAGCATCACTAAAAATGAACGCATATCCCACCTATCCTTTGATTTTAAGGGCTTGTCCGCATACCACTAAATAAACGGCATCCGCTTGGTGGCCCAATTGTTGATTGACGCGACCGGCAATGTCTCGGTAAAGTCGAGCGATTGGGTTTTCTGGTACAATTCCTAGGCCGACTTCGTTTGTCACAAGCACCACTTTGGCGCCAGATTCTCGAATGCCCTTCACCATATCTGCAACTTGCTGGTAAATCATAGCTTCCATCTCTTCAAGTTTTTCTGGCAAAAGCGTATCAAAATCGGGCATATCTTTAAACATTAAATTGGTCACCATCAGGGTGATACAATCCAGTAAATAGCCCTGGTGCTGGTCTTTGCGGCCTAAAAATACGCCCCCGAGATTCTCAAACGCCTCAATGGTCTCCCAGTGGCTAGGACGCTGAGCTCGGTGCTTTTCAATACGGTCCTGCATACCTGTATCAAAGGCTAGGGCCGTTGCAATATATGCAATGTTATGGCCATACTGGGCTACTAGACCCTCGGCAAAGGTGCTTTTACCACTTCTGGCACCTCCGGTTACTAAAATAATTTCTGACATTTTGACTCCTCTATTAATGCCGTAATAGGATTTGACGACATCTGGTAAATAGGCTGCATAGGCCTGGGGATTCTCTCTGATTTCAGTGGCGGTGATGGGCACAGAACTACGAGCTGGCTCAAATTGAACATGGGAAATGCCCATGTGAGTGGCCAAAACTTCCCCGTAGGCTTCAGAGGAGATAAACACGTCTACATCTGGAAACGCCCTGTAGATTGCCTGGCACCAAAGAGCCATATCCTTCTCTAAAAAACGGCCATCGTGGGGGAGATCGTGGCAAAAGCAAGAGACTTGCACGGTGCCACCTGAAACACTTGACCCGTAAATGCCCTCGATCCATTCTTTTCTAACCTGTAGCGGAATGGTTTCGCCGACTTTTTCAACAATTACAACCTGTATTTGGCTAGCCTTAGTGAGGGCAAAGTCAATCAACGCCTGGTGTCCTTTATGGAAGGGCATAAATTTGCCCAAGATCAAACCTTTTTTGAACATATGAACCCCTCTCGTTTACTATCTCTATTATAACCAAAGACGGACCTAAAGGCTATCAAAATGGCAGTAAAAAAGGGACTGTTCGCTTGAACAATCCCCTTGGGATTACTTTATTCTGACTTAAAAATCAATTCTTTTTTATAACCCCGTAACTTAAGGCGCCTTTTACAGGACAGACACTGATGCAAGTGAGGCAGTTGATGCACTGAGGAGATCTTAGGTGATCCACTTTTGTAATATTGATCTGCATTGGACAAGCTTTATCACACTTTTTGCACTGAATGCAGGTCTTTGGATTTCTTTTGATGGTGAAGACTCGAAACAGACTGAAAAATCCATACTTTGCACCTTCAATGCAAAAATAACGACAATAAGGCCGTTCATAGACCATGGCAATGGCGATAAAGCCAACTAAAACCCCAATGGCAAGAGCTGATGGTATGTGCCTATTGAGGATACTCAGGGTTGATCCCATAGGTTCGATTCCCAGTACTGTAAAAACCATTTCTGAAACTGATACAAGGGCCACGATTGCCAGTACATATCGCCCATATATCAGAACCTTGTGCAGTGATTTTGGCACCTGTCTTTTTTTGATGCCTAAGAAGCGTCCTAGCCTGGAACCAAGGTCTTGCAATAGTCCAAATGGACAGAGCCACCCGCAATAAAAGACCCCGAAGATAAGGATAGATGCTAAAAAAACGGGTTTAAAGGCTGTAGGGAAATTAAAAATGATAAGGCTCATTAAGAGTAAAGTCCCACTCTGTACGGCCAAACGCAGTAAAGCTATTTTCTTCATGACTCGCTCCTATTTCTTAACCCTTATTTACAATTCTATTTCTTAGCCGCTTTTGATTTTTCAAGGGCTTCATAGACACCATCAATAATGCCCAAGGAAGAGTATGTTGCCCCAGACACCGAATCCACTTTGCTGGAATTAGCCGCTAAAATACGGTCTACTACCTCATAATAGGCTCTATTGTACCACTTCATGTCCTCTTGGTGATCCGTAACGATGACATCGCTGATCTGACCGCTAGAAATGGTGACTTCTACGTCGATGGTACCCCTAAATCCAAAACCGGAGCCAGAATAGACACCGTCTGCGTATTGAGGGACTGCGGCGGCTGTAGTGGTTGGTTTGGTTACCGGAGCCGCGGTAATCACCTCTGCCGGTTTGGTAACTGGTACAGTAGCCACTGGGGCAACCTTAGTCGCAGGAACCGCCGCATTAGTGGGAGGATTCACTGCCTTTTTTGTCGTATCAAGACTTGGGGCGAGTGCACTGCCCCCTTGGCTGGCAACAACTGTTTGCTCAGTTGCTGTTGTTTGCTCAACTGCTGTTGTTTGGTCAGCGACTGACGGTTGGTCGACGACTACCGTTTGGTCAACAGCTGTTTGATCGGCTATAGTCTGCCCGACTTGACTCTCCGTAGGAGATTCGTCGGTTTCCATATCGCTACCCACATTAAAATCCGATGGGACTTTAGGAATCAAGTTTTGCACTTCAACTGCAGAAACGATGGCAATCACAAGGGCCAGGGCGATAATCATGCCCCTAAAGGACAAATCTAGATTTTTAAAGAACCTTGTCGCCCTCAGGTGCTTCCCCCAAAAGTGATGCACTAGCATCACAACACAAAATAAAATGATGAGTCCAATTAATACGATTAGCATTCTGTAACCTCTCCTTATATAACATAATGACCATTATACTCGGATTTTGTGATGATGTCGTGGGGAGTTTGTGAACAAAGTGTGAATAAATCAGCACCATGATTAAAAACCACCTGCGGACCAATAAAAGTTCACATCATAATAACTCGCAAAAAAAGCCACAGGTCGGCAATCACTTCCCGACTTGTGGCTTTTTTTATAGCATTACTTAAAAGAACTATTTCATTTTGTGAACAAACATGCCCGATCTGAGCTTAGGCTCGAACCAAGTTGATTTTGGAGGCATTACTTCACCAGCATCAGCAATAGCAATCAGGTCTGCCATAGTTGTTGGGTACATACTAAATGCAACAGCCATGTCTAGGCCACAACGGCGCTCAAGTTCATTCAGACCGCGGATACCACCGATAAAGTCGATGCGGTTGTCCGTTCTTGGATCTTCAATGCCAAGTACTGGGTGAAGCAGATTCTTTTGAAGGATAGAAACATCTAGGCGATCAACTGGATCGTTGTTGTCATAGATGCCTTCTTTAGCAGTGATTCTGTACCACTGACCATCGAGAAACATGCCGAAGTTTCTAGCTTCCATTGGTTTAAATGCCTCAGTACCAATCACTGCAACTTCAAATTTTCCACCAATTTTAGCGAGGAATTCTTCTTTTGTGTTGCCATTAAGATCTTTAACCACGCGGTTGTAGTCCATGATAAAGAGGTCTTCGTCTGGGAAAATTACAGCCATAAAGAAGTTAAATTCTTCAGTGCCATCAAAATTAGGGTTCTCTTCACGACGCTTTAAACCTACTTTTACAGAAGAAGCTGATCTGTGGTGGCCATCTGCAATGTAAAGGTAGTCGATACCAGAGAAGATTTCTTGAATGCGAGCATTTTTAGCAGCATCGTTAATATCCCAGAAGATATGAGTGATTTCATCTTCAGTTGTGACATTGTAAGTTGGCATGTGGAACTTGATCCAGTCATTGACGATACCGTTGATTTCATCGTTCTTTTTGTATGAAAGGAAAACAGGCTCAGTATGAGCATCACACACGTCAAAGTTGTTGATTCTATCCACTTCTTTAACAGGACGTGTGAATTCGTGTTTTTTGATAATGTCGTTCATGTAGTCGTCAATTGACGTACACGCGACGATACCCGTTTGAACACGGCCCCACATGATTTGTCTGTAGATGTAGTAACGTGGTGTTGGATCTTGGAAAAGTGTACCGTCAGCTTGGAAAGCATCCAAGTTTTTTCTAGCAGTTTGGTAAACCAAAGGATCATACTGATCCATTTCTGCTGGAACGTCCATCTCTGAACGAACTACGTGAAGGTATGACAAAGGATTACCAGCAGCCATTTCAGTAGCTTCTTGTCTGTTCATAACGTCGTATGGAAGGCAAATTACCTTATCGACGATGTCTTGCTTAGGTCGTACTGCTTTAAAGGGTCTTACGATTGCCATGGATAGCCTCCTGAATTAATAATGCCTATGCGAAAAACTTGACAATGACATCGATTGTTTCTTGGCCAATGCGCTCCTGCGCCTCAGCTGTAGAAGCACCGATATGCGGTGTCAAAGAAATTTTAGGGTGAGTAAAGATCGCTTGGTTTTTAGTCGGTTCTTCTTCAAATACATCAAGAGCAGCAGCCGTAATTTTACCGCTGTCAAGAGCTTTAAGAAGAGCTGTTTCGTCAACCACACCACCACGAGCGCAGTTAATCAAATAAGCGCCGTCTTTCATGATTGCAAATTCAGCTTCGCCGATAGTCGCGCCTTTTTCTGCAAAGAAAGGAATGTGAAGAGACACAAAGTCAGCAGTTTTAAGGACTTCTTCAAAAGGCAAGTAGGCATAACCGTCCATACCTTCAGCAGCGCCCATCAAATCGTAATAAACCACGTTCATGCCAAGAGCACGGGCACGGATACCCGTTTCTCTAGCGATACGACCAAAGCCGATAAGACCAAGTGTCTTGCCACCAAGCTCAATGCCTGCAAAATCATTTTTAAGCCATTTGCCATCTCTCATAGTGACATTTGCCATATGCAAGTGACGGGCTAATGTGAACATATGACCAATCGCCAGTTCTGCCACAGAAGCAGAGCTTGAGTTTGGTGTATTTCTAACAGCAATACCCTTAGACTCAGCATATTCGTGATCGATATTATCAATGCCAACACCAGCTCTGATGACAAGCTTCAAAGTACCACCAGCCACTTGATCAATCAAGGCCTCCCGAACTTTAGTTTTGCTTCTAACCACTAAAACATCAACTTCTTTAAGTCTTTGGATTAAAGCATCACCTTCTAAATAATCAGTGGTAACCTCGTGGCCCAAATCCAACAATTGTTTGATACCCGATTTATCCATACCGTCATTTGCTAAAATTTTCAACATGTGAAACCTCCAGTTAGTCGCTTATTATAAACCTTATCGCTTATTCTAAGCCTAAGATATCTTCGATTTCTCTCAGAAGTTCTTGCAATGTTTCCATTTGCGTGTCAGCCATATGAGCGATACGGAATGTTTTTTCTTTAAGGTCTCCGTAGCCATTTGAAATCATCCAACCACGTTTACCCAATTCTTTATTAAGGTCGCCAACGTTGATTTCTCTAGTGTTGTACATGGTTGTCAACGTGTTAGACGCGTATTTTTCTTCTGGAAGCATTTTGAAGTATTTGTTAGCCCAAGCTCTAACCACTGCAGCCATTTCAGCATGTCTATTGAAACGGTTGTCAAGGCCCTCGACTTCAAGAATCTGAGTCAATTGGAAGTCAAGTGCGAACATATGAGGAAGAGAAGGAGTAGAAGGATACTGGAAGTCAGCTCTTACTTTGTCCACAAGCTCTACCATATCAAAGTAAAGACCTCTGTTTTCAACTGTTAGTGCACGTTGGTAGGCTTTTTCAGAAACCGATGCAATTGAAAGACCTGCTGGCAAGCCAAGGCATTTTTGCGTTGAAGTCACACAAACGTCAATACCCCATTCGTCAACTGGCACTTTTGCACCGCCAAGTGAAGAAACTGTATCTACGCAGAAAATAACATCTGGATATTTAGCAACTACTTTACCGATTTCGCCAACTGGATTCATGATACCGCTTGATGTTTCGTTATGTGTTACTGTTACAACGTCATATTTACCAGTTGCCAATGCTTCTTCAACCATTTCTGGAGTTGTTGGCATACCGAGTTCTGATTTGATCTTATCTGCAGGGATACCATTAGCCGTACACATTTTGTACCATCTGTCACCAAATGCACCAACTGAGAAAACCGCAGCACGTTTTTTTGTACAAGATTTAACAGCCATTTCCATCATGCCACTACCTGATGATGTGCTCAAAACAATTGTGTTCTGTGTGAACATCAACTGTTGCATTTTTTCTGAAATACTCTTTTGAAGTTCAGTGGCTTCTTTACCTCTGTGGCTGATTTGCGGTGTTGCTAACTTTTGAAGTACATCTTCTCTACAATCAACTGGACCAGGAATAAAAAGTTTCTTATGCATGATAGGACCTCCCACATTGTCTTTGCAAGATTTAGGTTACCTTGCAACGGTTGTTTTTGCCATGCGCTCCCTAACCAAGGGCTCTTGATTAGGCGCATACCTGCTAAATTAATGATAACACGCTAAATGGTGTGTCTCAACCTATACTGGCTGTGAAAACGTTAACCTTTCTTAATAATTTTACAGGATAACGTTTTCATACATTGTCATTATAACAAAGGAGCCTCGAAAAGAAAACACTTTTACAGATTATAAGGCTAGATAAAAATGCATTTTTGCTTAAACACTTCAAAATCAATGCTCAGCCTCCGAAATTTATCCTGATTATGTCACCATCAGTGGGGTAAGAAGAACATCGGAGGTGATTTTTATGAAATGGTATCAACGTCTTGGAATCCGCTTAATGATGGTTGTTACAGTTCTAATCCTAATATGTAGTCTTGCCCTTCAAGTCAGCGCTTTTATCGCTATGTTTAATCTTGTAAAAAACTCAGCCGTAGACCGAGCTCAGCAGGTTAGAGATTATCTTTTGCCGCAAATCTCAGCAAATCTTAAAATTCTCGATGATTTTAACACTGAGGCAGATATACAAAACGACGCTTACTTACCTCTAAAAACGCAAATCGAAAGTATTCAAGGCGCAACTGGCGCAAAATTTGTCTATCTCTCCAAAAAAAACACTGACGGTTCTTGGATTTATGTCGCCGATGGCTATAAAGCAGGCAGTGAATTCTATACCCCTTTGGGGACCCCAATTGAAGAGGACTACCAGTCTATTTATCAAGAACTCGTCGCCACTGCCTTAGATATGCCAGGGAATTATGAGAACGGTGCCTTCGGTCGCCTTATCAGTAGTTACTTCCCCGTTCTTGACAGCCAAAATCAGGTCGTTGCAGTGATTGGAACGGATTTTGATATTTCTACTGCTTACAATCAATTTATTCGAAACTTCTTAATCGGCATGGCCATCACCTTGTTTTTTACAGCCTTGTCCCTTACAATTCTTTGGTTTTACATCAAACATCGGATTAATCATCCCGTAGACCAAATGGTGGCTGTTGCCAATCAAATGGCTCAAGGCAACTTAAATGCAAGACTACCTTCATCCGGTCAAGACGAAATCAGCCTATTGGCCAAATCGCTAAACATGATGGCATCCCATACCCATCAGATTATCACGCAAATCAATACAGCCTCAGGCCAGGTCTCCTCAGGTTCCATGCTTGTGGCTAATTCCAGTCAAGCACTTTCCACTGGCGCATCAGAACAAGCCAGTGCTATCTTCCATTTGAACACCACCTTCAAGGCCATTACAGAGCAAAGCAGCCTTAATGCCAGCGGGGCAAGAGAAGCGCAAATCATCACCGCAGAGGCCTGCAAAGATGCTCAAAATGGCCACAATCAAATGGCTGAAATGGTGAAGGCCATGTCTCTTATCAACCAATCTGCATGTGATATGTCTAAAATCATTAAGGTCATCGATCACATCGCCTTTCAAACCAATATTCTAGCATTAAATGCCTCTGTAGAAGCCGCAAGAGCTGGCGACCAAGGTAGGGGTTTTGCAGTGGTGGCTAAAGAAGTCCGTTCCCTAGCCGAACGCTCAGCGCTTTCTGCCAAAGAAACGGCCTTGATTTTGGAAACCTCCGCTGCCCAATCCCATCACGGAGTCAAATTAGCCAGCGCAGTATCGGGAACCTTAACACAAATACTTGGCTCTGTCAGCAAGGCAGAAACCTTAGTTAAAAACATCGCACTGGCATCCGAATCCCAAGTTCAAGAAGTCATGCAAATGAACCAACACATGGGTCAAATTTCCGAGGGGGTTTCTCTGACAAGTGCAACCGCCCAAGAGACCGCAGCCGCCAGCGAAGAGCTCAACAGCCAGGCAACCCTATTAAAAGAACAGGTTACACACTTCAAGTTGTGAGATCGTGGGCTCTTGATACATTTCATATTGCGATTCAATTGGACTCAAGCCACACCTGCGCTCTCAGCAGCAGTGCTTCTTCAGTATTGGCTTCAGGCTTTTCTAGGCAAAAATTCACAAGGTCCTCAAACAGTTCTTTTAGCTGTTTGGGGTTCTTTTTTAACTCTGGAAAAGCAGTCATAAGATCTTCTCCGTTAACCTTGAGGGCTGCCCTACCCATGGGTACTTTTGACGCCAAGGCCCCTGCCACCAAATTTTCCAATTGATCATAATACCCATCATCCACCGGGGTACCTGTGCCGATGGCATCGGCGCGCATGAGCTGCAGCAAGGGTAATACGACCTGCTCCCCAACTTTATGAACAAACCGATTGATGGGCTTTGGTTCCAGTACGGGTCTTAGCATATGAAAGTTAATAAGGACAAGGATTTCAGCTTTTAAGTTATTGGGGAATTTCAAGCGGGTCATCAGTTGATCTGCCAGGGTTTTTGAATTTTCCTGGTGGCCATAGAAATGGCCAATCCCGTCCTCGCCTCTTGTAAAGGTATCGGGCTTTCCGATATCGTGGAGCAGGGCCCCCCATCGAATGGCAAGGCTATTTGGGGCGTTGGCCACCACAGAGAGGGTATGGGTGAAAACATCGTGAAGATGGGCAGGATGATGCTGGACAAAACCCACCATGGGCACCAGCTCTGGTAAACACAGGGCCATGAGTCCAGTCTCTTGGAGCAATTTCAAGCCATAGTCCGGCCTGTTGCTAAGGAGTATTTTGTCAATCTCAACCTTAATGCGCTCCACGCTGACACCTACAAGGCTTGGGTTATTTTTGATGGCCCTGTAGGTGTTGGGTTCGATTTCAAAACCCAATTGGGCTGCAAAACGAATTCCACGGAGTTTACGAAGTCTGTCCTCTTCAAACCGTTCATCGGGATTTCCCACCGCTCTTAATTGTTTATTTTCAAGGTCTGTAAACCCATTGAAAGGGTCCATTAACTGACCATCAGCGCTAAGGGCCATGGCATTGATGGTGAAATCTCTGCGGGAAAGGTCTTCTTTCAAGTCTTTTGAAAAGGCGACAACATCAGGCCTTCTACCATCACTAAACCCGATTTCTTGCCTGTAGGTGGTGACTTCGTAGCCACCGTCCTTTTGCAAAACCGTGACGGTACCATAGGGTACACCAGTTGGAATCACACGCTTAAATAGGGATATAACACGATCTGGAACAGCGTCTGTTGTGATGTCAATATCTTGGTATGGTCTATTGAGGCACAGGTCTCTGACGCAACCCCCTACAAAATACGCTTGAAATCCAGCTTCCTTAAGGACTTTAAGGATTTCCAAGGCTCCTTTTGGCATTTCCATTGAGATATTTGTTAGACGGGTTCCCATCGTCATTGATTTACCTCCTTAATGACCACTCTATAAATATTACTGATTTTAAGGGTTTTGCCCAAAAGCCTACAAAATCTCTTTATTGAAATGGCCTCTTGTGTCTGTTTCTTGATTAAAGACAGTTTTATTCAATCCACCATTTAATTTACTTAAGGCCAACTTAATTGTTTTTACAACCTCTTCCTTTGATTCTATGGTGAAATTTAATCTGAATGCTTCGATGGCTTTTATGCTTTCTAACTCATCTAACAGATTAAGGGTCTTTCCGTTAAGAATCGTGGTGGTACAGTCTTCATGGGTCAAGATGGGGAATGTGCCATTCTCATCTTTTAACTCATAGCGATTGGTTCTGCAGTGACCGCATTGATCCATTTTTTTAAGGGGGCAATATTTTGTAAACAAGAGTGGCGCTCTACCATAGACTATCATTTCAAGAGCAGGGTAACCCTGATTTTCTTCATAATATCCCTGTACTAAGTCCTCAATTTGCTGCTTATTGAGTTCGTAAGATAAGGTAACACGTTTCGCACCTAACTTAAATAGTTCGTAGCAACTGCTAGAATTCACTACATTGAGGGAATAATCCGTCACAAAAGGGTTGGTATTTCTGTAGTAATAGATTCCGCCGTAGCCCCCAATCAGTAACTGACCTACTTTTTCCTGATAATCGTTCTGGTTTCTTCTCACCACATTTTCAAAATAGATCTCCTGAACACCACAGCTGAGGCAAGCATCATACTGGTCCTGAGTGGTTACAGTGGCGGTCAGGTAAGGTGCCTTAGGGGCAAAGCTTATTTTTTCTTTTGTCTTGACAGCCTTGGTTCTTTTCATTTGGCTGTTCAGCTTTAGGTCATATAAGCCCTGTACGATATCCCTTCTTGCTGCATTTAACAGTTTGGCTGGAATAAAGGCATTACATGGCTCAAAATCAATCTGACCAAGCTCGAATATCGTGTCATTTAATCTTGAAAATTGCTTAATGACTGCCTCTTTTGTGGTCGGATTATTAATGGCTTCCCCGAGGATTTCTTCACTTTCATATAAATAATGAACGCCTAAGCCCTCAGCATCAATCACTAGCTTTGAATCTGGAACTGCATACACCCGAATATCTAAGTTAAAACGCCTAAATTCCTTTTCTGATGATGATTCTAATTCTTTGTAATAGGCATAATCCTTGGTGATGTAAACTAAGTCACCCTTAGATACCTTTTCTTTCATTTTGATATAACAAACCCTATCGGCTTTGTTAATGAGATTGCCATCTTTATCGTAGAGCTTGACAACCGATAAAATCACATCTTCGTTGTTATGGCTTATCCTAATGATATCATTTTGATTTAAAGGACGAGACAGTGTGATTTCATACATGTCTTTAATAATCTTACTAATTCTCCCGATTTCATAACCCGTGTTATTGGGTCTTAAGACATTTGTAATCTCTGCTGGGTCTTCGCTAAACAAATAACCTTTGGTAAAGGTTCGATTAAAGGTTTTGCTTAGGTGTTCTTTATCTTCAGAGGTTATTTTATGGTCTAAGGCCTTGCGATATTTTGATACCACATTGGCAACATAGGCAGGCTCTTTCATTCGACCTTCAATTTTCAAAGAATCAATTTCTCTTAAATCCTCAATATGATCGATTGTATTTAAGTCTTTAGTTGACAGAATGTAGTTTTCTCCTAAAACAGTGCCCCTTGTGGTATCGATCAGTTCATAACCCTTGCGACAGGATCCCACGCATCTTCCGCGATTGCCACTTCGAAAGCCGATTAATCCAGACATTAGGCAATTACCAGAATAAGAAACACACAAAGCACCGTGAACAAAGATTTCTAATGGTATTTTAGCGATTCTTCTAATCTCTTTAACCTTTTCAATTTCAACCTCACGGGACAAAACCACTCTTTTAGCACCGAGCTCTTTAAACAATAAAGTGCCTTCCAAATCGTCTATGCCCATTTGCGTTGAACAATGGGCTTCCATATCAACAAAGTTTTTAACAATATAATCGAAAGCGGCTAGGTCCTGGACGATAATACCGTCAACGCCGATCTGATTTAATTCATGGATCTGCTCTATCATCTCTGAAGTTTCATTTTCGAAAACAATGGTGTTCATTGTCACATAGATTTTAACATTTCTCAGGTGGGCATACATAATAGCCTCATTTAAGGATTCTAAATCAAAGTTAGATGAGTATGCACGGGCACCAAATTTTTGCATTCCTAAGTATATGGCATCACAACCATTTGAAATTGCAGCTTTTAAAGCTTCCATATTTCCTGCTGGCGCTAATAATTCAGTCATTTTTTTCCTCCGTACTACTGACTATTCCAAAAAACGCGTCTAAATTTGTCGTCGTAGAATTATATCAGTTCACACCATAGAACACAAGAAAAGTCGCCAAAACAAATAGAAACTCTAAACCCATCAATTTCAATGAGTTTAGAGCTTCAACTTTGCAGCTTGCTTATACAACCGCAGTCTATTGAGTGCGGTTGATCAACTAAATCCTTTCGACACCCAAACCATCCACCTATACTTTTTCTTTTCTATAAAAGAGTAGACCAACGGCAACAACGGCAACTGAAACCAGAAGGTATAAACCAATACTTGGATTGGTAATACCACCATAAATAATCACCGCAGAACCCAGGGTTGCACAAATTGGAATTACAAAGCGTTTGACAAATCCAAGGTCAGTAAATTCTTTCATGTACCAAATGTATAAAAACACATAAAGACCGTAAATCATGACGATTGGAATTTCATCCAAACCAATGTACTGGCCAAATGTCTCATTGATACTGCAATACCAAAGAATCAAATACACAATTGATAAAACACCAGCAAACAAAGCTGAATTCAAAGGTGCGTTGTGCTTTGGATCGACTTTTCTCATCCACTGAGGTGCTGGCCCCTGGTTGCGTATAGCTAGGGAATAAGGGATGCGAATAACGGATAGCACTAAGCCATTAAGGGTTCCAATGCATGACACCACAACAAACACAGTTAAGAGGGTTGATGCTACACCACCAAAGAGTTGGCTTGTCACCATGGATACAGCATTATCCCCTTGAGCGATAATCTCGTTGGTTGGCAAAACACTGGCAATTCCTAAAAAGTAAAGAATATAGACCACAAAGACGATGATGGCGCCAAAAATAAGTGCTTTTGGTAAATTGACTTTTGAGTCTTTGATTTCACTATTGATGGTAACTGCAGAGATCCAGCCTTCGTAGGCAAATGCCGTTGCAACCACTGCTGATGCCAAAGTACCAGACGAACTGCCAAAAGAGCCTAGAGCCTGTGTGAAATTAGTCCCTGTTACCCCGTTCATCAGCCCTGCAATGGTACCCACAACCGCCACTAGAGACAGGGGAATCAACTTAATAATGGTGGCGCTGACTTGGATTCTGCCAGCTAAAATTGGTGATAAAATATTAATGACATAAATCATGAGCATATAAAAGACTGCAAGCATCCAAGTGGCTGGTGAATTACTTGGGTTATCGCTGCCAAATAGAATCATCGTATAAAGTGCCGAGACCCAAGCGAGAATCGCTGACAGTGGTGCATAATAAAGCACCCCTTTAAACCAGCCTACTAAATAACCAAAACGCTTGCCATAGGCCATTTCAGAATAATCCACAATGCCGTTTGATTTTTCAATGCGTTGGGCGAATTCTGCAAAAACAAGAGAGCCAAAAATCATAGAGAAAGCACCGATACCCCATGCCAGTAGTGCTAGGAGTAAATTACCATTTGTGAGCTTTAAAACATCGTCTGCTTTAAAGAAAACACCTGAACCGATAACGACGCCAACAACCATAGCAATGGCGGTGAAAAGTCCATATTTCTTTTCTAATCCCTTTTCCATTTTATAACCTCCTCATAGCCTAATATCGCTAGTTCAATGGTTTGAGTGTCGACGCCCAAACTATGGTTTGAGTGTCAAAAGTAAGTTTCGCAATAAACATATACAATATACAGTGCAGCTTGCTTACGCAACCGCAGTATATTGTATATGTTTGCTCAACTAAATACTTTTGACACCCAAACCAAACTATTGAATATTACTTTACGCACACGGAGGTGGCATGTCAACTACATTTGCCATAATAATTAATTGATATATCAGGAAACGTTGTCCTTTTACTGGGAATCCAACACTAAGCTATTAATTTTGAGTTTACGTTATGAATTTTGTGTTATTGGTAGCATCACATTAAAAGTCGTTAAACCAGGTTGACTGTCAAAAGTAATTGTACCGTGGTGTTTTTTTACAATATTCGACACCAGATGCAAACCCAAACCAGAACCAACACCCATTTTTTTTGTGGTGAAGAAGGGTTCAAAGACCCGTTCTGAATTTTCAGCTGCAATGCCATCCCCCGTATCTTCTATGGAGATTAGAACGGTTTTTTCCAATCGCTTGCTTCTAATAGTCAACTTTCCTGAGTAATTCATTGCCTGCAGGGCGTTTTGTACCAAGTTCATCCATACTTGGTGTAATTCATCAGGCAAACAGTCAATTAAACCAACATCTTCAATCTCCAAATTTAAAATCACATGATTTTTCATTTGATTGTGATACAGCTGAAGTATTGTATCAATGCCATCAATGGGATTTGCACTGACAAATTCTTCAGAGGCACTGAAATGCGCATAGTTTTTAAGTGCAAATATTGTTTTTGAAGCTTTACTCACTGATATTTGAATATGTTCAAGGTTTCTAATAATGCCTGACAGTTGGTAGACTGTTTCTAAGATAGCTTCACAATGGGGAGACCTGATGACCGATAGTACGGGTTGGGTTATTTCAAAGAGTCGCATGTCTACCAATTGCTCTGCATGTCTAAATGCCTCACTGTCCCCTTCATTTAAGAGTACAGCTTGAATTTCCACACGCTTTTGCCGCTCTTGTGATGTGGTCAGCAGAACATGGTTTTTGGAAGCTTGCTGTAACATAGCCACAAGGCTTTCTCGCGTCACTTGATCCAGTCTTAGCAAAAGCTCTGGAAAATCAACTGAAATCACTTGACTAGCATACTTCTGAACATTTTGAACGGCAGCTTGAATCACACCAAATGGTGTGTTGATCTCGTGGGCAATACCAGAAATTAAATTACCTAAAGATGCCATTTTCTCTTGTAATATCAGTTGATTCTGTGTTTCTTTTAATTCCTTTAGGAGTACCTCAAGGGCATCTGATTTTTCTTTCAGGGCAATATTCTTTAATCTATAAATTTCTGCATCCTTCTGAAGTTGGGTATTTTTAAGTTCTGCAGACATGACGCTTATTTGATTCTTTAGCTCCATAGTGTATTGCTTTTCATTTTCTTCTAATACGATCTTCATGTATTTTACAGTACTTTCAAACTCTCCGTTCGCCTCTGATAGGGTGCCCAATAGCTGGGCTAAGCCACCCTTAATAGACATACCCAATTCTGAAGCCACTGCCATTGCATGGCTTGCATGGGAGTATGCTAAATCATCTTGCCCCATGCCGTGATAAGCCCTTGCCAGTAAATAGTCGTTATTTGCCAAGCCATAAGCCTGTGAATATTGCTTTTGATGGGCCATGCTTTTGTTCACAATCTCAAGACATTTAGGATAATCCCCTTCTTTGAAATAAAGCTCACCCAATATATGATAACACTGATCTATTGAGTTCATCTCTGAAGATTCACTAGCTGATGTTAGGGCTGCTTCAACATATGTCATCATTAACTGCTTGTTACCTAGGTAACTTTGACAAACTGCCATACTCGCTAACATCAAAGGCAGGCTATCTTTTAAATACACTTCAGATAGAGCCCGGGCTTCTTCAAGGAGCACAAAAGCATCTTCATATCTTTTGATCCCATCCCCCTTATAAATCTCAGCTAAATTGTAAAGTAAAAAAACAGCCATATCGTTTATTTGATGGGCCCTGGCTTCTGCCAAACCCTGATTTAGGTAGGGCAGTGCACGATCGTGCTTTCCCATATTGATATAAGCAAAACTGAAGGTATTTAAGGTCCTTACATGCCAAATGGGTAAATTCATGTCATTGATAATGCTTTCAATCCCCAGTAACTTATCCAAGGCACTTTCATACTCCGCTTGATAGATATTGTGAACTGCCAGGGTCACTTCAGATAAGACTCGGCCTTTCTCATAAGCTATTTCAGTGGCTTTTTTATTGACTTCTATGGCCATTTCTAGGGATTTAGCCCGTTCACGGCGGCGAATTTGCCACGCTGCCTCATTTTGTTCATCTAGGTATGCCATTAGCTTCTCATCTTTCATGTCCATCACCATGTCCATCACCATGTCCGTCACCATCACCATCATTGCTTTCAATCATAGACATCAACACTTTGACGATTGCGCCGTCTAACCTTCCCCCATTGGCTTCCTGTTCTAAAATGCTAAAAGCGCTGGCGGTAGTCTTTCTTTGTCTATAAGGTCTATCTTTTGATGTTAAAGCCTCGTACACATCTAGCACTGCCAAGATTCTTGTTGAAATCGTCAATTCATCCCCACTTATTCCATTGTAATAACCTGTGCCATCCAATCTTTCATGGTGACTGGCTGCAATGGTTGGAACGCTGGAGAGATGGTCTGGCCATGGCATATCACTCAATATATTGTATGTGATAGACGCATGTGTTTTTATGATATCACGTTCTTGACTGGTGAGATTTCCGTATTGGACCCGTAGATTTTCTTGTTCTTCTGTCTCAAGTAGTTGAAGGACATTATCTTGATCATCTTTTATAATCAGTTGCATCACAAAATCCAAGTACTCTAAATCTTCTGAAGCTATGGTATCAGCACTGCTCATGGACTGAATTCTTTCAAATAATGCCTCACTATTTGAAAGAAACCATAACTCGTCTCCACTTAGGGAACCCTCTTGTCTACCTGATAACTGGCATACTAAGAGTTGATAGCGACCCTGGATATACTTCATCTGATCAAGGGACAAACGATACTGTTTAAGCAGGATATGCTCCCTTACACCGATTTTTCCAATATCATGCAATAAAGCGGCATAATATAGCACTTCAATTTCTTGGGACGAGAAGTTCACTTCCCTGAATTCGGGTTCGGTGGATTGGTCAATTTTTTTGGCTAGTGCTACCGCTAAATCAGCCATGCGCTTTGAGTGACCGGAGGTGGTTGTATCCCTTGAATCAAGAGCCTTCCCCAGGGCTTCAACAGTGGCCTTGGACCACTTTGCCAGTGTCGCATTTTGGGTTTTGAGCACTTCATTTTGATGCAGAATCATTTTATCCTTATGATAACTTTTAATACCTTCTTGCACGGATAGCAGTAAATCTTCCTTCTGCCATGGCTTTTGAATAAACCTGAATAGGCTGGCATTATTAATAATCGCTGAAATACCATCAAAGGTGGCTTGACCTGTTAATAAAATGTTGACGATATCGGGATGACGGGTGTGGATTTTATTGAGCAGTTCGTCCCCACGCATTCCTGGCATAATATAGTCGGAAATCACCATGAGAATTGGGTAGTGCTTGGATGCATACTCTTCAATAATAGCAATGGCGTCCTGGCCATTATCAGCCACTTCAATGATATAATCCTTATCCACAGTGGCACGAAGCTGTTCTTTCAATATATCCAACACAGATTTTTCATCATCCACACATAAAATGACTTGCTTTGACATCTAATCACCTCTTTTTAGAAACAGAATCGAGTATCAAGTAGTTACCCCTTTATAGGTGGGACTAAGCAAGTTCATCTGTGCACCCTCGCCCTGGGTCCGGTGGGTGATGGTCAGCACGGTTCTCCCCTCACTGACCTTTTTTAGGACAGCGGCGATTTGCGCTTCAGTCACCGAATCCAAGTTAGCGGTGATTTCATCAAGTAAGAGTACTGCAGGGTTTGAAACAATGGCCCGGGCTATGGTTAGCAGTTGCTTTTGCCCCTGGGAAAAGTCTCCGTCTGAGCTCACCACAGTATCATAGCCCTTTTCCATATTTGTAATGTAGTCATGTAAGCCAACAAAACTAATGGCTGCTTCTACCTGTTCCCTGCTAATCCCCGGGTCCCCAAGGGTGATTTGATCGGCAATGGTGCCCCTTATAAATGAAAAATGCTGCTCCACATAGCCAAAAATTTTACGTTTTTCACTATTTGGTATCTGATAAACATCCACATCACCAAGGGTTATGGTGCCACTGGTGGGTTGCAAGAGACCCATGACCAATCTGAACAAAGTGGTTTTACCAACACCTGTGCGACCAACAAAAGTCATAGGTGTCCCATGGGGTATGGCTAGATTAAAATCTTCAAAAATCGGCTGACCTTCTAGATAAGAAAACGCCACCTGGTTAAAGGTTAAGCTAAGGGCATTAGTTTGAGCCAGTATCATTTCAGCTGTCAAATCCTGACGCTTTTGTGGCTCTTCGGGCACTAAGTAAAAGTCGTTAAGTCGCTCAACCCCGGCAATCCCCCTTTGCACATTCTGGAGTTCCATACCCAGGGTTTCTATGGGGCCAAAAAGATTAGAAATCAATTCAATGCAAGCAGCTACCATTCCCAGTGAAATCCCTAAAAAATTCAGTTGACTAGAAGACAAGAGTACAATCATGGCAATTACCACAGCCCGAATCACCTGAATAATAGGCGCATAGCAAGAATCATAGAAGTTAACCCGTTCTATCGTGTGAAAATTCGCCTCTAAACGCTCCCCGTAAAGGGCCTCCATATGGGTTTCCTTACTAAAGGATTTGATCATATGAACGTTCTTAAGGGTTTCTGAGATATGGGCATTCACCCTTCCTAGCTGTTCTAAATTTTTCATTTGTGCAACTAACATCCGCTTTTGAAAAGCACGGGTCACCCCATATATCACCGGCACCAAACAAAGAGCCACAAGCCCAAGCTTAAGCGAAAAAAAGGCGATTGAAACCAGGATGCCTACAATTTTCAGACAGTCAATTACCATACTGATAATCCCATCTGCAAAAAGGCTATTGATATTTTCTACATCATTGGTAAACCGAGAAGTAATCTCACCCGGTGTATTGGCAGAAAAGTAAGTGGTGTTAATCCGTTCAAGCTTATGGGTCATTTCAATCCTAAGCTGTTTGACAATTCTCTGTCCTAAAATGGTCAGTAAGCCGCCTTTAAAAAAATCAAAAATCCCAATTAAAATCAAAACCCCTACATAGGTAAGGGCAAGTGATGCCAATCCCGTTGATTCTTTTGTCAACAAATGTTGGTCAATAATCCTTCGTAGCAATTGGGGCGGCACTAGGCTCAGCACCACAACAGCAAGGATTACAAAAGCCAGTGCAAAAAACAGTCCCTTCTTTTCTTTCATCACTTTTAAAATCACGATTGTAGTCAATTTACGCCCCATCATGACCACCACCCATCTGTAGTTGATAAATCGTAGCATAAAAATCAGATGCGCCCACCATACTTTGGTGGGTTCCCATGGCCACCGAACCATCAGCAGCCATCAAAATCACTTGATCCGTATGAGGAAATACAGATAGTCGATGGGAAATCAGCAAGATTATCCTATCGCTGTAGTGGTGTCGGATATTTTTTAGAATGGTTTCTTCGGTCTGTTTGTCTACAGCAGAAAATGGATCATCCAGTATGATGAGGGGGCTTTTACGATAAAGGGCCCGTGCCAGAGCAAGACGGGCCTGCTGGCCACCTGAGAGCCGAATACCGCTACTACCCACCAGTGTGTGAATGCCATTGGGCATGGCTAATAAATCATGCTCAAAGCAAACATGACGTAGCACTTCAGAAACATCCCCTTCATCCCCAAGGGTAATATTATGATAAATGGTATCCGTTAAAAGCTCAGGTTGATGTCCAAGATAGGAAATCCGGCGGCTAATTTCTGTTTCACTCAGTTCTCTAAGCTCTACCCCACCGAATTGAATACTGCCGACATAAGGGTACAAACCTTGAATGGCAACCCCAAGCGATGACTTACCACATGCAACAGGCCCTGTAATACCAATGACTTGGCCTTTGTGTGCTGAAAAGTTTACGTCTTTAACCACGATTTGCTCCGACATGGGATAGGCAAAGTTCAAGTCCTTAATCACCAAACTGGCCTTTTGATCAAGCCCCCGTTCATGATCATCCTTTTCTTGATGGGGCTTTAAATAGGGCTGTATGCGGTGCCAAGAAACGGTTGCCTTTTGATAGGCATTAAAGAGCTTAGCGGCTTTGCTGGCCTTGGTGGTTTGGGCAACAAAAATAATCATATAGGTGGCAAACATGCCAACGGTCCAAGCACCGGCAATCACCCTAGCGCCACCGAAGTAGAGTACGATTGCCATGCCCATCAGGGCAATGGCATTATAGATGGGCTGCATTGAATTTTCTAAAACATTGGCTTGAATCGATTTAATTTCTAGGTCATCCAGTTGTGCAAAATAAGCATCTCGATTTTTACCTTCTAGGCCATTGACCCTTAGTAAAACCGTGTGTTCGATGTTGTTATAAGTCAAATCCGCCACCCGGCTCATTTGCGCCCGGGCAACTTTTGAATATTTGACGATAATTTTCTTTAAAAATTCCGCTAGCCACATGGCTAAAGGGATAAAAAGCGAAGCGCCGATGGTGATTTTCCAATCATAAATCAACATGGAAACCAAGTAAGCAACCATTAAAACCCCTGTATCAAAAACTTCGGTGATGACCTTTCGCATCCCCTCAACGCAGATATCTACGTCAGAAATGGCCTTTATCATTAAGTCACCAGTCTGCTCTTTTGATAGTTCAATGATGTCTTTGTGCATGATGTTGTTGTAAATCATCATGCGCATGGTGGCACTGGTGCGATTGGCAAATAGGCGCACGAAATAACGCTTAAAAAAACGCATGATTTGAATCAGCAGGATCACAATCACAAAGACGCTTCCCTGTAGCAAAACCGTATGTAAAGATGACTTCTTAATCAAACTGTCTATCAGCCTACCTTGCAAGATTGGCCCAAAGGACATACAACCATTAAAAACCAGTCCAAAGAACGTAACCGCCAGTATCACAGGCCATTCTCGCTTCAAGTAATTCAAGATTTTATCTGGTTGGGAGATGGGGCTAAGCTTTAGATGAGCCAATTTCATTTCCCTCCTAGGGGGCCGTTATGTCCGCAGATAGGCTTTAGAGATTTTGCCATTAATAACCTCAACCCCCTCAGCCTCCAATCGTTCCTTTTGCACTGAAGCCCCTTCACCCTTCAGCGAAATGGCCAATTGTGCATTGACCACCCGGTGCCAGGGTAGATTTTCCTTCCCAGAAAGGGTGCTTAAAATCCTTACAACTTGTCTTGCCCCCCGTGGTATGTCAGCCCGTTCTGCAATACGGCCATAGCTATCTACCTGCCCATAGGGAATGCTTCGGATAGCTTCAAGAATCTTAATAGTGGCCGCTGAATATTGTTTTTGTGCCATATCTCACCCTTTCAATCACTGATTCACATCTGCTCCCCTAAAACAGCTTCAATGGTCTTAATCACCGTGTTGGCTTCAATGGGTTTGATAATATAGTGTTTTGCACCATTTTTAATGGCCTCGAACACCATCTTCTTCTGGTTGATGGCACTGATCATCACAATCTTAGCCCCAGGTGCCAACGCAATAATTTCACTCACTGCATCTGTGCCGCTCATCATGGGCATAGAAATATCCATGGTCACCAGGTCAGGCTTTAAACTCATGTACATCTCAACCGCTTGTCTGCCGTTAATGGCTTGTCCAACCACCTGATGTCCCGCCTGAACCAAGATAAACTCCAAATTCTTGCGCATGATGATGGAATCATCTACTATCAATATTCTGGCCATTTACGCCTCCTCTAAATGCTTAATGATATATTCAGAATGAATTGGAATCAAGTGCATGTCAAGCATTAAGTCGCCAAAACCAAAATGGGTACTGGTCATACTGTCTTGTGAATATTTCACATAGCCCTGTGTGTGGCTCATAATCACAGGGATTCCCAATTGAAACACGTCTTCACGGTGATTGAAATCACGGAGTGCATTGCCTATCAAGGTGTTTGCTAGCTCTCCCAATAAATCATCCTCGTAGGCAACCACCTCGTCTGCTGTGCAGGGGTAAAGAAGTAAGTGAGGAGCCACCGCATAAATCAAAGGCTTGGAGACGCTGATCATCACAATCATGTTAAGGGTCCCTTTGAGATTGACAACGGCCGTCATTTGATTAAGAGTTATTTGATTGGCGCTACTGCTTGTCTTCTCGGTTTCATCTAAACCAAAGCGCGCCACCAAAAGTGACTGAACGGATGTTTCTAACCCTGTCATTAACTCGCTACCACTGGTGAGACTGTTTTGCGCCTCCAAAAGGGGAAGCAAAACCTCAATACGTGTACCCTGCCCCACCCTAGAATAGGCCACCACAGTACCTTTCATACGTTCAACTGACACTTTTAAAGCACTGAGTCCAAAACCTTTCCCAGAAATCATAGTGGCTTGATCTTTGCTGCTAAGACCCTCTTCAAAAATAAGGGTGTTTATAGTCCAATCACTAGAACCACTTTTCTCACCGTAGCCTATTTCGTTTACAGATACTTGGGCTGTTTCGCTCTGGGCTTCAAGTCCTTTATCTTTGTATTTATTGGATAAAGTGTCCATATCAATTCCTCTACCATCGTCAGTAAATATGAGGCGCATGCCATTACTTTGCTTTTCTATCGTTAATGTGATTTTCCCTAGAGGGGATTTTCCCACTTGAATCCGCTCTGGTAGGGATTCCATACCATGGTCCAGGCTATTTCTAAAAATGTGCACGAAGTTTCTGAAAGTATCTGCATAGAGATCGGGATCCACTAGAATATCATCACCAGTGATTTCAAGGGATGCAACTGGCTTTTCTAAACGCTCACTGAGTTTTTCAACGTAGTCTTGATAATGACTTAAGAGGTTTTTGACCGATTGATACCGGAGTGCTCTGATTAAAGGTAGAATTTCACGACTTTCATCTGTAGATAGAATCTCTTTGATGCGCTCCTCAACCTGGATGATACGCTCTTTTGAAACTAAGCAAAGGGCAGTCTCTTCTAAGAATGCATCGCCTGCGTACTGCCGAATCAGATTCAAGTCTTGATTCAGTACAGCAAGGAGTTTTTCCGGGGTTAACTGGTGACGTAGGCCTTCATTTTTCTTGAGATGGTTAGCATCCAACGGAGCTCCTTCAGACCGAGCCCCAATCAAGTTATCTTCCAATCCATTTAAATAGTGTGCTAATTGCAGCCAATCATACTGCCCAAAGCTGCCTTTAAGTGTGTGGATTTCTCGTAGTAAGAACGAAAACTCCTGTTGATCATAAAGTTCGATAGCCGTCTGCGCAAATTGTCGATAGGCCCGAACAAGCTGGATAATCTCATCGGAATGAATCATGGCCTTTACCACCATTTTAAGGATGGACTGCTCTTGGTGCATTTGCCGTTCTAAATCTCTTTTTTCTGTCTGGTTAGTGAGTATCACCATTAGGGACGGGGCTCCGTTTAAATCCAAATGGTGGCCTATGGGACTGACCATCTTGTAATCAACACTGATAAAGTAACCATTCAGCGTCAATTGTTCTGGAAGCAAGCTCAAAAACACGGTCTGCGCCATGGCATCCGTGGAAAAAATCTGCTGCAGTAGTTCTTCAAAAAATGCTTGTTCACCTGAATTTTCTGGATATAGCAAATGACTGATCTTCTTATTGGCAATGGGGCCACCCAGTAAGCGCTCACACTCTAGACTATAAGCCTCCTGAATAATCCCATCTGCTGATACATGAAAAATACCTTGATCGACTTGTTGAAATATCGTTTGAATTTGGTGCATCTGCCCATCCAGAACAATATTTTGCGCCTGGAGATTTTCAACATAGTCGTTCATTCGACCCATAATCCGATTGGCGTGGTCAGAAAGTGCCACCACTTCGCGAACCGGGCGCTTAAAACTAATACTTTGATCAAAGACCCCTTCTAAAACGCCATCTGCCATGGCCCCCATTCTGGACTCTAGTTCTTTAATGGGTTTAATCACATTGGGACCTACCATAAAAATAGCAACCTGGCTGATTAAAAATATGGACACTGCACCAATCACAGTAATCAATACTAAGCCAACCAAGGCAATAAAAACGAGGATATTATTGAGTGTAACAGTCACATTGCCTACCACATTTTCTTGATCATCTGTGTAAGGCATAGAGGCTTCATCGTAAATGCGATCCATCAACATCAATTGACTAATTTGATTTGAAAGCTCTAGAGCCCCTTTATCAGATGCCATGGAGTCATAAATCACCGTGTCCCCACGGGTTACTTTGTACTGAATCAAATAGACGTCGATTGGATTTTTATCTTGGGCACCTATATCTTGAGCTGTGACATCAAGAGCTGTTAATCGGTAGGGTTCTCCCAAGCTTTCTGGAGCCATGCCCATCCCGTTGGACAAAGCCCCTGCCATTTGACCTGCAACACTTTCTGACAATAGACCGCTAAATACATGGAGCGAATAGCCTATAAAAAAAGTCGTCATGGCAAACATCAATAAAATGGTAATGAGATTCACCAATGAAAAAGCATGCATTAAACGCTTTCTTAAACTCCCACGAACTTTGTTTTTTTGCTTTATCAAGGTAATTACCTCCTCATATCACGATATGAGTCTTTATACCCTTTGCAAAGAATTGAAATCACGACCAATTGTACTCAGTGTGAAAATCACAAAACCCATGATCAATAAGACCATCAGATGGAGACTAATATTGCCAGCGCCAGTATTTAGCGCAGCATAAGCATCAGTGACCCAGAACTGTGGCGTTATATATTTTAACTGACTTAGCCATCCAAGGCCCTCTAGATTCATAAAAGTCCCGCTAACCATCATTAAAGGCACCATTAATCCATTTGCCACTAAAGGTACAAATGTCGTTTGTGAAGTGAATCGAGTCACTAATAATCCCAAACTGAGTATAATCAGAACCATTGCGCCCATAATCAGCATACCCAAGAATAAGTTACTGACTAGTTCAATCCCTAACACCAGCTTAACAGTCAGATGAACAATAAATACCTGCCCCACTAACATGGCTGCAAAAGCCAGTACATGACCACCAAGAACCTCATGAATGCGCAGTGGCATGGTTGCAAGACGCATCATCACACGATTGCTTCTTAAAATCGTCAAATCGGAGGCCATGGCAATTAGGGAAAACATCATATAATTGATGATGAAATTTAGAAGTGCATCCCTTTGAGCTGACTTATCCTTTGGCTTAGGTGTCTCTGTTTTTTGTGGTGTTGAGGGCTGTTCTGAAGCTAAGATTGAAGCCACAATCTCACCATCTTGTTGATTCTGTGCGTAGATCCCTGTAATTTCCCCGTTCTCAATTAAAATTGAAGCCCCAACTTTTCCTCGCTTTAATAGGTCGAGGGCCTCTTCAATGGTCTGTGCGCCAGTAAATCTCACCTGCTCCGGTAGTCGTTCAACCACCGAGACTGGTAAAGCCCCCACAAGTGCTAATTTTAGTGGTGCTTGCTGTCCTGGCCCCCTTGTTAACATACCAAACGCCAACACAATTAAAATTGGCACAAGCCACATGGCAATTACCACGGTTTTATCTAAAAGCAGTCTTTTACAGGTAACGATTGCGACTTTTATCATTAGGCCACCTCTTTCAAGCTGAATTTCAATCTTCCAATGACCGTCAGTAATATTCCAAGCCCCAAAACAGCAGCGCATTGGAACCATTCCTTCTGTTCGAAAGCAAGTCTACCTTCATATATTCCAGTATAGAAGGTACTGAGCACGTAAGTTGGCATCCACTGGTACAGGCCCTCGCTACTGACTTGCGCCACTGGAAACATGGCGCCGCCAATAAAGGACAACACAAATGCCGGTATAAAATGAAACAGCGAGAAAGTGGACTCTTTTTTAATCCAGCCTAAAAACAGAAGCCCATAACCAGCACCGACAACACTTTGTATAAAGATCATGATGATGACACCTAAGAATAAACCTGGGAGTGTCTGGTTGTACAGACCATTGAGGCAATAGAAAACCCCATTGAATACAGATACAACCACTACATTGAAGAGGAGATAAGCACAAGCTTCACCCCAAAACACATGGCCATCTGAAAAACCCATGGTAATTAGCCGCTTAGCAAGATTTTTCTCCCGATATTTAATAAACATAGCAACTCCAAAAGATGATAAAAAGAAGGACAAACCTGTGAACACACTGAGTTGCATTGTCGCCACCGAGGATAGCACCTGTCCACCTTGAATGACATGAATCAGATTTGATAATTGGCTGGTTTTCACTGCCGTCATTTGATCGAGTCCAGTACTAAAGAGACTTCTGTAAAGTAAGCCGTACATGGTCCCTAGCACCAGGGGCAAAATCACCAAACTGGACCAGAGCATAGGGTAGTGGCTTAAATGTTTGATCACCTGTCCGGCGTATCTAAATGTCATCCCATGATTTTTCATTCCATCCCCCTAGGCATCTCTCAGTGCATGTCCCGTTAGCTTTAGAAAAGCATGTTCTAAACTAGGCTTAATAAAAGACAGGCTCGTCACCTTCAGCGCTGCTTGACTGAGCAACTCTACCACTGGTGACAAGTGATCATAGCCTTTATGCAAAGCTATTTGAATCCCTATTTCAGACCGTTTAACCCATTTGATCCCGGTTGAAGAATCCAATAGATACAGTTGTTGTTCACTTGGTCTATCACACATGACATCGACGATACACTCATCTGTCAAACTATTGACGATGGCTGGTATGGTTCCGTCCATTATGAGTTGTCCCTTATCAATAATCCCCACTCGGTGACAGAGTTTTTCAACTTCCTCCATGTAATGGGTAATATAAATGATTGTCATTTGATGCTTGGTATTTAGCATTTTCACTACTTCCATAATATGATTTCTGGACTGTGGATCAATGCCAACAGTGGGTTCATCTAATATTAATATATTGGGTTTATGCATCATAGCACAAACGATGTTCAAACGTCTTTTCATGCCACCCGAAAGGGTCTTTACCTTTTTCTTGCTCTTTTCTTCCAGTTGCGACATCTCCAGGGCTTCCTTGATACCTTGCTTAAGTCCATTGCCTTTTAAGCCATATAAAGCACCAAAATAACTTAGATTTTGAACCACTGTCATCCCATCAAACAGGGCAATTTCTTGGGGGACAACCCCGATTTTTCGCTTGGCTTCAAGGGGGGATGTTTTGATATTATAACCATCAATCTCAATGGTCCCCCCATCGATTGCCACTACCCCGCTCATCATGTTGACCAATGATGTTTTCCCTGCTCCATTAGGTCCTAAAAGTCCAAATATTTCTCCCCGTTTGATGGTGAGGGATATTCTATCAACTGCTAATTGATCGTGGTATCGTTTACTAACCTCATTAATCGTAATCATATTGGCCTCCAAAGATCATCGTGTTCATCTCAATCTGTGACCTCAGTATAGCAAAGGCTTGCCGATCAGATAATTGCACTAGGTCACTAAAAAAAATGACCTAGGTCATTCCCTAAGTCATTCGATAAGACATTTGATAAGTGGTTACAATAGTCATTGCACCAAACCATGCCTAAATGCAAAGGCAACAATCTGGGTTCTATCTTTTAAGTCCAATTTATTCAGCAGTTGAGTCACATTGTTTTTCACAGTGCCCTCTGTTAAAAAGAGCTGATTGCCAATCTCTTTATTGCTAAAACCATCAGCCATCAGTTCTATAATGGCAACTTCTCTCTCTGACAAATCAAATTGTTTAGGATCTATTTTTGGTTTTTTATCCGCTAGAACCCCTTTTATCAAGCTGCTATCCACCACAAAACCACCACTACAAATATTTTTAAGGCTATCGTGAATCAAACTAGGCGAACTGTCCTTTAATAGATAGCCGCTTGCACCGTATTTGACAGCATCCCCAATGTACTGGTCATCCTTAAAGGTGGTTAGGACTAGGATGTTAATATTCGGGTATGCCTCTTTGATAAGGCGGGTGGCTGTGCAACCATCCATGACAGGCATGCGCATGTCCATGAGCACCACTTCCACAGGGTAGTCCTTGCACATGGACAAGGCTTCACTGCCATTTCCGGCCTGGCCAATCACATTAACACCTTCAAAAGTGGAGAGTAAATAGGCTAATCCCTGTCTAATTAAGGGTTCATCATCGACAATTAGAACATTCATATCAAAATCTCCCTTGGCAGTGTCACTTTAATGGTAAATCCCTGATTGGGTGCTGATTCGATAACCTGATTTCCCCTCATGGTTTCTATCCTACTCCTCATAGCCTCTAGTCCAAAAGAAGGCCTCACCAAATTGGTGCCAATCCCGTCATCACGGATGGTTAAACAGACTGAGGATTCAAATACAGTTAGAATCACGCGAACAGATCTCGCCTGACCATGCTTCATGGCATTGGTTAGACCTTCTTTAACGCACTGAAATAGGCATTCATGATGGTTCTCCGTCAGAGATAGATCCGTGTCGGGCATGGTTAAGATGACTTGTAGACCCGTTAATTTTGAAGACTGGTTGCATAATTCTGTCAAATCAATTTTGAATTTTTTATAAGACAACATCTTGGGAACCATATCCCGAACAATTTGCCTAGTCGTTGCCAATGATGTTCGCACAAAGTCTGTTAAGGTTGTGATGATAACACTATCAGGGTCTTGTTTCCCCTGCATTCTATGCTCAATTGCCTGAAGCTGGATTAAGGTAGTTGCCAGGGCATGGCCAACATTATCGTGAATATCCCGACTGATGCGATTACGCTCTCTTAGTATGGTGACTTCTTCCAAAGTCTCATAATAGGCTTCTAATTCTACATTGGCATTTTTTAAAGCGATTTCAGATTCACGAAGCTGATCATAATACTGTTGGGCGGCGATTTTTCTCGCTTGCATGTCGTTAAGCACTAAACCTAACCAAAGAATCAATGCTGAGAGTGAAAATTGCAATACGACCGTGGTCATATCTGTGGGAATTGCTTGAGTAGGAATTAATGGATAACTAAGGGCGATGGCTAAAAAAGCAGCGACGATTTTGATTTTTGTCTTGGCCTTTGTCATACTGATCCAACACCATTCAGCTAGCAAAACAGCGGTGCCGATTACGAAATAGGGACTATGGCCTCCCATTGCTAGAATCAGTAGTAACCATTCGAGTGCAAAGAGTAGTTGGCCTACTCCTTGGCGATTTTCTTTGATTAGGGCTTCAGATTTATAAAAACCCAAGGAAAGTGCCACCCCTAGGATCATAAAACCCCAGGGTTCAGTGGCTTTTCCATCTAGCAGCAACACCACCATCACCCCATAAAAAAACAATCGCCAAAAGAGCCTGAATGTATTTGTCATGATTCCCTCTTAAAATTATGCCTGAATAATATCCCAAATGTTACCTACCTCATTATGACACTTTTTATCGTAAATGACTAGGCTATTTATGGAAAATATACGGACTTATTTTAAGCCTATCTGGAAAAATCACTGGGCAATAAATCACTTAATGTTTTGTAGTTCTTTTTAGCATAGGCAATCACATAGGGGCAAACAGGGACCATGGTGAGTCCTTCATCTCGTAAATAGTCAATAGCACCCAGCATCAAAGCCCTGCCGATTCCTTGACCTTCCAATGGCTTTGGTACAAATGTATGGGTGAAATGAAGGGTACTGCCCTCTTGCTCGTAGACCAGTTCTGCTACGGCGTCATTGATGTCGATGATAAAACGATGATTGACAATATCGTGGGTGGTTTGCATCAGATACCTCCAATTTTAAATTTGAATGGGTTTATAAAGAACTAATACCCTACTCAAAGCATATAAATCGAAAAGAACATATCAGCAATCCGTCTGAGTGCAAGACAGAAAGCTGATATGTTCCATTTAGTGGTGTAGAGAAATCCTTACTTGATCAAATTCAGTGCAGCTTGAGGAATAAAGAATTGCTTACCATTGTAGATATTAAGACCATTGTAAATCTTCACGTAACCACTATTGAGGAAATGATTTTTATTCTCTGGGAATCTGTACATTTTACCATTTTTTTCAAGTACCAACACCATGTTGCTCAGTTCAGAATCATCAATGGATACCTTGAATCCAAGTGATTCTAATTTTGACTGTGGTACAAATAGTGCATTTGAAGTCGCATCAAGATCAAGGTTAAGGGCTTTTGCAGCATAGAGTGCGATGTCGCTATTTTGTACCGTGCCACTTAAACGATTCTCGTAACCATTGGCATAAGTGTAGAGTACAACATCTTCCCCTGTGTGACCACCAGTTGTCCAAGCGATATGCGCTCTCATATTAACTAGTTTCACCATTTCTGAAAGGGTATTATCAAAATTCTTACCATTCTCGTCGGTGCCCTTTGCATCCACTAATTTTTTCTCTTCTTCCGCTGTTAAGTCAGTAATACCAAGTGTGCTCATTACCAATTTAACATTAGAACGGTCAGCATTTAACTGCATCGCAGCTGATTCCTCAGTGGTCAGTGCTTTCTTTAGGGACCCAGTAAAATGACTCATCGGCAATTCTGAGTAGTTAGCTGTGGTGCTTGCATCACCAATTGTAATCCCACCTGTACCATGGTCTGATGCCACGATGACAAGGGTATCTTTATTTGATTTTGCATATTTAAGTGCTACACCTACAGCATCATCAAAAGCTTTGATTTCAGAAATTGTGCCGATTGTCTGATCCCCATGGGCAGCCCAGTCAACTTGTGATCCTTCAACCATTAAAAAGAAGCCATTTTTGTTTTTAGAGAGTAGCTCAATCGACTTACTGGTCATTTCTGAAATTGAAGGTTCTTCTTGCTTTTTAACAATATGCTTACTCATGGCGCCTGGTGCGAAAGCACCCCATAATTTGCCACTTTTAACCTGAAGCATTTGATCCCTGGTTGTCGCAAATGTGTAACCCAAAGATTTAATAGTCTCTTGCATATCTTCGCTATCAATTCGTGTTTTATTCTTAGGATCCACAGAACCCTTTGTATCAGGCAATAAGTAAGCAGCACCGCCGCCTAAAACAACGTCCATGTTTTGATAGACTTGTTGCTCACCAACTGCAGTGTAAAAGTTTCTATGTGTTACATGAGACGAAAAGTCAGCTGGTGTGGCGTGTTGGATTTCTGAAGTTGCAACGATACCAACACTTTTTCCTTTGAGTTTTGCAGCTTCAAGAATTGATGCAACTGGTGTGTAACCTTCCTCTGTGGTAACAGGTCTGGCACCAATCAAAGTGGCTTGCGTAGGCTTGACCCCTATGAGTTTATCCTGTGTTTTGTAACCTGTGGCCATTGCTGTTCCAGCTGGAGCAGAGTCTGCGATAGCTGTATCCGAGTTGTGTGTGCTCACAAGACCGCTGGCAAGAGCATCCATGTTTAGCGCTTTTCCATCGTTATAGACCCATCTTGCTAAAGTAACACCAGCGTGGCTCATGCCATCAGGTATCATGATAATGACATTCTTTGCAAAACCAGTTTTAATTTCTGATAAAGGGGCTGCAAAGCTTGGAACTGCTGATGCAGTTAGCATGAACCCCGCTGTCAAAACAGCTAGTGCTTTTGTTTTTAAACTGTGATTACGTTTCATTTTTTCTCCCTTTAATGGTTTAGTTAGGGTCGACTCTATTTTTTTAGAGTGGACTATGATTTGGGGGCCATGAATCAGGCATCCAAACCATCTGCTGAAAACCGATGTTCACTGCAATGTCTGGTTTCAGTATAAATTATTATTTAACGGCCAAAGTAATCGGGAGTTTAAGATTTTGTAATCAAATTAGCAAATCCTGTTAACGCTAGGTTAAGCGACACGCAAGTGTTTCGTTTATTGAGAGCATAGAAAAGGGACACATCAGCTATCCGTTTTGCTGTTTCGCAATTTCGGGTGCTGATATGTCCCAAGTAGTGTTGTACAGCAACACTTAAGCAGTGTTGTGCGGCAACACTTACAAATGTGCCTTATATTTCCGTTTTACCCGTAAAGTGAAATGCTTCTACTTTTATTCCAGGCACTAAATTGGTGCCAAAAAAGCTTGGTGTAGAAATTCGTTCTTTTGTAATACCCGTGATTGCTTTCAAAATTCTTGGGATATCATCTGTAAATCTCAAATTTTTAACGGCTCTGACCACTTTACCACCCTCGATTAGGAAAAGACCATCACGGGTTAAGGCTGTCAATGTACCAGTACGGGGGTCCACCACATTCATGTAGTGGAAGCGGCTTACCAAAAGCCCCTTTTCCGTTGCGGCTATCAAACTCTCTATAGAGTCAGTGCCTGGTGCCACTACTGCGTTGAGGGCTATGCCACCTTCACCCTTATAACCTCCAGAATGCCCTGTTGTTTTTGCGCCCGCGAGTTTGGCAGTATGGGTATCATAGGCAATCCCCTTAAAAACACCCTCTTCAATAATTGTAAGTGTTTGCTTTGGATAGCCTTCTAAATCAAATTCTAAACCCATCACTTCTGGATGGTTAACATCATCGGTCAAACTGAATTCTGCAGCGGCTACACATTCGCCAAGTTTTCCACTGAATGGGCTAATGGCATCTTGGTGAAACTTAGAGCCAGCTCCTAAATAGGCGACATAACTCATCAAGTCCCCTACTGCCAAAGGTTCTAATACAACATCATAATGACCAGGTTCAAGGCTCACTGGATTAAGTCCAGCGATGGCTTTATCCACAGCAAACTTAAAAGATTCAGCCACATCTAAGTCAGCAGCTTGTTTAACCACCACATCACTAAAACCAGATGCCCCTGATGGGTGACTTACCATAACCTCTAGATGAGCGCTACTACCACCGCTAAAACGGCGAACGCCACTGGAATTTCCCCATACATAGGTATCATGGACCACTTCAAATGCCCCAGAGCCAATCATCTCTTCTGGTAAAGCATTGATATGCTTAGCAATGGCATGTGCCCTTTCTTCTATACTCCAAAGTGTTTCAAACCCAAGATCACGCTGATCAATTTCAATGGCAGGTAAATCCTTTAGTGGTTCAAAGCTCATACCACTTGGTTGTAACAGCGGTAGTTTCAATTCTGCCGAATTAAGAGCTGCCAATAGTGCTTCTTCTGTTAAGACGTTGGTATTCACACTTGCCATTTTTTCGCCATCAAATACCATAATGCTTACATCTGTATCAGCACTGGTCATATTTTGATGAATTTCAGAATTAGCAAAGCGGGTTAACCCCAGCTCTTTATTTTTCATCATCACGACAGTTTCAAATCTAGATGCTTTAACAACCGTTTCTATCAGCCCATAGGCACGTTCTTTAGTCAACATATTAGACACCTACCTTTACTTGTCTAAAACGGGTTGGCGATGAGCCATGGGCTACATGTGCCACTTGCATAGGCTGCCCTTTACCGCAATTTGGTGTGCCGAGTATTTTGAAATAGCGGTCATTTGCTACCCCATCGCAACTGGCCCAAAACTCTGGTGTGATACCTGAGTAAACGGGATTTTTATAAATTTTGCCCGTGATTTTACCCGCTTTAATTTCATAAGCAATTTCCGTGGCAAATTGGAAGTTAACACGCATATCATCAATACTCCAACTTTTATTGGTCTTGAGATAAAGGCCATCCTGAATGCCTTCTATCAACTCAAATAACTCAAATTCACCCGGTAGCAAGCTAATGTTGTTCATTCTGACTATGGGTAAATTTGACCATCCGTCTGCTCGATTTGTGCCGTTTGAGACTTGGCCCATTTTTATCGCTGTATCCCGAGATGCAATCACATTTTTTAATAATCCCTTATCAATAATCACAATGCTACATGCTTTAACACCGTCATCATCGTACCCATAAGTCCCTAAACCAGTTGCCATTGTTGCATCTGATACAACAGTAACGTGCTCTGAACCATACTTATAATCGGTCTTTGCCATCTCTGGTGTTACAAAACTACCTCCCGCAAAAGCTAATTCTGAGCCAAAAATACGATCAAGCTCTACAGGATGTCCAATACTTTCATGAATTTGCAATTGCATTTGGTCAGGATCTATGATTAAATCAAACAAACCGCTAGGGCATACTTCTGCTCTTACTAGATTATAAGCCTGCAATGCGATTTGTGGCGCATAGGTCAGCATATCCATGGCCTCGATAAACTCGTAGCCACCTGTTCCATGATTACCATCAAAACTATTTGGGTAACTACGGACTTGAGTATCCCCATCAAATGAAGCATATGCTTGAATCCCCGCCCCTGACTCATAGAGTGTTTGGGTAATAAAACTGCCCTCTGAGTCGGCGTATATTTTATCCTGTAATTGGAAAGTCATACTGCCAGAGGTTTTAGAAAGCTCACAGCTAGTTGCCATCGCTTTTTCACATTTTAGAAGATAATCTACTTTGAATTCCAAGGGCACTTTAAAAGGATCCGACTTAATCGGGGTTTGGTAGTGATCTTCAACCACCTCTTTTGGTGCCAGTGCAATAGGTGTCTTTTGTAATTCACGGCTAGCTTTTGCAATACGTAGAGCACGCTGGGCAGTCTCTTGAAGGTTTTCTGTCTCTTGGCCACTGGCAAATCCCAGGGAGCCATCGACAATCACCCGAATCCCTACCCCACGGGAACGATTATTCTCAATACCAATAACCTTCTGATTTTCAGTTTGAATTCGTTCTGTTAACGTATCCACCAAGCGGATGTCCGCATATTCTGCTCCGGACTGCTTGAGGAATGAAAGCGTATTTTTCATTATTTCTTTCAAGTTCCTGTCTCCTCTCATCACCCATGTCTAAGTTTCACACTATGCTAAGTAAAGTTTAAGTGTAGTTCATAAGTTTCCACACCCAAATTAAGTATATCATACATAAAGAAAGAAGGTCCATGATGAAAAAGAGAATTGGGTTTATTGGGGCTGGTAATCTAGCCCATGCGTTAATTCAAGGGATGTTAGATTCAGGTGCTTTTGACCCTACTACTATCAAAGCTTCAAATCCTGGCAGCAAGCGTTTGGAAAGCCTTCGTACCGACTTTAGAATTCAAATCACCCACGATAACCGTAAGCTTGTGGCTAGTTCTGATATCATCTTACTGACCATCAAACCCAATAAATATGGAGAGGTTATTGATGAAATCAAGGATCTTATTACTGACCAGCATCTTATTATCACAGTCGCCGCCGGTGTTAGTACCGAGTATGTTGAAGCAGCCTTTGGCAAGCCTGTACGAATTGTAAGAACCATGCCAAATATTCCCGCAGCTGTCGGTGAAGCAATGACAGCCTTGACTTCTAATCAACATGCAACCCCAGAAGACAAAAATCATGCTCAGGCTCTGTTTAACTGTGTCGGAGATACTGAAGTGGTAGAAGAACGTTTAATGGACGTGGTAACTGCAATTTCGGGGTCTTCACCAGCTATTGTGTTCATGTTTATAGAAGCTCTTTCCGATGGCGCTGTTTTAAAGGGAATGAACCGGGATCAGTCCTATAAACTAATTTCACAAGCCGTTCTTGGGGCAGCCAAAATGGTAAGAGATCTTGACTCACACCCTGGCCAGTTGAAGGATAGTGTCACATCAGCAGGTGGCACCTCCATTGAAGCTATTTTTTCTCTGGAAAAGAGCGGATTTAGAGGTATTGTTATGGAAGCCATCGAAAAGTGTACAAATAAATCCACCTATCTTTCACAACAACTTAAAAGTCCCACTTAAGAGAATCTTATATCCGCCTAGATCCCCATTCTTCTGTATCCATATTAAAATTTTTTTCTATGCTTTTTTTGCCTGTCATCTTCATATTAAGTAATGGCCACTTCCCCTCCAAACCTTCACTTTTGAAGGTTAACTCAAATTCTCATTATGAATTATGTCAATATTGGTCTCAATAATTATGTAAGCCATCGACAGAATATTCGCAATAATCAAGCAAAATCCTGTTGTATTATGGTGATATATCAATTAAAATAAATTACGAGTTGGCCAACTCGTATTTTGAACACTTCTATTGGGATTTTCAAAAAGAGAGAAACAGGGGGAAAGTTTATGAAGTTTCAACGGTATCTAGCACTCTTACTTTCAGTTGTCCTAGTGGCATCAGTTTCTTTTGCACAACCAAGTACAGGTTTTGAATCTGGAAATCTGACTGGTAAATCTGCAGAAGCCAAAGCCAATATTGCATTAAAATTTATGCAAAAGAAAGGTTTTGAAGGCGAGTTTAAAATCATCAACGAAACAAAGGACGAAATGGGGATAACTACTGTCCGTGTACAACAGTACTTTAATGGCATCCCAGTATTCGGTTCAGATCAAATCGTCAATATTGAAGAAGACGGCGTGGTTGAATCATTTGTTGGTTTACCAATCAAGTCTAATGGCAAGATATCTCAAAAGGCATTACATGGCATTAAGCAGAAGGATGCTCTTAATTACGCATTGGTAGATTTGGGCTTTAACCCAGAATTAGTGAACGAACCCTCACCTGAGTTGATAATCTATCCATTAAATGGCCAATATCACTATGCTTATGCATTAGAACTGGTTTTTGATGATCCTACTCCAGGAAGATGGTTCTACTTTATCAGCACTGAAAATGGTAAAGTCATCGACAAATTCAATACGATCACAACCGCTAAACCAGTTCCCACCCTTACTTTTAATCCTGCTAATACAGTCATTGCCACTGGAAAAAATGTTTTAGGTGTGCAGACATCATTTAATACAAACCGTCACACAGATGGTAAGTACTATGTGGTTGATATGACAAGAGGCAAAGGTATTTTCACGTATAATGCGAATTACAGAACAACACTTCCGGGTACGTTATGGACAGATATTGATAATATTTTCAATGTCGCAACAGATGCAACGGCTGTTAGTTCACAAGCGAATCTAGGAACTGTCTATGATTACTACAAGTCAAAATTCAACCGCAATAGCTTTGACAACCTTGGAGCACAGATCAAATCAAGTGTTCATGTTGGAAGCTCATATAATAACGCTTATTGGAATGGTACACAATTTGCTTTTGGCGATGGCGATGGTAGTGTCTTTATTCCTTTGTCAGGCGCGCTTGATGTAGTGGCTCACGAATTCCAACATGCTGTCACTTCAAAGACCGCTAACTTGATTTATAAAGACCAATCAGGTGCTTTAAACGAAGCCATGTCTGATATTTTTGGAACCGCAGTAGAGTTTTATGCAAATAGCCAACCAGAATGGTTAGTAGGAGAAGACATCGCAGGTCCTGGACTAGGAACACCTGCACTACGATCTCTTGCAGATCCAGCAGCCTATGGTGATCCAGATCATATTAGCAAGATTTATGTAGGTACGGCGGACTACGGCGGTGTGCATACTAATTGTGGTGTTATCAATAAGGTGGCCTATCTAATTGGCAATGGTGGTACTCATTATGGCATCACCGTTCAAGGCCAAGGTGTAGAAGTCATGGAAAAAGTATTCTTCCGTGCATTGACAACTTACATGACGTCTTCTACAAATTTTGCTGCTAGTAAAATCGCTTGCGTGAAAGCCGCAACTGATTTATACGGTGCAGCCAGCCCTCAGGTTAAAGCAGTCACCGATGCATTTACGGCTTGCGGTATTCAGTAAATCACTTAAATTTAAAACGGCAGTTATGCGGGTCGCTTACCCGTATAATTGCCGTTTTTTAGTTGCCTATTTGTGTAAACAGTGCAAACCGTTTAAAGGGTTTAAATTGCTAGGCATAATTTCACTACACAAAAATATTCATCAACAGCCCTTGTAGTTCCCCGATTTTACTTAGAAGTTTGATTCGCGATCGCTCCTCTTCAAGAAAGGCCTCCGTAATAGCCACTAGGTTATCATCGATTTGAGCCACCACTTTAAGCATTTTCGAACGACCCATACGGGATAAACCTTTGCGCTCCTGAATTTCAAAGGCAAAATCAACTGCTTGAGATACAAATTCACGGACCATCTTCTTATACTGAACTAGTACTTCAATGGTTTTTGACTCTACTAATTGATCCCCATGAGAGCGAATAGCTAGCATCATTTTTTCAAGTTCTTCTTTAGTATTACGCTCACTATGGTCGTTCATTAAATCAGTAAATTTTGAACCCATTGCTTGATTTGGTTTAGAAACTTTACTTGTAGCACCAACGCCCTTCTGAACCTGAGTCACTTTCATGGTTTACCCCCACTTTTTAAGTGCGTTCCCTCACTTTTCAAGTGATTTCCCTCACGTATTACCATCTTTTCTTCTTGATCAAGCCCTTCAACCATTTTCAAAACACCAACAACCACTGCCAGTAATTGAGGTGGTAAATTTTCTTGCAAGTCCGTATCCAACTGATGCTCCAAACGAACTGGATTATCTTCAATCGGCCTTTCAGATTTCGCCAATAATTGGGCGGATATTGTAGTCATATTACGATTAGTTTTCATATTTTTACGTCGAACCCCCCATCCTTTGTATTGGTCGGTTTCGGTGTCACCGGCTGAGGTGCTTCATTTCTTTCAGTGGGAGATTCATTTCCCCACGCTTTAAAGCCAACACGGGTGACCACAAAACCAACTGCTTCGATATCCTGAGTTAATAATTCAACCAATGGTTTGAAGAGGGCTTCCCGATTGACATGATTGTTGAGAACATCCACAGATAGCTTCATATCCACTGAACGTACCTTGATGCCTATCTCTCCTACCTGTGAGGTGGAAAGAACAAAAAACATATCAAAGTTCTTCCAATCAGCTTTTAACTTTTCTTGCTTTGTTTGAATAAAAACCTTCATCTCAGCCACTTGCCCCTGCTGTTGCAAAGGAATAGATAATAGCATCTGCTGAGTCTGGGCTTTATCTAGTAATTTGTTATTCAACTGCTGACCGCTAATATGTGAGAGTGACCCTTCTGCCTGGGATTGATTGCTTTCACTAAGACCACTACGACTCAGTTGAAGTAACTGCTCCTTCAAATTTATAGGCGCTTTCTCAGTCTGCGAACCCTCTTGCCTAGCAAATGTTTGTTGAAATACTTCCGTTTCATGATTCATACCCATTCTTCTCAGATATTGAATCAAACCACCCACTGATTTTTCAGATTTTGAATACTGCATTACGCCGTCTTCAAAGTCACTTTTAAGGTGATCAAAACCCATATCCGCGCCTAGATCATAAAAACTCCCCCCAAATTTAGGCAGGGCCATGGCCTTTTGAAGTGTGGGTTTGAACTCAAGCTTATCCAACACCTCAACAATGGACTTAATCAGTTTTTCTGCCTTGGCCAAATCCCCTTTATTAAGAGCTACCCGGGCCTGATCTACCACGGTTGATTGCTTAAGTAGCTGTTTTTCTTCTTTAATACCTAAATAGAGCCCTACATCGGATTTCATAATCAAGTGATCTAGTTGATCTGTTACTTTGGCTAGTACTTGTACTTTTTCTGCATGGGGCATCACCTCTATACCAGGTTGAAGTCGATTCAAACTTCCCACTATGGATTTTTTTTGTGTTTCAAATTCTTGACGGATAGCCAAAAGTTTTGGAGTTACCCGCTCTTCGAGCACCATTTTTAACCGCTGTTCTGATTGGCTTTGAGAAGGTACAATACCCATGGAACTTTGGTCGACCTCCCCAAATTGATTTTCTAGAGCTTCTATCAGGGCATCTAGGACTTCAGGTGATTCTAGTGTTTTTAATAAATTTTCTAGTGCATCCTGTTCTTTATTAATAGTAGTCCCATCACTCATTGAATGATCAAATTGATGTAAATCAGTTCCCTTTTGATTCCCTTCAATATCGATGGTTGAATTTCTCAACACCTTACTAACAGATTTTGAGGGGTTTTTCACAGAGTTATCCCCGCTATCCCCAGTTTTATCCCCAACTTCGGTGGATAACATAGACATAATGGTGTCCATTAGAAATTCCAGACCTTCTATCACAGCCTCATTTACCAACTGTCCTTCAACGCTAGCCGTCTTGAAGTGGCTTTCAGAAGGGTTGCTTTTTTCACTTTGTGAATTACGAGCCACAGGGCGACTGTTTGGTTTTAAGAAATCTACAAGGGTTCCTGTTCTACCCGTATGCAAGTCCTGTAGTAACTGACCCTCTATAGGCATGTCCTTACCCACAAGCACTTCTAGTGCCTTGAGTTTTTCACCCGTGGTTCCATTGGCGGTCTCCATAAATTTTTGAATGACAGCAAGTGATTCTTGAGTGACGGGATAACCGTTGTCCTTCAACAGTGTTACCGCTTGCTTAACTGGCTTTGACATTTCCTCAAGATTGATAGCCGTTCCTGAAGGGACAACACCACCCTCATTATCAGATACCGCGGCAGATCCAGTGGCAGATTCGGTTCCCTGCTTTAAGGTCTGCATCATCTGTTTGGTTTGTCTTATCAAATCACTATTGATTTTCATCATTATAAGCCTTCCATTCTTCAAGAGTTATCATAATAATTCTTACATCACTGATTATCCATTACTCATTACTCATTACTATTTTATGTATCGGCATAAAGAGCAAAAAAAAGAAGGGAAACTAACCCAATGTCATTAAGTTAAGAAATCAAACCGTATACCGCGAAGCAGGCATTCGT